>DLKC01000096.1 GCA_002478885.1 Chitinophagaceae bacterium UBA7600
ACTTGGTAGATACTTGGTAGATGGTTGGTAGGGAGTTGGTAGATGGCTGGTGTGGGCCGGGCGTATTGCCCGGCAAAAACAGTCCGGGCCATCTGTAAAACGGATAACACATAATTTTCGAAACGCGGCCCCTGCATTGCCGCCAAAAGTTCCGGCAGTACAAGGGAGTGACACAACAGGCGATGAGCAGCGTTACCAGCCCCGGCAATAAAAAAAAGCCGCCTCCTTACGGAAGCGGCTTCTGTTTTTATACGCATTGCCTGAAACAACAAGTTATTCTTTCATCACCCTCAACACTTTCGTATGTTCGTTATCTTTCACTTTTACAAAGTATATACCGGCAGGCAGCCCTGCCAATGCAATAGAAACGGTATTACCGCCAACATGATCGCTACGCCATAGCACGGCTCCCTGCATATTGGTCAAAACAACCGATACATTGCCCTTGGCACCCCTCAACTGAACCGTTGCTGCTGCGCGGGCCGGGTTGGGATAAACCATTGCTGAAAATCCTTCGACAGGTGGCTTTAAACCATTGCCGGCAATGGCGGCAGAATTATTATCGGCATATGCTGGCTGCGGTCCAGCCGGTGGCGTGGTAACGTTACAAGGTGTTACATAAGCAAGGAAATTGCAACCGGATGAAGCTGTAAACCCAGGCAAAAACACCAGTGCATTACCTGTAAAACTGGTGAGAGTAGCGCCGGTAACTGTGGTGCTGTTGCCGGAGCAACCGGCAGGCGGACTGGTTACAGTTCCCCCGGCGGAGTAATTGAATACGTTGTTAATTGGCCAGGCTCCGCAAACACCGCCACCCGAAATGCTTCCTGGTTTCGAACCTACGCCAACAGCATACCACCCATTCGCTACCTGGTAAGCCTCAATTGAACAATTGCCGTAAGCAATTTTCGCCGCTGTTAATGTCGCTGTTCTGAGGTCGTTGTAATTACTCGTGCTGGTCATATAATCGTAGGCGTAATAAGTGATGGTTATCGCCTCTGACTGGCTGATGCCTGCAACATCGAATGCATTTCCTTTGTCGTTGGTACCGGAAGCCCCGTTTGATACCAGATAAAACCAATAGTTCATTACGCCGCTGTTGGTGTGAACACCGCCATTATCAGACGTTCCGGTGTACCAATAAGTTCCCAGGTAGGTATCGGGTTGGGCATGAAGGTTTGGATTTGCTAAAGATCGTATTGCACCCGACGTTCTGTCGTCGCCCATGAGGTAATCATTGTTAGCGCCAAGGGTAACACTTTCTATCACGGTACCAAAAATATCGCTCAACGATTCGTTAATGGCCCCTGATTCGCCCGAATAAACGAGGCCCACCGTACTGCCTGTTACACCGTGCGTAAACTCATGCCCGATAATATCAAGTGCGCCATAGCTATTGGCGAGCGTGTTACTGCTGCCAAGGCCTACAAACATTGATCCTGTTGTCGGGTCGAAGGAAGCGTTATCTGTACAAAAATATATGTTCCCGAACTGATCCTGGCAAGCGAAGTAGGCGTTGACGTAACCGTAAACCATTCCGTTATTGTCATTCCACCCGTTTCTGAGAAACCTGTTTTTAAAATAGTCGCTCGAACTGCGTAATGCCCATAAAACCGAGCCCCCGAATTGTTGGGTTTGCGTGGTCCACGTGTTGGTCGTGCTGTTTATCTCAAGGGGACTATAATTTCCGCTACCCAGGTAATTAAAATCCCTGATCCAGAAATTAGTCGCGTCGCAGTTGTCGTAGAGCCTGTAATTAGGCGAAGTGGAAAAATCAGTACTGATAGACCGGCTGCCATTCCAGATCGTGTTAACCGTGGTGGGTGTGCAATTAACTTCCAGTGGAATGTCGTTGATGACTCCGCCTGTATTAGCATCTATCTCCAGATGTCGGGATATGCGCGGACTTGAGGCGAATATGTCAAACTGGTAAGCCAGCCTGAAACCGGTAGCTTTCCAGTTATCGTTGGAAAGGTCTTTGGTCCAGACCAGTTCGCCTTTAGGATAGTAAGACGTGTCGGGATTTTTTGTACGGTCTTTTAGCTCCTGCTCCCAATATTTGTCCTGCCATTTGTACCGTGTGGCTTTTACTTTATTTAGTGCTTTATCCAAAGCCTCGGTATTGTTAAGTTTATAGGCAAAAGGTTTGTCCATAGAACGTACATACCTGCCGTTAGCCACGTATGCGAAGCCTTTGTTGTTTACGTGAACAATATACTCCGCGTTGGCGATGCGTATGTTTTTGTAGTATTGGTTAAAACGGTAATGCACATTTCCCATCGGATCCTTTTTAACCCTGAACATGCGCATTTCATCATTTGCCGTTAGGCGCAAAGCAGCACCATATTCTTTGAAGAAGCTGGTTGCGTTAATATGTGCATCTTCCCGCAGGTCGATCCATCGTTCATTGCTCGTTGGCAGGGCTATACGCCGCAGCGTATCGTTCCAGAAATGTTGCGGGTCAACTTCAGTCTGCGCTCTTGCTGCCTGGTCAAGGGCGAGCAGTAGCGACACAACCGCAATCAGCCTGAAACAATACATATTTATTGTATTATTTTTCATTGTAGTTTCTTTTTATGTTTCAGACTATTTCTTAGCTGCCACCTGCTGTTGCAGTATTTCAACCAGCTGTTGTAACGCTTCGACCTGCTTTTGTGAAGCTTCTATTTGTTTTTGCTGCTGTATAATATAGAGGGTAAGCTCTTCTACTTTTTCAACCACCTTACCCTGCATTTCTCCAACATTCATCCCTGCTGATTCCACTTCTTTTGCACTCGGCATACCCGGGAGACGCTTATACGTATCGATATGGCTTTCTACTTCTTTTAAAGTTCTCAGTTTGTAATTCTTTTCAAATACATAATCCGGGAAAGGTTGTAACTGCACTTTTAATTCTGTACAAATTACCTTTCCGTTCACGGTAAGCCGGTAACCGGTAGATGCTGTTAGTTGACCAATGGCTACATTGGCATTGCTATCTACTGTCATTGCATAGGCGGTTGTGAAGGTAGGACTGCTATTGGTTGTAAGCAGAAATCTGCCGGCGCCGCCGCCATTTCCGCTACCGGTAGCAATAAGACTAAACCACTTACCGTTCGTTGAAGTGTTGCCTATGGAAAGCCATGTTCCCACAGTCGAACTGCTTTCAAGAATCTGGGCCGGCCAGCTGCCCGAATTGTCTTTAATGTGAAGCCTTGCACTTGGAGTACCGGTACCAATTCCTACATTTCCACTGCCCTTTATCCGCATTAACTCGGTGGACCCCGTAGAGGAAGTGCCGGCAAAAAAAGCATGATCACCGGTGCCGGAGGTCTGATATCTCAACATACTGGCGTTGATGCCAAAACCGTAATACTGGTTATCATTATTTGCATCTTCCCAAAGAACCATTTTTCGGTTTGCAATGCTATTGCTGAACTGAAGCTGGGCATTGGCTGTGGCCGTATTAATACCTACGTTTCCGCCGCCCTGGTTTAGGGAAAGCGTGGCCCATGCACCGAGCGCATTGTTATGCGCCCCGATCGTTGCCCTGCCGTTGAGGTTACCCATTACAACTCTGTCACCCGCTGTGCCGCCGAAGTTGCCGGCTATCCAGTCGGTAGTGCCAGTGCCGGTATTGGTAGAAGAAGCACGCAACCCTGCGGTACCGCTTACATCAAGCTTGTTAACAGGACTGGCAGTGCCTACTCCAAGGCGGCCATTGGTATTATCCCAGAATAAATTGGCGTTGGTGCCAAGAGCCGTTGCGCCTGTCCAGAAGGCAAGATTGCCTGCTGCACCCGTTCCCGTTATCGTGCCGCCTCCTGTTGATGTTTGCCAGCTTGCCAAACCATTGGCATCTGACGTAAGCACTTTTCCGGCGCCCTGTGTACCATCGGCGATTTTTACCGTACCGGCAACATCAAGCTTCGCCGCCGCAGATTGTACACCAAGTCCGAGGTTACCAAAAAAATAGCCATTACCATTGTCTGCACCAACAAAAAAAGTTGCTGTAGCCGCACTGTTCCTGAGTTCGTAACGAACATTGCTCTGGCTGAAAAACAGACCGTAATTGGTATTGCCGCTATATTGAAAAGCATACCTGTTGCCACCAACTTTATATGCAGCGGTTCCATTAAAAACGAGGTTACCATTTGCATCAACGGCAATGTTGTTTGAAGCACCACCAAGTTTGCTGGAACCGACAACTTCCAGCGCTGATGCGGGAGACAACGTGCCTATACCCACGTTACCTGTAGTCGGAAACGTATTTGTTTGCGCACGCAATGCGCCTGCAGAAAAAAGCAACATAGCTAAAAGCTGAAGATGAGTGATCTTTTTCATTGTTTAATTTTTGTTTGGCTTATAAAAAAGTTGAGTGGATAACGGATGCGGAAAAAAAATGCTGCTGAATGTTGGTAGCACGCAACTTGTTGTCGATTTCAACAATCTTCTTTTGATAATACCAGTACACCAGCCAAAGCACTATCAGAAGTAGCAGGGTAAAGATTAACAAGCTTCCGAGCTTCTTCATGTTTTCGATTTCAGGTTCAAGGTATGCGTGAGTACAAGCGGATTCAAAATTCAGGGCGAGACAAAAGGCAGACATGGGGCGGACAAAAACGGGACAATGACCGCCCGTTTGCTTAAGGAATTGATTATTAATTGATTTTTTTAACCCGGCTACTAAACGCGATTCAGCTTTGTTGCGTCGCACCCTTGTACGCCATTAACTTTTGGCAGCAGTTTACACTACAAACAGCACAGCTTCGCTGAAATGGTAGTCCAAAAAAGTTGCGCAGCTGCTGCATGTTCCGCCGTACAAGTGTGCGACGCAAAAGCAGCAGGATTAAAGAGTTGTTGCCAGGCTCCACAAAAAAACTGTCTTAAATCTTTGCGATGTACGCCTCCAGGTCGGTGCCGGCTTCGAGATTCAACCGGTGGCGCAGACGCCTTTTTGATTTTGCTACACTGTCGGAAGAAATGCCAAGAATGGCGGCCATTTGTTTATTGTCGAATGACAGGCGGATAAGAGCGGCGATACGTTGTTCGGCTAAGCTGATATCGGCAACATCATTTTTCAGTCTTTTTAAAAACCCGGGATGCACCCTTTCAAAGGTTGACCGGTAACGTGCCCAGTCTTCATCGGTAAGAATGACTTCTTCACGCAGCAGGTCGATCTTTTCCTGCAAGTCGTGGTTGAGTTGCTGATCTGTCAATTGTTCCTGCAATTTTTCTATAAGGCTGTTTTTATCAACCAGGTTTTGGGTTGTTAGCTTTAGCCGGTCCAGTGCGTTTATGGCCTCACGCTCTGCAGCTTCCTTTTCTTTTTGCAGCAATTGCTGGCGATGGCTGATCTGCATTTTCTTCCTGTTCCAGAAAAGCAGCGCAGAAAGGGCGGATAGTAATACCAACCCAATGGCAACATTGCGTTTTAGCACTTCCGTTTCCCGTTGTTTTTTCAGGTTATCAATTTCCTGCATGCTGTTCTGGTAATCTATTTGCGTTTTTACATAGCTAAGCTTGGACCTTTCAATAGCTACTTTCAGGCTGTCACTATAGACTTTAACGCTATCGTTGTAAAACCAGGCACTGTCCGGCATTCCTGCTCTTTTATAAATTGCAACGGCGGCTTCATAAATGTTTCTCTTATAACGAACATTGGTCATTCTGGCTGTGTAGTTAAAAGTAAAATGCAGGTAATTGATGGCAGAGTCTATCTTACCTTGCGCCAGGTAGATACGGGCAGCCCATTGCATTGAATTGCAAACATTGCCCCAATCGCCGTGCCTTGCACCCTCTGTAAAATCAGTCTTTAATAAGGGAAGTGCGAGATCATATTTTCCTTTTTCGTACCAGGAGATTCCTTCGTTGCCAATAATCATACCCAGTGTGCCGCTCATGTCGGGCCTTGAACACCAATCCCTTCCCTTCTGATACCAATAAAATGCAGAGTCATAAATTTTGAGCCGTTGATAACCAAGGCCGATAACGTTGCACATACTGGCTTTGTTAGTGGCAGAAGTGTCTGGAAAACTGATAGCCTTAATGCCATAATCGATAGCGCCCCTGAATTGCTCCGAATTAAAGCTCGCAGTTGCCAGGAGATAGTAAGACATTCCCATATCGGGGAAATATTTTGAGCCAATCTGCTCCTTTAACTGGATGCTCTGATACACGTAAAAAAAGGCCTTGTCTATTTCTGGTCTAAGCAGCGCTAACGCTCCAATCGTCATGCAGGTGCAGGCCACCATGATATTATTTTCCTGCAGGCGTGCAAGCCGTAGTGTGCCTGCGAATTCTTTATACAACGAATCAAAAGACAGCCTGTTGGGCAATTTGGCAGCAAGGGAATTGGACAATATGTTGTACCGGAGTTTTAGTTCAGGGTTTTCAACAGCAGCAGCAACTTTTCCAAAATCATTCCGCAGGCTGAGGAAATTTTCAAAAGAAAGTGATTGATAGGCTGTATTGGTAATGTTGTAAACAACGGCGGGTATGTTTTTATCATCTGTTTCCAATGCCTTCCCCCAGGCTTTGAATAAAGAGTCCTCATTTGTTGCGAAGACAAAGTTGTGCCAGCAAAACAACAGGATGAAGGGGACTGAGATTTTATACGATTTTTGCAAAGTCATCAGGTTGGCAATTTAAACAAATACCTGAATAGCAAAACTAAACTCTGCCCACAGTTAATTATACCAGCGTTTATATGATATTTTGTTGACCGATATTTAAATAAAGTGCATTCAACCAACAACAAAACAAGTTTATGAAACAGCATATCGCGCATATCGCACTGGTAGTAAAGGATTATGATGAAGCCATAAAATTCTACACTGAGAAGCTACATTTCCAATTGATTGAAGACACCGTGCTAAGTGAAACAAAACGCTGGGTGCTCGTGGTCCCGCAAGGTTCTTCGGGTTGCTGTCTTTTATTGGCAAAAGCTGCTACAGAAATGCAACAATCAAGAATTGGTAACCAAACAGGCGGCAGGGTTTTTCTTTTTTTACACACCGACAATTTTGAACGGGATTATCAAAACCTGCTCGACAACCATATTAAGATTGTGAGAACACCCGCCAAGGAAGTGTATGGCACTGTAGCCGTGTTTGAAGACCTGTATGGAAACCTCTGGGATCTTGTAGAGCATAACATTTATAAATAACCGCCATACCGGTATACCGTTTTTGTTACAGCGAACCAAAACATAAAATATTTCAGGGAGGCTTGCTGTTGCGTATTTTTTCCCGCTATTTTGCAGTTATGAAGATGCGCCTGTTACCGTTTTTTATTGCTTTAACTTACTTTGCCTCAGCCCAAAAAATTGAACAGTATTACGATTACAACTGGAACCGTTGCGAAGCGGTAAATGCAAGGTATTACAGTGAGATTGAAAAGACAGACAGTGGCTGGCACAGGCGGGATTACTTTATTCATGAGGGTTCGCTGCAAATGGATGGCTACTATGCCGACCAGGACTGTAAAACCGCGAACGGTCTGTTCTACTATTTTCACCCCAACAGAAGTTTGCAATCAACAGGGAGCTATGTCAACGATAAAAAGGAAGCCGTATGGATTAGATATTACCCGGATAGGGTAATGTCGGATTCCGTGACTTACCTGCACGGCAATAAAGTCGGTCTTGGTATGAGCTGGCACAACAATGGCTTTGTCAGCGATTCATCCGTATTTAACGAAGACGGCAGTGGCGTTGAAGTTACCTGGTTCGACAATGGTAACCCTTCATCGGCAGGGCGCTACAGTGCCGGGTATAAACAGCATGGCAAATGGCAGTACTTTCATAGGAATGGAAAACTAAGTGCGGTTGAAATCTACAACGAAGGTGCGTTCGTTGCTAAAACACTGTTTACAGAAGACGGAACACAACAAACCGATACAACCAGCCTCGACAGGGAGGCATCTTTCCCCGGCGGTCCCGAAGCGTGGAAAAAATTCATGCTGAAGCACCTTTGGTTTCCCGAACAATACCAAATCACCAATGCTGATAAAGCTGTGGTGGTAGTAACCTTCACTATTGATGAAGACGGCAACCTTACCGATGCTGCGTTATTGGCCCCCTTTCATCCGGCGTTTGACAAGATCGCGCTCAATATGCTTTCCAAATCTCCGAAATGGATCCCGGCGATCCAGCATAACAGAAGGGTGAAATATCGTTTTAAACAGCAGGTTACTTTTCAGCAATAGGCGACCATTATTTATTATTGTGTACTTTACAAAATCATGGAAAGCAATACCATTAAAACAGTCTTTGTCCTTACGCTGCTGCTTACAACCTACGTGTTCAGCAGTTGCTCCAGGAATCCCTATGCGGCAACCAACAAGAGTTACAGGAAACAGGCAGATCACTATGCGGATATACTGGAAAAATACCCGCTGGAAGATTCCAACAGCAATGCGCCACATTTTGTTGGCACCACCAACTTTAATATGCGCAAACCAAACTTTGTCATTATTCATCACACCGCGCAAAATAGTTGCGATCAAACATTAAAAACCTTCACACTCACCCGCACACAGGTAAGCGCACATTATGTGATTTGCCAGGACGGCACCATACACCACATGCTCAACGATTACCTGCGCGCATGGCATGCAGGCCTTAGTAAATGGGGCAACCTGACCGATGTAAATTCTTCGTCAATTGGCATCGAGCTCGACAACGACGGCTTTCAACCTTTCGCCGATGCGCAGATCAACAGCCTGCTGAAATTGCTTGCATCGTTAAAGACCGCTTACAATATTCCGGCTGCCAATTTTATTGGCCATGGGGACATCGCGCCCACCCGCAAAAACGACCCCAACGTGTTATTTCCCTGGAAAATGCTTGCTGAGAAAGGCTTTGGCAACTGGTATGATGATACCACCAACATTCAGATGCCTTTTTATTTCGACGATATACAGGCGCTTCGCATCATCGGCTACGACACAAAAGATACCACTGCATCTATTATCGCATTCAAGCGCCACTGGTTGCAGGACACTACGCCCGGTTTAACCGACGAAAGCAAAAAGGTTTTATACGTGCTTGCTAAAAAGTATTTGTAATTCTTGTGGCCCGGCATTTTCACTTTTATCATCGTCCCTTGCGTCGCACTCTTGTGCAGCATATCTTCACGCAGCAACTTTTGCTTACAGCTGCCATCACTGCTGAAAGTACAAGTGAGTGACACAACGAAGATGACCAGAGTTGCTATTGCCGGTACAATAAAAAACCACCTCCTTGCGGAAGTGGTTTATCGCATTTATGACGAACTGCTGTAAGAATGCTATCATTCCTTCATTAGCTTGAGTACTTTAGTATGTACGTTGTCTTTTACTTTTATAAAGTACATACCGGCAGGGAAGCTGCTTAGTCCAATGGAAATATTATTGCCGTTAATACGATCGCTGCGCCACAAAACAGCGCCCTGCATATTGGTTAAAACAACCGACACATTTCCTTTCATGCCTTTCAGCTGAATGGTGGCACTTGTGCTTGCCGGGTTAGGGTACACCATTGCAGAAAAATCTTCGTTAGCTGGCTTCTTTCCAATGTTATCAGTAATTACAGAGGACGTATTATTTGCATAAACCGGGTTCGGGCCTACTGGCGGCGCAGTAACATTACAAGGCGTTACATAAGCAAGGAAATTACAACCGGAAAGGGCAGAAAAACCCGGTTGAAAGATTATTTCATTGCCCGTAAAACTGGTGAATGCCGGCCCAACAACCTTCGTTGTGCCATCAAAACAACCTGCAGGCGGGCTAACAACTTTTCCAGGCACTGCATAGTTGACGGTGCTACCAACAGGCCAGGCACCACATACGCCACCGTCGCCTACCGGAGTAGGCTGTGTGCCTACACCTACCGCATACCATGCGTTGGCAACCTGGTATGCTTGATTGGAACAATTGCCAAAAAGATCTTTGGCTGCGTTAATGGTAGCCGTGCGTGCATCGCTGTATACAGCACTGGAAGTAAGATACACGGTAAGCGCCCGGTACACAATATCAGCGGTAACTTTAGAAGCAAGGCCACTTACAGAAAAACTTGCGCCGTTATCGTTGGTTCCGGAACCGCCATTGGTTACCAGGTAGAACCAGTAATTCATGACACCGCTGTTGGTATGTACTCCTCCTGCATCGTCTACCCCTGTATACCAGAAGGTGCCATTGTATGTATCAGGCTGATTGTGAGCGTTAGGGTTTGACAATGACCTGATCGCCCCGGCAGTTCTGTCCTCACCTATATCGTAATCCTGGGTGCCATAACCTGTGGTGCCATACCCTTGTATAACGCTTCCGAAAATATCACTGATCGATTCATTCAATGCACCGGACTCATTTGCGTAAGTTAAGTTAGCTGAAGCGCCGGTTACTGCGTGGGTATATTCGTGCCCGAGTATATCAGCAGTGCCCCAGCTGTTTATAATCGGGTTTGTGGAGCCGCCGGAACCTATCTTCATTATTCCCCCCGTTAAACTCATTGAGGCATTGTTGGTTGAATAGAAACAAAGGCTACCAGAGCATCCCGTGAAAAATACGGCGTTGATATAAGCATTAACATCGCCATCTGCATTGTCGTAGCTATTGCGGCCATGTATTTGTTTAAAATAGTCATAGCTGTTTCTGATGGCCCATTGAGAAGAAGTGCCAAGACGCTCCTGGTTTGTTTCAAGCCAGCTGTTGTCAACATTATTCAGCTGGTAAGCACCACTGGGAATAAACCCGGAATCCCTTGTACTGTTCCAGTCCCACATTTTTATTTCTGCGGCCTGGCAGGTATCCCATAAGTAATAGCCACCTCCCTGGAAATTTACATTCACTGTTTTACTACCATTCCAGATGGTGCTGATCGTTGTAGGCAAACAGCCTGTTGCTTCGAGCGAAATATCGTTGATGATCTCGCCTGTGTTTGCGTCGATGTCAATTCTTTTTGAGATCATGGGCGATGCAGCATAAACATCGAACTGGTAAGCCAGCCTGAAGTCTGAAGCCTTCCATACATTGTTGTTGCTGACTTTTTGTGTCCACACCAATTCTCCTTTTGGATAATAAGAAGTATCAGCATTCTTTGTTCTTTTCTTCAATTGATCTTCCCAGTATTTTTCTTCTGAAAGCAGTTTGTCAACCCTTGCATACAACAAGACCTTTTTTAGTGCTGATGTTTCACCCAAAACGGTTGATACCTTTTTGTCCATGTTTCTTACATATTGCCCGTTGGCTGCATAAGCCTGTCCACGATTGTTTGCATGCACAAAATATTCCGCACGTACGATTCTTATGTTTTTGTAATACTGGTTAAACCTGTAATGCATAAAACCCAATTCGTCTTTTTCAGTTTTATACAAACGCATATCATCATCATTACTCAGCCTGAGTGCTTTTCCGTATTCTTTAAAAAACTTTACCGGATTAATATTAGCATCTGTTCTTAAACTCATCCAGTTTTGGTCGCTTGATGGCAGCGCTATTCTTCTCAATGTATCGTTCCAGAAATCTTGTTTGCTTAAGTCTGTTTGTGCCCTGGTGGTTTGCACTATAACCAAAAGCAGCAATACAGCAACCATCCTGAAACAATACATATTTATTGTATTATTTTTCATTGTAGTTTCTTTTTATGTTTCAGACTATTTCTTCGCTGCCTCCTGCTGTTGCAGTTTTTCAACCAGCTGCTGTAACGCCTCGATTTGTTTCTGCTGCTGTATAATGTAAAGCGTAAGCTCTTCTACTTTTTCAACTACCTTTCCCTGCATTTCTCCAACATTCATTCCTGATGATTCCACTTCCTTTGCACTTGGCATACCCGGCAGACGCTTGTAAGTATCGATATGATTTTCCACTTCTTTCAGTGTTTTGAGCTTGTAATTCTTTTCAAACACATAATCCGGGAATGGTTGTAATTGCACTTTTAATTCTGTACACATGATCTTACCCGCAACGGTTAGTTTATAACCAGTCGCAGGAGTTGTAACGCCAATGGTTACATTACCATTTCCTTTAATGCGCATGAGTTCATTTGAAACGGTTGAAGAGGTTCCGGCATAGAAAACGTGGTCAGTTGTTGTGGCATCTACCTGGTACCTGAGCGTTGATGAATTTACGCCAAAACCAAAATACTGATGGTCATTGTTAGCAACCTCGTACAAGACAATCTTTCGGTTTATTAAAGTATTTGATAATTGGAGTTGGCCATTGGCACTTGCTGTGCCGATAGCGACATTACCTCCGCCCTGGTTGAGTATTAACGGAGCCCAGGCAGTTAGGGTATTGTTATGCGCACCAATGGTTGCTTTGCCAAGGAGGTTGCCCATTACAACACGATCACCTGTTGTGGCGCCATAGTTGCCTGCGATCCAGTCAGCCGTACCGGAGCCGGGGTTGGTAGTTGATACCCGGATACCACCCACGCCGCTGATATCAAGCCTGGTAGCCGGATTGGATACACCTATGCCAAGACGGCCATTGGTATTGTCCCAATTTAAATTTACATTGATACCAAGGGTCGTTGTGCCTGTCCACAAAGCGAGACTGCCTGTTGCACCAGTGCCGGTAAGGGTTCCTCCACCCGTTGGCGTTTGCCAGCTTGCCAAACCATTGGCGTCTGAAGTAAGCACCTTGCCGACACCCTGTGTGCCATCGGCGATTTTTACTGCACCGGCAACGTCAAGCTTTGCTGTTGCAGCTTGCACGCCAAGTCCGAGGTTACCCAGGAAGTAGCCATTACCATTATCTGCACCGACAAAGAAGGTGGCCGCAGCAGCACTGTTCCTGAGTTCGTAACGAACATTGCTCTGGCTGAAAAATAAACCGTAATTGGTATTACCGCTGTATTGAAAAGCATATCTGTTACCGCCCACTTTATATGCAGCGGTACCATTAAAAACAAGGTTACCATTTGCATCAACGGCAATGTTGTTTGCAGCCCCGCCAAGTTTGCTGGTTCCGACAACTTCCAGTGCTGATGCAGGGGCCAATGTGCCGATACCTACGTTGCCTGTAGCCGGGAATGTATTTGTTTGTGCATTTGCAGTGAGATCAGCACCTGCAAGAAACAATAGAAAAAACGAAATCTTTTTCATAAAGTGATTTTTGGTTTTGTTGATTTTATCTGTGCACAAATCTGAACCAAAAACAAGGATTGAATTTGTACTAAACTTAGGATATGCAACTCCTAAATATAGTAACCGGTTGTACTAATTTTAGGAGTAATGCTGCGAGATAAGATGATCTGCTTATATTTCACGCTGTTTAAATAAGGTACACATTTGAAAACAAGTCTGCGAGAGAACGCCTTGAACTATGAAGTAAGCTGCTGCTTAAGGTTATGGAGCGCAAGAGTGCGACGCGACAAAGCTGCCATGAAATGTGTAAGCCCGGAACATAATAAAAACAACTTGCTTTATTTTAAAGATGATAAAACAGATAGCATACTTTAGCTTATATGCGTAACGCAATTACCTTATTGTTTGTGGGGATATGCTGCATTTTAAATGCGGAATATTCATTTGCGCAAATTGAAGGCAAACAGGTATATCCTGTTTTTGAAAAACTAACTGCGGAATATGGTTTATCGCAAGGCACCTTGCAGGACATTTTACAGGATAAAGAAGGCTTTATGTGGTTTGCAACACAGGATGGCCTTGACAGGTATGACGGAAACAGTATGAAAATTTACCGCTATAATCCTGATGATAAATTTTCGCTGCCTGATAATGACATACAACAAATTGAGCAGGATGAATATGGCAACATTTGGGTAGGCACATTAACCAAGGGATTATTTTTATTTGATACAAAACAAGAGCGGTTTTACCCCGTGAACCCCGGCTCGATTACAAAACAATCAGCGGATGAAATAAGGGCGATCGAATGCCGTGGAAATAAAATGTGGCTGCTGTTTCCTACAGATTATTGTGTATACGACATCAGCAATGTCACCCTTGAAAATGTTACAACTTCAGGTAGTGCCGGCATCACCCAACTGTTTAGTTTTAACAGCCTGGCAAATATTACCCGCAAAAAACTGACAGATGAATTTGGTGTATTCTGGATAAAGTGGATGCCGGACAACAGCATCTTCATGGCATGGAAAGATTCGGTGATGATCATGAAACCACAGGCAGGCAGCAGCCAATGGAAAGTTGATTATATGAAAGCGCCTGCATTTGGCATGGATAAGAACCAAACGATTTTTCATTTTTACCCGGTAGGTAATGGCGATAGTATTGTGTTCATCGGAATTTCAACACTTGCCATTTACAGCAGAGCACAAGGCAAAGTTATTTACCAGAAAAATTTTGGTGAATACAGCCAGCTTGCGGATAATTTTTACTGGTATTACCCTGTTTTCGTGAACGATGAAGATATCATGTTCTTTGATAAGATTAATTGTCTTTCCGTTAATCCAAGGACCCTGCAGTTTAAAAGATACAATGTAGCCAAGACCGATCCCAACGGCCACTTTACCAGCTTTGCCAATTACAAAGACAGGGATGGTACATTATGGGTGGGTGATATCGGCCATGGGCTTTACAAGTACAATAGCAGGAGAGAATTATTCAGCACAGACCAACCCCTTGCAGACGAATCAATTTTTAATGAAGATATTTTAGGCAATGTTTATTGTTTCAACGACACCGAATCATATATCATAAATCCGCTGGACAGAACGCACCAGCCCGCAATTACGCAGCAACTACTTGCCGGGAAATGGCTGCACCCAACGGTATTGTGTTCAGATGGAAATGGAAATATCTGGTTTAGGGCAACTTCAAAACAAAAAGTTGAATCACTAACAGACTACTACAATACAGTGATTCCCAAACCGTCAAAACGGATATTTTACAAGGCACTTGCTCTTTTAAAATATGATTCACAAACCAGTAAAATTGAAGATCATACTGCATTACTTGCAGATGAAGTTTTTGCAAACGCCAGGTACCAGTTATCTGTTTTTACCGATGCCAGCAATAATCTCTGGCAATTAATTTATAGTGCTGATAAAAATTGCAGGTTTGAAGTTACAGATGGAAGTACCGGAAAATCAAAAGCAACATACATATTGCCATTACCTGTAAAACAGGTTGATCGGGATATATTTTATTTCACTCATTGGCAGGATGTTGATGGCATCTTTTGGTTTGGCACAAATCAGGGCTTGTTCAGCTTTGATGAACGCAGTAAAAAATGGAAGCTATATAAAAACAACACAGCAGATACAACTTCAATAAGCGGCGACTATATTTTTTCCATTTGTCCAGATCCACAGCAACCAGACAGGTATTTGTGGATCGGCACCAATGGTCGCGGCTTTAACAGGTTTGACAAACGAACCGGTAAATGTACACGGTACAGCGATAAAGATGGCCTTCCCAACAACACGGTATTTGGCATCCTGAACGACGATTTTGGCAATCTCTGGATGAGCACCAACAAAGGTATCAGTTGTTTCAATATTCAGCAAGAAAGTTTTAGAAATTTTACTACAGAAGACGGCCTGCCAGGCAATGAATTTGTAAGAGGACAATTTCTAAAATCAAGATCAGGCAAAATGTATTTCGGCGGCGTAAACGGCATTGTTTGGTTCAATCCAGCAGATTTATTAAGATCAGCACTTCCAGCCAACAACATTTTTATCACCGGGCTTTATTTGTTCAATAAGCCTGTCGATTACAAAACAGACAGTTCAGTAATTAATAAACCCATCCAGTATACACAAAGCATTACGTTACCATACGAAAAAAACGTAATAGGCCTCGAGTTTGCACTGTTGCAATACACTAATCCGGAAAAAAAGCATTACAAATACAGGCTTAAAGGGTTTAACAATGACTGGATTGACAACGGCTCAAGTACCACGGTTACTTTTACGAACCTGGATCCGGGAACTTACTTATTTCAGGTAACAGGCAGCAACAGCGATGGTGTCTGGAACGAACAAGGAGCTTCATTAACCATCATTATAACACCGCCATGGTACAGAACATGGTGGTTTATAACTATTGTTACGTTGTTTGTTATGGGTGCACTTTATGCTGCTTACCGTTTCAGGTTATACCAATCTCTGCAGGTTCTGAATATGCGCAACAAAATCGCAAGCGATCTGCACGATGAAATAGGTTCAACACTTAGCAGCATTACTGTTTACAGCGATATAATTGAAGAACGCGAACAGGATAAAGAACTAAAACTCATTGCAGCCAGGATAAGCACAAGCTCCCGCGACACATTGGTCGCCATGAGCGATATTGTATGGAGTATCAATCCTAAAAATGACCGCTTCGATAATATTTTACTCCGTATGAAATCCTATGCTTACGAAATACTCGAAACACAAAACCGCAAGTTTCATTTTGAAGCAGATGAAAAACTTGGTGACCTTAAACTCCCGATGAACCGGCGTAAAAATTTCTACCTCATTTTTAAAGAGGCCTTGAATAATGCAGTAAAATATGCGGAACCAACCAATGTCTGGATCACCGTTCAGCTAAAAAATAACTCTATTTTATTTACGCTTAAAGATGATGGCCTTGGGTTTGATACTGCTGACTACAAAGAAGGCAATGGCCTGATCAACATGAAAAGAAGAAGCAAAGATCTAAAGGGCTCAGTAACTATCAAATCAGAGACCGGCAAAGGCACCGAAGTTTCACTCCAATTCCCTATATAAAAAACGCTGTCGCATTTCAGCAGTCAGCATCTTATGAACCCGGCACTAAAATTTTTATGATGCTTTTCTTGCGTCGCACTCTTGTACTGCATGAACAGTATTGAGCAGAAAAAGAAGAATGCGATACTAATATTAGGACGATAATAAATGTCAGCTAAAATTTAATTTTACAAAATGGCAATAAAAGTAATTGTGTATGACGACAATAAAGACAGGCGTGAAAGCCTGAAAATATTGATCAATATTCAACCGGAAATGGCTTGCACCGGCATTTTCAAAGATTGCCTTAACGTGTGGAATGATATTGTGAATAACCAGCCCGATGTAATATTAATGGATATAGACATGCCCGACATGAGTGGCATTGAAGGCGTGAAGATGATTCGCAAACAATATCCCGATGTTAAGATAATCATGCAAACCGTCTTTGACGATACCGATAAAATATTTGCGGCTATCGAAGCCGGCGCCGATGGCTATTTTCTAAAAACAACGGCTACCGCAAAAATTGTCGAGGGTATAAAAGAAGTAATGGAAGGCGGCGCACCAATGACAGCTACTGTAGCCAAAAAAGTGCTTTCAAAATTCAAAGAACAGCCAAAAAATGTGACCGAAGTTTTTGAATTAAACGAACAGGAAAGAGCCATATTAAACCATCTTGTAAATGGCCTCAGTTATAAAATGATCGCAGACGCACTGAACATTTCCTACAGTGCTGTAAACATGTACATAAAACGCATCTACAAAAAATTGCAGGTGCACTCCGCAACCGAAGCCATTTCAAAAGTGATCAGGAACAAGATCATATAATTCTCTCCATTCTTGTTTTGATAATGATCTTTTGTACCCGGCTTTTTACTATTATCGCCGTTCCTTGCGTCGCACTCTTGTGCAGCATATCTTTACGCGCAATTTTGCTAACGCTGCCATAACCTGAACTATTTATGAAAAAAGATCTCCTTTTATTCTCATCGTTACTGTTGATAGTCCTCGCATCGTGCAATAGCGCCACCAAACAAAACGAGCCAACAACAGATACTTCAAAATCAGTTGAAGCTTACGATTGGGCGCTTTTGCCATTTGAAAAAACAGACTCAGCAAATCCTGTTATGACGCCCGGCGTGGAGTCATTCATTTGCCCCGTGCGAAAATCAGCCGTTAAGTGGAATGAAAAAGATGTGTTTAACCCGGCTGTAGCTGTGCGCAACGACACCTTATTTTTACTGTTCCGGGCACAGGACAGCATCGGTAAACCGGGCGGCACCTCAAGAATTGGTTTGGCATGGAGTACTGACGGGTTGCATTTTACCAAACGGCCTGAGCCGGTCTTGTATCCCGACAACGACGCCTACAAAAAATATGAATGGGAAGGCGGCTGCGAAGACCCGAGAATGGTAGAAGACAGCAGTGGCCGCTACATTATGACTTACACTTCATATGACGGCAAAACTGCCAGGCTCATGATCGCTACATCAACAGACCTGTTGCACTGGACAAAATACGGAGCCGCGTTTTCGGATGCATACAAAGGCAAATATTTTAACGCGTGGTCAAAATCAGGTGCCATTGTTTCTACCTATTCCAAGGGAAAAATTGTTGCTACACGGGTGAATGGGAAATATCTCATGTATTGGGGTGATAAATATATCTGGCTTGCCACAAGCGACGACCTTATTCACTGGACGCCCGTGGAAAAGGCAAAGGCCGAATTGCAGCCTTATGATTCCATCTATTCAGATTTCAACGTGTCTGACCTAAAGATTGCAGTACCCACCCGTCAGGGCAAATTTGATTGCAATATCGTAGAGAGCGGGCCTCCAGCCATGCTTACCGACAAAGGCATTTTGCTTTTGTACAATGGCAGGAACATTATTTCAGATGGCGACCCTTCACTCGCCGAAGGCGCATACACATCGGGACAGGTTTTGCTTGATAAAAACGAGCCTGCAAAAATCATCAGCCGGATGAATGAATATTTTCTCAAACCCGAAAAGCCTTACGAAATAACCGGGCAGGTAAACCAGGTTTGTTTTATTGAAGCACTTGCACAATTTAAAAACAAGTGGTGGTTATACTACGGAACCGCAGATTCAAAGATAGCCGTAGCGGTGAAAAACTAACGCTCCGGTTATGGCTAACTGCCGATAAGAAGGCCAGACGTACAAGTGTGCGACGCAACAGAAGCCATATAGTTGTGCTGGTGCCGGGCTCATAAAATATGGCTGTAAAAGGCTCGAATCATTTTTTCTATATGGCCTGCAACCCTACCTTTGCTGCGCAAATAAATTCACACACACCATAAATCATACGCGATATGAAAGTTACAGTAGTTGGAGCCGGAGCTGTAGGTGCAACCTGCGCCGATAACATTGCCCGCGCCGCATTATGCCAGGAGTTGGTTTTACTCGATATTAAAGAAGGCCTCGCAGAAGGTAAAGCGCAGGACATGATGCAAACTGCCGCCCTGCTTGGGTTTGATACCCGTATCGTTGGCAGCACAAACGATTATTCAAAAACTGCCGGCAGTGATGTGGTTGTTATTACTTCGGGCCTGCCACGCAAACCAGGCATGACAAGGGAAGAACTGATAGGCACCAATGCTGGTATTGTAAAAGGCGTTGCAGAAAATATTCTAAAATATTCGCCTGACACCATCATTATCGTGATCAGCAACCCCATGGACACCATGACCTATCTTGCACTGCAGGCAACAGGTTTACCAAAGAACCGAATTATTGGTATGGGTGGCACACTCGACAGCTCCCGCTTTAAATATCAACTGAGCCAGCATCTTGGTTGCAGTCCGGCTGATTTGAATGCAGTGGTTGTTGGTGGTCATGGCGACACAACAATGATTCCGTTGATACGCCTTGCTACATGGAACAGCGCCCCTGTTAGCAGGTTTTTAAGCGATGATCAGCAGAAACAGATCGTTGCAGATACAATGGTTGGCGGCGCTACCCTAACCAAATTGATCGGCACTTCTGCATGGTATGCACCAGGTGCTGCGGGAGCCGCTTTAGTAAAGAGCATTGTGCGCGATGAGAAGAAATTATTCACTTGCTGCGTTGCACTCGACGGCGAATATGGCCAAAGCGATATTTGTCTTGGCGTGCCGGTTGTTATTGGCAAGAATGGCTGGGAAAAGATTGTTGATTTTGGTTTGAACGAAGAAGAGCGGGCTGCCTTTAACAAAAGTGCAGATGCGGTAAGAAACATGAACGATGTTTTGAAAACGTTATAACAACGACTAAATACACACATAAAAAAGCCCCTCGCAAAAGGGGCTTTTTATTACTTGGTTATTGCTAATTTCCTCAACACTTTAAGATTTGCAAAGTCTTTAATTTTTGGTTGGTAAATTTCCGATTCTTCATAGGAAACACTCACGGTTTTGTTTGTAAGTTTTGCAGCAGCATCTTTTATCCAGCCATCGGAGCCGTCTACGTAGTCCATATAAATAAGTATCATTTCGCGGCCGGTGCTTTGTTTAACAGTAATGTAAAGGAAATCTTTCTCCTCCACTTTTGTAATAATACCATCGACAGATTTTAGCGCAGGTTTTGCGTCAGCATCATCATCTGCGCCGAGGTTGCCTTTGGCAAGCTTTACACTCATTTGAATAAAGGGCTGGCATCCTGAGTTCATTAGTTCGAGCGCAATCTTTTGCCCGAATTCTTCCCCGTTTTGTTTGGCATCTCCATCACCGCTGGTTAATACATCACCTATTACAGATGAAGCCGAATCGAAGATGCATTGAAGAAAAACCTGCTGCATTTCCTCTTCGGTATTGGCCTTTTCAACATGGTTCTTTTCAAGACAATTACAAATGCTTACAGCCACTTTTTTGATGCTGGTATCCTTGCTGCTCTTATTCTGAGCCTGCGTAAACCCGCAAAACATAAGTAGCGCCGAGACAATAAAAACTGTTCTTTTCATAAAAAAAATTAGTGGTTACAAAAGTGCAGAATCAAAATGATATGCCAAGCATAATTTCATGAAGTATTTTTTGTACCCGGCCTATGGCTAGTATGGCATCGGCTGTTGCGTCGCACGCTTCAACTGTTGGCTGTGGTGGCATCGGTAACCAGTTTTACTTGAGTACGCTGTATGCCGTTTCAATCAAATCGTCTATATCCTGGTTGCGCATACATTTAAAATGGCCTTGCGGGCATTTCGCTGTGCCGTAATTACTGCATGGCTGGCAGTTAAGACCTTCAACGAGGAAATTTTTATATGTAAATCCTTTTTCTGTATTGTTGATTGTTTTCGTTCCGTAGAAAGGTTCAACATCCAGTTTTGGAGAAGTGCCACCCCAGACGGCCAATACTGGTTTATTAAAAGCACAGGCAATGTATTGCAAGCCGGTATCGTGAGATATTACCAGCCTGGCGTTGCGAACCAGGTCTGCACTTTGGTTAAGACTAAACATACCGCATGCGTTAAACACTTTTACAGGAACCTTATCTGCGATCGCCTTTCCTTCAGCAAAATCTTCTTTACCGCCCACAAGTACAATGGGAAAGTTGAGATGTTTACAAAGATCAACAAACGAAGCAACTGGCAACTTCTTGGTGTAATAAGATGCGCCGATTACGATTGCAACAAATCCAAAACGGTGAGTAAGTGGAATAGCGTCTTCAGCCAACACATCTTTTTCGTTAATAAAATAATCGAGGCCCTCGCCATCGTCCTTTACACCCAGAGAAGCCACAGCATCGAGGCAACGCATGGTAATATGGCGGCCGGGCATGCGGTTAATGTGCAATTTCGTTAGCAGGAACTTTTGTATGCTCAGCTTTTTATACGATAACGATTTTGCCTTTAACGAAAACCGCACCATGTAAGAGCGAAAATTCTTATGAAGGTCTACCACATAATCATATTGCTCTTGTTGTAGTTGTTGCTTAAGCGTTGAAAGATTTTCGTCGTAATAGAAAAATTTATCGATGTATGGATTCGCTTCTGTTACAGCTTTCATAGCCTTTTTGGTAAGGAAATGGAGCTGCACACCGGGTATTTGCTTTTTAATGCAACGCATGACCGGCGTAGTGAGTACAATATCACCAATCGACGAAAAACGAATAACCAGGATCTTCATGATGGGTAGACGATATTACCAAGTTATTGTTGAAAATATTCTTATTCACCCGAATGCAGCCGGGTTGCTTTTATTGCTGCTGCTCATTGAACGAAAGTACAAGAGTGCGACGCAACGATGATGATATTTAACCTTATGCAGGTTACAAAATCACTTTTCCGTTTTTACTACTCTTCAAGATAATTCAGGTCTTTGCTATAAGTTTCTTCTGTAAAGTATAAAGCAACAACAGCGATTAGCATTATAATAATTCCCGTTATCCAGCCACTGGTTAGATAATCAAAATTAGTTTGCAGCGACGTAAATAACAAGGCTACCAGCGGCAACGATCCACGCACCATATTAGGAACGGTTGTGGCAACCGTTGCGCGGATATTTGTTCCAAACTGCTCTGCAGCCATTGTAACGAACATAGACCAGAAGCTGGTGCTAAAACCAAGCAATGCACAGGCAAAATACAGCATCGCCGGAGAAGTATTTTGTATGTTAAAAAAGAAGGCGATGCTTAATGCGGTAAGCACGTAATATATATACAAAGATTTTTTCCTGCTTTTGAGCCACTGGCTTATGA
The DNA here is from genome assembly GCA_002478885.1 of Chitinophagaceae bacterium UBA7600. Taxonomy (GTDB): domain Bacteria; phylum Bacteroidota; class Bacteroidia; order Chitinophagales; family Chitinophagaceae; genus DLKC01. Next base: position 22,327 of record DLKC01000096.1, read on the forward strand.
AACCGATAAAAACCCCGCCAAAAGAAATTGCGGCATAACTGTACATAACCGATTTACCCGGGTCGATTATTCCCTGTATGTTCATCTTAGTCCCGAATTCTTTAGAAAACGTTATAAGAATTCCTATACAATACCATGTAGGCAAGCCAATAAGAATGGCCATTGCATATTTCTTAAACCGCTTGCGATCGGTGAATAGCATAAAGAAATTACCCTTGGAAACATTTTTACCTTCGATGCTTTTAAACATACCCGATTCGAGCACGCCCACCCTTAATGCGAGCAACAAAAATCCCAAACCACCACCGATGAAATAACAGGTTCTCCAATCAAACTCTTCCTTAATAAAAAAGGCTACAACCGCGCCGGTGATACCAAAACCTGCAACAACAGAGGTGCCGATGCCTCTTTTATTTTTTGGCAACAACTCAGTAACCAGGGTAATACCTGCGCCAAGTTCGCCGGCAAGACCAATGCCCGAAATAAATCTAACCAGAGCGTATTGATCTACCGTTTGTACAAACCCATTCGCAATATTACCAACTGAGTATAAAATGATTGATGCAAATAAGACTTTCAGTCTTCCTTTTTTATCTCCGAGTACCCCCCAGAAAATGCCGCCAAGCAGCAGGCCGATCATCTGAACATTAATAATGAATAAACCGTCTTTGGCTATCTGTTCATCGTTTAAGCCGATCGATTTTAAAGAGGGTACGCGGATAATACTGAAGAGCAGGAGATCGTATATGTCTACAAAATAGCCGAGTGCGGCAACAATGACTGGCAGGCTCAGCACGCCGTATTTACGGTCATTCATAAAAGCAAGGTTTATTTGTTGGTCTTTTTGGCTTTGCTGGTAAATATTTTAAACAATACCGGCGCTGTAGTAACAAACACAATTCCCAGCACGATGAGTTCGAGATGCTGCTTAAGATCGAAATTGAATTTTTCAATAAAGAGCTTGTCAAGATAATGACCACCGGCAAGCATTATTGTAACCCAGGCAATACAGCCAATTACATTAAAAAAGGTAAACTTTTTATGATCCATGAGAACAATACCGGCAACAATAGGTGCAAAGGTTCTGATAAATGGCAGGAACCTCGCAAACACAATAGCACCGCCACCATGTTTTTCATAAAACTCTTTTGCCTGAACGAGGTAGTGATGTTTGAAGAAAAACCGATCTTTCCAGCTGAACATGGAAGGCCCGATCTTACGGCCAAACCAATAGCCTGCCACGTTGCCTAAGATACCAGCCACAGCACAAAGCGCGATCACTACAAGTAAGTTGATAACATCGGGGACTGCGCTGATATCGTATAAATAAGCGGCGAGTTTATTACTGAAAATCCCCGCAACAAAAAGCAGCGAGTCTCCGGGGAAAAAAAAACCTACCAATAAGCCTGTTTCAGCAAAAATGATGAAAAGTAAAAGCCAAAGCCCTCCATTGTCAATATACCACTGCGGTTGTAACAGTTCGTGCCAGTTGAATTCTAGTAAGATTTGCAGAAGCATGAATAATGATTATGTTTTATAATTTATACATCAAGTGACTTCTCCCATTTGCTTACCACGCTGGTGGCAAGGCCATTGCCCAACACGTTGGTCATGCTGCGAAACATATCGCAGAAGTGATCGATTGGTAATATCAATGCCACGCCTTCGGGCGGAATATGGAACATGCTACAAGTTGCCAGCACAACTACAAGCGACGCTCTGGGAACTCCTGCTATTCCTTTGCTTGTCAGCATTAATACAAGCAGCATAGTCAATTGTGTACCCAAATCAAGTTGAATACCGTAGGCCTGTGCAATAGCAATACTTGCGAAAGTCATGTACATCATACTTCCATCAAGATTAAATGAATAGCCCAGTGGAAGAATAAAAGAAACAATCTTGTCTTTACAACCAAATTTTTCCAGTTCCTCTGTCAATTTTGGAAACACAGCCTCGCTGCTTGTTGTTGTAAAAGCGATAAGTAAAGGTTGAGAAAGGTGCTTTAAAAGCACAGGTGTTTTTTTTCGCAAAATAAGATATCCCACAAATACTAAAACAACCCACAATAAAGCGATGCCAAGCAAAAAAGAGAAAAAGTATTTTGTGTAAAAAATAAAAATGCTGAAGCCGTTTACAGCAATAACAGCGGCAATAGCTCCAAAAACACCAATGGGTGCAAACTTCATTACGTAACCAACCATTTTCAGGATAATGTGCGAGGCAATATCCAAAGCCTTAATCAGCGGTTTTGCATAATCCCCCATTGCTGCCGTTGCCACACCAAAGAAAATAGAGAATATAACAATTTGTAGTATCTCATTATTTGCCATCGCCTCCACGAGGCTTTTCGGGAAAACATGTTCAATAAAATTCTGAAGCGTAAACGACTGCGTTTTGCCTGCAAGGTCTTTTACGCTGTCGGCGCTTGCGTTAGCGAGATCAATGCCTACACCTGGCTTCAACAGGTTCACCAACAGCATCCCGAGTAGCAGGCTGGTAATGGATGCTGATAAAAACCAAACCATTGCCTTACCGCCAACGCGGCCAACCGTTTTAAGATCTCCGAGTTTGGCAATGCCCACAACAAGCGTGCAGAAAACGAGTGGTGCAATAATCATTTGCACAAGCCTCAGGAAAATAGTGGTGAGGAGTTTAATATCGGTGGCAAAACTATTCCTGCTCTCCGATGAAGCCGAAACGAAAACAATATAACCAACAAGTCCGCCGGTCAGCATTGCAATCATTATGTAAAGAGTAAGCTTGTTGGTAGACTTCATTTAAACTGTTATAAACACGCAATATAGCATTTATAAGATTACAGCGACCAGGCATTAAACGTTTATAAAAGAATTCATTTGGTACAAAAAGAAATCCTTATTTTGCCAGCTACATATTTCCCAATATTAACCAACTGTATATGAGTATAACAAGAAAAAAATCGCTTTCCACATTGCTGGCGCAAGCCGGAGATTCTGAGAAGGGACTTAAGCGCACACTGGGTGCAGGCAGCCTTGTCGCTTTAGGAATTGGTGCTATTATCGGTGCCGGGTTATTTGTGAGAACAGCACTTGCGGCAGGTCAACATGCCGGGCCCGCAGTAACAGTTTCATTCATTATTGCTGCGATTGGCTGCGCATTTGCAGGCCTTTGTTATGCGGAGTTCGCATCCATTATTCCTATCGCGGGCAGTGCTTACACTTACGCTTATGCTACAATGGGGGAAATTGTTGCATGGATAATCGGCTGGGCATTGATACTTGAATATGCACTTGGGGCCGCTACGGTTTCTATTTCATGGAGCGAATATTTAAACAAACTGTTGGGAGGCAGTATTCCATATGAATGGAGCCACTCGCCTTTTGAAAGTCTGAAAGATGATGTAACCGGCGTTATGCATCATGGCATTATGAATGCACCGGCTCTCTTAATATTACTCATTCTTTCATTGCTGCTCATTAAAGGCACCAAAGAATCCGCATCCGTAAACGCAGTAATCGTTACCATAAAAGTTGCCATTGTACTGGTATTTATCGCGATAGGCTGGGGCTATATCAATCCTGCCAACCACACACCGTACTTAATTCCGGCAGATGCAAAACCCGCTTTACAGCCAGATGGCTCCCTGTATTCTTATGCAGACTTTTTTAAGCACGGATGGGGGGGCGTACTAACCGGCGCCGGAATCGTATTTTTTGCCTTCATTGGCTTTGACGCCGTTTCTACGGCTGCACAGGAAGCAAAAAATCCAAAGAAAGATATGCCGCTTGGTATTCTTGGCTCCCTTGTAGTTTGTACCATTCTATATATTTTGTTCTCGTATGTACTCACAGGCGTAGCACCTTATACCGATTTTATTAAAGCCGGCAAAGAGGCTTCAGTTGCCTATGCAATAGAAACTTATATGCATGGTTACCATTGGCTTGCAACGTTGGTTACCATCGCCATTCTTGCAGGCTTTTCATCAGTGATACTGGTAATGCTCATGGGCCAGTCAAGGGTCTTTTATACAATGTCAACAGACGGATTGTTACCAAAAATTTTCTCAGATCTTCATCCAAAATTCCGTACACCGTATAAGAGCAACCTGGTTTTATTTGTTTTTGTTGGTTTGTTTGCCGGTTTCGTTCCGGGAACAGTGGCTGGCGATCTAACTTCTATAGGAACCCTCTTTGCTTTTGTACTTGTTTGTTTGGGCGTTTGGATCTTGCGCAGAAAAGATCCGGCGTTACACAGACCTTTTAAAACACCGTTGGTTCCATTGGTTCCAATACTTGGTATGGTCGTTTGCACCGCAATGATCGTGAGCCTTCCCAACGAAACACTCATAAGTGCATTGGTGTGGATGCTGATCGGTCTTATGGTTTATTTCGGATACAGTAAAAACAACAGTAAACTGAAGGCCTAAAAGTTCAACATAAAATAAATTAAGACCCCGTTCGCCGGGGTTTTTTGTTGTACAAAATTGAAAACCTAAATTTGCCAGCTCAAAAAACAATCAGTTCTTTTTAGTACCGGCTTTTGTTTTTCATGGCATCACCTGTTGTGTCACTCACTTGTACCGTCGAAGCTGTGGGCATCAACCATATACTTTGGGTTAATAAAACCGAAATATAAGATCGGCGAACAGGTTTAGATAGTGCCGTTAAAAGCTCATAGTTGTTCGATCTGTACAAGGGTGCGACGCAAGTAAAGCTGATCGCAGAACAAACGGCCGGTGTCAAAAGAAAAAATAAATCATCTTATGGGAAGGATATTTGAAGTTAGAAAAGCCACCATGTTTGCCCGCTGGGACAGGATGGCGAAACAGTTTACCCGTATAGGAAAAGAAATAGTAATTGCCGTAAAAGCCGGCGGCCCCGACCCAGCCACGAACCCGGCATTGCGCCGCTGCTACCAGAATGCCCGTAGCGTTGGTATGCCAAAAGACCGCGTGGAAGCAGCCATTAAAAGAGCCCAGGGTAAAGACACGGCCAATTATGAAGAAATTCTGTATGAAGGCTACGCACCCCACGGTGTTGCGTTGCTGGTAGAAACTGCAACCGATAACCATGTGCGCACGGTAGCCAATGTAAAAAGTCATTTTAATAAGGGCGGTGGCGCACTCGGTAACAGCGGCAGCGTTAGCTTCCAGTTTAAAAAGATGGGAGTGTTTAAGTTAAAACCAGAAGGCCTGAATACCGATGACCTTGAACTGGAATTGATAGATCATGGTTTAGATGAACTCGGCGAAAGCACCGGCGAAAATGATGAAACCATACTGGTATTGCGTTGCGCCTTCACTGACTTTGGCAGCCTCCAAAAGGCGCTGGAGGAAAAAAACATTACTCCGCTGAGTGCCGAACTTGAATGGATACCAACAACCACCGTCCCCGTTAGTGATGAACAAGCTGAAGATGTTTCCAAATTAATCGAAAGGCTTGAGCAAGATGAAGATGTGAACAAAGTGTTTCATAACATGGGGTAATTGCGCTTGCCGGCCTACAAGTGGTAAAGAGGTTGATTTAACGATCAACCTCTTTTGTTTACACGTAATTTTGCCGAATGTTTGGAATAGATCATCCTGTTGTGTTATTCGATGGCGTGTGCAATCTCTGCAGCAGCAGTGTGCAGTTCGTTATTAAGCATGACCCCAAAAAACAATTCCGGTTTGCTTCTTTGCAAAGCGATTTTGGACAGCATGTGATGGAACATTTCAATCTGCCTGCAAACGAGTTCAACTCTTTTATTTTACTTGAAAATGAAAGGATCTATACCAAATCGACAGGTGCTTTGAGGCTTAGCAGAAAGCTGAATGGCCTTTGGCCCACCTTGTATGGATTTATGATTGTACCGGCATTTATAAGAGATGCGGTATATAGTTATGTTGCAAAGAACCGTTACAGATGGTTTGGTAAAAAAGAAGCCTGCTGGTTGCCAACACCCGAACTGAAAGGTTTATTTCTCGACAATTTAACCGTAGCGGAAAATGCCGCTAAGCAATAAAGCTTGCTGTTATCGTATCAAGCCTGTCGGCCGCATCGTAAAAAGAAGCCAGTTTTTTTATAACATCTTCTACGAGTGCATCGGGACAACTGGCGCCACTCGTTACCAATATGCGTACCGGGCTGTTTTCGGGGAGATAGCCAGTTGTAAGTTTTTCTTCTTTTGTCCGCCAGTCTGCGTGCAATATTTCTTTTGCTGAAAGAATTTTCTCCGCACTATTCACAAAAAAAGACGAAAGTTTTTTCTCGCACAATTCAACGAGGTGAGATGTATTACTGCTATTATACCCTCCAACAATAATCGCAAGGTCAGCATCGGTTTGTAACATACCGGTTACCGCAGTTTGGTTATCGTTAGTAGCGTAGCAAAGTGTATCTCTTGTGTCGGCAAAACGCTCACCAATGTTTGCATCAGTTAACCCGTAATGTGATTTAAGTGTTTGCTTTAAATAATCAGAAATGGCCTGCGTATCCGTTGCCAGTTGTGTGGTTTGATTGACCACGCCAAACCGTTGCAGGTCTTTGGTTACATCAAAACCATCTGAATAACGACCTTTAAATGCGGAATAAAAATCGCTTCCGGGCTTCTCTCCGGTAATATATTTTGCCAGTTCGACAGTTTCATCGATATCGTTTACCACAACCGATGGCGTATGCGATGAGGCATGCGAAAACGTAGCTCTTGTTTCTTCGTGCTTTGGCTTGCCATGAATCACAATGCTGTAACCTTTCTGTGCAATTTGTTCGCTTCGGTTCCAGACTTTTTCAACAAACGGGCAGGTTGTATTATATTTTTCTGTTTGAATACCTTTCTTATTCAGGAGCGCTTCAATTTCAAGCGTGGTACCAAAAGCGGGTATAAGCACTACATCATCACTTTTGAGTGAATCGAAGGGAACAATTTGCTTGCCATAGGTGTCCTGCAAAAATGAAACGCCACGTTCGATAAGGTCGGCGTTCACTTGCGGATTGTGAATCATTTCACTTAGCAGAAAAATTCTTTTGCCCGGATTTTCCTCGATTGTTCTGAACGCAATTTCAATGGCATTTTCAACGCCATAACAAAAACCAAAATGGCGTGCAAGATAAATTTGCAGGTTGCCAAAATCGAGCAGGGTTGGCCGAAAGTCTTTCTTAAGTTTATCCTGCTGTTTACGCATGGTCTTAACCGCGCTAATAAGTTTACTCCTGTAAATATTTGGAACTTCAAACTGCTTCATTCATTTCGTTTTATTTTTTTGTTGACACCGGCCGTTGATTTTCGTGGCGGCTTCATTTGCGTCGCACTCTTGTACGCTATCGCTTTGTGCAGCTTCTGTTTTAAAACGCAAAACGGTGGCACACGTATACAACAGCGGCGAAGGTAAGAAAGTTGCATGCAACGGCATTTGCCTGTCGACATATTAACCGGAACCCTGAACTGAGCGTAGCAACGATGCTGCCATGAAATACCGGCGTCGGTAACATAAAATTTATTCTTGAAAGCCATTTGAAATGATGCTACATTCAAACATGCAAATTCAAAACATAAACGATGTTGTTGCAAGGCTTGATAAACTTATACTGCAAAGTGAAGTCTCACAAAATAAAGCCGGTTACTTTTCGGCACTTTATAAAAGAATGACGGTTGCTGTTGCTGAAGGCATTGCAAAAAAACAATTTGAGGACGGCGCAAGAATGGAACAACTAGACATAGCGTTTGCCCGGCGTTATTTTGATGCCTACGATGCTTATCATGCACAACTCACCTGCACAGCAGCGTGGAGAAACGCTTTCGATGCAGGCACAAACGATGGGCTGATTGTGCTGCAACATTTACTGCTGGGTATTAACACACATATTAATCTTGATCTCGCCATAGCTGCGGCAAGCGTAGCACCCGGCGCAAATATAGTTGCGTTGCAAAACGATTTTAACCGGATTAACGCCGTAATTGCTTCTCTTGTTGGCGATATGCAGGAAGCATTATCACAGGTGTGGTGGCCGATGCGTATGCTCACCAAAATCGCTAATGGAAAACAAGATGCTGTCTTAAATTTCAGTATTGATAAGGCAAGGGCAACTTCGTGGGCAAACGCTGTAATGTTGGCAAACATGAACAGTACGCAGCAGGCAGCTTACATTCAGCAAATGGATACGATGACAAAATTATTGGGCGATGGAATTAAAACCCCGGGCGGTTGGTCGGCTTTTGTTCTGAGATCAATTCGCAAAACAGAGTACAACGATGTGGCCAGAACAATACGGCTCATCGACACAACTGTTGTTTAAAGTTTACGCAACCTGTGCCTGTCTCGGAATAATAAAAGAGATCAGTTCGTCCTGTAGAATGTTGGCGCGCCTGCAGGCATCTTCAATATCTTCCCGCGAAACATTTGCCGCAAACGATTTTTCCTTCAAACGTTTTTTTACGCCTTTAAGGTCCATGCCTTCATAACCATTGGGACGCATAAGGGAATAAGCATGTATCAAACCGCTGAGCTCATCGAACGCATACAACATTTTATCCATATTGGTTTCGGGCTCTACGCCAAAATGTGCAGGACCATGACTTGCAATGGCGCGAATAATTTCGGGATCCACATTCCTGGATTCGAGTTCTTCAATTATTTTCTTACAGTGTTGCTCAGGCCATTGGTCCCAATCGGCATCGTGCAAAAGGCCCGCCATCTCCCATCGCCATTGATCGTGCTCGCCAAGATTTTCTTTTTCAGCCGCCCAGGCTTTCATAAGATTGGCAACTTGCTTCATGTGCAGTTGCAGACGCGGGTTTAACACCCACTCTTCAAACAGCGCTGTTGCTTCTTCCCGCGTTAATGTATTGCCTTTATGGGCAGCATTGCCAAATGCTGACCTATCTAATTGAAGTGACATGGAGTAAAGTTTGATTGCAAACTTAGGAGAATATGATCGATTATGTAACCAGCTTTGCAGCACTGTTCAGCTTTTGTTGTGTCACTCACTTGTACGCCGTTATCGCTATTCAACAATTCGACCTGGTTACCGTTTTGTTTCAAGCATTGCCAGTTCCTCCTTGCCTGCATCCATCAAGATATAACGGTTAACCTGGTTGATCTGCATTTCATCAAGCGCATCTACCACGTTACGATAGTTTGACTGCTCCAAAGGCTTAATCAAAACAACAGTTTCGTTTGCGTTACCGTAAAAGGCGGCAACTGCTTTCTTTTTTTCATTGATAACAGCTCGTAAACCAATGGCAGAAAAGTCTGTTTGATGAATGTTGTTCAGGCTGTCACCATTATAATAAAAAACGATATTGTCTTTTGCGAGCAAGAGATTGATGGTTTTCCCGGCCGAGGTTTTTGAGTCACCGCCGTCGGCAGGCATTAAAATCTTCATGGCTGTGGGTTTAGTGATGGAGGTTGTGAACACGAAGAACGTAATGAGAAGAAAACCAAGGTCAACCATTGGGGTAAGATCAACACGGGTCGACAACTTTTTACTTTTGTGGACGCCAGGCTTTTTGGGGCCATCGTTTGATTGAATTTCTGCCATAATAAAGGTTTTACTAATCAGATGCTGCAACATATTTTCTCCATAAACAATTTTACTTTACGCGCATCTTTCTTTTGCCAGCCTGACTTAACTTGCTGTAGTCTTGTTTATCAAAAGCAGCTATATGAAAAGAATAATATTAATCACCGCCGTTCTTATGACTAACATTTTGCAAGCGCAAAAATTCATAAGCACGAAAGGCAGGGACATCATTGGGATTGACGGAAAACTATTTCTCATTAAAGGCACTAATCTTGGCAATTGGCTGGTTCCTGAAGGGTATATGTTCAAGTTCCAGGATATAAATTCCGGAAGGTTAATAGACCAGTGTTTCAATGAACTTATCGGGCCGGATGCCACAAAAGCTTTCTGGAAAAAATATCTCGATGTTTATATAGCCAAAGATGATATTCATTATCTCAAGAGTATTGGCATGAATTCCATTCGCATACCTTTTAATTATCGCTTGTTCACCAACGAAAATTATATGGGAAGCAATGATGCGACCCGCGGCTTTACTTACCTGGATCGGGTGATTGGTTGGTGCAAGGCAGAGGGTCTGTATGTAATACTTGATATGCATTGCGCACCGGGTGGGCAAACCGGCGATAACATTGATGATGGCTATGGATACCCTTTTCTTTTTGAAAGTGCGGAAAGCCGGTCGCTTTGCGCCTCCATCTGGAAGAAGATTGCTACACATTATAAAAACGAGACGGCGATACTTGGCTACGATCTGCTGAATGAACCAATTGCTCATTATTTTGATAAGGATAAATTAAACCCGTTACTCGAACCAGTTTATAAACAAATAACAAAGGCCATAAGGGAAGTGGATAATAACCACATTCTCATTCTTGGTGGCGCCCAATGGGATTCGAATTTTAAACCTTTTGGAGAGCCATTTGACAAAAAGCTGGTTTATACGTTTCACAAATATTGGACATCACCGACGAAAGAAGTCGTACAAGATTATATTGATTTTCGCGATAAATACAACGTGCCGATTTATTGCGGAGAAACAGGTGAGAATGACGATGATTGGGTAAAGGCATTTCGCAATACATTGGAAGAAAACAATATTGGCTGGCATTACTGGCCCTACAAAAAGATAGATAACAGCAAAGGGATCGTAACTTTTGCAGTTCCGCAGTACTATGATTCTGTGATTGCGTACGCTGGCAAACCAAAAAAGAATTTTGAAGACATTCGCATGCAAAGACCGAAAGAACAGGAGATGATAACAAAGGCATTGGATGGCTTTCTGGAAAATTGCAGGTTTAAAAACTGTACCCAAAATAATGGCTATATAACCGCACTCGGCTTTAAGCCAAACTAATGAAAGGCAGTAATTGATTTTTGCTGCTCAACGCGATGCAGTACAAGTGAGTGACACAACGGAGATGCCTTACAAGGTGAAGCTGGTTCCAAAAAAATGACAACATTTATTGATTTATTGCCCTACTAATTGCTCAACAAAAGTGTTGAGTTCCTTAATACGTTTGTAATTGAGCGCGTAGAAAATAAATTTACCCTCACGCAGAGCAGATACAAGGCCGGCACGCCTTAAAATAGCAAGATGTTGTGAGGTCACAGATTGCTCAAGACGTAATTCTACATAAATCTCAGTAACGGTCATTTTACGGCGTTCATCGAGGAGCTTGATAATCTGCTGCCGCAGTTTATGATTGATAGCACGAAGAATGAGCATAGATTTCTTCATGTGAAGAAAATCGAGCTTAACATTTTCGTTTGTGCCGGGGTCATTAATGATAGCAACTTGCAAATGATTTATCATGTTTAAGCATTTCAGGGTTAAGATCAGTAAAAGTATATATAAAATTATAATAAAATTTTAATATCAGCGCACTATGAATGCTTTGTATAGAATTCTTTAAGATAAAACGGCTCACTGTAAGCCAAATCGGCAAAGTCATTTTGTTTAAATTTCAACAAGGAGCGTAGCGAAAGGGCAGAGGCATCTTGGATGTGTTCACTGAAAATTGCGTTGCTGCTGGACAGTATGTTCTGAAGTTTTTTATGGCCGCTTCCTGAAAAAATAATTTTATGCCGCAACAATAGTTGTTCAAAACTGTTGCCATCGAGGATGATTGCGCACGGTGGCACCTGAACGGAAATATCTTTGTGGTAAACTGCCGCAAATACCTCCATTCGCCTTGCATCAATCATGGGGCAATACAGGACTTTTTCTTCCACATTAATTGCAGATGAATGAGCAACAACCGAAGCCGCCATCACCTCGAGCGTATTAAGCAATATCAATGGTTTCTTCAAAGCATAACAAAGTCCTTTGGCGGTAGAAAGCCCCACTCTTAATCCCGTATAACTTCCAGGTCCTGCTGTTGCAGCAACAGCATCAATGGCTGAAAGGTCAATGCCGGCAGTGGCAGCAAGTCGCTTTATGGCAGGTTGTATAAAAGACGCATGACTTTTTTGGTCTACACTTTTTTCCATCGCCAGCACATGATGATCATTTGCGATGCAAACACTGGCAAATTCAGTGGCTGTATCAATATTGAGTATTAAAGCCAAGTATCTGTTTATTTTATTGTGTTCTTAAACGCCAACAATTGTTCCGCTGCTTTTTTTAATGCTGGTGCAACAGCATAGCGAGCGCCCTCAAGACTAAGCGCTTCTAAAAGATATAGTATTTTTTCAATACCGATTTGCCTTGCCCATTCGAAAGGCCCGTACGGATAGTTCGTACCGAGTTTCATAGCAATATCTATTTCTTCGGCGGAACTTATTTCTTCCTCCAGCGTGTAATAGGCTTCATTAATGATCATGGAAACCGTCCGGGCCGCGATCATTCCCGGAACGTCGGGCACCAGCTGATACTGTCTACCCAATGCCTGCATTACTTCTTCTACAACCGGTTTATTTTCCTCTGAGGCTACCACTTCCAAAATACTCCTGCCTAAGAAACGTGGCCAGGCATTTATTCGAATGGCGTTTGCAGGGAATTCCTGGAGCGTTTTGACCAAAGCATTTACAAAAACAGGCTTGTGAGTTTTTAAAGAACCATTTTGATTTTCCCATTCTTTATAGTCAAGTAAGAAATACACATCGGCTAACCTTTCAAAAAATGAGCCATCTGCCTTGCCTGTAAATTCTACAGCAACGCCCTTGTCTGCATTGTGTTGCAGCCATTCTTCGCGTTGGAGCTCATTTGCAAGAACAAGTATTTGCATAATCATAGTAAGGTTTGCAAAAATAGGTTGGAAGGTTGAAGTAATTACTGCAAATTGCCGCACAAATCAATGCTATGTCAAAACAAATTATCAATACAGACAAAGCCCCTGCGCCCATTGGGCCATACAATCAAAGTGTAAAAGCTGGTGGACTGCTTTTCATAAGCGGGCAAATACCCATTGATCCCGCAACCGGAGACCTTGTATCCAATGGCATCAAGGCAGAATCAAAGCAGTGCATGAACAATCTTTTGGCAATTCTTTCCGAGGCCAAATTAACCTTTGAACATGTAGTAAAAACAACTATTTTTCTAAGTGATATGAGTCTTTTCGCCGAAGTAAATGAAGTCTATGGCAGCTATTTTAACAGCGACTACCCTGCAAGAGAAACGGTGGCAGTGAAAGGCTTACCAAAAGGCGTGAATGTTGAGATAAGTATGATAGCAACCGTAGCGCTGTAATTTGGTCGCCGGCTTTAGCTCATCGATGAAGCATTCTTGCGACGCTTCATTCATCACCGGAACGGCTATTTTGCAGAAACTCTGTTTTGCTACAGATCGCTAAAATCCGGTAACAAGCTGAAGAATATAAGACGTGCTGAAGTTGTAAGTCTCCCCCGGTTTTGCGATAATCAGCGACATGCCGTTATTAAATGCGTCGGGCGGACTACTGAGATTTTCCACTGCAATGCTCTTCCTGTGCGGCGGGGTGTAAACCTGCAAATAAGGATAAGACTGACCGGCTTTAATGGTTAACTGCAGGCCGCTATTTTCATCACGCAGCACGCATGAATCGTTTTCAAAATCTTTTAATACAAAACAATTGTCTAAAAAGGTTTCGCCGAAAGGCGTGCTTTGAGCAAATTTATTATTGTGCAACAACATGCCCGTCGGCAATAAACGTTCATCGAATTCAACCATCTGGTCGGCATTGAACTGAACACTAAGGTCGTTAACCGTTTCTCCAAGAGTAAAATAGGGATGCCAACCGTCGGAAAGTGGAAAATTTCTATCGCCAGTATTTTTTACTTTGGTAGTTACCGTAAGCTGGTTATTCTTGCCAAGCATATACTCAACCATCATTTCGTATGCATATGGAAAACCTTCTTCGTTATTATTGTAAGTATAGCTAAGAGTAACCGTTGCATGTTCATCGGTTTCCTTGTAATCACTGATGTCAAAAACGGCATTGTATAACAGTCCATGGATTGCTTCATCACCAAGATAATGCTTGCGGATTTTATGATGCACTCCCGCGAATGAATATTCACCTTTATCAAGCCTGCACACAAAAGGGCTCAATTTTGCGCTGTTGAAGCCTGCTGCTATATTTTTTATGGCATCTGCCGGTGACGAAAACCCATCCACAACATTAATGCTCCTTTCGGGCGTATTGATGGAGAAAGCGTTTAATAACGCGCCAAATGAATAAATGGCCGCTTCACAATTTGAGCTTTCATCTTTAAGGCTTATTACATGGTATCCTTGCTCTGCAGATATTTTTACAGAAAACCCCATCTTTTTTGTTTTTACTGAAACTAAATAATTTTCCCTTCACTTCAAACATCAAACGATTGATTTATTCAATAATCATTTGATTCGTCTCCGGGCAAACTGCTTCACTATTTTTCTTTGGGATAAAGTAAGTCGTACACAGTGTCTGTATCGGTACCACCATCGAAAGCGGCGATTAATTTTCCATCTTTATTGTAGGCCGCGATAAAGGGCGTGTATTTAACCCTGAAGAAAGAGGGGATGTAATATTTCGGATCACGACCAACGGCAATATTTTTAGCCTTTAGCATTTTATAGTTATCGGCAAAGGTCTTAATTTCTTCCATCGGCTGATAACTCACCCACACAAAAAAAACATCTTTAAACCGCTTTGCATCTTTCATAAACTCATGCGCGGTTAGCTGGCAATGGCCGCATTCGGGGCTGAAATACAGCATTACCACCTGCTTGTTTTTAGGCAGGTTAAGATTATTGAACCATGAGCTATCTGTCTGCATAATACTAAACACCGGAAGCGTAGAATCTTTCTGAAATGGCGGTATCGAATCGAAAGTCTGCGACCGTGCATTTGCGGCGATAACAAGGCCGAGCATAAATGCGAGAAAATATTTCATAAGAATGGTTTTAAAATACCCCAGTGAAAGTAATTGTTCAACCCGAAAATTACTGTTAAATAATCAAAAGATATTTATGGTACAGGCAGCATCGCAATACTCGGCTTCGTTGTGTCACTCACTGCATCGTCAGGAACACTTATAATCAAATTAAGCGAGCTTGTGTTTGACGAGCATCTATTCCCTAGCACAAGTGTGCGACGCAACAGCCGATGACCAAAGAACCCACAGTTGGGCTCATAAAAAAACCACCACAAAATGTGATGGTCTTTTATAAATTGATCGTTGTATATAAACGTTAGAGCACAAATTATTCAGCAACCACTTCAAACTCCATTTCGGCAACATTGTTCGCGCTGAAGTTGATAGTAGCTTTGTAAGTACCGAGTTCTTTCACCTCGTCGGTTATGCTGATGCGTTTGCGATCGATCTCGTAGCCCTTCTGATCGCGGATTGCACGTGCAATTTGCAATGAAGTAACGCTTCCGAATATCTTTCCGCTTGTGCCTGTTTTGGCACCGATCTTAACGGGAGAAGCCTTAAGCACATCGATAACCTTCGTTATTTCTGCGAGCATTGCGGCCTCTTTCTTTGCCTTTACTTTAAGGCGCTCTTCTAATTGTTTTAGGTTAGAAGGGTTTGCCTCAACAGCAATTTTAGAAGGAATAAGATAGTTACGTGCATAGCCATTTTTAACCTTTACAAGTTCGTTGGCTTGGCCGAGTGTATCTAAATCCTGGATTAATATTACCTGCATGTTTCTTGTTTTAGTTCCCAGGGCCCAATCTTTTCAGATTAAGACTGTCAACCCGTTTCCGGGAATTAGGGAATGGTTACTAATTGTTCTATTTCAACAAATCTGTTACATAAGGCAACAGCGCCATCTGGCGTGCTTTCTTAATTGCATCAGATACTTTACGCTGATATTTCAAAGAATTTCCCGACAAACGACGTGGAAGAATCTTTCCTTGTTCGTTGATGAATTTTTTCAGGAACTCGATGTCTTTGTAATCAACATAGCGGATACCGTACTTTTTGAAACGGCAGAATTTCTTCTTTGGTTTCTCCTGCTTAATCGCGGTAAGGTATTTTATTTCATTTGCTTTTGCCATGATTATGCTCCTACTGCTTTTTCGGTTCCTGTTGGTACGCCACTTCTCTTTCTAGTGTTATACTCGACGGCGTATTTATCGAGTACAGTAACCATTTGACGCATAACATGCTCATCGCGGAGCATTTGTACCTTTAACTTCTCATTGAAGCTGGATGGCGCGCTGTACTCTAAAACCCAGTAAATA
>DLKC01000018.1 GCA_002478885.1 Chitinophagaceae bacterium UBA7600
AAAGCTGCTCCTAAAAAAGCTGCTAAGAAGAAATAATTCTTCATCTTACACAGCAAATAGATTTAAGTCCCGGAATTTTTCCGGGACTTTTTTATTTTATAGATATTTAAGTTATGGATAACTACACCATCGCCGACAACTTTTCTCTTCTCGCAAAACTCATGGATATTCATGGCGAGAACAGCTTTAAAACAAAATCATATTCGTCCGCATCATTTGCCATAGAAAAACTCCCGGTTCAACTGGCAAGCCTGCCAGAAGATAAAATCTTTTCCATTAAAGGAGTAGGAGAAGCTATCGGGAAAAAAATCATAGAACAAATACAAACAGGCAGACTCCCTTTACTGGATAGTTATTTAGAAAAGACACCCGCCGGAATTTTGGAAATGCTTGCGATTAAAGGCATTGGACCAAAAAAGATCGCAGTGATCTGGAAAGAACTTGAGGTGGAGAGTCCTGGCGAATTGTTATATGCATGCGAAGAAAACAGACTGATGCTCTACAAAGGCTTTGGCCAAAAAACGCAGCAAAACATTAAAGAAGCAATCGAATTTTATCTCAACAACCAGGGAAGTTTTCTGTATACCCAGGTTGAGCAATATGCAAGCGAAGCAACTGAAAAAATGTCCAACGCTTTCAAAGATTATAGTTTCCGTTTAACGGGCGATTTTGAAAGACATCTTGAAACAATCGATAAACTTGAGTGGGTAACCGATGCACCTTCCGATTTACTCACTGTTTTTTTTATAGCTAATGACTATAAACTCGTGGATTCATCCGCTGACACTACCAGCTACAGGGGCAAAGAAAATTTGCTGATGACATTTTACCACACCAATAAAAACAACTTCGTAAAAACAATTTTTGAGAAAACCAGCAGTCCCCAATTTTTTGAAGCCTGGACTTCTTTATTTCCTCTGAAAGACTGCTACTCCAGAGAGGAAGATATTTTTAGAGAGGCAAATATTGAGTTCATACCAGCCTTTCTGCGGGAATCGGCAACAATAATCGAACACGCAAAACAAAAAAAATTACCCACTGTTATTACCAATCAGGATATAACATCGGTAATACATAGCCACAGCAAGTGGAGCGATGGTGTTAATAGTATCGAAGAAATGGCAACTGCTGCAATTAAAAAAGGTTTGCAATACCTTGTTCTCAGCGACCATTCTAAATCGGCATTTTATGCAAACGGGCTTACAGAAGAAAGACTAATTGAACAGCATAAAGAAATAGACGAGTTAAATAAAAGGCTCGGCCCATTTAAAATTTTCAAGAGTATAGAATCAGATATTCTAAATGATGGCAGCCTCGATTATAATACTGATGTACTCCAAAATTTCGACCTGGTGATTGCCTCAGTGCATTCGAATCTTAAAATGAAAGAAGACAAAGCAATGGCCCGGCTGCTCAAAGCCATCGAAAATCCATATACAAATATTCTCGGTCACCCGACAGGCAGGTTGTTGCTAAGCAGAAATGGTTACCCAATCGATCACAAAACAATCATCGATGCGTGTGCGGCGCACAATGTTGTTATCGAGTTGAATGCCCATCCCAAGCGCCTTGACCTTGACTGGCGCTGGATCGGTTATTGCATAGATAAAAATGTGCTCATTTCCATCGACCCCGACGCACATAGCATTGATGGCTTCAACGATATTCGCTATGGCGTTATTGCCGCGCAAAAGGCCGGCGTAACCAAATCACACAACCTCAGCAGCTTTTCACTTGCCGGATTTGAAAACTTCCTGAAAACGCAGCACGCAAAAAGAAGATGATTTTTATAGGCCTGGCAACTGTTTTCCATAGCATCGCCTGCCGGCGCGATAATGCCAGCTTATCCGGCATCGCACACTTGTCGATGAGCTACCAGCGTTAAGGTCACACGCTTCTAAGAACCCGGGAATCGGTCATTGGTGCCAAACTAAAAGTTCGGGCCTGACGCCCAAAGGTTAACAGTAAAAGAGTGCAACGCAAGAGCCGACGCCACGAAGTACCAAAGGCCGGTAAACAAAAAAATTAATTCTTAGCAAGGGGAAGTGACACATAAAAAGTTGTGCCTTCATTTTCTTTCGTTTCGAACCAGATATTGCCATTGGCCTTTTCTACGATGCCTTTACAAATGGCAAGGCCCAAACCAGTGCCTGAAGACTTGGTGGTAAAATTCGGGGCAAATATTTTGGGTTGCATTAAACGGGGAATGCCGCTGGCCTTATCCTGCACAGAAACGATGACCTCATTATCTTTTACTGACTGATGGATATTGATGATCGCTTTTTCCTGGTCGTTATACGCCTCAATTGCATTCTTAATAAGGTTAGTAAACAGCCTGTTCATTTGCATTCTGTCGGCTTCTATAAAATAGACAGCCTCGTCGTTTGACCTGGTAAGATTGATACAAACACGCTCATCGGCACTGAACAATCGTACAAGGATATCAATGACTGATGACAGATCGAAACGTTGCTTATTTACATTGGCAATATTGGCAAACTGCGAAAAATCGCCGGCAATTTTTGATAGTTGATCAATTTGTTCAACTAGCGTATCCGCTACCTGCTTCGACAAAGATTTTACGTTTGGAGAATTGTTGTCGATTGCTTTTTGCAGGTATTGAATGCTTAGTTTCATTGGCGTAAGAGGGTTCTTTATTTCATGTGCAACCTGTCGTGCCATTTCTCGCCATGCGCCTTCTCTTTCGCTTCTCGCAAGAGCCTTTGCGCTTTCAGCCAGTTTTTTTACCATCTTGTTGTATTCGCTCACAAGTTCGCCAAGCTCATCATTTTTCTTCCACTCGATTTCTTCATTCGCATCGCCAAAACTGATCGCTTTCATTTTGTTACCGATAAGTGTGAAGGAAGATGTGATGCGGCTGGTAATCCATATGGCGATAGCCCCGGCAAGAATAAAAATAAGTGCGTTCAGGTTGATGAGCGTGATTAAGAAATTGGATATTTCCTGGCTTAGATCCTGCTCGGGGTTTAAATAGGGTATATTTACGAAGGCCAGTGTTGAGCCGTCCTGGTTCTTTACCGGCACATAAATATTCAGGTACTGCGAGTTTCCGAGTTTTTCTGCCTGGATCAATTGCGTTTTATGATTAAAGCGCATGTCAAAATACGCAGTTGGGTTCATACTCCTGCTGATGATGCCGTTGTCATAAATATACTGCTGGCTTGATATCTGCAGGTTTCCATCAACATCAAAAAAATTGATGTTGGTGTTGTGGGCCTGGGCGATCTCAACAATGCGTTGCTCCAACTCGTAATCAAGGTCTATATTCTTAAGATTACCAATATCAGTTGCAACAAAATTGCGCCCCGTCAATTGCTCTATCTCATTTTGAATTACCTGTGCAGTATTACGCAGCATCTCCTCATTGTTATTCTCAAAACGCACAATAAAGAAAGATATGGTGGCAATACCAATCACGATAAAAGAAATAACACTCACTACGACAATGATGGTTTGGATCTGGGTTCTGATATTGAACCGGAATATCTTTTTTATTTCCTCCGGTTTGAAGTGCGTACGAACGACTAGCTGCCCGAAATGCTGTATCAACACAAGAATAATAAATAAGCCAAACAGGTAGGCAAAAAAGGTGACAGCTTCCGTAAACCAATTGTCTTTCCTGGCAACAATGATCATATAGTCACCGGGTGCATTGTACCAAAGTTCCGTGTATCCCTTGGTGTCTTTATAAGTGAACTCCTGTTGGGGCATCTCTTTTAAAGGAATAGAATCGCTAAAACTATAATTGCTTGTGCTTCTTATGAGATGGTTGTTATTATAGATTGCATAGGCATAGTCATCGGCAATCAGCGGCTTGTCATTGGTAAGCTCCTTGAAAATTTGTGGCGTAAGGCTGTTTTCTTTGCTCGACTTAGGTTGAATGATCAGGTAAGCATATCCAAGCAATACCGATTCTTTCGAAAGCACCTGTTTTTCATAAACGTAACTAAACTTATCGGCAGAGTTATCGTAATAATATAGATGGGGTATTGGCGTGGGAAGGCTTTTATTGACCAATATAGAATTAACAACATACCACGAGGTGGAGTCTTCATTAAATAAAGGCAGTTTATTGAAATCGTAGGTATAAATTTTCGAGTTAAAATTGTTCAGGTAGCCCACAAAGTTGCTGTTGATAATGCTGCTTTTAAGTCTCTTGTTGTCTGACTCGTTAAAAAAACGACGGAAATTATTATCAGAAAAAAAACTATTGAACTTAGCCGATGTAACACTTAATATTTTCTGGTTGGCATCCTCAAATTTTATAGTCAGCGATTCGGCGATTCTTTTTCTTTTATCCTGCTCAAGGGAATTATTTTGATAGATGAGAAATGCCGCAACGGAAGCCATAAGAAACACACTCCAAATCATAAACCACGATGAATTATAAAAAGACAGTGGTACGTCGTTCTTTCTGATATCCGAAAAAATATAAAATACAACAAGCCATGCAATGATCAGGAAATTAATAAGCGTGTTATTACTATCTGCAGCCTTTACAGAAAGCAACAACAGCGCAAAAGAAAGCATAATAACGATGCGCCAGTAAATGCCAATATCAAGCATTGATGACAGCGAGTGTAATAACTGGAGGCAATAAAATAAGGTAAGCATCAGTATACAAATCACAATAAAGCTTACGATCGTATAAATGTTCAGGGAGAAGAGGTACGTGACGTCGAAATAGATTTTGGTTGAATCGTTTACAAGGCTGGTCAAAAAGTTGGCCATGGCAATCGTAAAAAAAGGCATAAAACAAAGGGCCACGACGGCAATGATGTCCCCCCTCTTTCCTTTCAGGAAGAGCTCTTTGTTTTTTATACGCTGAAAATTAAATTTCAAAAAAGTAACCAGCCAAAAAACCAGGACGCTGTTGATCATAAGATCACCCAGGGAAGGGTGCAGGCTGCTCGATGCATATACGCCTGGATCGAACAATTCAAACTCGCTGTAATCAAAGGGAAACGGTATGATATAGGTAACAGCCCTAACAGTAACCACGATGATCGTCAACAAAATGATACCGGGGAAAAACCCATACTGCGACGCAACATCCGCCGCCAGTGCATTCACAAAAATCATCAACAGTATAATAGCCGCAACCCGCAACAATATCGACGTAGTGCCCGGTTGATCCAATGACGCTTTGTCCTTCTTTACAACATAAAACAATTTTTCCTTGGAAGAACCATATAGTGCAATACCAATATTTTCCGACGATAAATAATAGTTCTTTTCAAGATCAGGAGAGGCAGCAAAACCATTTTTAACCATCTCGTCCTCTATTTTGTATTCCCAGTAAATCGGTATCATAGCCACAACGAAATAGTTATGATCATGCACTTTTACCGTTCGTTTGATCAACTCAAAATACCCGTTCTGCCCTGTAACAGCATAGCTGCCGTCACGTTTTTTTAAACTGTTTTGATCAACAGTCATCGTATTATTATTCCAGTACAGTTCAACAGCGTTGCCAATATCATTTACCTCCCAGGTAAAAATGCCGGTCGTTTTCGAATTAAGCGATTTCTTTAGTTCATTTGGTCCCTCGGCAAGCAACGCTTTCAACTGGGTAGAATCATCAATAAGCGTGTTAAAAAAACTTTCCTGCCCATAGATGTATTGCTGTAAAGCTTTGGCAACCTTTTCAGGGCTGGAGTTAACAGAAAAATAGTTGGTGAAAAGAAAAGATAGAGTATACAGCCATGCCGCTGTAATAAACAGGTACCCGTGCCGGTATGCCGATTGTTGGAAAATTCTTATCAAAAAATTTTATTTGCTTTTTTAACGCTGTTCCAGATGGCATCCATTTCTTCCAGTGTCATCTCTGCAAGTTTTCGCCCTTTAACTGCCGCAGCTGCTTCCATCTGTAAAAAACGCTTCATAAATTTCTTATTCACTTTTTCAAGTGCGGTTTCCGCGTCAACATGCAAAAACCGTGCATAGTTTACAAGGCTAAAAAGCACATCTCCAAACTCTTCCTCAATATTGTCCTGCGCATCCGCTTCAATTGCTTCCTGCAACTCGCCGATCTCTTCTTCCACCTTCTTCCACACATCTTCTTTCTTGCTCCACTCAAAACCCACCTGCTTTGCCTTTTCCTGGATCCTTGTAGCCTTCACCATGGCAGGTAAGCTTGGCGGCACACCTTCAAAAACAGACTTCTTGCCTTCGCTCATTTTTATCGCTTCCCAGTTTCGCTTCACATCATTTTCATTAGCTACTTTCATATCGCCATATATGTGCGGATGGCGTACAATCAGCTTATTGCAAATGTTGTCTATAACTTCGTCCAGGGTAAATTGCGACTGCTCAGCTCCGATCTTCGAGTAAAAAACAATATGCAACAAAAGATCACCCAACTCCTCCTTAATACCCTTCCAATCCTCCTCAATTATGGCGTCGGTAAGCTCATACGTCTCCTCTATCGTCATCGAACGAAGAGTCTGAATGGTCTGCTTCCTGTCCCAGGGGCATTTATCTCTAAGCTCGTCCATAATGCCGGCAAGCCGTTCAAACTGTAAACCTGTATTGCTCATAAGCGCTCTCTTAATGGTTATACTACAGCCAGTATTTGGTCATGCTGAAAATTGCAGTGAGATTTTTAGGGCGTGCCCTGCGGGCCGGGCTTTCCGCTGCAAGTCCTCGCCGCTCGTACCTCTCGGCTGTGGGCTTTCCGCTTCAATCCCTCACGCAGCAACCCTCCCCTGCATCACATTTATCTGCATATTATTGTTAGCCGCACAGCGGCGATTATAACAAGCTGGCCGCACAAAATTTAACTAAAAATACATAACTCAACCCTAGCAGCAATACATACTTTGCAAATGTTTTGGCGTTATAATACATTGCCAGTTATTTTTGATGTAAAGAATAAATGAATGAAGCTGATTATTTCCTCTGTGTTTGTGTGCCTCATGAGTTTTTGCCATGCGCAATATTATTACAACGATATTGTTACCGCTAAACAAACCACTCAACAATACCTGGTTTTAAAGAATAGCGGAGTAAGAGAAATCAGCGCAGCCAGTTTTGAAGCAGACGGATCCCCCACCGATGATTTTACCCTCGTTCAACAGATCAGTGGTAACGGCTCGCTCATCACAACCATCACCGATTTCCCGGCCACGGGCAGGGCAGAATCTATAGCTTCATACAGCAACAACCGCATTGTTAAAACGGTAGACACAACAGACAAAATAAAAAAAACAACAACCTATGCTTACGACGGCGATGTGCTCAACAGTATTACCACAGAAATAAATGACGAGTTTATGAACAACTCCTCAATCGAAGTGCATCAATATTTTTACGAAAACAACAGGCCCGTAAAAATGTTCCTGATCAAAAACAGCACCGACACAACCGTAGTAGAATTTATACCAGACGAACAACAGAATATTGCCGAAGAACATTGGCTCAAAAAAAACCAGCTTACACAGAAGTACTTTTATTATTATAACCAACGCCACCAGCTTACAGACGTTGTTCACTTTAACACGAAGGCAAACCAGTTGCTCCCTGATTTTGTTTTTGAATACAACGAAGACGGTACAATCAGGCAAATGACCCAGGTGCCGCAGGGATCTGACGATTACCTTATATGGCTGTACGAGTACGATAGCAATGGCTTAAAAAAGAAAGAAAGATGTTTTAACAAACAAAAACAACTTGTTGGCCGGATAGAATACAGTTTCAAATAGTATGAAAGAACAAACACCCGGATATGACCGGAGAGTAAGCAATAACAAAAGAATTGCAGAACATATCTTTAATGGTTCCATAACACTCGCAGGGGTTTGTGTAACCATCATAGCATTGTTCCGCGTTATGAAAGTTGGTGTGGGTACCTACGCCGATGAAATACTCGCAGCCAATACCTGTATATTTATTGCATCATCCCTGCTCGCATATATTTCCCTGAAAAAAGAAAAGAATAATACCGTTGAAAAGATTGCCGACCTGCTCTTTTTTACCGGCCTTTCCATAATGATGATCGTAGGCATTCTTATCGTTTATTCCACTTACTAGTGTTGCCTTGGTTTAACAGGCACGGTAAGAAACAATTTAGCTTTTCTTTTGTTAGAATCTAAAACATTTTAATGCATTTACATATCAGTTGCTGCAAGATGCACCACAGCACAAGTGTGCGACGCAACGACAGCGGGCATTTGTACTGCTGCCGGTAACAATACCATAACACGCATAACGCCATTGTCATTTTTTTGTCAACAATTTTAAACATTTGTTTAATTTAAACATTTGTTTAATTTTGTTCTCGTTTATAAAAATTCCATGGATAAGAAAACACACATAATGCACCATGCGTTGGAACTCTTCGCAGGTAATGGTTTCGACGGAACGTCGATCCGCGATATAGCCACAAGGGCAGAAGTGAATGTTGCAATGGTCAATTATTACTTTGGGTCAAAGGACAAACTGTTCGAATCGGCTGTTACGTACAAAGCAGGTAACATTAAAGGCATACTCGAAGAACTTGCAGGCAATACCCAATTGTCAGAAATGGAAAAAATGGAGAAGATCATTGATATTTATGTGAACAGGTTTCTTTCACAACCGGGCTTTCACAGGGTATTGTACCAGGAACTGCTAAAATCAGAACGTGGTTCACTTCACCAGCAGATCATAAGCATATTTTCAAGGAACACGCAAATCATCAGGAGCATCATTGAGCAGGGAATAAAGAAAAAAATATTCAGGAAGACCGACCCGGAACTTACAATGGCTTCGTTGCTCGGCACTATCAACCAGGTAATGCTTTCGCGGCCACTTTGCAATATGCTGATGGGTAAAGACGAAAATTTTGACCCTTATTCAGATATAAATTTCCGGAAAAGAGTAACAAAACATCTTCAGCAATTAATGCGCGCTCACCTATTAAACAAATAACCAAACAAAAATTATGGAACAGCAGGAACTAACACAGAAGAAAAAAAGGTCACCGATCCGTCTTGTTATATTCGGCCTTATACTTATTGCAGGGGGCTATTTCGCTTATACAAAAATTTCGTTTGCGTTGTCACACGAAACAACAGACAACGCACAGGTAGAGACCATGATAACACCGGTGTTGCCCAGGGTTTCAGGATACGTAAAAACAGTGGCTGTAGGCGATTACGATTCTGTAAAGGAAAACCAGCTGGTAGTCACACTCGACGACGACGAAATGCAGGCTCAACTGCTGCAAATGGAAGCAGACTACAAAAGTTCTGAAGCTGATATACTCAATGCAAAAGCCTCACTAAACACCACCACCACATCCACTACGGTGAATAAAGGGAATATTACGCTGGCACAGGTAAAAAAAGAGCAGGCACAGGAAGACTATGAACGCAACCAGAAATTATTCGCAGACCAGGCAATCACAAGAAAACAATTAGATGACAGCCGCTTTGCACTGGAAGTTGCCACGCAGCAATTGATTAACGCAAAAAATGATTATGTATCGGCTGACAGCCGCATCGCAGTGTCAAATGCCGCCATACAGAAAGCTAACGCCGCGCTGGAGGTAAAGAACGCCGCTATTCAGCAACAGAAATTAAAAATATCTTACACAAAAATATATGCGCCGATCAATGGCAAGCTGGGGAAGAAGAACATTTCGCCAGGGCAGTATGTACAGGCTGGCACACCGCTGTTTTCCATTGTAAATGACAGCACCTATTGGATCATTGCAAACTTTAAAGAAACACAGATAAAAAAATTTCATCCCGGTATGAGCGTTGATATTGAACTCGACGCTTACCCCGATGCAAAGATTACCGGTACCATTGAAAGCCTTAGCGATGCCACAGGAGCTAAATTCTCTCTGCTGCCCCCTGACAATTCAAGTGGCAACTTCGTAAAAGTTACACAACGCGTACCCGTTAAAATTCTCATCAATGATGTATCGCGTTATAAAGACATATTAAGGGCAGGCCTCAGCGCTTATATTACGATCACCACCAACTAATTCAACATGGCAGCAAAAGGATTTGCAAAATTCATCATTGTGCTTACCACCGTTTCGGCAGCAATAATGGAATTGATCGATACTTCCATTGTAAATGTTGCCTTGAACGATATGGCGGGCAGCATCGGTGTGAGCATTGAGGATATAAGCTGGGTAATCACATCCTACGCCATCGCCAACGTGATCATTATTCCCCTTACCGGTTTCCTGGCTGATTATTTTGGACGCAAGAATTACTACATAGCATCCATGATACTTTTCACGTTTGCTTCTTATATGTGCGGGCAATCGCATGGTCTTGTGGAACTCATCGCCTGGCGCTTTATACAGGGCGTTGGGGGTGGCGCATTGCTCTCTACATCGCAATCGATTCTCTTCGACGCATTTACGCCTGAGGACAGGCCTATCGCTTCCGGCCTTTTTGGAATGGGGATCGTGTTAGGTCCAACACTAGGGCCCACGGTAGGCGGTTTCATTATCGAACACTTCAGTTGGCCGCTCATTTTTATGATCAATATTCCAATTGGCATAATCGCAACCATTCTCGCTTACAGCTTTGTAGAAAAAAAGCCGGGCGAAGGAAAAAGAAAAGAATCCATACACATTGACTACAACGGGATCATATTGCTTGCCGCTGGCATTGGTTGCCTGCAATATGTGCTGGAACGCGGTGAAGCAGAAGATTGGTTTAGCAGCAGCTCTATAAGAATATGCAGTATTGTCGCGGCAGTGGGCCTTGTAAGTTTCGTCATTTATGAACTGAGTATAAAGAATCCCGCGGTAAATCTCAAAGTGTTGGGTAACCGGAACCTTGCATTCACAACATTATTCACTTTTGTTGCAGGCTTTGGATTATTCACATCGGTCTTTGTCTACCCGGTGCTTGCGCAACGCGTACTCGGTTATACAGCTTACGAAACAGGTTTATCACTATTACCGCCAACGCTTATGGGCGTTATAATGATGCCCATCATCGGCAAAACATTGAGTAAAGGAACACCGGCCCTCCCGTTTGTTATTACTGGCTTTAGTCTCTTTGCACTATATGCCCTGATGAGTGCGAATGTAAGCCCCGATGTAAGCAGGTGGGATTTCTTCCCTGCACTCGCCGTCAGGGCATTTGGCATTTCGATGGTGCAATTACCCCTGATTAGCCAGGCGGTTGCCGGGCTTCAGCCAAAAGACTATGCGGCGGGAATTTCGCTTAATAATATGACCCGGCAGCTCGGGGGTGCCTTCGGTATTGCAGTCGCGAATAACTACATCGCCAATCAATATGCCCGGCATCGTACAGACCTCGTAAGCACGCTAACACCCGGCTCTGCAGAACTCACTAACCGGATAGGTGCACTGTCACGCGGCATCATTACACAAACCGGCGACTCGGTAACAGCAGCCGGCAAAGCAATTACGGTAATCAATGCAGCCGTCGACAAACAGGCTTACTACCTCTCGTATCTCGACACCTTCAGGCTTATTGCAGTGTTTTTTATTGCAGTGATCCCGCTGGTCATTTTCTTACGGGGAAAAAAGAAAGAGGTAACGCCTGCTGCTGCGGCCGCAATAGCAGAAGCCCATTGATGGCGGTTAGAATTCAACTAAAAGAAATTATATAAACGCATCCAAACCAGCGAACATGAAAAAAATAACGGTCTTACTCTGCATCCTGGCTCGTGCAATGGCTGCCTATTCACAGCAGCAAGTACAGGCAAACGATGAATTGAAAAGCTTGATAACACAGTCTTTCAGCTATTTCCCAAAAGTAAGAGAGGCTGAAAACAATATTGCTATCGCCCAGGATAAACTCGCGATTGCTGAGATAAATAACCCAACAGTCGATGGGCTGGCAAGCTACCGTTTCGTGCAACCGAAAGTGACTATACCCATCCAGTCGGGCAGCGAAGTAAAAGATTTCCAGTTTTTCCCGGTAAACAATGTCAATGCAGAAATCGACGCCAACTACCTTGTATTTGATTTTGGAAAACTAAAAGCCAATGTCGAAAAAGCTAAAACGGAATTAAAGTACGCCGAACACAATGTGGACTACATTAAAAACCAGTTGGCCAACCAGGTTGCTACCATCTATTATAATATTGTTTACCTGCAAAAAGGCATGGCCATCGAAGACAGTGTAATCGCATTTCTTGACGAGAACAAAAGGGTCATCTCATCAAAACTCGCTAACGGCGATGCACTTAAAATTGATCTCTTGAATGTGCAGGTGAATATCGATGCAGAACAAAACCGCAGGCTCGATCTTAAAAACAGCCTTGATAAACAATTGAACCTGCTGGCCTACACAACAGGCCTCACCAGTATCAAGGGATTGAAATTCGATTTTGATGTTGCCCTGCACGATGCTGTTTCAGCATTGTCTGCGGCACAAACAAACAACCTTGAATATGTGCTGGCCCGCGACCGCATACAACAGGCACAGCAAGATCTGAACATCGTTCAGTCGGCAAATAAACCCAATTTATTGCTTGGTGCAAATGCAGGTTTTAAGAACGGTTACGTGCCCAATGTAAATGCTGTTCGCTTCAATTATGCCGCAGGAGTAACTTTCAAAATTCCGATCTACGATGGCGGCAAAGTAAAACAGCAAACAAAACTATCAGAGTCCATCATTAAACAAAACCAGTTGAGCGTACAAACACTCGACAACACTTTTACAAAAGATATTCAGCAGGCACTTACCGATATTAACAGTAACATCGAAAGAATAAAAAATACAGAAGGACAAATAGAACAGGCAAGAATAGCAGAAGAGCTTTCGTCAAGCAGGTTTAAAAATGGAGCGGGCACCAATCTCGAAATAACAGATGCAAGCTCAAACCGTAAGCGCGCCGAATTTACCCGTTTGCAATATGAATACCAGCTTTGTGTTGCCAAAATAGAATTGGCAAAGTTGCTCGGATATCAATACTGGTAGTTGATTTTTTACCGGTTAAAAAATGGTCCCTGCCTGTCGCGGGGATTTTTTTTGCTCATCGGGTTCATACCTCGTTTCAAATGGCCTGGCATAGGTGAAGACGCTGAAAAGTGCGACGCAACGATGCTCAACAGCATTACAGCAGCCGGGCTACAAAAAATTGGCCCGTTATTTTGCATCGAACCACAGTTTGGTCTTGTCGTTGGGGCTTGCGTTGTAATTGATGAACAACTCTTCGCCTTTTTTTATACCCCTGACCGTTTTGATGCTGATAAGATGATGATCAAAATCCATTTCGTATTCGCAATTGGCAGTGTAATCGTGGTTATACAACGAAACATATCCTAGCGCAACACATCCCAGCTTCTTTGTCTTGCCCCATTCGAAAATATAGCTGCCCATCTTGGTCGACTCGATGGCCTTTCGCTCTTTGGCTGAAAGCACAATTACAGGGGAAATTTCAATTACAGTGTTTGCCCGAAGGGCTTTGGAGGTAAAAACACCACGGCCTTCTTTTCCGGATGGTGCAACAATGAGATAAGGAAGTATCATAAAGTGAATATAAAGAATGTTTGCGCAGTACCTGTTTTAATTCCTTTTTATTATTTGATAGAACCTGCCGTTAAAGCAATTACTGAACGACATTTTGATTTGACGAGCGGTAGCAGATGAATACTTATTAATGGCGACTTTTGAAATCCACAAAAAATACTTTAGCATGAATGCCAGATTGACGATGCCCCTGTTTGTCATTGCCGCTGCTATTTGCATAAAAGCAACCGCGCAAAACAGTTACCACTATTCCGTTGACCTTACTAAAGTGAACAATGATGAATTGAAAGTTGAACTGGTTACACCGGAAGTAACTGAGCAGGAAATTGTATTTCATATGCCCAAAATCGTTCCGGGCACCTATATGAACAGCGACTTTGGAAAATTTGTACACAACGTAAAAGCTTATGACAAATCGGGCAGGCAATTGCAGGTAACAGCATTGCCCGACTCGAACAGTTGGAGCATAAAGAAAGCAACAAAGCTTTATAAGATCGAATACAATGTGGAAGATACCTGGGATAGTAAAGTAAAACACGCTGTTTACGAAATGGCGGGCACCAATTTTGAAGAAGGCAAAAATTTTGTACTAAACACCTGCGGCATATTCGGCTACCTCGAGGGCATGAAGAAAACGCCATTTGAATTAACTTTTACAAGGCCCTCAAATTTTTATGCATCAACCGGGCTTGTGGCAGAAAGCAGCAGGGGATCAGTTGATATTTTTAAGGTGGAAAACGCTGATCGGTTATATGACTCCCCTATTATGTTTTGCGTGCCCGACACAACTTTTATAAAAGTGGGCAATACAGATGTACTGGTGTCGTTGTATTCGCCCAAAAAACAGGTTACCTCAAAATATGTGGCGGAACACTTGAAAAGTTTACTGGAGGCCGCAAAGAATTATATGGGAGGTAAGCTCCCTGTAACCAAATATGCCTTTCTCTATTACTTCAACAGTGAGCAGCCGACCGTGCAGGGACAGGGCGCGTGGGAACATTCCTATTCCTCCTTTTATAGCATGACAGAACTACCGCAGGAAAAGAGTGTAGGTAATATCGTTGATGTTTCTTCGCATGAATTTTTTCACATTGTAACGCCGCTTAATATCTGTTCGAAAGAAGTACGCGAATTCAATTTCAATGAAACCATACTATCTAAACAACTTTGGCTCTACGAAGGCAGTACAGAATATGATGCACACCATACTCAGGTTACGAATGGGCTTATTACAGGCGACGAATTTCTAAAACGCCTGTCCCAGAAAATAGTGTATTCAAGAAAATTTTATAACGATACGCTGTCATTTACGGCATTAAGCAAAGGCTGTGCAGACATATATGCCAAACAATACGGAAACGTGTATATGAAAGGTGCCTTGATTTCCGCATGTCTCGATCTCTATTTATATAAACTATCCGGTGGGGCTTATGGCATCAAAGACCTGAAACACGACCTGTCGATCCGTTATGGCCCTGGGAACTATTTTGAAGACGATTCGCTTTTCGATGAGATTACAAAGCTTACCTACCCTGAAATAAGGTCATTCTTTACGAAATATGTAGAGGGCACAACACCCATACCCTACGAGGAATTCTTCGGTTACGCAGGCGTAAAATATTCGCCGAAAAAAGAAACGATGGCATTTACGCTTGGTGGAGCGGCACTTAGCGTTAATAAAGATGGCAATTTCGTTGTGCTGAATACTGACAAGCTGAACGAGTTTGGGCAAAAGATGGGTTACAAAAAAGACGATGAACTGCTAAGGCTGGATAAAGTTGAAGTAAACGCAGGGAATTTCCAGCAAGTGGTGAACAACCTGTACAGCACCGCAAAAGAAGGCGATATTTTTACAGTAGAAGTTCGCAGAAAAAACAGCTCTGGTGAAAAAGAAGTGTTGGCATTATCGGCACCGGCAGTAAAAATAAAAAAGACAGAAGAGCATGTGCTCGAATTTGAAACACCCGATGCTTCACAATTAAAGATCAGGAATGCATGGCTCAACAACCCTTGCAATAAATAATCGCACAAATAATATTTGTTTATTCAGGCCCGGAAAATTTTCCGGGCCTTTTACTTTATTTTTGAGCGGCGGACATAGATTTATTTACAATAAACGCAGCGGATGGGTCGCTGATCTGCAAAATGAGTTTTGAGTTGGAAGACCATAGCATGGAAGAACAATTTGAACGCCTGATCGAATCAAACGATACAGTTGGGATGCGTGATTTTTTAAACGAACAAAACATCAGCGATGTTGCTAGCCTTATTGACGAATACCCCGACTACGAAGCGCAGATCATCGGAAATATGGCCATTCACCGCGCAGCCAGTGTTTTTAAAATAATCGACGTATCGGTTCAGCAACGCATCGTAAGAGAACTTCCGCCTTTTAAAACAGCTGAGTTACTCAACGAATTACCGGCCGATGATAGAACAGATTTTCTGGAAGACCTTCCCAAAGAAGCCATACGCGACCTCATTAAACTGCTCGATCCGGAGGAAAGAAAAATAACACTTTCCCTGCTTGGTTACCCTGAAGACAGTGTTGGCCGGCTGATGACCCCGGATTATGTTTATGTGTATGAGCACAACACCGTTGATGAAGTACTGAACGTGATTAGGAAAGTCGCCCGTAACATCGAAACCGTTGACGTTATTTATATCATTAACGAGAAAGGGGAACTGATCGACGATATAAAGCTGCGCGACATCATTCTCGCAACACCCGAGAAAAGAATGGACGACCTCGTAGACGGTCGCATTGTTTCGCTAAACGTAATCGACGACCAGGAACATGCAACACAGGTGTTTAAAATGAACAACAGGGTGGCACTTCCGGTAACCGACGATAACAACATACTGCTTGGCATTGTAACCATCGACGATATCCTTTGGGTGGCAGACGAAGAATTCAGTGAAGACATGCAGAAAATGGGGGGTACCGAAGCATTGGAAGAGCCATACCTCGAAACGCCATTCTTCAAGCTGATAAAGAAAAGAGCCGGTTGGCTTATTGTACTCTTCATCAGCGAAATGCTCACAGCAACGGCCATGGCTTATTTCAGCGATGAATTGGCAAAGGCTGTAGTGCTTTCCATTTTTGTTCCGCTTATCATGAGCAGTGGTGGCAACAGCGGCTCACAGGCTTCTACGCTTATTATACAGGCAATGGCTGTTGGCGAGGTAACGCTTATCGATTGGTGGCGCGTAATGCGCCGCGAAATTTTTCAGGGCCTTACACTGGGCAGTATATTGGGAACCATTGGCTTTCTGCGAATATGCCTCTGGCATGTGCTTATGCAGCATGGTATTATTGGCGATCTGTATGGACCAGACTGGTTAATGGTCGCCTTCACCGTAGGCATTTCACTTATTGGTGTAGTGCTGTGGGGTACACTCAGCGGCTCTATGCTTCCACTAGCCTTAAAAAAGTTCGGCGCCGACCCGGCAGCATCGTCTGCACCTTTCGTTGCAACCCTTGTTGACGTAACAGGTTTGATCATTTATTTTAGCGTCGCATTCGTCTTTTTAAAAGACATGCTCAGCAAATAATTTTTTGATTTTTTGAAGCCGGCACCTGCACTTTGTAGCATCGCCTTTTGTGACACTCACTTCAACGTTCCGCTTTCATAGCGTCATTTTTTGATAGCGGGAATCAAAACAGTCCCGATTGTCCTCTATTTCATTTCCCTCCGTATTACATAGCTTAACCGGTTGCGCGAATATCTGGGAGCGAATACCGGCAGAGCAGCCGACTGGCGATCACAGCCGGAAAAATGCAACCCGGGTAACGGCCCGATGCCGGCTCCAGCAATCTATTTAACCAATGCCCCAACCTGTTTAAAAGAGCGAAGATTGCTCTCGCTGTTCAATGCCGCTTCTATGTCTTTCTTTTCTGTTGCGGTGAGGTGAAAGCTAAGCGCCGCAGAAGCGCTTTCATTGGAAGGCGTATACTGGAAGGAGATGCGCTGGAAATGATCGCCAAGCGTTTGGCTAAAATAATGAAGCTGGTCTACCTGGAAATAGTCCTGCAGGCGGTACCAGTTACTCTGCAGCAGCAGGAACGGCTTCGTAATAAACCCGATGATGCTGTTGGCTTCATAGGGCCTGTCCCAATCACCGATCTGCCTGTCACGAATCTGGATCAACACCACCTTTTCCGTATTATGCCTCATCCAGTCGCTGAAATGATTGATAAACCTCGAAGAGGTTCCCTGCCCGAAATTGTCGCGGAGGCCTGCATCCATTACATCTATCACAGGATCGGAAGGCAACCAAACGTTGGGTAACACGTACGGGAAAGTGGCGTTCATACGCAAAGCAGAAAGAACCCGAAGGTTCAGCGGGTTTTGCCTTGCAAAAAAAGAAGTGAAGTCAATGGCGTCGGGGTCTGTTGGAAAAACAGCGCTTGTATCCTGGTAAGGCTGCATTAAAAACCGGGCAGGGTGCGTGCTGATGATCATTTCCCTCCCATCTCTTGTGATCATGGAATTAAAAAACATTACAGGTATATCGGCATGCTCTTCTGCGGCTTTATAGTCGGCCAGCTTTTTATCGAGCAGCCCTCTTGTGTTGTCATTTAATTTTTCTTCGAATGAAAAGCCACGGTCGCGGCTGTAAGTATAGCCACCATAATCAAAAGTGCGCACTGGGCCGATAAAATCCCGTGATACAAAGGATGAGAACAAAGGATTGAGCAGGTCTCTTGAAATATTTTTGGCGTAAGAATTATCTTGTATATCAACTTTCTGATCTTTTTGCTTTTGCCAGTAGAGATCGCGAAAATAAGCGGCGCCAAGCAACCCGCCTGATGCACCATTGATCAAAAAGGTTTGCCCCATTAACTTCCCGCCTGTTACAGAATCGAGCTTTTGCAAAACATCAAAAGTAAAGGTCGCACTTCGCGTGCCGCCACCACTTGTGTTGATGATAAACAGAACAGGTGTGTCTTTCTGTTGCTTTTGCTTCCATGTATTGAGCATGGAAGTAAATACTTTTTTATCTGCATCAATCGCATCAGGCGTAACCATTTTAAGGATGCTGTCGCGCTGGTAGGCCGGGCGTTGGTTTTCGTTGCTATAATCTAAACCATAAGCCTTGTTGCGCGGATCGATAATATTCTCCTGGTAAAGGAAATTGAGGAACAGGTAAATAAGTACAACAGCGGGAATACTCCAGTTGCCGAGAAACAGGGAAACAGAACCAGCCACGGCAATAAGAATAGCAAAGAACACCGTAATGCTTGCAGCGGAAGGCAGTTGGAATATGCGGTTGTCGCAGAAAAAACCAACCGTAAGAAGGAAAATCATTGAAAGCAATATGGCAATAACCGCGGCAAAATGATGCTGTTTGAAAATGGTATCGATAAACTCTTTGCTGTAGTGGTTCACGTTTCTTGGTTTCCTGGGACCAAGCCTTGCGCTAAGAAACCAGTCGACACGTATCTCGTTTTTCTCGCCCGGATGTCGTCCTCTTTTTATGGCTTTTTCGTATTGCCTGTTGGCCGAAACAATAACGCTGCCAAAGCGCCTGTAAATATTTTTATCAGCACCGAAGAAATAAGCAAAAGACAATACCACTGCTAAAATAAACCCGGCAAGAAAACCACTGACGAGGCCAACAATGCTGCCCGTTGAAAGCAATTCCTGGTTGATGTTGTACTCAATAGCATTTATGAAATAGAAAACTAGAAAAACCAAAGGTATTATGCCATTGTTCACGCAGTATTTTAAAAAAGGGCTTTCCGTTGTTGCCAGGAAACGTATATGCCTGGTATGCAGGATGAACGTGGTGACATTCCAGCTCATAATAAAAACAGCTACGGCAAAACCAACGATCGCTGTACTGATGGCGTTCACGCTGGTAAGATATTCCGGTGAAAGATATAAAGAGTTTGCCCCATAGGGTTCCATAAAATGCCCGCTTACCGTTGCAAATAGAATATACCAGAACAGCAGCAGTACCTGGTATTTTCTGATATGCAATAACAACAATTGTATGGGTAGGGAGTAGTAAAACCCGGTGAGGTATTTCTTCATGCGCGGTGTATTTGTGAGCAATATTGATGGGTTCACACTTCCGGCTTGGGAAAGGGAAGCATCAGTTTTTCGCAAATTGAAATTAACGAATTGCAGTTGGAAGTAGCATTTAAAGTTGCTGCATTTTTAACAGGTAAAGCGGAATTGCTGTGTGAAAAACAAGCCGGCGCATGAAGCAACAACGCCGCGGGAAAAAATCAGGCAGCCTGCACAGGTTTTACAACATACAAAACAGCGAGCATGGATAGTAAAAGCATCATTCCGGTAAGCTGGTGAAACTCGGCAAACCACTCAAAAATGCCAAATTGCCCATGCACGATATCTGTACTGCTTAATACCGTTAGAATGCCTAGTAACAACTGCGCCACGACCATTATCAAAGGCCATTTTTTTACACGGTTGAAAACGGGTGAATGCTTAACCTTCCTGGCTTTGAACCACCATCCAACAATGAGTGCGGCAAGCACATAAGCAAGCGTACGATGGATGAATTGTATGGTAATAAGGTTATGCAAAGCGCTTTCTGAAAATCCATCTTTAAAAAGATCAGC
This sequence comes from Chitinophagaceae bacterium UBA7600, assembly GCA_002478885.1. Classification (GTDB taxonomy): domain Bacteria; phylum Bacteroidota; class Bacteroidia; order Chitinophagales; family Chitinophagaceae; genus DLKC01. The sequence goes on from DLKC01000018.1 coordinate 20,071, forward strand.
GGGGATGAGGGAGCCATTGATGGTAGGCCATGTTGGTGCGGCAGATGCGGCTTTTAACCCGGCCATAAAAGCACCATAAACCAATTGCAGTGCGAGTACAATAGTAATAAGGAAAGCCAGCTTTCTTATACCCGGGCTGGCAACACGCTGGCTGGCCGGGACACGTAGGGAAAGCGCAAACAGGTAAGTGTACCCTATCAGCACCATGGCCGCCATAAAGTGTGTTGCGAGGCTGAAATGCGTTACATAAACATTTTCCGTATCAATCCCCGTGCTTACCATAATCCAGCCGATAAGGCCCTGCATGCCGCCAAGTACAAACAGCATAACAAGCGGCAGTATCATCCACTTTTTAAAATATCCTTTAATAAGAAACCAAACAAAGGGAATGAGAAACACGAAGCCCATCAATCTCGCCCAAAGCCGGTGAAACCATTCCCAGAAAAAAATGAGCTTGAAGTCTGCGAGGGTAAAATTGTAATTGACATATTTGAACTGCGCAATATTTTTATAGCCTTCAAAAGCTTTTTGCCATTCAGCCTCGTTTAATGGCGGAAGGGCACCCATAATCGGGTCCCACTCAGTTATGGAAAGCCCCGAGCCGGTTAGCCGGGTTATCCCACCTAACAATACCTGCACCACGAGCATAAAAACGCCTACCAACAACCAGTTTGCAATAATCTTTTGCTGACGTCCCTCATTCATAATTGCGCTTTTTTAAGCCTGCTGACTGCAAAGCCAGGGGCCGCAAAGTTACCGGCAACAGTAATGTGAATTTATTTTTGCAGAAAGTTTATGGGCATATTTCGATATTCGTGTTACAAATCATGCTCAAACCATTTTTTCTGGAAGGCGTTGTGGAAGCAGGCTGCGATGAGGCCGGCAGAGGCTGCTATGCCGGGCCGGTATTTGCAGCCGCGGTAATATTGAAACCAGAATTTCATCACCCGTTGTTAAACGACAGCAAACAGGTGCCGCCGCCCGTACGGAGTGAACTCCGCGCTTATATTGAAACCTACGCGGTCGCGTATAGTGTTGCGATGGTTGATAATGAGGAGATCGATTCTATCAATATTCTGAAAGCTTCCTTCAAGGCAATGCACCTTGCATTAAACAAACTTCCGGTAAGACCGGTGCGGTTACTGATCGACGGCAATCGCTTTGTACCCTACAATAACCTCGAACATCACTGTATTATAAAAGGCGACGGCATCTATGCAAGCATCGCGGCGGCAAGCATACTGGCTAAGACCTACCGCGATGAGTACATGATAAAACTGCATGAAGAGTTCCCACACTACCTGTGGAACAGGAACAAAGGCTATGGTACCGCAGATCACCGCAAAGCGATCGATGACTACGGCATTTGTAAATACCACCGCAAGAGTTTCAATATTATGGGAAACCAGGTAGAGATGGATTTCCGGGAATAAGCTGTTTATACAACTTCCTCCCATTTGCCCGCACCCATTCTTGTTACAAAGTATGCTTCAGTTGTGCAGTCAACTATGGTGGAGGGGATCATTCCCCCGATACCACCATCAATTACAATATCAACAAGATTCTTAAAATTTTCGTGGATCAGGTCCGGGTCCGTATATTCCTCAACCATTTCGCCCGGCAAAGAGGCGGAAAGAATGGGTCTGTCCAAAGAAGAGATAATGGCTCTGGCAATGTTATTATCAGGCACGCGCAGACCGATGGTATTTTTTTTGCTCTTGAGTATTTTCGGCACTTCTTTACTCGCCGGCAGAATAAAAGTATAAGGGCCTGGCAAGTGACTTTTTAATAAACGATACAGCGGCGTGGATATGCTCTTGCTGTACTTGCTAAGGTCACTGAGATCGTAACACACAAAACTCAATTGCGCCTTTTGCGGGTCAACATGTTTAATACGGCATATGCGCTCTACGGCCTTATGCTGAAAGATATCGCAGCCAAGCCCATAGATAGTGTCGGTAGGATAAACAATAACGCCCCCATCCATCAGGCACTGCCTGACAGTTTCAATATGCCTCGGCTGAGGATCGTCCGGGTGAATATGCAACAGCATGCAGTAAAAATAAATGATAATCGGCAGCCGGAACCTGATAAAAAGCAGCTTACCGCATTTTTCTTTAGCCAGAAAAAAAACGACCTGCTGCAGTTGGGGTATTTATCAAAAACTCATCTTTGCCTTAACAATTTCTTCATAGTAAATTTGCTCAAAACTCCTTGTCATGCAGCTACGCCCAGTCGATGTTGTCAATAACATTGCGCCTGAAGACTTCAGGAAAAACTATTTTCAACCCAATATTCCGGTTGTTATTAAAGACCACGCAAAACAATGGCCTGCTTACAGGAAATGGAACTGGAGTTACCTGAAAGAAGTTGCAGGAGAAAAAAGAGTGGGTATCTACAACAATATAAAAAGCGACGCTTACACACCAATCAATAAAGCCGACGATTATACAACATTTGGCGATTATGTCGATATGATTCAAAAAGGCCCGGCCGCATGGCGCATATTTCTCTTCAATATTTTCACACATGCACCGCAGTTAAAAGAAGACTTTACATGGCCCGATCAATTGATGAAAGGTTTTGTAAAACAAATGCCCATGTTGTTTACCGGCGGCCAGGGTTCTATCACGCATATGCATTTCGATATAGATCTCAGCCATATTGTACATACGCAGTTTCTTGGCCGCAAAAGAGTCTTGCTTTTTCCCTATAACGAGCAACACAAACTCTATCGCAAACCCTTTGAGGTATTGAGCCTCGCAGATTTCAGCAACTATTATGATCCGGAAAAAAGTAAGCTCGACACCAATAAATTCCCCGCAGTGAAACATGCCAATGGTTTTGAGATAACACTCGAACATGGCGACACGCTCTTTATGCCTGGCGGCTACTGGCACCATATGGAATATTTAGATAGCGGCTTTGCCATGAGTCTGCGCGCACTCAACCCGAGCGTAAGCGGCAAACTAAAAGGAGCATGGAATTTATTTGGTATGCGCAGCATTGATACGCTAATGAAAAAAACAGCACCCGTGAAATGGTACGGCTGGAAAGAAAAACACATCTACAATGCTGCCAATAAAACGCTGGCTACTGCATAGGATAATAATGCCCCCAGGCCCACCCGTTTTTTAAAAGATCATGTCCCGGGCTTTTGTCTTCTATGGCATCGTTCCTTGCGTCGCACACTTCAATGGCTGAATTCAGGATGATCAATACCGGTACATTTTCAAACAAGCATTGTGGACGCGCTACGAATCATCGCCAAAGTGAGTGACATAATCCCGCACATAAGAGAGCACGAAGTATAAATGCCCGCAAACAAAAAAGCTAATCTGCCTGTTGCAATGCCTTAATATATTTTGTGATGGCCAAAACCCAAAGCGGGTGCGTGTTCAGGCAGGGGATCATTTCAAAACTTTCGCCGCCGGCATGCAGAAAAATTTCCTTTCCTTCCTCAGCGATCTCTTCGAGTGTTTCAAGACAATCGCTTACAAAGGCCGGGCAGGCAACAAGTAATTTTTTCACGCCTTCGCCGGGCAATTCGGCAAGGCGCTGCGCTGTATAAGGGGTTAACCATTTATCGCGTCCAAGGCGTGATTGAAAAGTTTGCTCCACTCTATCGGAAGGCAGGTCAAGCGCCATAGTCGTAAGCGCCGTGGTAACAAAAGTCTGGTGACGGTAACATTGTGCATGCGCCGTTGAAGGCACATTGCAGCAGTCATTCATTTTTAAACAATGGCTTTTTGTTGTATCGCCTTTGTAAATGTGGCGTTCAGGAACACCATGATAACTGAACAGTAGTTTGTCGAAATCGTTGCTGAGATGCGGTTTTATACTTTCTGCAAGCGCATGTATATAATCGGCATTGTCGTAATAAGGCTGCACCGTCTTTAGCGAAAATTTATAATGATACTTCTTGTGTATTTCCTGCATGTATTCAACAGCAGTTTCATAACTGCTCATGGCATAGTGCGGGTACAAAGGCACCATTATCACTTCTTCAAGATGGGGATTCAATTGCAACAATGCATCATACGCTGCCCTTGGCGATGGATTTCCATAGCGCATGGCAATAACAACCGGCTCCTCAAAATGCTGCTGCAATGCTTGCTGCAACTGTTTGGTAAGTGCAATCAGCGGCGAGCCTTCTTTCCACCAGATCGACCTGTAGGCCGCTGCGCTCTTCGGCGCACGAAACGGAACGATGATTCCTTTTACCAGCAATGTGCGGGGAATATAGGGCATGTCAATAACCTTTTCATCCATCAGAAACTCCCTGAGATAGCGGCGCACATCTTTCACTTCAGTGCTGTCGGGCGAGCCAAGATTCACGAGTACAATGCCTCTTTTGTTCATGCTTTACGTTTTGCGTTGCAAATGTAAAAGAACAACATTCCAATATAAAAGTTGCCCAGGAGAACGATTTGTTTTGCCCGCAGTGTAAAAATGACAATCACCTGATGTTTAAAATAAGAGCTGCCACGCACGCCGCTACATAAACGAACGGTTCGCGCATACCGTCAAACGCAGTCGGCTTTAAAGGCCTGTCAGTTGAATAATTTTGGGAATAAAAATGATGCAGCCGGTAACCGCACTCATAATAGCAGCCCACAACACAGCGGCCGCACACATGTCCTTTACTTTTTTAATGATGGGATGATATTCTGCATGTACAAGGTTGCAGAGCTGCTCAATTGCTGCGTTCACCATCTCAAGCGCAATGACCAAACCTATACAAAATGATATGGCCAGCCATTCGCCTTCAGACAATCCAAAATATATTCCGGATGCACACGCCAGCAAAGCGGAGAACAGGTGAATTTCACCATTGCGGTCTTTCAGAAAAAAATGGAACATACCATTGAATGCATGGCCGAAAGAATGAAGCAGGCTTTGTTTCTTTTGCATAAGCTGATTGTTTGAACTTGTTCTATTGTGCCGGGGGGTATGCAGGACGTCTTTTTTTATTCAGCCATGTATACAATACAAAATGGATCAGTATAACGGCAATACAACCAACCCAGGCAATGGCTATCATCGTAACGAGGTTGCTTTCTCTTTTTTCTACTTCTTCCAGCGACCAGCCTACAGCAACAAATGCGGCTTTTTCGTTGGTTGTATGTTCTACCACCAACGCCATTCTTACACCTGCACGCGGTTGCCAGGTCAGCACATCTTCCTGGTTGGCCTTTGCATAGTCTGATACGCCTGTGGGTATTATGGGAGCCTTTCCATCCAGTACGCCGGTTGATAACACTAACGATCCGTTTGCAGCATATATGCTTACAAAAATGCCCAGGCTTTTACTGATTTCCTCGTCGGCTGCAGGCAAAAGCTTTTCATACGATTCCCTGTTGTTGATCTTCGCCGCGATATCCCTGGCAATCTGCAATTGCTGATCGTTGGCAGCACTTCTGTGCGCCTGCTGAACCGTGGCATAAATAGTTAACATAAGCACCGAAACAACCATCGCCGCAGCGAAGTGCATTAACATAGTTGTAATTTTCATAGCCAAAGTTTTAGCATAAATAGCTTTTATAAATGGTTTAATCCTTTTCGGGCGCTCGGTGCGCAGCTACCGGTCGATAGGGTATCGCACGGTGTCATGCCATATTGCTGCTTCCTGTGCGATAAAGTTTGCATGTTGTATTCTATGTAGCCGCTTTTTCCCGGATCAAAAAGTATACTTCAATCAATTATAAAACCACTTCTGCAGAACCACGCGGCAAAGACGGATGGTACCAGTTCACTTTCCGGCTGGCATACATAACGATCGAGAGTACCACAAACAAACCAATACTGCCTACAAGCAGGGCGGAATCTTCAAGCCTTATCAGGATAAAGATGAAACCATAAAGCGTAACAAGTACCGAAGCGAAAATGGCCGCGATCTTCCAACTGGCAAAATGGCTTTTTGCATATAAGACGATCATGAGCACGGTCGACGTTGCAGCGATAAGGTAAGCAATATCAAACAACAAATATTCGCTGATCGAAAGCAGTAAGGTAAAGAAAATGACCAGCGACAAACCCACCAGCACATATTGCACCGGGTGAAATGGCCTTTTCTGCATAATCTCCACGATAAAGAATAAAGAAAAGGTAAGCCCGATAAACAATATCGCGTATTTGATGCTCCGGTCGGTTTTCGCATACTGATCTGCCGGTTGTACCATCGTTACACCAAAAGCAAAATTGTTTTTGTTGAGGTTGAAACTGGTGAACGAATTTGCAAACGGAAGATTGGCGTTATTAAAACTCCATTTGGCGGTAAAGCCGTCATCATTAACCGTTCTTTCGACCGGCAAAGTATTCCCATCGAAAGAAGGGCTGTTCCACGAAGATTGAAGAAAAAAACTGCTGTTCGCCGCAAGGGGAACAAAATGCAATTGCTCACTTCCCCTCAGTTTTACCGAGCAGTTAAAATCAAGGCTTTTGCCGGTATCGGCCATGGTGAGTTTGATAGGCGCTGATAACCCGGCGCTGTCTATTTCGTTTGAAGGAATGCCGGGTGACAATTCAATTTTTTCTCCGTTAACAACCAGGCCGATCTTTTCTTCTATTCCCCTGAAGTCGGAAATACCAATACAGATTTTCGACTCTTCAGGGTGCAGCGTTACAGAATCAGGCATTTCCGGAAGGCCGATGGTAAAGCTGCCTTTGCTGCTTACTTCGGTTTTATACAGTAATACCTTGTAAATAGATCTCGGACGCTCTTCGGGTAATATATTGCCGGTAACGGAGAGGTTTTCGGGTAAAATAAAAACGTTGCCTTTGATAAGCTGCGGTTTGCCATCCGGCCCGGTGGTTTTTTGTGTATAGGGCATACAGATATAAGGCCCGCTCAGCGTTTGTCTTGACGCCCATTTGTCCGTCACTTCCTGTACCACTTCATGCTGCCTTGTCTCCCTTTCCGCCACAAGGTTTGATACAAAGAGTGTGGGAATAAGCATAACGAGAATAAGTACGCCGGTGATCACGGCTTTGATAAGTGTCTTATTACTGTTGGTATCATGCGGCAGGGCCGCTGCAATAGCTGGTTGTTCGTGCGTTTCCATATTTATGTTGATTTGTGTTTGAAGAAAATCGCGATCGTGGCTGTTGAGGGTAAAATATTGCTGAAGCGCCCGGAAATTGAGGGCCAGTGCAATAAGGCTGCAGCCATAAAGTACAGCCGTTGCCAATGATGCCGATGCTATAAAATCGGGCCAGTAGTTGTCGTTATAATAATCCGACGTATTGAGGTTGGCAAACAACAACCCGTAAGGCGTAGTAAGCAGGAAATTGATGGCAGAAAAAGCAACTATTTTTCCGGTTGTTTGCAGTGCTGTCTTTTCAAGTTGCAGAAGGGCTATATTAAGCAGTAACAAGACCGGGAGGCTGCAAACGATCGATACTAAAAAAGAACCCACAAATGCCACCACTGCAAACTCAGCTTCTTTGAGGAGCGAATACACAAATGCCGTCACGGAAAAGATGGTACAGGTGAATAACCAGGTTCTTGATGATATGGAACGGTGAGTCATAATCAAAAGCACTTTGTTTTACAAAGTATACGTACAAAAAAAATTACTTGGCAGACCTGATCATTTGCTCGAGTGCATCAAGATGCATCCTGAATGCTTTCTCCCCTGCTTTTGTTGCTGCATAAGTTGTGTTTGTTTTCCGGCCGATAAAACCTTTGTTCACTTTAATAAAACCACTCTCCTCCAACGCTTTCAGGTGACTGGCAAGGTTACCATCAGTTACCTGGATCAGTTCTTTAAGTTGGTTAAAATTGATTTCAGCATTCACCATCAGCGCACTCATAATGCCCAGGCGCACACGGCTGTCAAATGCTTTATTCAGATTTTCTATCGGATTCTTCATATAAAAATTTACAGCTCAGCTTTAGATGATGCAAACCTGCATTTGCTTTAACAATGCTCCCATCCTGCTGCCGTGCTTGTTGCGGTACAAAAGTGCGACGCAAGGAAAGCTTCGGCTTTGTGTTAAAGCCCGGCTCAAAAAATTATTTATTGTCACCGCCGGATTCATATTTTCTCCACATGATCAGGCCATAAATAATATGAAACAGACCAAAGCCAACTGCCCAAAAATAAAGACCATTACCTATAAAGAACAAACTCATTATCCCCAGCAAAATCTCTGCATAGCCAAGGTAAGCCGTCTCGGGAAGGGTGTATTTGCTGGCATTGAGTACAGCAATGCCATAAAAAATAAGGCACCCGGGAGCAATGTAGCCATAGGCGCCGCTGTTCATCAAAGCAAGCAGGAAAATGCCGCCGGCAGCCATCGGCACAAGCACCTGCACCATCAGGCGTCGCGCCGTTGAACCCCAGATGGGAACATTTGTTTTTTTGCTGCGAATCCAGGTAAACAAAAAGGCAAGTATGAATGCAGCGGCAAAAGTGAATATGGCTACCTGGAACAATGAATTACCCATCCAGTCCTTAACCGACACAACAACTGCGCGGCTATCGGTCGTACTATTAAAGCTGCTGTCGCTAAATTTATTGGCCTCAATAATACCATTGGCAAACCATGCGCCGGCTAACCCGCAGCAGCCTGCGGCAATGCCGCTTAACCCGCTCAGACTAATGAAACGGCTGCTGCGCTCCATCATTTGCCTGATATCTTTTAATGTATCTAAATGCTGATTCTGATCATTCATAAAAGCACTTTGTAGTTCAAAGTAATTATACAATATTCATACTGCCAAATAATTTTTCTGCTCGCAGCAACGGTTTAATACCACTGGGTAAAGCCGGGCCCGGCTGTTAAAAAAAGAGGACTGAACACAAGTCACCGCAATATTCTGTTTCTTTGCGCCACTTTAAAACCAGAGTTATGTGGTATAAACTGGGAAGACTTGTCCTTAAATACAAGTTTGCTTTATTATCGGTACTGTTGGCGGCTACTGTTTTCATGGGTTATCACGCCAGCCATATCCAGATTGGATACGATTTTGCAAAGGCGGTACCCACCGATAATCCCAAATACCAGGACTATCTGAAGTTTAAAGCAAAATTTGGTGACGACGGCACAACAATGGTGCTGGGCATGCAAACGGACAAACTTTACACAACACCGGTTTTTAATGAGCTTGCTTTACTCCGGCAGCACCTGAAAGACGTGAAAGGCGTCGTCGACATCCTGAGCATACCTGAAGCCGCGACGCTCTATAAAATCGACACTACGGAAAAACTGGGTTTCGGAAAAATATTCCACGCGCCTTATTCCAACGCGCAAACCCTCGACAGTGACAAACAGGTGTTTGAAAACCTTCCTTTTTACAAGGGCATTCTGTATAACCCGGTTACCAATGCAAGCCTGTTGGCAGTGCGGCTGAATAAAGACACAGCCAACAGTAAATCACGTACGAGGTTAATCAACGACATTCTTGCACAGGTAACTGCTTTTGAAAAAACCACGAATGTACATGTACACGTAAGCGGGCTCCCTTTCATTCGAACCAACGTCTCAGACCGCATTCAAAAGGAAATGTATTGGTTTCTTATAGGCTCGCTGGTTTTGTCGGCAATAACCCTGCTGATATTTTTCCGCTCCGTAAGCGCCACGCTCATGAGTTTGTTCGTGGTAATGATGGGCGTTATCTGGAGCCTTGGCACCATGGTATTGTTCGACTATAAGATCACCCTGCTTACTGCGTTAATACCACCGCTGGTGGTGGTGATCGGCGTACCAAACTGTATCTATTTCCTCAACAAATATCACATGTCTTACAAAGAGGAAGGAAATAAACAGCAGGCGCTAGTGACTATGATTGGCCGCATGGGTGTGGTAACGCTGTTCTGCAATATTGCTGCAGCTATTGGCTTTGCGGTTTTTGCATTTACGGATAGTGCGCTGTTGAAAGAATTCGGTGTCGTATCCGGCATAAACATCATGATGCTGTTCATTATCTCCCTCATCTTTATTCCGTCTGTACTAAGTTTTCTTCCACCTCCGGGCAAACAGCAGGTTCGGTACCTCGATAATAAACTGATCGAAAAAATATTACTGCGTATCGAACGCTGGACATTTCATCACACCAGAACAATCTACGCAGTAACCTGTATATTGCTGATTGTGGCAGTGATCGGCATAACCAGATTAAAGAGTGAAGGATATATCGTAGACGACCTGCCAAAGAACGACCAGGTGTACACAGACCTGAAATGGTTCGAACAAAATTTCGATGGCATCATGCCTTTGGAAATAGAAATCGATACCAAAAAGAAAAACGGGCTGTTCAAATCGCTTGGGCCTATCGAAAAAATAGATGAGTTCTCGCGATACATTGCTGAAAGGCCGGAAACGGCAAGACCGCTCTCCATTGTTGAAGGGCTCAAGTTCGCTAAGCAGGCATATTACGATGGCGACAGCGTCAACTATACAACACCCACTGAATTCGATATGCCGCTCCTCGGCAAATACCTGAAACAGGACAAAAAAGATACGGCCCAAAAAGGGGGTGGCTTAAATAAAATGCTGCAGAATTTTATCGATAGCAGCAAACGCGAAGCAAGAATAAGCGTAAGCATGAAAGACATAGGAAGCGCCAGGCTCCCCCTCTTCCTCGATGAACTCGATTCGGCAGCGCAAATGATCTTTAACGGCATCAACATAAGAGATACTGCCCACACCAACGATTCGCTTTCAAGGCTGGCAAAAACCGGTGACAGCATAGCAGCAAACAGCATTGTAAAGAAAAATGGGCTGCCTTATGATATCACGATGACGGGCACGAGCATTACCTTCCTGGAAGGCACTACTTTTATCATCAACGGGCTTAAAGAAAGCATCATGTGGGCTTTTCTCCTCATCGCCCTTTGCATGCTTTACCTGTTCCGCTCCGCAAGAATATTATTGTGTTCACTTATTCCAAATCTTGTCCCACTGGTCATTACCGCTGGCGTAATGGGCTGGTCTGGTATTGCGCTAAAACCCTCAACAGTCCTGATTTTTAGTGTGGCGCTTGGCATTGTTATCGATGTAACCATCCGCTTTCTCGTTAACTACAAACAAGAATTGCCACAGTATAATTACCAGGTAAAACCAACGCTCATACAAACCATCCGCCACACAGGCATCAGCATTATTTATACATCGTTGGTATTGGTTGCTGGTTTTATTATTTTCTGCATGAGCGATTTTGGCGGCACAAAAGCATTAGGCTGGCTTACCTCGCTAACCCTTCTGTCGGGTACCATCACCAATCTTATTTTATTGCCGGTACTCATTCACGCTTTAACGAAAGACGGAAAGAAAAAACATGACGCTGATCCAAAGGAAAAGGCACAATAAACAAAAAGTGATACTGGATCGGCATAAGCATGTCATAACATAATCGCTTGCGCGACAATACCCGCTTATCCGGGCATCACACAATTGCCCTGTTGAAGCACCAATAGGCAATATTTATGACGTTTTACCTGTGCGTTTAGCAGGCTTTTACAATTTATTTACCTGAAAAGTTCCTGCATGGCCGCAGGAAAAAATATGCCCGCAGGTACGCTGCGCATGATCTTCAATTCCTCCGGGAAATTTGTCTCATTGTCAAGAAAACGCAATACACGTTGCGGGGGATTGCTGCGAAAAAGATCTGCGAAAATTTTATCTCCCCCCATCTTTTTATTGCTAAGAATATTTAAAAGCGTGCTGTCATAAAGACTAAACCGTCGGCCGGCAAAGTTGTTGCTGATATGTGGATCCCGGCCGGCCATCAAGGCATCAACGATCTTGCCGGTATGCTTCTGTATAAATTGGAATGTAAAACCACTGCTTGCCTTTGTTTGTCCCCCGGCAGTACCTATGGTAACAACGTTCCCATCTCCCTTCGAAAAGGGGAAATTGGTCATGGGAATAATACCAAATTCCTCCTCCAGCACCGCGTAATCCTTTATGCCGGCGAATGACGACAAATAACTTCCCAATGCATGGTCATATTCCTGCGGCTGCAAAAGTTGTTGGGTAAACAAAGTATATTCTACCAAAGCCTTGTCTCCAGCCACGGGTAGCACGTACACAAAAGTTGTCCCATGCTTTTGATCAACGCGGAAATCCATAAAGGTGGCCACCCCTGGATCAAAACAGTTCACGGGAGTCTGTATCAGCCACCCCTTGAAATGCTGCAACAAAGAATAATACCGGCCTCCTGCCTGGTAGCCTTTTTTTTCGGCAAGGTTGATACTATTGAATATATAAGTACCTGTATATTCCGTTCCGTCAACAATCATGCTTGCCATGCTTTCATTGCCGGCCAGTGATTGCAGCTTGCCATAAAGAAACTCAATATTGGGTTTATGCTTTGCCTGCCCGAGAACGTACTGGTAAAAATCAATTCCCCGGATCATTTTGTACGCGTAGGGGTCAATATCAAATCTTGCAGAGTAATAATCGGAGTAAAATGCCAGGTGCTCCCAGCGATGGTGAACGATAGGCTCAAACATACCCGGGCGTTGCTCCCAGAAACACCAGGTTCGGTCATTCGCGCTTTTGGGCGACTGGTCAACAACCAGTATTTTTTTATTGTCGAAGAACGGCCGCTGCATCATACAATGCAGCAGTGATAAGCCTGCGCAACCGCTTCCTGAAATAATATAGTCGTAATGAGTAGCCGGCAGTTTGAGTGGATTATTACTGTTGAATAAAATTCAGAATGTACAAGGGGGTAATGCCGGATAAGCTGGCACTATAGCACAACAGGCGATGCCATGAAACTAAGAAGCCGGCTCAGCCCTTTGCATTTGTTCGTCTCGCTTTACCTTTTCACGGTATTTTCTCGCCACCATAAGCATACCAAAGCTTTCGCCATGTTCTTTGTTAAGATGTTTATGATGCATTTTGTGCGCCCAGCGAATGGTTTTAACGTAACGGTTGTTGCTCCGCGTAAACCATTTAAAACGCTGGTGAATGATAACATCGTGCACCAGGAAATAAGCGAAGCCATACATGGCAATACCGGCACCAATACTCACTACCCACCATTTTTCATTCATACTTCCGAGCATAATGCAAAGCCAGCTCGGAATAGCAAAAATGACAAAGAATGCATCGTTCTTTTCAAAAAAGCTTTTGCCCGGCTGATGATGGTCTTCATGTAAAAACCACAGGAACCCATGCATCACATATTTATGCGTAAGCCATGTAATGCCTTCCATGATAAAGAAGGTAGCCAGCGCAATCAAAGGATAAATAATCCAGCTCATAAAAATGTTTGTAGTACCAGGAAAAACAACAATTCTATTATCAACAAATGTACTGCGAATTGGTTGGGTTTCGGGAATTTAAAAAGCCGGAAAGCCGTCTGCAGCAAAGCGCTTATCACAAACCAGCATATAAAATTATAAAGCGGTATTTCGCCAGCTGGCAACCACTTCCAGAAACCGAGCTGCACAGCCGTAGGCTCCATGATCCAATCAAAAAAAGTAGTGACCATCGCCGCATCCGTAACAAATGCAAACAGCATTACCGCAATGGATGGCCGCATGTCGTTGCCCAGTTTTTTAAACAACCATTCGTTGAGTACATACACAAGGTTGGCCGCACAATAAACAGCGGTAAACCAGTTAACGCCGATGAGCAGGGGCACATTCAGTAGTTTAGGGCCAAGCACATCGCCATAAACATATTCGCCAAAGATCCAGCCCTTGTTTACACCAATTATTTCAACAGCAAGGCCCGTGATAAAACAGAGTACGACGAATAACCAGAACCAGCTGTTCTTTTGCTCCTGTGTTAATAACAGTAACACGAACATGACTAGCAGCGTAAATGGCGTATAGGAAATGAACCAGTCTTTATACGGCGTAAGTATCATGCCGATCGCACCCGACACATGAAAAAGCAGTGCAAGGAATAACGCGATGTTGTTTATTTTTTTGACCGTTGGCAATGACTGATGGTTTATTTTTTTTGACCCCGGCAATGGAATATAAATTAAGCTCCGTTGCATCGCACGCTTGTACGCTTTGTTCTGTACGCTGCAACAAAAACCAGCTATCTTAAAACATCCTTCATATCATCCGCGACTATTTCACTCATGATCTTTGCGCTCTTTAAACACAACGGGATGCCTCCGCCCGGATGCACGCTGCCTCCCGCAAAATACAAACCTTTTACCTGCTTGCTGAAATTCGCCTGGCGCATAAATGCAGCCATCTTTGAGTTGGAACTGGTGCCGTATAATGCCCCCATAAAAGAAGCGGTTTTATTTTCAATTCCTGCGGGATCAAGTACTTCTTCCACTTCAATCAAAGAATCGATATCAGTACCAAGCAACCGGTTCAATTTGGTAATAATATGTTTTCTGCAATTACTGATTGTCTCCGGCGTATAATTTTCTGCACCACTGGGGGCATTCACCATAACAAACCAATTCTCCTTTCCAGCCGGGGCCTGCACACCAGGCTCACACTTGGAAGTGATGTTAATGTAAACAGTCGGATCAGGATAGAGGGTCTTTTTTGTAAAGATGCAATGGAACTCCTCTTCATAGTTGTCGCTGAAAAATATGTTGTGCAGGTGCAAACCCGGGAATTCCTTTTTAATGCCCCAGTAAAAAACAATGGCACTGCTGCTGCGTTCCTGCTTTAAAATATGTTTGGCTTTGTGATCATCCTGCAAAAGGAATTTGTAGGTGCCATATACATCCATATTGCTTACGACAATATCGGTCGCCGCGTCCTTCCCGTTTACCGAAACAGAAACAACTTTCCCTGCCTCGCAATTGATCCTTTGCACTTTGGAATCAAAGAAAAACTTTGCCCCCTTTTTTAAAGCAAGTGTATACAGGGCATTGGTAATACTTATCATGCCACCCTTCGGGTAAAAGGTTCCTTCATTGTGCTCGAGGTGAGGAATAAGGCAAAGCATACCGGGTGCCTTGTACGGGTTGCTGCCATTATAAGTGGCATAACGGTTAAATAACTGTACCGTCTTTTTTTGCTTGAAAGAAGCGCTGTTTACTTCATTCATCGTATTAAAAAGATGTTTCAGTTTCACAGTTGACAACGCCTTTGCAATACCTGCCTTTAATAGGGTTACTGGTTTATGAAGTGAGTAATTTAAAAAGATTGTTCCTACATCGTTAAACAACGCCTGCGACTCTTTTAAATAGCGGTAGACTTTTGCTTCATCTTCCCCCGCTTTCTGTGCAAGCTCCTGGGCAAATGCTGAAGCGTTCGTATAGCCGTTAATAATGGTGCCATCCTCGTAAAAATACCGGCAGGCAACAGGCAGCGAATAATAACTGAAATAATCTTTGATATCCTCACCGGCCAGTTCAAAGAGGTCCGCTATATTTTGAGGCTGCGTGAAAAGGCTTGGGCCCGCATCAAAATGAAAGCCTTCTTTTTCAAAATAACTCAGTTTGCCGCCGGGGTAATCATTCATTTCGTAAACTGTCACATCAAAACCTTTTACGCTAAGCCGTATGGCGGATGCCAGGCCGGCAACGCCACTTCCGATTATAACTGCCCTGGGTTGCTGCATAAAAATTGGGAAAAGCCCAAGCTATTTAGAGGTCAATTGTTCAGTAAAACACCATTCTTTAACAAGGGGAAAAGCAATGTGGAACCATACCGTAAAATGATCTTTCTTTAAAGCGAGTGCGTTTTCAATCTCATCCATTGATTTAAAGCAATAATCCTCCACCTCGTCCGGATCGGGAAATATAAGGCCCTCATATACGCCGGTAAAAACGTGGTCGAACTCATGCTCTGTAAGACCGTTTTCAAATGAGGCTTTATAAGTGAAATCAAAAGCCTTCTTCAGCACGGTAGTAAAGCCTAATTCTTCCTGCAACCTTCGCTTTGCCGCAGCATTTTCAGGTTCGCCGGGCCGTGGGTGGCTGCAACAGGCATTCGTCCAGAGGCCGGCGCTATGGTATTTTTTTGCAGCCCTTTTCTGGAGCAGCATCTCCCCTTTGCTGTTAAAGATGAAAACGCTGATCGCCCGGTGTAACAAGGCCTTTTCATGCGCTTCTATTTTCTCCATAACGCCTATTTGCTCATCTGTTTCGTTTACTAATACCACTTGTTCCATGCGCTAAAAATATGAATTAGGTTTTTGCCGCCGCTTATTTATCTTTTTTCGCAACGCCGGCCGCATGCAGGATGCGGGATTAATTATTGTTTCAAAAACCGTGCTTGCTTATCAGAAAGAACAAATGCCGGGATCTACCGGCATTATACAGCATGATAGCCTCCCTGCCCGCTTTTATAACAAATTGAACTGGCTTCTTAAACCAGCCTTGGCAACAATAAAAAGCTTACCATAGTTTGGTATGCGGATGCGTTCATCAAGTATACGGGCATGATGGGTACGCTTTATTTTATTGAAAAGAGACAGGTAGTATTTATACGCCACGTATACACCAAATTTAGATTTTACAGGCAACATTAGTATGCCTTTGTAGGCCATCTCAAAATCGTGCTGGATGTCGGCTTCAATTTCCCGCTTCTGGCTTTCAGAAAAATTGGCGAAATCGCAACCGGGAAAATACATGCGGTGGAGGCCCGTAAAGTCGTCTTTGACATCGCGGAGAAAATTCACCTTCTGAAAGGCTGCCCCGAGGCTTCTTGCAAATGGTTGCAGCTTCCGGTACAATACCTCGTCACCTTCGCAGAAAACATACAGGCACATAAGGCCAACCACTTCGGCGCTGCCATATATATAAGCCTCGTAACCCGCAACATCGTACTGCTGCTGTTGCAGGTCAGATTCCATGCTCCTGAAAAATGCGTCGATAAGATGCCTGTCGATCTTATAATGATTCACGGTTAACTGGAAACTGTGTAGAATGGGGTTCAGGCTTATACCCTTTTCTATGGCAACATAGGTCTGGCTTTTAAAATCTGCAAGCAAACCTGCCTTATCGTAATCGTGGAAGGAATCCACGATCTCATCGGCAAAACGGACAAACCCATAGATATGATGGATATGCGGCCGCATACTTTTGTGAAGCAGCTTGATCGCAGATGAAAAGGAAGTGCTGTAGCCTTCTGTGGTGGTACGGCTGCATTCACTACTGACTTTGTGAAAAATACTGATCATAAAAGTGATATAATTAATGTGCTTATAAACCGGATCCTGCTGAATAAAGCGGCGAACGTACAAGAGTGCGACGCAACCAAAGCTTCATATATATTCCGCCGCCCGGGCCACCAATCCAACCGCCACTACCGGAATTTTGATTAACATCAGCAAAAAAATATTGTTTGAAAAAAAACGCCGCCACCCCTTAAAACTGGTACGATTTTATCACCTCTCTTGAAACCACTTCCCCGCTGATAAGACTGGGCGGCACACCCGGGCCGGGTACCGTTAACTGGCCCGTGAAAAACAGGTTTTTGATTTTCTTGCTCCTGCAGGCAGGCTTTAAAATAGCCGTTTGCCAAAGGGTGTTTGCCAAACCATAAGCGTTACCCTTGAAAGAGTGATACTCGCTCACAAAATCGGAATGGGCAAATGACTTTTTATAAACAATATTTTCCGCTACAGGTTCACCAATACGCTGTTCAAAACGCTCCATGATCATGTCAAAATAATAGTTGCGCAACGCTTCGCTGTCATTGGACAGCCCGGTGGCAACAGGGATAAGGAAAAAAAGATTCTCGCAGCCTTCGGGAGCTACGGTATCATCGCTTACAGAGCTGGCACACACGTAGAATAAAGGATTGGCCGGCCACTGTTTTGTTTCATAGATCTCCCTGCCGTGAACATCAAAGCTTGTGTCAAAAAAAAGGGAATGATGTTGCAGGTTGGGTAATTTTTTATTTAACCCGACATAATAGATCAGGCAGCCGGGTGCCATTACTCTTTTATCCCAATAGTCCTCGCTATAGCTTCTGTAGGCCTCGGGAATGAGCGCACTTTCAATATGATGATAATCGGCGCCCCCGATAACCACATCGGCACTGAACGTCCGTAGTTCGCCGCTATGCTTCGCAATGATATTTTTCGCCGTATTTTTTTCAATACTGATCTCCTGCACTTCGTGGTCAAAACAAAACTGAACACCCAACTCAAGCGCAAGCTGGTGCATGCCGTTAACGATACTGTACATGCCTCCCTCAGGATACCAGGTCCCGCCTTTGATATCTGCATAGTTCATAAGACTGTACAATGCCGGTGTCTTTTGAGGGAGTGCACCCAGGAATAAAACGGGGAATCCCAGCAATTGCCTTATCCGTGCATCCTGGAAATATTTGGAAACATGCTTGCTTACAGAATTGAAAACATCGAGTTTTAAGATACCGGTAATAAGATCAATATCTAAAAACTCTGAAAGGGACTGGCCTGGCTTAAAAACCAGTTTGTTGATGCCAACCTCATATTTGTATGCTGCTTCTTTTAAAAACTGATCAAGCCTTGCCCCACTGCCGGGCTCAATGGATTCAAACAGGTGCTTCAATGCCTCATAATCCGCAGGCACATCCATTGCCTCGTTACCCGGCCAGTATACCCGGTAAGAAGGGTCAAGCCTTTTGAGCTGGTAATAATCCGAAACCTTTTTGCCAAACGAGTTGAAGAAGTGTTCAAATACATCTGGCATCCAGTACCAGCTTGGGCCCATATCAAAAACAAAACCGTCTGCCGACAGTTGCCTTGCCCTGCCGCCGGGTGTGTGGTGCTTTTCCAAAACAATTACCTGCCATCCTGCTTTTGCCATAAAACAGGCCGCAGAAAGACCGGAAAAACCACTTCCTATGATGATTACTTTTTTCAAGAGAGGTATAAAAAAGAAAATTAAGTTTTTTATCAGTAACGCCCGATATGCGTCTTCAATAATTTCCGCGCAAAGTGTATGCGGCTTTTTATAGTGCCAAGCGGCTCGCCAAGCATATCTGCGATCTCATGGTATTTAAATCCATCATAGTATAGCAGGAATGGGTTTTTAAAAATCTCCGGGAGCTGGAAAATAGCTTCCCGCACTTCCTTTATGTTTAAACCGGCGATTGCATCATTTTTAGCAACGGCCTGGTTATAATTAAGCAGGAAATCCGTCGACGCGTTGTCAGCCACCACAGTGCCCTGCTTTGCCTTGCGCCTGTAATTATTGATAAAAATATTGCGCATGATGGTGTACAGCCATGCTTTGATATTGGTACCAACATTATACTTGTCTTTATTAGCCAATGCCCTGTAAAGGGTCTCCTGGAACAGGTCTTTTGCAGTCTCATTGTCCCTCGTAAGCGTAATGGCAAAAGGCTTTAAAAACTCTGCATTACTCAACAGCATCTGGTCAAATTCTACTGTAGGCATAATAAATTGTTTAACTAATTATGGTTCGAAGTTAAACAAATAATAAGGCTACTGCCAAATTTTTTGTTTAGTTTTTATTGTTAATTTTTTAAACAAAAACCAGGTACCCATTTCCTTTTTCCAACCTCAAAACAGCTAGTTAAGATAACACACGGATAGTGTCACAAAAACCCCTTGCAGCAAACAACAGCTTACCGAAAGCCGAAAGCAGGCTTACAATACATTTGTTTTGATGTTGTGAATGGGAATGCCCTGTTAAAGGCTGGCGATAAACTCCATCACCTCGGCAATGGAGCGCTTCAGGAAGATGTGCTCCTCGGTTTTCTTCTTATAAACCTGTGTCACCTGGCCGGAAACAACAAGTGCCGCGGAAGGCATCAGCAGTTTGAACTTTGTCAGGAATCGCTCAAAATTAAAATGATTGGATACAGTTGTAAGGTGCGTATACAGGTAATCGGGCTGCTTTGCCTTTACCACAAAAGCGACATCTTTTAATGGCGTGTCGGCGCCTATATACAGGATCTTTACACCACGGCTTTTAAAAAGATACCAGGCAAATAACAGGCCCAGCTCATGATGTTCGCCCTCGGGCAAAAAAAGCAACAAAGTCTTGTCGCTCTTGATATGGCTAACGGTTGTCTCTATCCCAACGACCAGCTTTTGCCTGATGATATTGGAAACCAGGTGCTCTTGCGCCGGGTTAATATGGTTGGTGATCCAAAGAATACCAATGCGCTCAAGAAACGGGAAAATAATCTGCATAATCGTGCGCTCAATACCCCGCACATGTACATAGCTGTTCAGCACTTCTTCAAATTGCCCAAGCTCCATCTCCATCATACACCTGATCAGCTCATTAATTACCCGCTCCTGCTGCGCCTGCGCATTGGTGAGCGACAGTATTTTTTCCTGTATCTCGCTGTCAGTCATCCTGTCTATATGCGAAATCTTAAACCCGTATTTGTTCAGCAAAGAAATGTTCAATACCGTCTTTAGCTGGTCATTGCTGTAGTACCGGATGTTTGTATCAGTTCGGTTGGGCTTTAAAAAAGAGTAGCGCTGCTCCCAGATCCGTATCGTGTGAGCCTTTATACCTGAAAGGTTTTCGAGGTCTTTAATGGTAAACGCATTCATAATAAGGAATACAAATCTGCGATTTATTTTGTTTAATATGTTAAAAAGTTTTTTTAAACAAAAGACAATGCCTGTTTTTGGGCATTTCTTAAGCTGTTTTATACCCCAACCGTAAACAGAAGCCGGAAATGTCGCTGATACAGTATGGGCCAGGCAACATCAAAAAGCCCGGCTCCTGTTGCGTCGCACACTTGTACTGCAGAATACAGGTCAGAAAGTCCGGGGTCCGGAAACAATTTTTAGCTGCGGGAATAGCTTTCGGTCTTTTCCGTCTTTGCTGACTTCCGGGTTAATTGCACAAGTGTGCGACGCAACAAAGGCCCGCAGGTGATCCGCTGCCGGGCAAAAAAAATCCCGCTTAACGCAGGCGCAAGCGGGAAAAACAAAAGGCCCTGCCATTGCAAAGCCTTATTTATAATAGTTTATTTAATACGCATAATATAATCGCCATAACCGCTTTTTGCATACAGTTTGGCGAGCTTCATTAACTGGGGGCGATCGATAAAACCCATGCGGTAGGCGATCTCTTCTATGCAACCGATCTTGTGCCCCTGCCGCTTTTCAATAACCCGCACAAATTCACTGGCATCGCTCAACGATTCAAAAGTGCCTGTATCCAGCCATGCGGTACCACGGTTCATCAGGCCTACCTGTAACTTTTGTCGCTCGAGGTATACGCGGTTTACATCCGTGATCTCGTATTCGCCACGTGCAGAGGGTGCTATATTTTTGGCGATCTCTACCACATCATTGTCGTAAAAGTATAAACCCGGTACCGCGTAATTTGATTTGGGGTGCTTTGGCTTCTCCTCGATTGACAAAGCCTTGAAATGCTCGTCAAACTCAACCACGCCATACCTTTCGGGATCATTGACCTCGTAAGCAAAAATGGCAGCGCCCTCAACATCATTGAAAGATTGCACCAGCTTGCTGAAACCGGCGCCGTAAAAAATATTGTCGCCAAGTATCAACGCTACCTTATCGTCGCCGATAAATGATTCGCCGATCACAAACGCCTGGGCAAGCCCGTTGGGTTTTTCCTGCACCGCGTAAGAAATATGGCACCCGAGGTCGCTTCCGTTGTCAAGGAGCTTCCGGAATTGTGCCGAGTCATCGGGAGTTGTGATGATTAGGATGTCTTTGATTCCGGCAAGCATCAAAACAGATAGTGGGTAATAGATCATGGGTTTGTCGTACACGGGCATGATCTGTTTACTGATGGCTTTTGTTATGGGATAAAGCCTTGTGCCGGATCCTCCGGCGAGTATGATTCCTTTCATGTTAAATGGTATGAATAATGTCTTTTAAAAGGGAGTTCTGCTGGTCCTTTTCACTCAGGATCAGTTCTTCGGGTTTTAGTCTCCAGTCGATATTGAATTCAGGGTCGTTATACATTAATCCTCTCTCAGATTGCTTATGGTAGTAGTTATCGCATTTATAAAAGAACACGGCAAACTCGCTCAGCACAACAAACCCATGGGCAAAGCCCCTTGGTATATAAAACTGTGTATGCGACTCTTCAGATAGTTCAATCGAATAATACTGCCCGAAGGTCTCCGAATTTTTTCTCAGGTCAACTACCACGTCAAGCACTGCCCCTTGTAACACCCTTACCAGTTTAGCCTGTGCAAACTCGCCCACCTGCATATGTAATCCGCGAAGAACACCGCGGGTTGACAAAGACTGGTTGTCTTGTACAAAGGGAATATTGATACCCGTAAGCGCAGCAAATTTGTGCTGGTTAAAACTCTCGAAAAAATAGCCGCGGCTATCCTGGAAAATACTGTCATGAACAATATAACAATCTTTCAATGGGGTTGCTTCTACTCTCATCCTTCTATAATTTGGTTCGTTAGACCCGGTTATACAACCGGGATTGTTTAATGCACTTGCTGCTTAGCGGCCTGCGTAAAGGCCCTCATAATATTTCTGGTAGTCTCCGCTTGTTACATGCTGCAGCCATTCCGTGTTTTGAAGATACCAGTCGATCGTTCTGCCAAGGCCTTCTTCAAAGGTAACCGAAGGCGACCAGCCAAGCTCCCGGTTTATTTTGCTGGCGTCAATGGCATAACGCAGGTCGTGCCCGGGCCGGTCGGTTACATAATTGATGAGTTGTTCACTCGTGCCGGGTGCTCTGCCAAGCCGGTCATCCATCAACTGGCATAACAGCTTTACGAGGTCCAGGTTTTTCCATTCATTAAACCCGCCCACGTTGTAGCTGTCATGATTCTTGCCATGATGAAAAACGGTGTCGATTGCCCTGGCATGGTCAATCACAAATAGCCAGTCCCTGGTATTCTCACCCTTGCCATAAACTGGCAGCGGCTTGTTGTTGATGATATTATTGATAAAAAGCGGTATCAGTTTCTCAGGAAAATGATTAGGGCCATAATTGTTGGAACAGTTAGTGATCACATAACCCATTCCATAAGTCTCTCCATAAGCTCTCACAAAATGATCAGAAGATGCTTTGCTGGCCGAGTAGGGCGAGTTGGGCGAATAGCTGGTCGTTTCCGTAAAAAAGCCCGTGTCCCCAAGTGTACCGAAAACTTCGTCTGTAGATACGTGGTGAAAACGATGGGCCGCATAATTATCCTTCCAGCGGTGACGGGCTATATTCAGCAGGTTTACCGTTCCGATAATATTGGTGTACACAAAATCCAGCGGCGAAGAAATAGAGCGGTCTACATGCGATTCTGCCGCGAGATGTATCACATCAGATACCTCGTGCTTTTCAAACACGGTTTCCAAGGCTGCCGCATCGAGTATATTCACTTTTTCAAAAAAATAATTAGGCGCATGCTCAATGTCTTTCAGGTTTTCAAGATTGCCCGCGTAAGTAAGCGCATCAAGGTTGATAATCTTATAATCAGGATAGTTGTTTACAAACAGGCGCACTACATGCGACCCGATAAAACCGGCTCCGCCGGTAATGAGAATATGCTTGGGCATAAGGAAGATTTTAAATATGTTACGTCATTTCCGGCTGCAAAGAAAAGAAATAAATCGCACGAAAATTATGACATAGAACGTCCCGGAGACTTTCCGCCTTTCTTACTTCCGGCTTTCCGCTGCCGGCTCCAAAAAACTGTGATAAAATGAGAAGGGAAAAATGAGACGGCGGGAAAAGATCAGTTCTTGTAAAAATCCCTGTACCAGCGGATGAATTGCCTTACGCCTTCCTGTACATCCGTGGTGGGCATATACCCAACATCTTGTACAAGGCTTTCTACATTCGCATAGGTAACAAGCACTTCGCCGGGTTGCATGGGAAGCATTTCCCGCTTCGCGGGTATCCCCAACGCGGCTTCAAGCGCATCTATGAAGTCGAGGAGGTTAATGGGCGAATTGTGCCCGATATTGTAGATCTTATACGGCGCACTGGAAGTTGCCGCCGAAGAAGTTTTATTGGTCCAGTTGCTGTCTGCCGTGGGCAGGTGCTGCATTGCCCGCACAACGCCTTCAACAATATCATCGATATAAGTGAAATCGCGCTGCATCTGGCCATTGTTAAATACCTTGATAGGCTTGCCTTCGAGTATATTTTTGGTAAACAGGAATAAAGCCATATCGGGTCTGCCCCACGGGCCATAAACAGTAAAGAACCGCAGCCCGGTTACCGGTATGCGGAACAAATGGCTGTACACATGCGCCATCAGCTCATTGCTTTTCTTGGTGGCGGCATAAAAAGAAATGGGATGGTCTACATGCTGGTCTTCGGTAAAAGGTATCTCGTCGTTTAGTCCGTATACACTCGAACTGCTGGCAAAAAGCAAATGTTTGATGTTGCCATACCTGCAGCATTCCAGCAGGTTGGCAAAGCCCACAAGGTTGCTCTGCACATACGCATCCGGGTTTTCAATGCTGTAACGCACGCCGGCCTGTGCCGCAAGATTGATCACGATCTCCGGCTGATGCACTTCGAAAACCGCTTGCAGTGCCTCCTTGTTTTCAAGATGCAGGTGGTAAAAACGGTAACCCGGGTAAACGGAACTTACGGCGGGCTGGTTATACTGCATACAGTTGTGATCGATACCGGCGGCATTGAGCCTGCCGTATTTTAACTGCACATCGTAATAGTCGTTAATGCTGTCGATCCCGATAACCTCATGGCCATCAGCCAGTAGCCGGTTAGCCAAATGAAACCCAACAAAACCGGCCGTACCTGTTATCAGAATTTTCATATCAGTTTTTTATACTATTTGCAATGGCGGAAGTATACAATGCCCTGAAGGCTTCCACCTCTTTTTGCTTGGAATACTTCTGGCGTACAAAAGTATAACCTTTGGCGCCCATCTGTGCCCTTAATACCGGGTCACCGGCCAGTTTTCCCAACGCTTCGGAAAACTGAACCGCGCTGTGTTCTTTTAACAGGTACCCGGAGGCATTTTCCAGCAGCGTGTCCTTGACGCCACCCACGTTAACTGCCACCACGGGTATACTGCACATCTGTGCCTCGATAATACTGACAGGGGTACCCTCATTAAGCGAAGTAAGCGTTACAATATCCATCCCGTGCAGCACGGAAGTGATCGGCGTTACCCACGAGGTAAAGATTACCGTGGCAACAGCGTTTTCCGGGCCATCGCTCCACGTTATGCCGGCCTCATCCAGCCTGTGCTGAAGGGCCTTTTTAAGTATGCCGTCCCCTACAACAAAAAAACGGGTCCGGGGCACAGCCTGCTGCCGCATGGCAATGACCGTGTCTATAAAAAGCCGGTGATTTTTTACAGGTACCATCCTGCCGATAATGCAAATGGCAGTTTCTTCCGGTGAAACCTGGTATTTTTCCCTGAATTGCTGCCTTAGTGTAGCAGCGTCACGCAACAGCCATGCTTCATCAATACCCAAAGGGATCAATGCGGTTTTACCAGGCGGTACGATCTTGTAACGCCCGGCAATATCAGCCTGCTGCTCATCACTCAGCACGACAATTTTAGTGGTTATCCGCCCGAGTAGTCTCTCAATGCGAATGATTACCCCCGAAACAAACCGGTTATAGTAGGAATGAAAAACATGCCCATGCATCGTGTGCAAGATCACTTTCACACCCCCAAACCAGGCTGCGGGCCTTCCGGTTAAACCCGGCTTCGATCCATGTGTGTGCACCACATCGGGACGGAAATCTTTCACTACTTTTTTCAGCCGGAAGAAAGCAGCAATGTCGTTCAGCGGGTTAAGGCTCCTTTTAAGCGAGGCGATCTTTAAAAAAGAAATCTCCCCCCGGTGGCTCAGTGCTTCATCATACTCCAGCTCGTCAGCTTCTTTCTCGCCATAAACGACCAGTATGTCAAACTGATCTTTTAACGCCAACGCAAGTGGAATCGTGTCTATTGACTGGCCGCCAATAACCAACCTGTTTAGTATTATCAGTAAACGTGGTTTCAAAAAAGTGGAAAGTTTTTTAGGGTCGTAGGAAATAAGCTGAAAAGTCGCGCAGCAAAAACATTGGTCAGTCTTATCGGGCAATAAGGATTTTTATTCTATCATAAGACTTGTTCGCCCCAAGGTCAACAACTTTCAAAAAATACATCCCCGGTGCCTGGTTGGAAAAATTAAAGGCCATGGTCGTTGCGTTAATGGTATAAACACCCAGCCGCTGGCCATAAGTGTTGATGATCTGCAGCTGTTTACCAATATAATCCGCACTGAAATAAACAGTAAACGGTCCCTTTGATGGATTCGGTAAAACCATGCTTTGTTTCGATTGTACGATCAAGGTGCCGGGAGTATATTCAAAATTATAATTCTGGTCCTGGCCACCCGCCACATAGATCTTGTACACCCCGGGCAGGCTTCCCCTGGCGGCATTGGTGCTGGCAACCGGTGGCACATCAAGCACAGATTCATTGTCCGTTCCGGCAAAACCGGTAATGCGGTAGGTAAGGGGCGGAAGAGGGTCACCAAATGTCATTGTCACGGTATCTGCCGCTACAGATAACATACGCTTATTCACAATAAAATCAGCCGTATCTGAAACAAGCTCATAATAATTATCAGTACCGTTGGCAAAATAGAATGGATAAACTCCCGCACTGGTAAAAGTGGAGATATCAGGAGTAAGCGTGGGCAACACATCAATGGAACTGAGTGTGTCCCCATTTTCAAATCCCCTCACCTGCCAGCTGATCGGCGGGTTTGGCTCACCAAAAAGCTTTGAATTGCCCGACGGTATAAAATACAGCCTGGTCTTGCCCACCCTGATCAATCGCTTTTCCAATCCCACCGTCTCCCCCCTGTCATTGATATAGTGAATCCGCAGGAAGGTATTTCCATCTGGTTTTTTCGGTGAAATAATAGTACCGTTAAATGCAATCAGGGAGCTGTCATCTGCGGTATAGCTAAGCCGGTAAGTATTATCTGAGATCGAATCCAGTCGAGCCGTGTGCCCGTAATGCAGGTCCAAAACATCGGGTATAGCCAGGTAAGTTGTTGGCGGACTCTGGTTATTTAGTCTATCTGTTGCCGCAACCCGGTAATAAGTATATTTCTTTGAGATAAAACTCACCGGGTAAACCGTATCAGTGGTCGTCGCTAATACAGTGCCGTCTGTTGGATAAAAGCCCCGGTCGTTACTCGCCAGTACCTTGTAAGTAACCGCCTTATTACCCGAAGGGTTATGCTGCCATTTTAAAACAAAACCGCTTGACGTAGTGTCATAGCTAAGCTGTTGTGGCGGCATCGGCCCGTGTGGCACAAATTGCCAAACCGGGCTCCAGTCGCTCCAGGCGCCTCTTTTGTCCAACGCCCTTACACGCCAGTAGTAGGTCTTGCTGTCGTTGAGCAGGTCTTTGATCTCGGGCTTCAACCGGGGATGCGCCAGCGAATCAAAGGAAGAAACATAAATATCAAAATTTGGCGCAAGTGGAAAACGCATCTGCGGATCGTCACTTAGTTGAAAATGGTAGTCTTTTATCGCGTCTCCGTCGGCATCGGTGGCTACCGGCCAGCTGAACGTAAAATAAGTGCTGTCCACACTGGCTGCATTAGCCGGGAATACAGGATTGGCCGGCATAACAGGCCGGTGGTTAGCACTGTTCTCATCCCATAATAAAGAAACCGCCAGTTGCTGCCCCGCACGCTTCGCGGAAGTGATCTTGATATTGTTGTCCCCGGTTTTTAACCGGGGGAGAAAAAATTTGCTCACCTGGAAATCTGCATCAATACGCAAAGAATCGATGGCGCCCGCAACATTCACCTGTCTTGTGGCATTGTAGAAATTAAGTTTGAAATAGATATGGTAAACGGCTGGTTTTACCAGTGGCTGTATCAGCGTGTCTAAAAGAAAGCTGATATTTTTCAGTCCCGTATCCTTGCTGCTGTAAATATCCTTCCAGTTTAAAAGGTCTTCAGAATAAGAGATCGTAAACAGGCTTGTTTTATTGGGGACATGCACTGTCGCATGCAGATTCCCGCCGGTAAGAACAAACGGGCAACCCAGTTTTACAATGCTGTAATAATTGTTCTGGTACACTTTTGCCTCAGCACGTATATCGGCATCAGAGGCGCTGTACTGCTGTTTGCCACTGCCGATAAAAGACAAGATATCCGTTTCTGCGGGTAACGTGCCGTTGCCGCCTGCGGTCAACTGGTGGTACCTGGTAGCTGAATCATAAAAGAAACTTACTGTCTCGTTAGGTCGTAAAGACAGGAAGGAGTTATGCCCTGAAACGCCATATTCGAGAAAACCTGACCGGTAATTATCCGGTGATATCAGCGTCTTAAAATCAGTGAAATTCTGGGCAGAAGAATACGGGTATAATTGGGGAAAACGCTTTGTTCTTACATACAGGTACTTATCCATTCTCAGGTCATCATAAGACGCCAGGTTATTGTTATCAAACTTAAGATAAAACGCTTGCTGGTCGGCATCTATCACCGCGTAACTGCTGTCAACCTTCACTTCTGTAATGCCATGGGCGCCGCTGTTGAGGCCCCATATCCACAAAGAATCGCCGGTTTTCACGGCATTGAGCATTTTTACGGTATTGCTCATTACAAAACAATCGCCATAGCCATACTCCGTAAGAAATTTTACCGGGTCCTGGCTCTCGACAGAAGAAATAGCCTCCGGCTTAAAGAAATACACATGATTATCCGAGACAAATTTCCATAAGGCCAATGCATTTTCCTTTGCTGATGTATAACCCTTAAAAACTTCGTCCGCAATATGATCAAGGTTTTGCCAGTTGCCACGGTCGTTAAAGGAAAAGCTGATACTGTCAACAGTTGTGCTGCCCGTGTTTGTTATCGAAAATGATTTCAGTGGTTCAAACCCGGGCTTATAGTAACGGTAAAGATTAAAACGGTAACTCACTGCATCTCCGGCACTGTTATCGCGATCAAGCAGCCCACCCGTGGTTAAATGAAGGATGGTATCACCCAAAACAGTAAACGTGTTGCTTTTGTGCAGCAATTGGGCATGGCTGGCCTGTACCGCAACAGTACAGCAAAACAGGAATGGTATTTTCAACATCTTTAGCAACTGCCGTTGTTTTGTTGGTTTGGTAAGTTTGATGCGGCAGAGTTTAAGGCACCCGTGACAAACCGTGCTGTGGGGGGTGCACGTTTATTGTCCCGGTTATATAGGTTAATCCTTTTTATGCTTTTATTTACAGCCCCGGCTTTTTCTCACGATCCGTTCCCGTCTCCCACCCATTCACCATTGACCATTCCCCCTCACTGCTCCAGCTTCCACTTCGCGCCCCTGTCATTGCTTTGAAACATAAACCTGGGGTACATGTCTTTGGTATAGGTATTCCAGAAAGTAAAGCTAACATAAACTTTGCTGCTGTAGTCCATCGCGGCCTTAAAATAGTAAATGCCGTAATTGTCCTTTGTTTTTGCACTAAAATCTTTCGGGGGCGATGCCAGCAACTGCTCTTCACCCCACCCATGCTGCGGGTTAAACTTTTGAAAATATAACCCCGGCTTCGGTTTATAAGCAGAAAAGAAAACATAGATATTATCATCTTTATCTTTCATTGCCATCGTATAAACCCGCGGGCCTTTCAGCGTCGCCGCAAGCGCAAAGGTATCCGTTGCAGCATCCTCGCTTAGCTTTCTCGTATAATCATAGCAGTCGCCTGCCTGCGGACCAACCAGTACATGTTGCTGGCCGTTGCCCAGTGTCACGATCACCGGTGTTACATGCGCATCGGGATAAGGGAATTTTGATGCTATTGCCAGCGGTATTCTTTGCTGTTTACCGTATTTATGCGTGAGCCGGTCATAGTTTAAAATCACAATGGTATTGCCTTCTTTCTTCTCGGGTATTTCATTGTAAGCAATATAGGTAGTGTTACCGGCCGTTGAAGCAAAAGACTCGCCACCCGTATGTATGGCAAGGCCCGGGCTGTAATTGGTAACCACCTGCTGCCGCAGTTCCGTTAGCGCGCCGCCGGCATCCAACAGGGGTTCATAAATACCAAACACGTTGATGTCGGCCATAGGTGAAACCTTTACGTTGGTGGATTTGGTAAAACCTATCAGCGGGGGAAGGTCATTGGTCTCAAAAGGCGATTTCTTTTCAAGGAATGCCATATCAGGTTCACCCGCCAGTTTAAAAGCGGTAAAGCTATGTGCCTGGTCATTTGAATACAACAACAACGGGATCCGCGCTTTGAACTTTTTCAACCCTTCTTCATAAGGATAATAAAAGTAAAAGATCAGATATACCCGGTCTTTTTTGTCAACCGTTATGGAGCCAAGAGCATGAAAAAGCGTATCCGTCGGCATTGGCGTTTTAGGATAAACCTTACTGATGAATGGCAGCAAATTGACTTTCCTTGTCTTGCTGCCTTCCTTTACAAACAGGTAGCCATAATTGTCATTCGAGCTCATCTCGAATGAATAGGAGTTGTTCTTCGAATCAAATGCGATATACGTGTCATGCCGGAAGGCAACGCCTTTTTTCGGGTTGCTGACCTGGAACAGGCCCGTGGAGTCCACAACTTTGTTTTGGGCATGGGAACTGTCGGCGGCCAATGTCACCAAAACAATCGACAACAATCTTGCGGCTTTGTAAAAGTTTATTTTCATCGTTTGCAACTGTAAATGGAGAAAATTATTGCCCGGTTAACTGTTTAAATAATTTTTCATAGGCGTCAATAACAAGGTTCCACTGGTAACTGGCTTTTATTTTAGCCAGGTTACCCTCAATGATGCGGCGCCGCATGCCGTCCAATGTACCAACATCTTTCAAATAACCTGCCACATCAGCGCTGTTTTTAAAGAACACACTTTCTTCCGGCAATACCGTTCTGTTAAAACTATTGTCATGCGATATGATAAACGCCTTTGCAGCCATTGCTTCGAGCAGTGAAGGGTTGGTGCCACCAACAGAATGGCCGTGAAAATAAATCTGGCAAAAACACCGGAGCGCATCTATTTTCACTTTGTCATAAATACTGCCTGCAAAACGAACAAGCCCGCCTGTGTGCTTATACTTATCAACAAGGTAGGCGCCGTATTTGGTAAAATGATTGCCTACTACAATAAAAGGCAGTTGCGATCCGGACGCTACAAAACCATCCAGGATTGTCTCAATATTATTCTCCGGTTCAAGCCGGGCAATCAACACATAAAAACCGTTTTGCGTCAGCCCCATCTCGCCCAACACCGCAGGGTCGAAAGACTCCACCAGCTCTGCACCATAAGGCAGGTAGAAACTGTCTTTTCCAAAGCTTGTTTTGTAATATTCCTGGATGCCGATATTGTCGGCAATAAGATACTTCGATCTTTTTACCGCGATTCGTTCCATCGAACGCATCAGTGCCTTGGTAAGGAAATTCCATTTCGAACGCATCCACTCCAGCCCATCCATATTGGTAATGAATACCGGGCTGCGCTTGTTCAGCAAAAACATCGACGGCGCCGATGTTCCGTAACCTGCTTCATAGATCACATCGAAATTGTTTTTTAATGCATCTTTCAAACTCAGGTAATCGTAAATAAAATGCGCAAAGGACCCGAACTTGCTTTCGGGGCAATAGATCTTACGGATCTTTACGCCGAGATACGTCTCGCTTCCATAGTTATGAAAGTCCGGCGAGTACACGGTTACATCATGGCCCTTCTGTACCAGCCCCACCGAAATATATTCGGCAAACTGTTCAAAGCCGCCGTAATTGTTGGGTATTCCTCTTGTTCCTACGATCGCAATTTTCACGCAGATGTATTTATCAGGTTATATTTCTTCCTTGTCATTCCCGTTCTTGTCATGCCTGTTTCTTGTCATGCCGACGAAGGAGGCATCTCTTCTTGTCCCGTCTGTCTTTGTCATGCCTGTCTTTGTCAAGCCTACTTCTTGTCATGCCGACGCAGGAGGCATCTTCTCCTTTTCACGCCCTCTCCCTTATCATGCCTGTCTTTGTCATGCCTACTTCTTGTCATGCCGACGTAGGAGGCATCTCTTCTTGTCCCGTCTGTCTTTGTCATGCCTGTTTCTTGTCATGCCGACGCAGGAGGCATCTCTCTTTGTCATGCCGGGGAACGAGGCATCTCTTCTTGTCCCGCCTGTCTTTGTCATGCCTGTTTCTTGTCATGCCGACGCAGGAGGCATCTCACCGCTTCAAAAGCCGGCTCGCATTATACCATATCTTAAACAGGAAAACTTTCGCCACAGGTACCGGTATCGATGCTTTTTGCTTTAACCGCAACCAGTCTTTGATAAGGTTGGGAAAATAACCCAGCCTCGATAACAGGTATTGCAAACTGATCTTGCTCGCACCAACTACGTTACTGCTGTGCTGCCGGTACAGCACCAGCGGCTGCTCTATACAACTGATCTTGCCATAATAGGCGACGTGCATGCCAATCCAGTGGTCTTGCTGGAAATTGTTGATCCTGATGGGCACGGCAACCCTGATGGCCGCACGGTTCAACAGCATGGTGCAGCCGGTGATGGTGCTGTGTGCAATAAGTTTATAGGAGTCGTTTAAGATGTCAGTGCTTTGTTTCCGGTGTTTGAAAAACGACGGGTAAAGCACCTGTAATTGTTCGTCCACAATGGCAAGGTCGCTGCAGACAAGCAGCGGGAAGTCTTTGCCATGCGCGGCTTCCAGTTTAAGCATTTCCTGCATCTGCAGGGCG
Organism: Chitinophagaceae bacterium UBA7600; assembly: GCA_002478885.1. Lineage (GTDB taxonomy): Bacteria > Bacteroidota > Bacteroidia > Chitinophagales > Chitinophagaceae > DLKC01. Next base: position 52,576 of record DLKC01000018.1, read on the forward strand.
ATCTTATCGGCCACCCACACATCGTCCTGGTCGCAAAGCATTACATAGTCGGCGGTGCTTTTTTCCAGCAGGTAAGAAAAGTTCATGGTCGAACCCAGTTGCTTTCCGCCTTCCAGTATTTTAATTTTACCCGGCATGGCAGCCTGGTATGACTTAATTATACTGGTCGTTTCGTCGGTTGAGCCATCATCGCTGCTGATGATCGACCAGTTGGTATAGGTCTGGTTTTGTATCGATGCAATTTGCTCACCCAAAAACCGGGCGCCATTATAGGTAGCAAGTAATATTTCCACGCTTTCGTTTGCCATAAAAATTCAGTTGTTAAACAACAGTAGGGGGATCACCGGGAATTGCTGGTTTAGCAATTGCGGAATTTGGTGATTTAAATCCCAAAATCACTCAATCCAAAATCTCAATCTCAAAATTCATTTCACACCGCCTGTGGTATTTGCTTCACCTGCTGAGACCGGTGCAATAAATAAGCGGTTACCCAAACAGCAAGGATGGTGATCGCCAGCAGCAGGTAGAGGATATTATAAAAATATTCGTTAACGCCGCCGGTAATATTGCTCGTAAAAGAAAAGAACACAAACAGGCCCAGGAACAGCGGCGTCTTAGGTAAACGCAAAAACAAAATATGCAGGCTTTGTATTAAAAAACCGATCCACAGGGGTGTTAAAAAAACACCCCACCACCCGAAATTGGCATAAGCCTCGCCAATAAACAAGGTATTGTAAACCCCGCCAAGATCGGCAAAGCCGGGCGTCGTTGTCTCCAGTACAATCCGGCCCGACCGGTCCGAAAAATGACTCAGCGGCAGCACCTTCGACAAACTGCTGAACCCGATAAAAGGATGGTCAGATGGAAATATTTCAAAATGCTGGTACAGCGAAGAGACCTGGCTGATCAGTATTCTGCCCGTGATCCCGCTGTTGTAGGAAAAAAAGATTTCCATGATATCCTGCTTGGCAATGACCATGTAAATGATCCCAAGCAGCACCAGCAACAACACAATAAGGCCAAGGAATTTCTTAAAAGATATATTACCGCTGATCAGCACTTTTAAAAAGATAAACCCGGTGAGGAACCTGATAAACGGACTTTTCGATGCATCGTATGTGAGCATCATAAACGCGAAGAAAAACATAATGTAAAACCAGAACCTGTTTTTCAGCGATTTATCGATCAGGTAATAACAGTAAAAAATATAACAGAGTATCGGCGTTAATACCAGCCCGAAGAAATTCTTTACATACACATTGCCGGCAAAATCTTTATCGGCGATCTTACGCAGTGCAAGCACATCATCGGCGCTGGAAAGAAAGAACGATTTAATAAATGGTATGGTACCGATGCTGATAAAAGTATACGTGATCGCCAGCATGCAGATGACCGCCAGTATGTACAGGGGTATCTTTACATAGCTGTCGTATTCGGAGAACAGGCTGCGGATGGGCTTTGCATGGTAGGCATCGATCTCTTTCGAATTGAAGTTGAAAAAGATATTCGCGATGATCATGCCCACGGCAATAGCAATCATGGCATAGGAAATACACTCCCACACCAGCAGTTTTGTTTTCGGGCCGCCAAGAATATTATCAATAAGGTTATTGAACTCCGCGTTGTTGAATAACAGGATAACGATAGAGCCGAGATAAGAAAAGATCAGCAGGTCAAAATAAAAAATATACGAGATCATATTCACCTGCGTAATTTTCAACGAGCCCGCTGAAAACTTGTATAGCCTTGCAGCAACTAGGCAGACAAGCAGGGAGAGTAGTATGATAGTGTACCAACTCATGCTTTATGTATGCAGTAGTTTATCATAAATGCCAACATACTTTTCTGCATTGGTCTTTGCATCAAAACGTTTCGCCGTTTGAATGCATCTTTCAGTTACAGGCGCTTTGTTTGCTTCACAGGCTTTCAGGTAAGGAATCACCGACGCTTCATCATCCATTTCATAGGTAATGCCGGTTTGTGTCTCCGTGACCAGTTTTGAGGCTGCGCCAATTTTATTATTGACGATAACCGGTAATCCTGTTGCAAGATATTCTCCCGTCTTCGAGGCAATCATGGTATAGCCTAATATTTTGTCCAATTCATTCGTGATCTTCTTAAAAGGCAATGAAGCATAGTCTGCAACATTCAGGTAATTGTTTACTTCCTGCTGCGTACGCCCCTTTACCACGATCAGTTCATTCCCGTCAAACCCTGCTCCGGTAAAGGACTGCATCAATTCCTCTTTTGTATTGGAAGTAATCAATAACAATTTCGTGTTACCAAAAGCGGCTTTAAATGCTTTGTACAGGTTGAACAGGTTCTTTTTCTGGTGCCAGCCTGTATCGCTGATCTCTCCGAGATAGGTCAGCACTTTATCTTCCTGCGAAACATTTAATGCAGTTCTTAACTGGTTACGCTCAGCGTCAGTAAGCTTATGAAAGATCACCAGGTTGGTGCTTGTATAGATGGTATGCACTTCAGGATTACCCGTTATCACATTTACATAATCAGTAAACGTATCGGAGACATTTACGACTGCATCAGACGCTCTAAAAAGCTCCTTTTCCTTATCCTTCCAAAAAGCATAATCCTGTTCATTCAAATGCTTTTTCAACAAACCCTCTTCGGGAAAATTCCCCCTGGTATCGAAGATGAGTTTGAACCTGGCCGACATATCTTTTTCTCTCAGCTTTTGCATCAGGCGTGTTGGCGTATAGCTTCGGCAATGCACCAGTCCAATGTTATTTTTTTGAATAAACCTTTTTATAAAACTCAACTGCGACCTGTCGTAGATATTTATTTTATCTGCCGGCGTATAAAACCATGGCGACGGGACAAACAACAAACGGTAGAAGAAATGAATGCCGTGCTCCGCACAGGCAGCTTTTATTTTCTTCAACTCTTCCAGGAACAGGAAGGGATGTTTCATAAATTTCCTGTTACCCAACGGTACGCCCGACAACAAAAAAACCTCGAGGTCTTTCCTTTCATTTTTAATCAGCTTCAGCTGTTCAACTACCTGGTTTTTAAAAATGCCGTTCTCAATAATCACTTCCCCCCAGGTTACATATAACAGGTTATTTCCCTTCATAATCCTCCTTTAAAATTGCAGCGATGCTATCACTCACAAAACCTTCCCCATACAGTGGCTTTGCATTGGCAAGGTCCATGGTATCTATTGCAGCAAAAGCCTGTAGTATCAGATCTTTGTCGGCGCCCGCCAGTTTGTTGTAACCGTGCTCCACCAGCTCAACCCATTCTGTTTCATCCCGCAAAGTAATACAGGGCTTTTTGGAGAAATAAGCTTCCTTCTGTAAGCCGCCGCTGTCGGTGAATACACAGGTGGTATGTTTCAGCAGCGTGAGCATGTCAAAGAAACCCACAGGCTCCATTACTTCAATACCTGCGGCAATTTGAATATTGCCCTGCTCCACCGTTTTCTTTGTGCCGGGATGCATGGGCAGCACGATCTTTAACTGCTGGCTGATCTCATTCAACGCATCAAAAATATGTTGAAGCCTTCCCAGGTCGCCCAGGTTTTCTGCGCGGTGCAACGTGCACAAAGCAAAAGGCTGCTTTACTATTTCTTTTACAGGCCCTGTACTTTTCTCTTCGGCAAAACCAGAAAAATATTCCGCCGCATCTTTCATTACATCACCGATCAGTTCTACCCTTATTTTCTTTTTCTGTTTCGTGGTAAAATGGTCAAAGCCTTCCAGCTTCAGGTTTTGAATGGCCGTTGTGGTCGGGCAAAACAAAATATCGCTCAGCCTGTCGGTAACGATCCTGTTCACCTCTTCCGGCATGTTCATGTTAAAGCTGCGCAACCCCGCTTCAATATGCACCATCTTCACCTTCGTTTTGGAGGCGGCGATAGCGCCCGCCATGGTGCTGTTGGTGTCGCCATATACCATCAGGTAATCGGGCTTCAGTTCAGTGATCAGCGCTTCAATCTTTTCGATCATCCTGCCCGTCATGGCGCCATGCGAAAGATTACCGATCTGCAGGTTGTATGCCGGTTTGGGAATATTCATTTCTGTGAAAAAGATCTCGCTCATCTTTTCATCATAATGCTGACCGGTATGAATGATGATCTCTTCGATACCCTGTTTCTTCAATGCCATGCTTACAACAGAAGCCTTTACAAACTGCGGCCTTGCGCCGATTATGGTGAGTACTTTCATAAGTTATTGATGCCCCCATCTCCTAAAGGGGAGCTGTTATCTTCAGTCAATTTAGAATTTGTTTTACCGGACGTCTTATATTTTTTTTGAGCCGGGCTTTATATTTCTATTTGGCTTTTCTTGCGTCGCACGCTTGTACGGTATAACAAGCAGGAGCAGTGCGCTACAAGTTCATTCTCTTTTATACGATCGGTTGCTGCCCCCAACCATAAAAACTGCACTATCATGACCGTGTGGACACCAACCATTACAGTTAATTATTGCTGAAGCGCAAAACCAGTCCGGAACGACCCATTCACCATGCCTTTTCACTGCACTAACCCGTTTTACCCAAATCATGCAGCACACCGTGAGGTGTGGCGTTGGCAAGCGAAAACGCGCGGAGCCCTGCCTGCGTGACGCAGTCAGGCAGGGTTCGGGTTTCGCTTGAATCCGCTTCGCGGATCACGAACACCTCTAAAAAAATATAAGCGTTGTTCGTAATTTTCTTTCTTGCCCGACTGCCCCTGACAGGCGGGGGTTACTTTCTTTTTATTCACCGCCCCTTCACTGCATTACCAGTCTTACCCAAAATATGCTATAGACCGTGAGGTGTGGCGTTGGCAAGCGAAAACGCGCGGAGCGATCGGGTTTCGCTTGAATTTTCTTTGTTCGCAACCTCCCATTCCGGTTGCCTTTCTTTTTTTCAAGAAAAAGAAAGTGGCAAAGCCTGCATAAAAACGAATTTGTGTATAAAGGAAATTCTTGAAAAAAGCCGTTGAACGACCCACTTTCCTATCCGGCACTGTATCCACCAACCGAAAAAATCAGTCCTGGTGCTGGTCGCTGCCCCCACCAACCGAAAGACCTAAAAAAATCTGAGCGTTGGTTTTAATCATAGTGAAAGCGACATTGAATAATATAGCATTTCTGGTCTGTCCCTTTTTTGCCTTCAATTTTATACACAAGTCTATGCTCACCTGTAATTCGTCTGGACCAATAGCCTTTTAAATCGTATCTGAGTGGTTCAGGTTTACCAATTCCCTGGAATGGTGTTTTTTTAATTTCATTTAGCAGGTCTTTGATTTTTTCAGCAATGCTGTTATCTGTCTCAATCCAGTATTGAAAGTCTTCCCATCCGTGTTCTGTAAACTCGAAATTCATGACGAACGCTTTTATAATTTGAACTTTCGGGTTTCACCACTCTTTATTTGATTTATTGAATCATGAAGACGTTCCCTGTTTGCAGCAGTTGAAAGCAAGTGTCCGGTTTCATTAAGTGAGTTGTACTCTTTCATTGATAATATTACTACGGCTTCATCTTCAGAAGCTCTCGAAACGACAATTATGTCTGACGACTTAGAAACATCATCCAGGTATTTTTTCATGTTGTTTCTTAACTGAGTTATGGATACAGCTTGCATATTTTTTCAGTTTTGCTGCTCAAATGTACGCAAATATGTACAAAATAACGTACATTAAGGAAAGCGAATTTGTAAAATTGCTGATGGTGGTTAGTGGGGAGACTAACCACTGGAGTGAATCAAACCGCCACCTCGCAAGCCGCGTAAATCCCTGCTCGCCCGATCAGGCGAGATGCACAGTTGTCGGTGCAACGAACCATTGCTGAAGCTACAGTAGTACCACAGCTTCATCACGGCGAATGAAAGAAACGGGCTGTACATCGTTTCTTTCTTGAATTTTCTTTGGTTACTTTCTTTTTTTCAAGAAAAAGAAAGTGACAAAGCCTGCATAAAAACGAATTTGTGTTTAAAGGAAATTCCTGAAAAAAGCTGTTGTGTATTTTTCTTTGCAACCTCCCATTCCGGTTGCCTTTCTTTGTTTCAAGAAAAAGAAAGTGACAAAACCAATCCTGGAACGACCCACTTTCCTATCCGACACTTTCTCCTCCAACCGAAAAAACTGCACTGCGGTGGTCGGTGAAGACACCAACCACTAGATTGAAAACCATTAGTCTAAACTTGTCGCTTATAGCTTAAAGCTTGCAGCCCCCTTTCCATCTTTGCTGGTTTTCTGACCAACAGCACAAGTGAGTGACACAACCGACGATGCCACATGCACCGAAGCTGACAAACAAAAATCAAATCTTCACATCAAAAACTTCAATCCACTTCGCAAAGCATAACGCACGCCAAACCGTGAAATCAAACGCTTCGCGGCCCTCCACCACACGGTCGAATTTTTCTACGATATGCTGGTTGATAAATCCATTGCTTATTGCCACAGCTTTCTCCAAATCACTGCGGAGCTGCGCGCTGTATTCCTTTACCCAAACCGCTTCGGGCGTTACAAAACCCATTTTATCTTTGCGGTTGAGCACTTTTGCGGGCAGCACGTCTTGCATGGCCCTGCGCAATACCGATTTGGTAATGCCATTGCTGATCTTCTCCGATGCAGGAAGATTGTAGATAAACTGCGCCAGCCGGTAATCGAGAAAGGGCACACGCGCCTCGATGGAAAAAGCCATGGAATCACGGTCTTCAAAATGCAGCAGCATCGGCAGGTTGGAAGAAACAACCTGTGAATACGACATCTGCTGCACCGAAGAAAAACTGATATCATCCGCCGTATGTTTTGTACTCTGGTAGGGATAATTGATCCAGTCCTGTTGTTGCTTGCCAAGTTTTTTTATCAGCAGCCATACCGGCAACGGCACCGCGTTTTTGACGATCTCTTTCACGATAAAACCATTGCTGTAAAGGCCGAGGCTTTTGATGCCTTTTAACTCTGCACCCAGTTTTTTGAATTGTCCCTTTTTGATGAGTTCCCAGAAATAAACACCGTAGTAAGAATGGTAGCCCGCGAGTATTTCATCGGCGCCCTGCCCGTCGAGCATTACGGTAATATTTTCTTCCCTTGCCTTTTTAAACACGCTCCATTGCGCAAACACGCTGGTGCTGCCGAATGGTTCATCCTGGTGCCACACAATCTTCGAAAGCTGGTTGTATAAGTCCGTGAGGTCAGGAAATATTTTGTGGTTAATACATTTTGCCTTTTCAACAACCGCATCAATATATTCCTGCTCGTCGTATTTCTTATTTTCAAAACAACTGGAAACCGTCTCCTGTAGTTCCTGTTTATTAAGCGCACGCAGTTGCTCATTTACCGTGAGTACAACAGAAGAACTGTCGAGCCCGCCCGATAAACAGGATCCCACTTTTACATCGGCACGCAACCGCAGACTGACCGAACTGCTGAAGAGTTTTTTAAAGGTTGCCGCTGCGGAATCAGCGGGTTCATAGTCCGCAGGCTGGGTAATATCAAACCATTGTTGAATCTGCTGTTTACCAGTGTTGAGATCGTACAAAAGATAGTGCCCGCCTTTTAGCTGGTACACGCCTTCAAACATGGTTTCGTGCGTAAGGTCCTGCAATCCGAATTGTAGAAATTCGTACACCCGTTCCTTATTGGCAACAGCCTGCCAGCCCGCCAATACGGTGAAGGCTTTTATCTCAGAAGCGAACGCGAAATAATCATCGCGCCGGTAGTAGTAAAACGGTTTTACGCCAAAACGGTCCCTTGCGCAAAAGAGTTTGTTATTGGCTTTGTCAAGTAAGGCAAAGGCAAACATTCCGTTAAAATGGCTGAGGCAACCTTCGCCCCAGCAATCATATGCGGCAAGCATTACTTCGGTATCGGAATGGGAGGTGAAATCGTAACCTTTTTTTACCAGTTCTTCTTTTATTTCGATATAGTTATAAACCTCTCCGTTATAGATAATCGTGTATTTGTCGTGCCAGTGCATGGGCTGTGTGCCGCCTTCGCTCAGGTCGATGATGGAAAGCCGCAGGTGCCCGAGCGCCACATTGTTCCATTGATAGATATTATTCCCGTTTGGTCCACGGTGCTGGATAATATCCGTCATTTTTTTGATGGAGGAAAGATGTTCTTCTTTGGTGGCAATGATGCCGGCGATTCCGCACATTTATTTTAATATTTTAAAGATGATCCACAGGCAGGTTCCGTAAATAAAACAGTCAAAAGCGGCATATGCCACAACCAGTGACTCGATGGAAAGAACACGGATGCCTATGAAAGAGATCAATACAATCAAAAGAAAATAGCCTGTTTGCCAGGCGGCGAGCTTTTTCAACTCCTGTGTGGCGATAAACACCGAAGAAACCGGGTTAACGATCAGCCTGATAAAAAAAGAAACAGACATAATGCTGGCCAGTTCGCCACTCAGTTCCCATTTGGCGCCAAACACCGTAGCAAAAAGAAACGGTGAAAGAAAGTAAATGCCCAACCCGCCAACAATTGCGATAAGCACCAGCCATTTGAGCGTTTTAAACAACTCGTCTTTGATGAGTCTTTTATCGCCGTTCAACGAGGTAATGCGTTGCAAAAAAACCTGTGCGATTGCCTGGCCCACCAAAACGGTCGGTAAAGTAATGAGTCTTTGCGCAAGCGAATAATAACCCAGCTCGTCAGCGCTGTAACCGGCTTTGATAAAAAAGATGGGCGCAAAGATGGAGATGCTGTCCATCAGCGTGCTCGGTGCATTGATAAACGCGTACTCCTTATAGCGCCTGAATGTACTCGCGAATATTTTATACCTCATGCCGATAGCATGGCCTTTGCTCCGCTGCCGGTACCCGATATACAGCGAAGACGCAGACTGCCCTATCAGGTAAGCGGTAATCAGCCCCGATCTTAACAATGCGGCAAAGCCAAACGCAACCTGCAACAATGCCGTGGATAAGCTTTGTATTACCCTCGAAGAAGAAACAAGCCTGAACTCCTGGTTCCTGATGGCGAGGTAGTTGTTGATGTTAAAATACCCGAACAGGAAAATCGAAACAGGCAATAACACAAAAAGCATATTGGAGCCAAGTAGCCCCGTAAGATGAAAAACCTCCGATACGGCAAAAGGAAAATATAAAACCAGGCTCCCCATGGCCGCAAGCCAAACGGCGGTATTGAAAATAAATGCTGCCTCCCGGTGCGACTTGGGCGAAAGAATAGCCATCTCGTATCTACCTGCGATTACCGTGCCTGCCACATTGATGATGGAAACAAATAAGGCAAGGTTGCCTAATTCAGCAGGACTGTACAGCCGGGTTAGCACCGGGGAAACCAATACAGGGACCGCCTGCGCGATCATGGTCCCCGACATAAGCACTAAAATATTTTTTAGTGTGTTGGTGAGTTTCAATTTATAAACCGGATGTGTAAATGCGTTCAATAATATCTACCACTTTCAAGCCTTCCAGCGCATTCGTTGAAATAGCTGCCCTGCCTTTTAAAACAGCCACTACATTCTCAATAACATAGTGATGGTTTTGCGCCGAACCCTTGTAGGCGCCATAGTCGTTGCCCGGGTTTGTAGGCTTTAGTTCAGGCATCGTATAGTCTTTGATATGGCAATACTCTACCTGGTTCATATACTGCCCCCCGATCTTTACTGAACCGTGCTCGGCAATGATGGTCATGCTGCTTTCGAGGTTATGGTCCCACACCGAAGTGGAATAATTGATGCAACCGATACCGCCATTCACAAAATCGAAACTCACAAAACCGGAATCTTCAAACTCGGTTAACCCGGCATGATTGAAGTGGCCAAACCGCGACCTGATATTTTCTATATCGCCAAAAAGCCAGTACATAATATCGGTGAAGTGCGAGAACTGTGTAAAAAGGGTACCACCGTCGAGATCTTTACTGCCATGCCAGCTATCGGGTTTATAGTAACGTTCATCGCGGTTCCAGTAACAATTCAGTTGCACGATAAATATTTTGCCAAGCCTGCCGCTTTCCACCAGTTCTTTTATCCAAACTGACGGTGGTGAATAACGGTTCTGCATTACAGTGAACACATGTTTGTGCACGTTCAGAGCTTTATAGATGACCTTCTCCGCATCCTGCTTGTTCAAAGCCATAGGCTTTTCAATCACCACATGTTTCCGTGCGTCAAGACATTGCAATGCCTGGCTGGCATGAAAGCCATTGGGCGTGGCGATATTGATAACATCCGTATCAATTCCTGAAGCCAGGAAATTTTCCAGTGAGTTAAAAAAAGGCACCTGGAAAGAGTCGATATTCAACTGCTGGTGTTCCTTTACATCAACCATTGCAACAAGTTCGCACTCTTCATTTCTGCTGATCATTTCGGCGTGGCGCTTACCAATATGCCCGCAACCAACCACCGCAAATTTTATTTTTTGTTCCTGCATATAATAACCGGGTAATACTTTGTATGACTATTCGAATTATATAAAATTTCTGCTCCCATCGCCCCTCTCACGGCTCACATCTCACGCCCCATTCACCATGCCTTTTCACTGACTTTCCGTTTTACTCAAAATATGCTATAGACCGCGAGGGGTGGCGTTGGCAAGCGAAAACGCGCGGAGCGATCGGGTTTCGCTTGAATCCGCTTCGCGGATCACGAACACCGCTAAAAAAATATAAGCGTTGTTCGTAATTTTCTTTCTTGCCCGACTGTCCCTGACAGGCGGGGGTTACTTTCTTTTTTTCAAGAAAAAGAAAGTGACAAAACCAATCCCGCAACGTCTCATTGACCATTCACCACCCCTTCACTGCATTACCAGTCTTACCCAAAATATGCTATAGACCGTGAGGTGTGGCGTTGGCAAGCGAAAACGCGCGGAGCGATCGGGTTTCGCTTGAATTTTCTTTGGTTACTTTCTTTTTTTCAAGAAAAAGAAAGTGACAAAGCTGCATAAAAACGAATTTATGTTCAAAGGAAATTCCTGAAAAAAGCTGTTGTGTATTTTTCTTTACAACCTCCAATCCCGGTTGCCTTTCTATGTTTCAAGACAAAGAAAGTAGCAAAACCAACCCCGGAACGACCCATTGACCATTCACCACCCCTTCACTGCACTACCGGTCTTACCCAAGTCAGGCAGGGATCGGGTTTCACTTGAATCCGCTTCGCGGATCACGAACACCTCTAAAAAAATATAAGCGTTGTTCGTAATTTTCTTTCTTGCCCGACTGCCCCTGACAGGCGGGGTTACTTTCTTTTTTTCAAGAAAAAGAAAGTGACAAAACCAATCCCGGAACGTCTCATTTACCACCCCTTCACTGCACTACCAGTCTCACCCGAAATATGCTATAGACCGTGAGGTGTGGCGTTGGCAAGCGAAAACGCGCGGAGCCCTGCCTGCGTGACGCAGTCAGGCAGGGATCGGGTTTCGCTTGAATCCGCTTCGCGGATCACGAACACCTCTAGAAAAATATAAGCGTTGTTCGTAATTTTCTTTCTTGCCCGACTGCCCCTGACAGGCGGGGGTTACTTTCTTTTTTTCAAGAAAAAGAAAGTGACAAAATCAATCCTTGAATGACCCCAGTCAAAAAAGATGCATTCGGGCCATCAAAAATGAAGAAGAATGGTTTGAAACGTTCGTGATTTTCTTTGTTCGCAACCTCCCATTCCGGTTGCCTTTCTTTTTTTCAAGAAAAAGAAAGTGACAAAGCCTGCATAAAAACGAATTTATGTTCAAAGGAAATTCCTGAAAAAAGCCGTTGTGTATTTTTCTTCGCAACCGCCAATCCCGGTTGCCTTTCTTTTTTTCAAGAAAAAGAAAGTGACAAAACCAATCCCTGAATGACCCATTCACCTCTCACGTCTCACGTCTCACTCCCCATAACTTACTTTGAAAATATATTTTATCGTAAGGAAAAACACCAGCAAAAAACCGGCAAGGAAACCGCCGATAATAAGTGAAGTCAACTTACCCGGCTTGTCAGCCCTCAAAGGCTGTTTGGGTATATCAATAAGCTGGTAAAGCGGTGTTTCCCTTTGCAGGGTGATCTTGGCTATTTCAAGGTTTTTTACTACTTCGCTATAGGCTGCCGCTAGTGCGGTTGCCCTGAACTGGCCCTGCTGTGCACCCGAACGCTGCACCTGGTAAGCGGGGTTTAAATTAAAGGTCTTATCAACTTCCGATGCGGTGTTGGTGATAGCCCCGCCCAATAAATTTTGCAGGCTGTCGGTCTCATGCTGCAACATGGCCAGGTTGTCCTTGGCCGATTTTGTTTTGGTGGCTATATAAAACCGCGACGCCTCTTCCACTACGAAATTGGTGAGGTTACACGCAATGTTCTGGTCTTCTGAAGTGGTGCTGACCTTATAAAAACTTAATTTATTATCGGGCCGCTCAATATTCAGGCTTCCTTTCAAAAGCACTTCATGCAACTCCATCACAAGGCTGTCCTGCACCGGCGTAAGCTTCTCGGGGTTATCCGGGAACGGGTAGGCGTTCTTCAGGTTGGGGTAAGCCAGCCAGGCTTTGTCCATAGCAGCTTTTTCTACAATAAGATTGATAAGCACTTTATCAGACCCGGGCAGTTTACGGAACAGCGCGCTCTTGATGATCTTCTGCGAACGAAGCAATTCCATAATATTATCACCGGCAAAAGCGTCGTCATTACTCATACCGAGATTGATGCCAAACTGCCCTGCAAGGCTTGCCAGGCTCCCGGAGCTGGAATTGGACGATAGCACAAACGTAAGGCTTCCGGTATAGGTTGGCTTGGCAAAAAAAGCATACAGCAGGCCCAGCGCGCCGCCAAGGATGCCAACGATGAGGATCAGCAGCCACTTCTTCCAAAGCCATGCAAACCAGGCCTTTACTTTTTCAAAAATATCTACCAGGGTAATTTCTTTTTGCTCCGTTGTAGCCATGTCTATTTTGTTAACTGAAGTATTGCAATAACCACTCCCGCAAGGGAAGCAAGGGCACTGGAAATACCAATGATCTCACCCGTGCTCAGTTTATTTTTCTTTTCACTTTTTGCGGGAACAATAATTTCTGTACCGGGTTTTATCGAAGGGTAATTTTTAAAGAACAGGAACGACCCGGTTGAGGCGGCCTTTCCATTCGCATACAACACATATATCCTCGATTTCTTGCCGTCTTCCGCCACACCGCCGGCGGCGGAGATATAGTCTTTCAGGCTGTATTTGTCATCATAAGGGATCTGTGTCGGGAACAATACGCTGCCGCTTATCCTTACCTGGGAATTGAATTTGGGAATAAATATTTCATCCCTCGGCTGCAATACTACATCTTCAGGTGAACCCGGCTGCAGCAATATCTTCTCCATGTCAAGCGGTATCTGGTCAAACTCCCGCACAATATCTTCCGTTACCTGGTCGGTGGTATCCCTCAACTGGCCCTGTATCTTTTGGATCTTCAGTTTCTTTAGCTTGGCCCTTTCATCATCTTCATTGTATCTTTTAATGTAGGCACCCTGTAAATAAGCCTCCGGCGTAAAGCCTCCGGCACGTTTGATGATATCGCTTACCCGCTCTTCCCTTTTCGATAAAACATAAGGGCCGGGATATTGCAACTCGCCGGAAAGGGTCACAGATTGCAATTCAAGGTAACCGGGCTTTCTTCTCACGGTAACCACATCAGAAGGGCTCAGTTTGATGTTCTTGTCTGCTGCCGATAACTCAGAAAGCTGGTTGATCTCAATCACTTCGCTGGCACGCACATCCTGCCCGGTAAGCGTGTCTCTTTTAATCAACCGCGCTATTTCAATTTTTTGAGGGAATGCAGCATCCGTTAAACCACCCGCCTGCAGGATTACATCAATTACGGTCAGGTTATCGGAGTAGTTGTAATAACCGGGTTTCCGCACTTCACCCTGGATGGATATATAATATTCATCCTTTAGATCCGAGATGGATTTTATTACAACAGAATCTTCTCTTTTAAGCGCGATGGAGCTGTTCCCGTTGATAATATCCTGCACGTTAAAAGAGATCAGTTCCTTCGTTAGGTCTTCCTTGGATCGGATGATTTGTCCCCTCGTGGTATAAGCATCCTGTCTCAGGCCATCTGCACGGTTAATGATATCTTTCAGGGTCATACCAGGGACGAGCTCGTAATAACCAGGGCGCGAGACGGCTCCGGTGATGTTCACCCTGTTCGCGTACCGGTTGATGATCTTACCAATGGAGAACTTGTCTGCCTGCTGTGGCTTATAAGCGTCATACTCAGCCGACGAAATATCTTTTACATTAAATTCCTTATCAGTGATCTGCGTTACCTTAACCGCAGCCCTGTAAGCGCTGTCGGCAAACCCTGACGAGAATTTCAACACATCGCTGAAACTTTCACCTGGAAGTACTTCAAATATGCCGGGCCTTTTTACATAACCTTCGAGTTCCACACGGGTCTTATAGACAGGGATACGTATCACATCGTTGTCATTGAGGCTTACGTTATCCGACTGGTCCCCGTTTACCAAAAACTTATAAAGGTCAATGCTGCGTACCGGTTTGCTGTTCCTGATCAGTTGTATTTCCCTGAAACTGCCGTTTTCAGCAGGCCCGCCCGCAGCAAACAATGCGTTGTAAACAGTAGATAGCGACGAAAGGGTATAGTTACCGGGCTTGAGCGCACCGATGATCGTCACCTTGATGCTTTTGATGTTGCCAAGGCTGACAGAAAGCTTGGAGCTCCCTGATCGGAGTGATGGATAGGCTGACTTCGACATGCTCTGCTTGATCCGCTGGGTCGCTGCTTCAATCTGCAGACCTGCAACCTTCACCTCTCCCACATTGGGTATATAAATGCTGCCCTCGGGCGAAACGGTTAGGTCATGCACCACTTCCTGCACACCATAAACGGTGATGGTTACCTGGTCATCCGGTCCAAGTACATAGTTCAATGGTGTGGCAATCCTGAGGTTGGGCTCAAAACTTACAGATGCATTACTAAAGATTTCGGAACCGAATATCCGGGGATCGATGGCAAGATTGGATTTCCTGAGCGAATCGGTAACATCTTTCGGTTGCTGCCTTCCGGCTGTTTTTGTGCCCTTGTCGGTTGAGCCGGGTTGCATATTGGTAAGCGAAATCAGCCTTTGCTTGAGCTTGGCGATCTCTGTTGCCGGCATACCTCTCGCTATCGCGATCTGCTCAGCCTGGCTCTCCGTAAGGCCTGATTGCTTCAATTGTTGGCTGTACTTCAATATTTCTTCGTCGGTTAGTTTGTCAACATTGATCTGACTAAGATTGTTTGCTTTTAATAAATCCTGCGCAAAAGAACGGTTAACCATCCCTGCAGAGCAAAGCATTATTAAAATAAACAAGCGCCTTAAAAACTTCATATTGCTGGAAATTATAAAAATGAAATTATTGCCAATTAGTTAATCATAAATCTTACAGCCCGGGTAAGCAACTATAATCAAGGTTAGTTAACAACGGGAAAATTAAACAATTTATTCCGCAAACCCGCTTATGCACGCAATACCAGGCTGCTCAATAACGGTTAAATCCGCGATCATATTTTGGTCACCCGGTTATCAGCCAACCGGTACTGTTCCTTTGTTTCCGGGCATTCAGCGATACCGGCTTCATCAAAATGAAGACGGTGGCCATATGCACTCACCCAGCCGATTTGCTTTGATGGGTTGCCTACGACAAGCGCATAAGGCAATACCGTTTTTGTAACTACGGCGCCGGCGCCTACCAAAGCATACGCACCGATCTCGTTGCCACAAACAATAGTGGCATTGGCGCCGATACTCGCACCCCTGCGGATAATCGTCTTTTTATACTCATGCTTGCGGATAACAGCACTGCGCGGGTTGATCACATTCGTGAAAACCATCGAGGGGCCTAAAAAAACATCGTCCTCGCAAATCACGCCTTCATAAATAGACACATTGTTCTGAACCTTTACATTGCGGCCAAGCACCACATGCGAACTTACCACAACATTCTGGCCGATATTGCAGTGGTCGCCGATTACACAGTTGGGCATGATATGAGAGAAGTGCCATATTTTAACCCCATCGCCTAACAGGCAGGGTTGATCAACAAAAGAAGATGGATGTACAAAAAAGTTGCTCATTTTTCCGGGTAATTTTATTGGCCGCCCTTTTGAAAGCCGGTCCAGAAATTCAACAATAAATGCCGGTATTTGCCCGTTTTTTTCCGCCCGGGCAAAGCGCTGCCACGTCAGCCACATGCATAAAAAAATAATTGGTTGAATGATACGATGAAATACCTGCCGGCTGACCAAAATTGACGCGGGCAAATATAGGGATTTTAGTATGTAGCAGAGGGGAATATGGCGGCTTCTGCAATATTATCTCGTCATTAATACAAGAGCTGGTTATCTTTATAAAACACAATAACGGGTATGAAACAACGGTATTATTCACTCGATGTTTTTCGCGGTGCAACGGTGGCCCTTATGATCATGGTTAACAACCCCGGTTCCTGGGAACATATTTACGCTCCGCTCGATCACGCCAAATGGAACGGATGCACGCCCACCGACCTGGTATTTCCTTTTTTTCTTTTTGCAGTGGGTAATGCAATGGCATTTGTAATGCCCTCGCTTGAAGCAGCAGGCTCCGGCGCATTCCTGAAGAAAGTGATCAAAAGAACACTGTTGATTTACCTTATTGGCCTGTTCCTGAACTGGAGCCCCTTCGTCCTATGGCACAACGACGCACTCGTGCTCAAAACCTGGGAATGGACGGGCGACGACGGTAAAGGGCACGGCATAAGGGTGCTTGGCGTGCTCCAGAGAATTGCGCTCTGTTACCTGTTTGCTTCGCTCCTTGTTTTTTACCTGAAACGGAAAGGCGCCATCATTGCAGGCATCGCTTTGCTGCTGCTCTACTGGCTGCTGTGTTATACGCTGGGAACGCCCGGCGACCCATACAGTTTGCAGGGCTTCTTTGGAACACATATCGATATTGCGCTTTTCGGTGAACCACATGTTTACCACGGCGAAGGGCTTGCCTTCGACCCGGAAGGCCTTGCCAGCACAATGGCAGCAATAGTCCAGGTGATCGCCGGCTTCCTCGCTGGCCAGTACATTCAGCGGAAAGGAAAGAATTTTGAAATGCTCAGCAACCTTTTTGTCGCCGGGGCATTGCTTTGTGCGCTCGGGTATTGGTGGGATATGAGCTTCCCCATCAATAAGAAAATATGGACCAGCAGCTATATGATTTATACCACCGGCCTTGCAACACTTACACTCGCAACAATGATCTTCTTTATTGAATTCAAAAATTACAAAGGCACGGTAAGCAGGTTCTTTGACGTGTTCGGCAAAAACCCGCTCTTCATCTTTGTACTCAGCGGCTTCCTGCCAAGGGTACTCGGCCTCATTAGGATCAATAATGGTTTCGGGGCCGACGGTAAACAGGCATACCTCTCCCCTTTCGGCTGGTTCTATGAGCATGTTTGTAAGAATATCGCTGACGACCTGCGCATCGGGTCATTGTTTTATGCCTTATGCATGATCGCCTTCTACTGGCTCATCGTTTATATCCTCGACAGGAAAAAGATTTACATCAAAGTCTAAAGAACCGCTTTTGTACCAGGCAGTCGGATAAACCGGGGCACTCCTACGCGGTAGTGGCGGGTTGTTGTATGGCAGGATTGTCATATATAGGGAAAAGTAAATGGGTTGGGGGGCTGCCACAGGAACGGGAAAATTAATACAGCTCGCTAAAATAAGCATGTAAGATCCGGGGCATTCAGGCTGTTCCGTAATATGCAGAACGGACAAGGGAGTGACACAACCGGCGGTGCCACCTGCACATCAACTGGATTCAAAAATCTGCGCTCCGGGCAAGGCTGGTTTAACCAATATCTACATGCTTCGATTTCAGGGGACTGCCATAAAAAACAGCCGCATGGCTATCAAAATCTTCCGCTGAGTCCGTGGTATAAAATGCCAGCTTGCCATCCCTCGCGATCTGCTCATTGATCTCCTGGTGGCGGTGAAGATAATCGGCAAGGCTGTTGGCAACAATATCGCCCTGTGTAAGCACTTTTATATCTACAGGGGTGTATTCAGTGATCTTTTTAAGTAACAATGGATAGTGCGTGCAGGCGAGCAGTATAGTGTCAATAAGGGGGTCTTTCTTTAAAAGCTGGTGTATATGCTTCTTGATAAAGAAATCGGCGCCGTGCGACTCGTATTCGTTGTTCTCCACAAGTGGCACCCACATGGGGCAGGGCTCCTGTATTACTTCAACATCGGGAAAGAACTTTTGTATTTCTATTACATAAGATTGCGACTGAACGGTTCCATTGGTCGCCAGGATACCCACTTTCTTGGATTTGGTGAATTGCCCGACGATCTCCGTGCTGGGCCTGATTACCCCAAGCACTCTTTTATCGGGGCCGATTCGCTGCAGGTCGTTTTGTTGTATGGTCCGTAACGCCTTGGCCGAAGCCGTATTACAGGCAAGGATTACCAAAGGGCAACCTTGTGCAAAAAACCATTCTACGCATTGAAGGGTATAATGATAAACAGTTTCGAAGGAACGGTTGCCATAGGGGGAACGCGAATTGTCGCCAAGGTAGATGTAATTATACTGCGGCAGCTTGGCTGTTATTGCTCTTAATACAGTCAGCCCCCCGTAACCCGAATCGAAAACACCAATTGCTCCCTGCATATAATCTGGATTGAAACGGCCTCAACAATAGAATGACGATATGAATTTACTGAAGTTGTTGCTTAAACTCGCTGATATCGGTGATCCCTTGTTTGCGCCATACCTCCTTCCCGTTCCGGTAAATGATGAAAGTGGGTAGTGCGGCAACGTTCAGTTCCTTCATTACATCGGTGTTAATACCGCCATCTACCTTTACCAGCTTGAATTTGCCTTTCAGCTCGTCTTGCAGCGAAGCCAGCACCGGTTCCATTTTCTTACAGGGAGGGCACCATGCTGCACCAAAATCGATAAGCACAGGCAAAGCGCCGGAAGTATAGTCTTTATATTCCGCCATGCTTAGCTGCTTAATATCGGGCATACCTTCCACAGGCTTGTTTTCCAGCTTCCAGCCGGTAAAGCCGCCCTTGAGGTTTACCACGGTGTATCCCTTTTGCGCAAGCCACGAAGCGGCCTTGGCGCTTCTGCCACCTGAGGCACAATAAACAAGAATGGTGTTTGACTTGTCCAGGTACTGGGTCCTGTCCGCGAACTGCGACTGGTTGAGCCAGTCTGCCTGTAAGGCATTTTTGATATGGCCGTTTTTATATTCATCGGCGGTTCTCACATCAAGCACCTGCACATTGGCTTTCCCGGTTAATGCCAGGAACTGGTCAGCATTGGCGTCCTGCTGGGCAGATGCGCCACAGGAACATAACAGCCAGCCGATCAAAACAAACACAAGATTTTTCATACAACCTGGTTAATGATATTGCACAATAAGCCCAAACTTCTGATCGCCGATACCCAGCGCCGATGCGGCCGCGTCACTTATCCGGAAGGTTAACCCTTCATTGGCCTTTATGTCATCAATCGGCCAAAGCACCTTGGCGTAAATAATATTCCCCGATGCCGATTTTACTTTTACGACCGAGCCGGTTGGCGCATCGTTCATAAGGATATAAAATTTCTTATCATCCCAACCGCTGGCTGTCTTAAAAATACCGGAAGGACCGGCAATCGTCTTTAATTCGCCGGCTGTCTTTAGCGTACTGAAGTCTTTTGAAAAGAAATTATCGGACCCATCTGCCGCGGCACTGAGTTGTTTGCCCGGCACCTCGTTTTTGGTATCAATATCTATTTCCGGTGCTGCAACGGCATTGGTTGCCGTTTTCTTGTCAGTTGCAGCTTTCTCTGCTGCGGCAGGGACCACCACAGCTTTTGGACCCGCAGAACCGGCATCTTCAACAACGGCTTTCTCTGTATTGCCCGGAGCCACTGCTTGCTTTTGCTGCGCTTCTCTTTCCACCTGTGCTTCGGCAATTGCCTTTGCATCAACAGCGAGTACTTCGCCAACTTCTATATTGTCTTTTTGAATATTGTTCCAAAGCTTCAGCTTTTCAATGCTTACCCCATACTTCTTACCGATGCTGTACAAGGTTTCCCCTTTTTTCACGATGTGTATGCCTGCTGTTGCCGGGCTGGTATTGGCCACTGTTTTGGGGGCTGTCTCCGTTACACTTTTTACCGGGGCGGCCGCTGTTGTATTGGGTACTGACTTACCTGCCTGTGGTATTTTTATTTTCTGCCCGATCATCAGTTTGCTGTCGGCATGCATGCCATTTAAACGCATGATATCACCCACCGTGGTACTGTATTTTTTGGCAAGCCCGCTAAGGGTTTCGCCTTTGGCGATAGTATGGTTGCTGTAAGCCACCTCTTGTGCCATTGCCTGCAGGCTAAGCATAGCGGAAATAAAAAACAACAGGATGATTCTTTTCATGAATGGCTTTTTTGGTGACACGTAAAATTAATCTTTTAAGATTCTCCACTCGGTGGGATAGTAATTATTAACACGGTTGTGTAAAACTTTTACCCACCCGATATTTATCCCCTTATGCTTTACCAAAGCCCACCCCGTAGTGGTGGTTTCAAACTCGAAGTCTTTTTTCTGAAGGTATTTTACTGCCGCTTCTTTTGCCAGCTCTATAAACGGGATTGCCCGGCTTGCCAGGAAGCTTAAAGCCAGTTCGTGATGGGGTACAAAAGATTTGCCTTTTGCTGCACCAATGCTAACCCCGGCCTTTCGCAGGTACAGCTTTTTCTGAAGCAACGCGATATCCTGTTGCCACGCTTTCGGAACGGCAATAACCTGTCCGGCCTGGTTAAAAAAGAAATAGTCTTCTTTTGCATTTATCCATTCGTCAAGTAGCGCTGTTTCACTATTGGATGCCGCTGCCAACGCAGGCAATCGCAGCGCCCTGGTTGGCTGCTCCTGCTTGCGAAACGCACTGATAAAAAAACCTTCCCCCTTTACTTTGCCGGGAAAGAACCGGTATCCGTAAATATCATTCCTGCTGCAGGTTTCCACGATGCCCCATTCCGCCTGCAGCGGGAGTCTTATGGCTGAAGCATCACAGTTATCACAGATCCAGCTGGCAATCTCCTCATCTTCTTCCACGGAATACGAACAGGTTGAGTAAATGAGCAGTCCGCCCGGCTTCAATGCAGCATATACATCGGCGATGATTCTTTGCTGGCGCTTGCTGCAAAGCAGCACATTTGCTTCGCTCCACTCATCAATGGCGGCGGCATCTTTTCTAAACAGGCCGCTGCCACTGCAGGGGGCATCAACAACAATCACATCAAAGAAATGCTCCAGTTGAGCAAACTGCTGCGGATCATTATTGGTGACCACCACATTGGCACTTCCCCATTTGCTTACATTTTCCACGAGTATCTGCGACCTTGATCTTATCACATCATTTGATACGACCAATCCTTCGCTGAAAAAAGAGGCAAGTAAGGTAGTCTTTCCCCCCGGTGCCGCACAAAGATCAAGCACACGCAAAGACTTATTCAATGGATCCACACCGTGCTCCAGCGCATGCCATAAGAACATGCTGCTGGCTTCCTGTACATAATAAGCCCCTCCATGCAATAAAGGGTCAAAAGTGAAGGCGGGACGTTCTTTTAAATACCTGCCGTGCACACACCACGGAACATTGGCCTCAATATTTTCTGTGAAGGAAAGCTGCGGGTCGCTCACCGGTTTGCCGGGGTTGATTCTTACCGAGGTTACGCGGTCGCCCGACGCATGCACCGCTTCAAAAGATGCTTTGTCAAAACCTTCCACAGGTTCAAGTGCCTGCAACAAAGAGAGGGGTAAATGATGGCTCACAGAAGTGTGATTTATAACAAAAGTATCAGAATGCCGGCAAGTAAAATTATTTGGTTTGCGGCTGCGGAAAAGCTGGCATCGCCGCTTGCGCGACAGTGCCGGCTTACCTGGCATCGCACACCGGTACAGTTAGTCCGCGGGCCGGCAAATGAGAAAAGCCCGGGCCATCTCCGCCACCATTAACGCTTCGGCACGCTACGCCTCCCCGCGTGCCCAATAGGCAAACTGCAGTACAAGGGAGTGACACAACCCGTGCTGAATAGCCTTACTGCAGCCGGCTATAAACTAATTTGCTTTGATCATGCTGATAAAATCGTCGAAGAGATAGCGGCTGTCGTGCGGGCCCGGTGTACTCTCGGGATGGTACTGCACACTGAATGCCGGCTTGCCTTTTACACGGATCCCTTCAATGCTGTCATCGTTCAGGTTCACATGTGTTATTTCTATATCGGGATGGTTACGCACTGCTTCGGGATCAACGCCAAAACCGTGGTTCTGCGTGGTAATCTCGCAAAGCCCCGTAATAACATTCTTAACCGGGTGATTCAACCCCCTGTGGCCATGGTGCATTTTAAAAGTGGGGATATCGTTGGCCAAAGCCAGCAACTGGTGACCAAGGCAGATGCCAAAAACAGGTTTATTTTCTTTTAATAGCTCCTTCAGCGTACTTACCGCGTAAGGCATTGCGGCTGGATCGCCCGGTCCATTCGAGATAAAATAGCCGTTGGCGTTGAACGCTTTCAGCGCTTCAACCGAAGTCTTCGCCGGGTGCACTTTCACAAAAGCGCCACGCTCAACCATGCAGGTTACAATATTGCGTTTGATGCCAAAGTCAAGTACGGCAATCCTGATATCGGAACCGGGGTCGCCGATTTCATAGGCTTCTTCCGTGCTAACCACACTGGCCAGCTCAAGGCCATCCATGTCGGGCACGGCTGCCAGTTGCGCTTTTAATGCTGCTATATCGCTTGTTTCAGAAGAGATGATACAGTTCATCGCACCCTTTGTACGGATGTGCGCAACCAATGCCCTGGTGTCTATGCCTTCGATGGAAACAATATTATTGGCTTTCAAATAGGCATCAAGGCTGTCGGTAGCCTGGTAGCGGGAGAACTTTTCTTCAAGGTTGCGCCCGATCAGCCCGCGGATCTTTACCGTTTTACTCTCGGTGTCACTTTCCTTTACACCGTAATTACCAATATGCACGTTGTTCATGATCAGTATCTGTCCATAGTAACTCGGATCGGTAAATACTTCCTGGTACCCTGTCATGCCCGTATTAAAACATATTTCACCGGTGGTGGTTCCGATCGTTCCAAATGCCTGGCCATGGAAAACGTTTCCATCGGCAAGGACAAGCACTGCAGGTATTGTTGAATTAGGCATGTATCAATTTTATTTCGGTTGCAAAAAAAAGATATGATTTCGAAATGTGAGCATTAATTTTCTCACATGTAGCCTTTTTAATTAACGGGCACAAAAAAGGCAAAACCGGTAATCGGTTTTGCCTCTATAATTTTTAAACCCTCATGTTTATTCTGCGGGCTTTTCTTCTGATGTAGCTTCTTCAACAACAGGTGCAGCCGCTTCAGCAACAGGAGCATCAGCTTTTTTAGCGGTAGCCCGTCCACGACGTGTTTTCTTGGCTGGTTCTGTTTTGGAAACGCCTTTACCATAGATCTCGTTAAAATCAACAAGTTCTATCATTGCCATCTCAGCATTGTCACCGGGACGAATACCGAGCTTTATGATCCTGGTATAACCACCGGGGCGGCTTGCTATTTTAGGGGCAACTACGGTGAACAGTTCTTTCACAGCGGCCTTATCATTCAGGTAACTGAATACAACGCGGTGCTGGTGCATGATTTGTTCCTTGTTTTCACCTTTCTTGGTTTTGGTAACCAGTGGCTCAATATAGGTACGCAATGCCTTGGCTTTTGCAAGTGTGGTTACAATACGTTTGTTTACGATCAGTTGAGCTCCCAGGTTTGAGAGCAACGCTTCCCTGTGTGCTTTTTTACGGCCCAGGTTATTGATTTTGTCTCCGTGACGCATGGCTTTTTGTTTTTAGATCCTCACACCGTGCCGGGAGTTGTGAGGAGTTGGAAACCATCATAACAGATAGCTCCGGTTATTAATAGTAATTATCTGTCTAAATCATCAAGGCCCAGTTTCCCGAGGTCCATTCCAAAATGAAGGCCTCTTTCAGCCAACACCTGCTCGATTTCGCTGAGTGATTTCTGGCCAAAATTTCTGAATTTCATCAGGTCTTCCTGCTCGTATTGCACAAGCTCGCTGAGTGAGTTGATCTTGGCAGCTTTCAGGCAGTTGAAGGCACGCACGGAAAGATCGAGATCTTCCAGTGGCGTTTTCAGGATCTTGCGTAATTGAAGTACCTGCTCATCAACCACATCTTCTTTCTTATCTTCTTTACTGTCGAAAGTAATGTTCTCGTCAGTGATGATCATCAGGTGCTGTATCAATATGCGGGAAGCCTGCTTAACAGCCTCTTCGGGATGAATAGTCCCGTCAGTAGCAACATCAAGTATCAGCTTTTCATAATCGGTTCTCTGCTCTACACGATAGTTTTCAATCGCGTACTTCACCATCTTGATAGGGGTGTGAATCGAGTCAATTGGAATATAACCAAATGGAGATTCCTTCAATTTGTTCTCTTCAGATGGAACATAACCACGGCCTCTGGCAATAGTTAATTCAACATCAAGCCTCGCTGAAGTATCAAGTGTGCAAATGGTGAGTTCAGGATTCATTACCTCAAAACTTTGAGTTCCTTCGCCAATCATCGCAGCTGTAAATTCAGTTTTGTTCTTAATGCTCAGCAAAACCTTTTCGCTGAAAACATCATGATCAACCCTCTTCCTGAAACGAACCTGCTTCAGGTTAAGAATGATTTCAGTTACATCCTCGGTTGCACCTTTGATAGTTGCAAACTCGTGATCAACGCCTTCGATCTTAATGCCGGTAATTGCATAACCTTCAAGGCTATTCAATAAAACACGACGAAGTGCATTGCCAATGGTTAAGCCGTAACCCGGCTCCAAAGGACGAAATTCAAACTGGCCTTCAAAATCAGTTGCTTTCTGTAAAACGATCTTGTCGGGCTTTTGAAAGTTTAATATGGCCATATTAAAACTTGGTTTTTTATTGTTTGCCCCAACCCTGCATGTAACAGGACCAGGAATTTTAAGTTACCAAACTGTATTACTGCTATTAAGCTTTTCTTGCGTCGCACCCTTGTACGTCCGCCAAAAAAATCAGCTGTTACTTGGAGTACAATTCCACGATCAGTTGCTCCTTGATATTCTCAGGAACACTTTCCCTTTCAGGATAGGTAATAAAAGTACCCTTGTTCTCCGTTGTATTCCAGTCAAGCCATGCAAATTTTGGATTCTTTCCGCGAATACCGCTGGTGATTGAACTGTTAGCGCCGGTCTTTTCTTTCAGGCCAACAATATCACCCGGCTTTAGCTGGAAAGATGGAATATTTACAACTTCACCATTTACAGTAATATGTTTGTGTGCAACCAACTGGCGCGCACCTGGGCGTGACGGAGCAATACCTAAACGGTATACAGTGTTGTCCAGTCTTGCTTCCAGTAATTTAATAAGGTTCTCACCGGTAACACCTTTTATACGTGCAGCTTCTTCAAAAGTGTTGCGGAACTGGCGCTCCAACACACCGTAAGTGTATTTAGCCTTTTGCTTTTCCTTTAACTGTAAAGCATATTCGCCTAAAGTCTTGCGCTTCTTAGCTGCGCCATGCTGACCGGGAGGATTGCTGTTCTTGTCTAACCACTTTCCGTTTCCAAGAATAGGCTCGCCAAATTTGCGGCTGATCTTGGTTTTTGGACCAATGTAACGTGCCATAATTTATATTATTTGATTTTTTTGTGTCGGTATGCAATCAGTAAAAATCTAAAATGAATCGCATACCCGGTTTATAAAAATTTTGAGGCTCCGCGATTGAACGACTTTCGGATTTATAAATCCTTAAATCAGCAACCAGGAATCCTGCTATACTCTTCTCTTCTTTGGAGGGCGGCAGCCATTATGCGGCAGAGGCGTAACGTCTTTAATCATTGACACTTCTATTCCGTTCTGGGCCAATCCGCGGATAGCACTTTCACGGCCTGCACCAGGACCCTTTACAAAAACATCTACCCTTTTCAAACCTGCTTCAGTTGCAACCTTTGCAGCGTCTGCTGCAGCCATCTGGGCAGCATATGGTGTGTTTTTCTTAGAACCTTTAAAACCCATTTTACCGGCTGAAGACCAGCTGATAACTTGTCCGGTTTTGTTCGTAAGCGCAATAATGATGTTGTTGAAAGTTGCATTGATATGTGCATCACCATGCACATCCACTTTTACGATTCTTTTCTTTGCAGCCGCTTTCGCGCTGTTCTGAGCTTTTGCTGTTTTAGCCATTGTAATTTTTTTGAGGTAGTCTCGCCGTTTAAGGCATGTTAATAAAATAATCCCGACATTGTCAGGACACATACCGGTTCTCCATTCTTACAGAATATCCGACACCGGGATGCTGTTATAATAAAAGTATCCCGTCATAGACAGGATACAGTTTATTTTACTTCTTAGGTGCCTTCTTTTTACCGGCAACTGTTTTACGTTTACCTTTTCTTGTACGGCTGTTGGTACGGGTTCTCTGTCCGCGTACTGGTAAGCCCTTTCTGTGCCTCAGGCCCCGGTAGCATGCAATATCAAGCAAACGCTTAATACTCATCTGCACCTCACTCCTTAACTGGCCTTCTACCTTAAACTCATTGGTGATGATGTTACGGATAGCAGCCTGCTCCTCGTCATTCCACTGGTTTACTTTTTTGTCAAAATCAATCTCAGCCTTCTCAAGAATGTAACGGGCTGTTGATCTGCCAATACCAAATATATAGGTAAGACCTATTTCTCCTCTTTTATTCTTTGGTAAATCTA
>DLKC01000026.1:0-61359 GCA_002478885.1 Chitinophagaceae bacterium UBA7600
GTTGGTAGGGAGTTGGTAGAGGCAGGCTAAAACCGATTATTGCTCTTTCATCCCGGTTTTCCGGCTCCAGCCACATTTTCCCCAACTGTTAGGTATGTCTCCATCCCTTCTCACGTCTCCCGTTTCCCTGCTCCTTCAACGGCGGAACGTACAAGGGAGTGACACAACCGGTGGCCGGCCATTCGATGCAGCCGGTCACCAAAAAACGGATCAGATTTTGTAGCATTAGGCTATTAATATGAAAACATATTTTATGGACAAAAAAATCAGTGCGCTTATTATAGGCGGCCTTGCCGTACTGGCTTATTACGGTTATCACAGGTTGAGCGCAAAACAAAAAAAAGCCATGATAGAGCAGTTGAAAAGGGAGGGGAAAAAATTATACGAGGAATATATACCCGCAAGGCCGGTAACAACCGATAAGAATTACGGTTAACCACTGAAGCCTTGCAGTGTATCGGCATAACCAGCTACATTAAATTCCATGGCCGGCTGCCGCAGGTAACAATGACTGTACCTGTGAGACCAAATATGCTTTCTTTTGTTGCAACGACCAGTTTCGGTCGCCCGGCAACAAAAGGAAACCATATGACCAGGCCGTTAAGTTTGCCCACCCATGCTTTGGTGCTGTTGTTCTTTTTAGTTCCTGCCGTTGTTATTTATGCGCAGGAAAATACCCATACCTCACAAGGCCCGTACTTCGGCCTGGTGCCCCCGGGTAACGAGGCGGTTGTGTTTGCCAAAAATATTATCTCAACCGATGCGTATGAGCACAGCGCGCCAGCCTTTTCTGCAGATGGGAAGACCGTATTATGGACGGTAGTCGAACGGGACAGGCCAGCCAGGCTGGTTGAAATCACCATGGAAGGGAATAACTGGTCGCAGCCCCACGCGCCGTCATTCGCAGACTCGCTGCACGATGATTTTTATCCCTTCTTTTCCATCGATGGCAAACAATTGTTTTTCAGCTCACGTAGGCCTTTGCCTTCTGGTTTGCCGGTAAAGGATATGGCTTTATGGGCTGTTGAACACAAGGCGGATGGTTGGGGAGTTCCTGTCCCTGTTGATACCACAATTTCCCACACTGTTGAATATGCCCATTCTTTGTCAAGACGGGGAACACTGTTTTTTTCGTTACGCGAAATGGTGAACGGCAAAGCCCGGTGGAGTATCTATACTGCTTCGTTTCTTAACGGCAGTTATGCTCCTTCTCAGCCCCTTGATACCAGCATCAATGATGGCAGTTATGTTGACGGGCCGCTGGTAGCACCCGACGAAAGTTTCTTGATATTTGAATCCGATCGCCCCGGGGGAATGGGCAGTACCGATCTGTACATTTGTTTCAAAAAGAATGGGCAATGGAGCGCTCCCAAAAATATGGGGCCTTCCATCAACTCACCGAAAGCTGAAAGATTTGCCGGTCTTTCTCCAGGTGGCAAATACCTTTTCTTTGGAAGCAACCGGTCAGGCGAATTACCGGACGTTTACTGGATCAGTGCTTCCATTATTGATTCACTGAAGTAAATTTTAGCCGGTGTGACCATAATCCTCCGGCGGTAAAGGTGCATGGCAATTCGGTCACCAAGGCCACGTCCCGCTATTTAATGCCGGTAAACTCTACCCTTCTGTTGCTGGCTTTTCCTTCCGTGGTAGCATTACTGGCGATGGGGCTGGACTCACCATAACCCTTTGCGGTAAGTTGTGTTTCTTTTACGCCTGCTGCAATAAGCAGGGCTTTTACCGCTTCGGCACGTT
Source organism: Chitinophagaceae bacterium UBA7600 (assembly GCA_002478885.1). GTDB lineage: Bacteria > Bacteroidota > Bacteroidia > Chitinophagales > Chitinophagaceae > DLKC01. The sequence goes on from DLKC01000026.1 coordinate 1,756, forward strand.
GCGCAGACAGCTTAAGATTGGCTGCATCGTCTCCATCACTATCGGTATGCCCCCCTATCTCAAACCTTGTCCCTGGATTTGCCAACAGGTATTTGCTGATCTCATTGATAATACTCATGCTTTCAGGTTTAACAATGGCTTTGCCCACGTCGAATCGATTAGCATGTGTAATAAATTTACCGTTCGTGAGCTCAAATTTCGCCGGTATGTTTTTGGCGACTTTAAAGTTTTTGAACAGGATATTCATGTCCTGGCTCTGATTACCGCTCACGACAATTTTTTGTGGCACAAGGTAACAATCAGCTATATCCAGTTGCCTGTAATGATCGAGATAAACCACCAGGTGTTTTCTCATATAAGCGATGGAGATGTGCACCCAGCGATCATAAAATTTGCTCTCCCCAAAATATTCTTCCGGGTTGTCTTTGGCCACGGGCTCATGCCCCGGTATTGAAGCAGTCATCTCATGTTTGTTTGGGGTAATAATTACTTCATTATCGCCATTCATGAGGTGTATTTCTATGCCTGGGTTGCCATCGTATCCCGCATCGAGCCATGTATCGTATTCAATCGTAAAACTGTCGGGTAGGCTGCTTGTATTTTTTAATTTTGGCGACAGCTTCGTGTAGTATTCATTAATGGAGATGGAAGTTTCGTTGTTCACACTTATAACGGCCGCCTTACCCCCTTCCAGGTTCCATTGCAGGGGCGCTGCGCCGGGCTTATCGTTCACAAGGTTGTCGTCGAGCAAAATCGTTTCACCCGGTACAAAATCAAATGCAGCATAGTCTTTATAATCTTTTGCTACCTGCGCAAGGCAGTTGCCTGCTATGAACAGCAATACAATCAATAACATTTTCCTGGTAAGCATAAACGGGCGTTTTATTTTAAGATAAATAAGGCATAAGTTATCGTTTTTCCATAAAGTAAAAAAGCATCACAATAAGGTTCTCTTTTATTCGCCATTTTCCACACTACCAGTTGCAACAGCACTTACATAAGAGGTTTTACCTGGAGGCAGGCTACATTGCTGCTATGTTGCTTGGTTGCGCCTGTCCCGGGAGAAACGATCCGGGATCGCACACTAATACAGCAAAAGCCACGGGGAGCATTGTTATCCCGGTGCGCATTTCGGGAAACTCAGGGTGCGCCATAAGTTGTCTCAGTAAGGCTTACGCGTGTCCACAGGAAATGTGTTGCTTTAACAATAAAAAGATTATTGAAACCATCGTCCGGTATGCGTTGCAGGTGATGGGCAAGTTTAAAACTATCCAGCAATGGCAGCACAGTATTGCTATGCCCTACGAGCAACACATTTGCATGCAGGCTTTTTAGTTTAGCTACAAGTAAAGCCGTTGTATCGGGTGCATACAAGGTTATGGCTTTATGAATGCTGTCGCTCAGCGGCGTGGCTGTCTTAATGGTGCGTGTTGTATTGGTTGAGTAGATAAACCCGATGTTTTTTTCTTTTAACAGGTTTGCCAAATCCACTGCACGTTGTTCACCGGCCGCTGTCAATGAAGGATCAGCGGCGGGCGATACTCCTTTTTCTGCATGCCGTACCACGTAAATGTAATTGCTGCATCCGGTAAGTAACCAAGCGCCCAGCAAAAAGCAAAGTATTTGTTTCATATCATTATTTTTAGCCACTCAATAATCGGGAATACCAGGTAAAAGTTATGCCCCTTTTTTCAGCAGCCTGTCTGCGTTCCACATATCCCATTCCTGCGGCACAAAGTATAGAACAATAAGCAGTATCGCCCTTGGCATAACATAACTGAGGTCCCAGATAGGTTCCAGTAACCCATGCCCGAAAGAAACAATCAACAGGTCAATAGCCAGCAGGAACATGGCATATTTGCGAAAAAGGCCGGCGACCAGTAAAAAGCCACCGATCATTTCTATATAAGAAGTGTAATACACCGTTGCCCATAACAGCGGCACCGGCAGAAACGTCTTTTCAAAATCTTTGAAGAACATATCATATACTTTGGGAACGGTAAAGCTGAAAACTTTACCGAAGCCCTGCATCATAAAAATAATACCGAGCAACATTCTTGTGAAGAGCACGCCGGTGGCCTTTGCATGTATATCTTTCATCCGCGATAAATTTCCTGCTCAATTTAAAACATTCATCCTGTAATATGGTGCCGGAAATTCACCCCAACTCTTTTATAGAAAACCGCCCGAAGCCAAAACATTTTAAGTCATCCTTATCAACCAACACTGGTGCAACCATACAAAAAAGAGTGCCGCCTTTGATAAAAGCGGCACCCTGTTATTGTTGCATGCAGTTCATTTACCTGCAACACTTCATGCAACATGTTAATTCTTTGGTTGCAGTTTTATTTCACCGACATCTGTTACCGGGTTATCTGTTTCAACCACTACATCTTTTCGCCTGGTGTTGGCATAAGGCTCTTCCGCTTCAATGATAATGGAATAGGTACCTGACTTAACATCTTTGAATTCGAAAGCCCCGTCCTGCAGTTTGGTATTAAGCGTATCCGTTGGCGAAATTGCCCACACCCTCACCGCTTTGTCTGCAGGGGTAACCGTTCCTTTTATAGCGCAGGTTTTCTGCAACACGGTAAATGAGAAAAAAACTACCGTCGCTACTACCAAAGCCGCAAGGGCCCATCTTGTGTTTTTCATAATTCAATTTTACAGGTTAACAAAAATGCTGCAACCTATTTCAGCGGCAGCTATATAAAACCGATGTAAACAAGTACTATGCCATAACCCGCCACATCTATGCGGTTACAATACAGGCATGCATAGCATATTTAACTTCTTTTTCACCGTAGCTGTTTGGTTCGCCGGAAACAGCGCACAGGATTTGTGGCGGCCGGCTACATTCATTTTCCTGCAATCCTTATTTATTGCCACTTAGCAAAAGGGCATCATTGTGGTTTGGGGCATTTGGTAATTTCCCCGCTGTTGCATTATAGGCAGCCAACAAAAACAACAATCATATGGCGCAATACTTCATCTCGTTACCGAATGACAGGCAGGGAAATGTAAAAACCGGCATCAGGAAAAAAGATAAAAAGAAATTCCTCGATATCTTCTTCCCGTCAAAACAGTTGAACAAAGAAGAGAAGATCGCCTACATCGTAGAGATCTCTCCCGTTTATGATATCGGCGAGTACCGGCTGTTAAAAACCAAAGAAGGCAAGTGGCTTGATGATGGGGAAGACAAATGGTTACGCCATGGTGAGGCTGCCTTTCATGCAGCGATCAAAAATGCTATCGATGACCATGAAAAGCGCAACGGCAAACCATCGTTGTAGAGTTTTAACAACGATCATTGTGGTAAGCTGTTATTGACCCGGCAACAATTTTTCATGGCATCGCCGCTTGCGTCGCACTCCTGTACCTACAGCACTTTGCGCGGCTGTCACCATTTGATTGTTGTTTCAATATAGTGTACCAGGTCATCTGCCATCGCCTGCTGCTCTGCCACGGACGGATGCCCCGGGCTGTTTTTGAACGGAAAGAAATGCGTGGTTATTTTCTTGTCCCCTATGTTGGCTACCGCTTTTGATATATAACCGGGCCAGGGGGAGCCCTCCCTGGTGGCGTCCATACTGCCAAGTGCACAGATAATATTTGCTTTGGGATATTTATTACGGATATTTCTCACCAGGCTTTCATAGGCGTCGATAATCCGGGCAGGCGTTGGCGCAGTTGTATCAAACCGGTGTTTGAATTCAGGGTACTTGGGCTGCAGCACAAGCCATGAATCGTTCTGGAAAAGATTGATGACCACCACATCGGGTTTATACAGGCTAAAGTCCCATTTACTGTTCTCATCGCCGCCATTTAAGCGATCATACATTTCTGACATTATCTGCGGGAACCAACTGATCATAACACCAATACCACTCCGCGCGATGCAACTATACTCCGCATTGAAATGCCTTGCGGTAATGGCCGCATAACTAAGGTAGTTGTCTTCATACGGTGCCGTGCCCCTATCCTTCCCGGTGGTATCAAGCACTGCATAGCCGCAGGTAATAGAATTACCATAGAATTCGATCCTGTGCTTTTTAGCAGGAGACGCTTTAGCGATGCTGGCACGCTGGTCTAATTGAAAGCCATAAAACCAGGTACTGCCGAATATCCATTCAGTGCGTTTGAATAGTTCAAGCGTGTGCGCACCGGCGGGAAGGCCCGATACAAGTGTGTACCATTGCTTATTTGAGTCGGGCTTTATATCGGGCAGTAATTGCCCGTCCACGATCACTTTAAACCAGTTGATACCTGATTGATCCCTGAGCAAAGCTTTTATGCCGGTGCCTTTAAAATTAATCGTAACCGAAGTGCCTGACCAGCTTAGCTCAGCGGAATCTGCGTTGACCTTTACGCGGCCCATATAGCGAAGATGCCGGTCGTTGCTGTTGATAAGGGTTTGCGCAAACACAAGCTGCGTAACAATACATAAAAAGGCGATGCTAACAATTTGTTTCATGATGGCTTAAATATAAAATAAATTCTTTCGAAGCATGTATGAAATAGCTTAACCGACGCAAGAGGTATTGCCATAAAAGTGCGCCAAAGCCCGGCTCAAAAATCTAATTCAATGAAATGACAGCCGATAATTTCTCGTCTTCAGCATTACTGCCGGCAACAATTTGGTAACTGCCGGGGAACAACTTCCATGAGTGTGTTGCATCGTCCCACTTCTGCAGTTCAGCGACAGGGATAGCGAAGGAAACAATGGCCGATCCCTTGCTTTCGATATACACACGTTTGAATGCTTTTAATTCCCTCAGCGGCATGTTTACTGCTGCGGGATAATGAATGTAGAGTTGTGCTACCTCGTCTGCATTGTAAGCCCCGGTGTTGTTTATTTTAACGGAAAATAAAAGACTGTCTTTAACAAGGGCCGGCTTTTTCATCCACTGGTAGCTGAAGTTACTGTAGCTTAATCCAAAGCCAAAAGGATACTGCGTTTTGCCGGTGAAGTACCGGTAAGTCCTTCCTTTCATGCCATAGTCTTCATAAGGCGGCAGATCGCTGAAGTCGTTGTAAAAAGTCACGGGCAAATGACCGGAGGGGGAAACTTTCCCGAATAATATATCCGCAAGCGCGTTGCCTCCTTCTTCGCCGGGGTACCATGCAAGAATGATCGCGTCGGCATAGTCAGCGATCGCGGAGACATCGACGGCACTGCCTGCATTGATCACCGCAATTATAGGTGTTTTGGTGCCTTTACGCAGCGCTTTCATGTAAGCGATGTGCGATGCGGGAAGGCTGAGACTTTTCCTGTCGCCCCCACCTTCTGCAAGGAATGCGTCGCCTTCTTCGCCTTCATAAACAGGCGTAAGGCCGATCATCGCAACCGTAATATTTGCATTACCCGCAGCCCATATACCGCCAAAGTGCACCGTGTCTTTATAATCGCAGCCCATATCATACTCGATCCTTGTTTCGGGCCCCGCTGCATTGGTGATGCCTTCCACGAAGTTGACAGCGTTATTGCTTACGCCATGGTAGTTGCCGATGAGCGCATCCAGTGAAGCGGCATTAGGGCCAACGATCATGATCGCGGGATATTTGCTTTTATCAAGGGGGAGGATATTCTTGTTGTTTTTTAGCAATACCATGCTTTGTTGCGCCATTGTTCGCGCCAGTGAGCGGTGGTAATCGTTGGCGATGCTGTCGGCGCCATACGATTTGTAAAATGATGATTGATTGTCGTCGAAGAAACCCAATTTTATTTCGGTACGCAGTATGCCTGCAAGCGCTGTGTCTACCTCCTGCGTGGTCAGCAGTTTTTGGTTTACCGCGTTTACTACATCATCCTGCAGCAGGTTACTGCAATCAAGGTTAACACCGGCCTTTATCGCGGCTGCAGCAACCGCTACACTATTCGGTAACGTTTTGTGGGTTGTATAAATATCTGACAACGCCCAGCAATCGGTAACCACATGACCTTTAAAGCCCCATTCTGTATGGAGTATATCATGCAGCAATGTATTGCCCGTGCAACATGGCTCGTTGTTTACGCGGTTATAGGCACACATTACTGATTCTACTTTTGCATCAACAAGTTTTTTAAATGCATAGAGGTAGGTTTCTCTCAGGTCTTTTTCATCGATCACCGCGTTAAAGCCGTGCCGGAGGCTTTCGGGTCCGCTGTGCACCGCAAAATGTTTAGCGCATGCGGCAGCTTTTAAATGCAAAGGATCTTCACCCTGTATACCTTTTACAAATGCTGTTCCCATGGTCGCTGTAAGAAAAGGATCTTCGCCATAGGTCTCCTGTCCGCGGCCCCAGCGCGGATCACGGAAGATGTTGATATTGGGCGACCAGAACGTAAGGCCCATATATTGCAAATGCGTACCACTCTTTTCTGCAAGATTGTATTTGGCCCTTGCTTCGGTAGAAATGCAGGAGGCAACCTGTGTAAGCAGTACATCATTAAAACTTGCCGCCATGCCGATGGCCTGTGGGAAGATGGTGGCATTACCAGCCCGTGCAACACCATGGAGGCCTTCATTCCACCAGTTGTATGCAGGAATACCGAGCCTTGGAACGGCTTTGCTGTTATAACCAAGCAGTGAGACCATTTCTTCCAGGGTAAGTTGTTTCAACAGGTCATTCACACGTTCATCCACTGACAGCCTGCTGTTTCTGAAGGGTTGATTGTTTTGTGCAAACAAAAGAGCAGCAGGCAATAAAATACCTGCTAACAGGTGTGACATGATTAACGAAAGCCTGCTGTTTGTTGAAGGCCGGCGGTAAGGAAATGTACGTGCGAAAATTTGCATGATTAAAATTTATCAGTCAAAAGAAGTTGGGTTAAATCAACAATGGAAGTATTGCATCAAGATCAATGTCCTGTTCTTTCAACGGGACCAACGTCGTATCCTGGAGGATGGTGCCCAATTTGCGCATATCAAATTTCTCTTTGAATTTGGCATAGGAATTCCTGATCATTCTCAGCAGTTCATTTTTATCCACCACATCAGCAAGGTCGATCACGTAAGAATCCTCAGCAACATATTTAAGAATGGTTGTATTGCCAATAACAAAATTGCAACTGAACCTGCAGGCGATACCTTTCTTATCAAGTGCCCGCTTTCTCATTACATCAAAAGAAGTAGCACTACGAATCTTTTCCGTGCTGCTGTCAAAGGCCGCCGGAGCGTGATAGTGCCATTCGCTGACTACCATCTCAGTTTGTTCGATCATTTCATTTGTACAGCGTGAAAAATTGATTGCGCTAAAATTAAATATAATGTGCAAGCGCTTTAAATAATTATGAGGCGGAATAAAAGAGGCCCTGAGCCAGGAGCCGCGGACTTACTGATAACCTTTAGTCAAATGCAGTTCAAAGCATGCCGCCTGAAGTTCGGAACGCACAAGTGAGTGACACAACCGAAGCCTGGCAGGATTACTGCAGGCCGTAACCAAAAACCTCCTGTGTTGCATTCTCTTATTGCCACAATATAAATACTGCTTAAATTCATACGTGTATTATCCACACTTATTGATCACTTCTTACAAATCAATTGTATGTTTTCAAAAGCTGCCATTGCCGTTGCAAGTCTTTTCCTTTTATATAACTGTGCTGTTGCGCAATATCCCAAAATGGATAAGTTGTTGTTTGGCGTTGCCTATTACGAGGAATACCTGCCTTATGACAGGCTTGATAAAGATGTGCAGATGATGAAAGATGCGGGCATTAATGTGGTGCGCATTGCAGAATCTACGTGGAGCACCGAAGAACCACAGGATGGCGTGTTTGATTTTTCTCATATAGACCGTGTGCTTGACGCTATGAACAAAGCCGGCATAAAAGTGATCATTGGCACACCGACTTATGCCATACCAACCTGGCTTGCAAGAGAACATCCTGACGTGCTGGCGATAACCCCGAACGGGCAAAACAGGTATGGGGCCAGGCAAAATATGGATATCAGCAACAGCAATTTTCGCTTTTATGCAGAACGCATTATCCGAAAGCTGGTAGACCATGTGAAAGACCATCCCGCGGTAATCGGTTACCAGGTTGATAATGAAACTAAACCCTACAATACTTCGGGCCCTGAGGTACAAAAATTATTTGTGCAATACATGAAAGCAAAATTTCCATCACTTGATTCAATGAATAAAGCTTTTGGTTTTGACTACTGGAGCAACCGCATCAATAACTGGGATGACTTTCCATCCACCACGGGGACGATCAATGCAAGTCTTGCCAGTGAGTTTGCCAGGTTCCAACGTAAATTGGTGACGGACTATCTTGCCTGGCAGGCGGCGATCGTTAATGAATACAAACGCTCTGGGCAGTTCATCACCCACAATTTTGATTTTGAGTGGCGGGGAGTTTCGTATGGCATTCAACCCGATGTAGATCATTTTGCCGCGGCCAAAGCAATAGACATTGCGGGCTGCGATATTTATCACCCCACGCAGGATCATCTCACCGGCGCAGAAATATCTCTTGGCGGCGATATTGCCCGCTCTATGAAAGGCGGTAAAAATTATCTCGTGATTGAAACAGAAGCACAGGGCTTTCCGCAATGGGTGCCCTATCCCGGCCAGTTGAGGTTGCAGGCTTTTGGTCATCTTGCCTCCGGCGCAAACATGCTTGAATACTGGCATTGGCACTCGATTCATAATTCCGCAGAAACCTATTGGAAAGGCCTGCTGAGCCAGGACTTCGAACCCAACCCTACCTATAATGAAGCGAAAACAATCGGTAAAGATTTTGCGCGATTGAGTGATGACCTGGTTAATCTAAAAAAGACAAACAGCGTGGCCATACTCTTCAGCAACGAAGCGCTCACGGGTTTTAACTCTTTTGGGTTCGGCTGGGGTGCGCCCGGCAATTACAACGATGTACTGCGGCCCATGTATGATGCGTTATACAAGATGAATATCGGATGTGATTTTGTGGACCCATCAACAAACGATATTGAAAAATACAAGCTGCTTATTGTGCCTGCACTGTATGCTGCACCCGATAGTTTGCTCGAACGGCTGAACCGTTTTGTAAAAAATGGCGGTCATATCATTTATACTTTCAAAACGGGCTTCTCCAATGAAAATGTAAAAGTGCGCAGCAGTAAACAGCCGGGAATTGTAAATGAAGCCTGTGGCATTTATTTCAGCGAGTTCACCATACCTGAGAACGTGTCTTTAAAAGACGACCCGTTTAAAGTGGGCAAAGAAAATAATGTTATTCAAACATGGATGGAGCTTCTTACACCCACCACTGCAAAAGTGTTGGCATGGTACGACCATCCTGCATGGGGGAAATACGCGGCCATTACGGAAAACAATTATGGCAAAGGGCTCGCTACTTATATCGGCTGCATGACAAACGATGTGCTGCTGCAAAAAATAATACAGGACGCCGTTACAAAAGCAGGTTTATGGGGAACAGACCAGCAGCTTGCTTTCCCCATCATCACCAAATTTGGCGTTAACCAACGCGGTAAAACTGTTCATTACTATTTTAATTATTCCGCATCGCCCGTGCACTTCACTTATCCTTACGGCGATGGCAATGAGTTGCTGCTGCAGGAAGCCGTGCAAAAGAACAAGCAGCTTCAGTTAGATGCATGGGGTGTAAAAATTATCGAGGAAAAATAATTTGCATGGGCCGGGCACGTCTTTTTATGGCAGCCCGGTAACTTCGTTGCGCCCGCCCCGGGAGAAACGATTCGGGATCGCACACTTGAACTGCAACACATCATGCAGCAAAAATATTTTGCTGCATTGCAGCAGCCCGGCAATTGTCATATTTCCATTTCGAGCAAAGCAAAACTGATAGATTTTCCATGTGTGTCCATTGCAAGCGAAGTAGTAACGCCGCCTGATAATGCATTGCTGCACACAAAAAGCAACGATGAAATATTCGGCAGTTCATAACGCGTAACCGTGCCCTTAACGATAGCCTGCAGATGTTCCTTCACTCTTGCTGCCGTAACTGTTGCGCACAGCATTTCATAGTTGGCTTCATCGTAAGGAATAAGGGAAAGCATCAGTGTGTTTCCCTTATCACCTGCGCGGCTATGTGCGACCTCAAACAGTTTCATGATTCAAATATTTTTACCATTGGGACAATCGTCTCCCGCCCGATTAATACAGATACGATACCAATAACCTCGTTTATATATTTTCTTGCGCCACCCCCGCCGGCAGGCCCGTTGGTGTACAAGGCTTCCACTTCTTCTCCCACCAGTGCAGCCTCTTCCGCAGATGATGCTTTGGCCGCCACGCGCAATCTTACTTCATAGGCTGAGGAGGGATGACTGAACGTTGTGTTGTGCAAAGACTGCACACCGATGAAATCTGTCCGCAGTTCTTTGAAGGCAGGCGACAATCTTTTTTGAATAATACCGGCTGCTATTTGTGCCCTTTCGTAGGCACCAGCACCTGCATAGGATATTTCTCCTTCGCCTGTATAAAAAGCCTTATACCCGACACTCGCTTTATAGCATGCCGGCATGACCTTTCCGCCACCGCCGGAAATCTGCACTTTATTTTCAGCAATCTCCTGCAGGCATACGGTAGTAAAATCAGCTATCACATCAGGGGTAACATATTCCTGCGGGTTCATTACTTCATAAAGCAATTGTTCCTTCACCGTCATCAGATTCACCACACCTCCTGTTCCTTCTACTTTGCTGATAACGGCAGCACCGTTTGCATACATATCCGCATATGGGTGACCCAACTGATCAAGACCCTCCACTTTCTTTTTTACGCCATCTGCAAAATAACCACCCGTAACCTGCCCTGCACACTCGAGCAAATGGCCAGTTACTGTGCCTTTACCCAGCAGGTCAAAATCATTTTTATCCCAACCGAATTCATAGATCATTGGTGCAAGAAATAAAGACGGATCTGCAACCCTTCCGGTGACAATAACATCTGCATTTTGCCGCAAAGCTTCAACGATCATGTCCGCACCAATATATGCGTTGGCCGAAACAATATTATAAGTGCTTAGCGGCAGGTTGTTCTCCAAATCGTTCATGGATGCAGCATTTAACAAAACAATTTCCAACACATCGTCTCCGGTAATGGCAGCCACCTTTATCGCGATGTTTAGCGCCCGGGCGATCGCTGCTATCTTCCTGGCTGCTTCAACCGGATTAGCAGCGCCCATATTTGTGATAAGCCTTGTTTTATTTTTCACAAGATGCGGGAGCAGGCTTGTTATTCTTCTTTCGAGCAGCGGATCGTATCCTTTTGTTTCGTCAAGTATCCTTCTTTTTTGGGCAAGTGCAATGGTGCGCTCGGCAAGGCATTCCAACACGAGATAATCGAGATCGCCTTTTTCAGCCAGCACAATAGCCGGATCCATCCTGTCGCCGGAGAATCCGGCACCGCAACCTATCCGCAAAAAGTCTTTGTGTTTCATATTTTTTATTGCTCATCAAAGAGCAGGAAGTATCGGTGAGGGATGCCGTATAAGCCCGCATTAAAAATATATTGTAAAATACTATTGCCGTTACAAAAATCTATTGATACTTGCTTGCATCCAACCTGAAAAAGCGAACAGCATTATTGAAAAGAATATCGCGCTTTTGATCGAAGGAAAGATAGTTGGCATTTTCAATAACGCCGATAGAGGTCTCGAGTAATTTTGGCCATACCATCAGGTCGGTGCCATATAAAATTCGTTTGCCGAAGCCTGCCTGCACCAATCTTTTGATATAATCATTTACTTCCGCCAGCGGGTAGCTCCATATCATGCCCGCCACATCTACATAGACATATGCATTCGCGCCCATGAGCGCGATCATTTCGTCAGCCATCGGGTACCCTGCATGCATTACCCACACTTTTAATTTAGGGTGTCGTGCCAATAGGTCTTCCAGCAGCAACGGGTTACCCATTGATGCGCGGTATTTTGGATTGGTGATATTGATAGAGCCATTGCCCCCGGTGCCCATATGGATACCAACAGGGATATTCAGCTTTTCGGCCACGGCAAAATAGGCATCCAGTGAAGTATCGCTGGGCGACATACCCTGGTATTGTGGTGCAGTTTCGCCCATCACCTTATAAAAACCGGAGGAAAGTGAATCGGTGAAAGCCATTACCGTCATCTCTGAAGATGAGCTCAAAGTAAGACTCGGAATAACCCTTCCGGGCTCAGCCGCCTTTTGCCAGCTTCTGATAACAGCCGCATCACCGCTCGCTACAATAGTCATATTCAAACGGCGCATGGTAGCCATCAGCGAGTCTTCAAATTCCTTATCGCTTTTCGCTGCTTTTAAAGGCGAAGCGCAGTCTGTGTTGATGAAAGCAGGCGGTGGCTGATTAGGGTCTCCTCCCGGCATATCGCTAAGGAACCACGGGCACATATCTGCTGCAAAAGCAGGATTCATTTTCATGGCATGCACATGCACATCTATAATCGGCAGGTGCCTTTTTGTGTTGCCTTGTGCGGAGCTGTTCAAATGCATCAGTAAAATTGAACCGATGCAGGCGACGGGTAGTAAAATCTTTCTGCTCATGTGACGATCATTTATGATTGTTGTTTTATAAAAATGTGGTGGTTAAAGATGTATTGAACCTGTGAGCAATGCCACGATGGTCATTACAATGGTAGTACCCCATGCCCATTTAAAAATAAATTTCTGGTGGTCGCCCAATTCCACTTCCGCCAGGCCCATCAGCAGGAAGGTGGAGGCGGTAAGTGGGCTCAACGGAAAGCCAACCGTCATTTGTCCAAGCAATGATGCGCGACCAACTTCCAACGGGTCAACGCCCAGTTGTGTACAGGTATGGCTTAATACAGGTACCACCCCATAGTAATAAGCATCCGGCGTGAACAACAAACTTGCGGGCAGGCTCAGCACTGCGGTTATTGCCGGAATAGAGGATGCATGTTCTTTCGGAATAAGGCTTACCAGCTCATTTGCCATTGCTTCGATCATCTTTGATTCAGTAAGAATACCCGAATACACGCCGGCAGCGAATATCATACCCGACACCAAAAAAATATTACTGCCATGCGCTTTCATTACTTTCTGCTGGTCGGGCAACTTGCTGTAGTTGATAAGCAACGCAATAATAGCCGCTGCGATAAATAACACCGGTGCCGGTACTTTACCCATAAGCAAGATGGTGATCAATGAAATCGTAAGCGCGGCATTTATCAAAATTATTTTTGGTCTTCGCAAACGCTTTTGTTCGTCGTCCAGATTTTCTGTGTGCCTGTAATCGAACTCAATAATGCCGAGCCTTTTTCTTTCCCTTCGTCCAAAAATGTATGCAACAAATAACACCCAGGCCAATCCACCCAGCATGGCAGGAATATTCGGGTTGAACATATGCCCTGCATCTGTATTCAACGTTGACATTGCTCTTACACTTGTTCCCGACCACGGCACCAAATGCATCGGGCCCACGCTCAATGCAACAATACCGGCAAGCATCAGCCGGCTCATTCCAAGTCTTTTATAGATCGGCAGAAAGGTGGAAAGCACGATCATGAAAGTTGCTGTACCGTCGCCATCGAGATGAACGATCATCGTAAGTAAAGCCGTTCCCATCATTACTTTCAGCGGGTCGCCCTTTGCCGTGCGTACGATAAATGCCACGACCGGGTCAAAAAGGCCGGCATCGAGCATTATGGAAAAATACAACACGGCAAACATCAGCAATACGCCGGTTGGCGCTACCTGTTTTATACCCGCCAATGCCATCGTGCCTGTTTCTTTGTAATCGAATCCGGCAATGAATGCAAACAGTACCGGCACCAATACCAGTGCAGTAATTACAGACAATCGCTTTGTGGCAATCAATACTAAAAAAACAATGATCGTTGCGAAGCCGTAAAATGCAAGCATAGGTTTTTAATTAAGGCAGTTGTTATTTAGTCATGAATAATTTGGGTACCAGCTTTATTTTTTACATGGCATCTTCGTTGCGTCGCAATCACTTCAGCTGTTGAACATGATTCATCAAATATGAAACGGCAAACGTGAAATTTCCATGATTCCTGGTTGATGAACCACATTCAGAACGCACAAGTGAGTGACACAACCGGCGATGCCACATGCACTACAGTCCGTCACAAAATCATTTCTCCTCAAACTTTAGATAGTCGTTGAAGAAAGGAAGCATTTCATCGAGTACACGCCCATCTGTTGTCCATATTTTGTTGCTGTGTGTGCCGATGTACTCCTCGGCGTAATGTTCGATGCCATGATTCTCCAGTTCCTGGCTGAACATGCCGCACTGCACAGCAAAACGCGGCGCATCATTTCGCCCCCAGTCGAGTTTGATCGCTTTTAATTGTTTGAGATTCGATGCATATTTATCTATCATATAAAACGGCATATTTGCGCGCCATTTTGCATATACAGCAGTGTCAACAACAAGACTATCACCGATGTAATTGAAAGGAAGATCAAAATAAAACGGAGGCTTATTCTCGTTGGGTGACCATGCTCGTGCACAGGCAGCAATTACTCTTGGATAATATGTTTTATCGAGCTCCTCTTTTGTTTTAATGGCAGCCAGTTGTTTGTATGAATCGCTATTGGGTCCAAACTCTTTTACAAATGTAAGCAGGCCCGGGCTCATGGCATAAGCACTGCTGAAGACATCGGGATACATCATCGCAATCTTCAACACACCATAACCGCCCATGGAATGCCCGCCTATGCCACGTGCATCGCGGGTTGCAATCGTTCTGAAATTTTTGTCCATGTATTCCACCAGCTCTCTCGCTTCAAAATCGCTCCAGTTACCGGTTAGTGAAGAATTGCTGTAAAAGCTCCCGGAGAATAAAGTGTTGTTATCTGCCTGCACCAAAATGTATGGGCGGATTTTATTTTTTGCAATAGCCATGTCGAGGATAGCTTTCATGGCAGGATAAATAGAATCGTTGCCCATAAAACCATGCAGGTAATAAATAACCGGGTAGCGTTGTTTGGATCGTTCATATCCCGGCGGCAGGTAAACGGAGATCCTCCTGTCTGGATTTTCTCCTCCTTTGTTTTGCAGGTTTTGTGAATGGATGATGCGCATTACAATCGTTCCCGAACCATCCTGGCAAAAAGCCGTTTTTACTGGCACTGAGATAAGCAGCACGACGAGCAGTTTTTTCATATTGCGTAGAAATTACGGTTTGTAAGATAATTAAATCGATGCAATTGCAGGCAGCCCTTTTCGCGGCAGCATACCAGCCTGCATTTAATTCAGTGCGGCAAAACGCAGGAGCAGAAACAATAAAAGTCTTTATCTTGTACCACGAGAAAACATTACTCATGAGAGCATTATTACCTGCTTTGTGCCTGCTGGCACAAGTAACATTGCATGCGCAGCAACCTGCGATCGTGTATACCGTTGACTCCGCCAGTATTGAGCAGGCAGGTGTGCCAAAAGGAGAAATGATCAGGTTTGTATTTGACCAGTCAAAAATATTCCCTGGCACCAGGCATGAGTGCTCGGTTTATGTTCCCGTACAATACAAAGCGGATAAACCCGCCTGTGTTTATGTAAACCAGGATGGCATTCAATGGAATGCCCCCACGGTATTCGACAACCTGATCTTTCGCCAGGAAATGCCGGTTACCATAGGCGTTTTTATAACACCCGGAAAAGTGCTCGCCGACAGTGGTGCCAACGCACTTGACCGTTTCAACCGCAGTTTTGAATATGATGGATTGGGCGATGCCTATGCTCGTTTTATTCTCACGGAAGTTTTACCGCAGGTGGAACAGCTTAAGACAACAGATGGACGCGCTATTCATTTATCAAAAAACGGGAACGATCGTGCTATTGGCGGTGCAAGCAGTGGTGCTGTTTGCGCGTTTACTGCAGCATGGGAGCGCCCCGAAGCATTTTCAAGAGTATTTAGCGCGATCGGGACTTATATTGGCCTGCGTGGAGCGGACCGCTATCCAATACTTATCAGGAAATACGAACCAAAACCTATCCGTGTTTTTTTACAGGACGGCAGCAATGATCTGAACATATATGCAGGTGATTGGTGGAAAGCCAACGAGACCATGGAGCGTGCACTGACTTTTTCGGGATACGAAGTAAACCATGTGTGGGGTGAAGATGGACACAATGGAAAGCAAGGGACCTCCGTATTTCCTGATGCAATGCGCTGGTTGTGGAAGGATTGGCCAAAACCTATTGTCAAAGGAAGTTCAAAGAACCAGTTTTTGCGTGACCTGCTTATTCCCGGTGAAGACTGGCAACTGGTTGCTGAAGGTTATCAATTTACAGAAGGCACAGCAGCCAATGCAAGAGGTGAGGTTTATTTCCAGGACATTCCTACATCAAAAACATACAAGGTCGATGTGAATGGTCAATTAACTGCGCTGCATATTGATGCAAAAAAAGCGAGTGGCAACTGCTTTGCCCCGGACGGCAACAGGTACACTGTTGCCGGTGGCAGTAACCAGGTATTGCGTTATGATGCCAATGAAAAAGAAACAGTGATCGCGGATAGCATTGCCGGAAATGATATCGTGGTTGCCCGTAACGGCAACATATATGTTACTGTTCCTGACGGCACCACCAAACCCAGCAAATTGTATCTCATACGGCCGACTGGTGAAAAGATAGTCGTTGATGAAGGTTTAAAGTTTGCCAATGGCGTTACCCTTTCGCCTGATCAAACACAGTTGTATGTAACAGAGTCAGCCTCGCATTGGGTGTGGATCTACAAAATAAAAGCTGATGGAACGCTTACATTTAAACAACACTATGGTTGGCTGCACGAATTCGACACAGACGAAAATGCCTGGAGCGACGGGCTTAAATGCGATACGGCCGGAAGAGTGTTCGTGGCTTCAAGGATGGGCATTCAAATAATGGATCAACTGGGAAGGGTAAATGCCATATTGCCGTTACCTCTTTCTAATTTCAGTGCTTCCAATGTTTGTTTTGGCGGGCCTGATTTTAATATCCTCTATGTGACCTATGGCGACAAAGTATACCGAAGAAAATTAAACACCCGGGCTGCCAATAGTTTTGATCCGCCGGTTAAACCTGCTTCCCCAAAATTGTGATTCTAAAAAAGTAATTGCCGAAAACCGGCAACCAGTTACCCAACAAGTCCCCTTCCCCGAAGCAAGGACTTGCTGATTTTGTGCAATGCCATTTATTGCGCTGTCATTTATTTTGCCAGTTAACATTCACCCGTTTAAGCAGACTTATATCGCGCTATATTTGGAGGGCCGGTTTTCTTCTAATGAAGCCAGCCGTAATGACCATTTATGCGTTGTATTTTATTCAAACTTTTCTCATGAGATCATTTAAACGGGCAGCATCGATTTCTGCATTATTTATTTTGTTAACTATTCCCTTCAGCGCCTTGATCGCGCAAAATGCGGCTTTGCAAAAGCAGCTAAATGAGAGTGGCAACCTGGCGCATGTTATGAAGGCCGATTCTTTAGATATGGGTCTTACCCGGTGGTTAAAAAAAGAAGTGCTGCAATCACGTGACCTGCCGCTTGCTGCCGACTTCAACGCACTGAAAATAACAGGGCCGGGAACAATCAAAATTGATTATAGCAATACAATTTCGGGCAAAGGAAGTGTATTACTGGAAACACCCACTTCGCTTGCTGTAAAAAATCCCAGCAACAGAAGCTATGCATCGGCAGAATTAATAAGAGCACTGAAAGGCGAAGACCTTACCGGCTATAACCGATTCTCTGTTTGGGTATATGCAGATGCGGCAGGCTTTTACTCCTTCTTCGTTGGCTGTACTTTGTATAACGGTGGCAAACACATTATGCCCACACCCGGAAGATTCGAGGGGCAGCATTTTGTAAATGTTTATCCAAAACAATGGCAGCATATCGTCTGGGAAATTCCTGACCTATACCGCGATTCAGTAACAGGATTTTCGGTAGGTATCATGTTAACGGGCTCCCCAAAAGGTGCAGCCGACAACATGAAATTATATATCGATGACATGCGTGTTGAAAAAGTGGAAGTAGAAAATACGCGTGGTTTTGATCTCCGCAAAAATGCAATTGCGTACAGCAACAGCGGGTACAAGACCGATGCGTTAAAACAGGCGCTTGTGCAAAACGTAAAGGACACAAAATTCCAACTCATCAATAGCAGCAATGGCAAAGTGGTGTTTACCGGCAATGGGCAAACACTCGACAAAGGCTTTGTGCAACTCGATTTTAGCAACTACAAAACGCCCGGTTATTACCAATTAAAAATTGACAACCTTGAAACAAACTCTTTTCCTATCGGGAGAGATGCTTATCTCGCCACTGCATGGCATACATTGAATTTTTTTTATGCAGAGCGATGCGGTTTTGATCAGCCAGGCATTCACCAGCCTTGTCATTTAGATGCAGTGTGTGTGCATCCAGATGGCAGGCGTATTAATGTAGCCGGCGGCTGGCACGACGCTGCCGATGTTACACAGGGTGTTGGCAACACAGCAAGAGGCGGCATGGCCATGCTCGACCTTGCTGCCTCGGTCAAAAATGATGAGCCGGTATTGTATAAGCGCTTACTCGATGAAGCCCGATGGGGTTTAAACTGGACGTTGCAAACCCGGTTCGGTGATGGCTACCGCGATGGCGGTATTATCATGGGCATATGGTCTGACAATGTTGCCGGCACAAAAGACGACATGCAGGGAAAAGCAAGCAACAACCCTGCTGACAATTTTATTGCTGCCTCTTATTGCGCAAAAGCAGTTCCATTTTACCAGCAGGATGACCCGGTATTCAGCGCGCTTTGCCAACGAGCCGCGAGTGAAGATTTTAAATTTGCCAACGAACTCATCGGCACCGCGGTCAATAAAAAAAATGAAACAGAATTGTATGCTCAGGCCACGGTGTCGGCAATGAATTTATACCGCCTTACAAAAGAGCAATATTACCTCGACCACGCCGCGCAATATGCACAGGTAGTAATGAGCTGCCAACAACTGGAAAGAAGAAAGGATTGGTCTTTGCCATTGCATGGATTCTTTTACGAATCACAGGACAAAACAAGGATACTTGAATATTTTCATCGCAGCGACGAACAATTAATGATCGAAGGTTTAAGCATGCTTGTCAACGACGCGCCAACGCACAAAGATGCTGCGCAATGGAAAGCATCCTGCCAAGCATACGCCGATTACCTGCACGATATCTCGACGGCAATTGAACCTTATGGTATTTTACCTGCTGCAGTATATGAATTGAACAATGCCGATTTTGCAGGTATTTACCACGAAGGCGACCAGGTAGGTATGCCATCTATGGCAGAGTATAATGCAGAGGTGCAGAACGGTATTCATTTGGGCGGCAATTTTTACCTGCGCCGGTTCCCCGTAGCTTACCAGTTCAGGGGATTTAATGCCATACTTATCGGAAAGGCAAAAGCCGCCTTTATACTTGCCGACCTGTTGAACGACAAATCATTGAGAAATATCGCGACAAGGCAACTCGAATATATTGTTGGCTACAACCCTTTTGCCATGAGTATCATCTATGGCGACGGCTATAACTATCCGCCTTTGTATGGCGCATACGCCGGCGATGTCGTAGGCGCCGTACCGGTGGGCATTGAAACATTCGAAAACGACGATGAACCTTATATGCCAATGCAGGTTAATGCCACTTACAAAGAAATCTGGACACACAGTACAGCCGGCGTAATGTGGTTACTGGCCAGGTTGTTTAAAGAAGAAAAATGATAAACCCGGCTGCATAGCGCTAACCGTGCTTTGCTTGCGCGACAGCGCCGGCTTATCCGGTATCGCACTCTTGCACTGCATCACAAGGGCCGGGCAAGTGCGAAAGCATCTGTTCATCGTGAAAAGAGCTTAATTTATTTTGTTTTGATGCCTGATGAACCAATTGCACAAGTGTGCGACGCAACGAGGTTGCCTGAAGGGCCAGTGCCGGGCCCAAAAAAATCATTGGCCCGTTTATCCGCTTAACCATATAAGACGTTGCCGCAGCAAAAAAACACTGTACTTTCATTTACAATTAATGTAGCGCATCATTGTAAACGCAACCACCTGATGACAACCATATTACAGCACCTCCTTTTCTCCCCGTTTGATACCGAAGCGCTGGTTCGCGATGGCGGGCTGCTGATCATATGCCTCGCTGTGTTTGCACAAACCGGTTTGTTCTTTGCGTTCTTTGTACCAAGCGGCGTTTTTCTTTTTGTTGGTGGTATGTTTATCTCTACAGGCAAGCTGGATCATGACCTTGTTACCGCGTGTCTTTGCCCGGTGCTTGCGGCCGTCGCTGGTTGTGTGGCAGGCTATTGGTTTGGATGGAAGACCGGCCCTGCATTATATCGCAAGAAAGACACAAGGTTTTTTAAACAGCGCTATTTAAAAACAGCTGAACTTTTTTACCACAAACATGGCCGGCTTGCATTAACCGTTGGAATTTTATTCCCGGTAACAAGAACATTTGCACCAATCATTGCAGGCATTGTAAACATGAACTTTCCCCGCTTTGTGTTGTATGTGTTTACAGGCGCCGTTCTATGGATACCACCGTTTATTGTAGCCGGCTATTTAATTGGTATCGTACCTGGCATAAAAGAATACCTGCCCTATATTATGGGCGCTATTATATTGCTCGTAACAACGCCATCGGTGATACGCATAATTCGCGAGTTCAGGAAAGCCGGGAAAAGATTTGAGGAAGAAGTATGAAGCTGGCATTCAGGCCACATCAAGTGCTTTTATTTCGGCTTTATATTTTGACGGAAGAATGGCGGCCTTAATTAACCAATCGAGTTTTATACGACGCATAAGTTTATACATACCAACAGCAGGCCTGAGTAAATTCACATTACGGAATTCCAGTAATTCCATCACCCTTTTCGGGCAAACCATTTTCTGCGATTCTATTAGCAATGCATACCGTAACAGCCCGAGATGTTTTTTATACTGAAGGTAAAGGTCAATGCTGTAAGAACTCTTTCCCAGGTCATCTTCCAGGTGTTGCCGCCGCACAGGCAACCATTCTTCATAGGTCGAAGGAAGTTCCTGAAGGCCTAAACCTTTTCCAACTTTATAAAAAACCCGGAACACCTCTTCTTTTTCCGCGGCAGAGAGTTTTCGTTCCAGTAATTCGAATGAGCTGATGGAATAACCAATGAGCATAAAAAGCACATCGCGATACGCCCAGGCAGGAATTTTTGCATTCCTGTTTTTTTCAACAGCCGCATGAATGCCGGCAATTTTTGCAATAGCCTGTGTGGCTGCAGTCTTTTCAGAAAAAACAATTTGTCTTGCATAGCTAACCGTGGAGAATAACCGGCCCAAAGGATCGGCAGGAAGCCGACCTGTAAAGTATAACCAATCGACCGCTTTGTTTAAAGCAAACTCAGCCGAAGCTCCAGCAAAAATAAAGAGAACAGTATCGCTTTTCCCCCATATCTGTCTTACAACAGAACCCTTATCTACAAAAAATTCCATGTTGTAAATATAGGTACAAGGCTTAAAGCGATGACAACCGTGGCCGGCAGTTTCACAAGATTAACAAAGTTGCACAACGTGCAGAAAGTACAGGAGTGCGACGCAACGGCGGCCGGGTAGCAGCACTGTAGCCCGGTTCCAGAAAAATAAATTCTCCTGTGTTATTTTTTTGCCTGTTCAAAAAAGAAAACACCTTTCTTGTTGGAAATTATAATGTCGGGACGGCCATCATGATTGACATCTTTTACAACAAAGCTGAGACCGATACCGGAGCTGTCATCAATAAGGTGTGGTTTCCATTGCGGTGTTTTGCCCGGAATGTATTCGAACCAGTACAACACAGCAGCATCAGCCGCGCCGGGGTCACCATCATTGTGCGCCCGAAAGCGTTTACCTGTAATAAGATCTGGATGACCATCGTCATTTATATCTGCTACAATAAGCCCATGCGATTGCGAGAACAGCCTGCTTATTTCATGTGTGTGCCATCGGGGATTCCCATCGCCACCGGGCGATTGTTCGTGCCACCAGATTCCATAATCATGGGTTGATGAACTGATCACATCTGCATCGCCATCTTCATCCGCATCAAATACAATCATGTTGGCGCAATCCTTTCCAAGATCGGCCGGGTGAAATACCCAGTCTGCTTCTTTCACATTTACAGGCGATTGCCACCAGCCGCTTTTGATGATCACATCGTTGAAGCCATCTTTGTTCATGTCGCCCCAGCCAAGCCCATGCGTGTACCTGTCTGTAGCCAGGTCTTTCACATGGCTGATAACAAAACGCTGCCATGCAGTATCATTTCTTCCGGTGGGCGATTTTAACCAGACAACCTGTTTTGCCGCCGCATCGCTGCAGATGATATCGTTTCTGCCATCTTTATCAACATCAACAAAAGCGGGATTCTCTATGCCTGCAGACGCCATGATTAAACGCCCCTTCCACAATCCATCTTTGTTCTTTGGATTTTCATACCACACACAAATGCCGCCGGGCTGATCGAACCTAATAAGGTCGTCCCAGCCATCGTTGTTTACATCCATGCAGTAATTCAGAAATGTTGTACTGTATTGCGGAACGGCATTTAGCGTATCTGCATGCAGCATATGTGATTTCCATTCGGGTGCTTCATACCAGTAATTTCCGGCAAGAATATCAGTCTTACCATCATGGTTTACATCACCCGCTGCTGCGCCCTCTGAAACAAAGCGGCTGCTGACAACATGCTTAATAAACTTCACCTGTGCATGACCCGGAAGTGTAGCGCAACACAACAAGGGCAGCAACAAAAAAGCTTTGGATCTGTATTTATTTTTCATGGCAAATGTATCGGTCAGGCAATATTGATGCACTAAGATCGAACATATCATTGAGCCGCGGCGATAATTATGGTTTGCCAAATACATTTTTTTGAACCCGGCTGCAGTGCCACTGCTGATCGGCTGTTGCGTCGCACTCCTGTACTGCAGCAAGTGACGCAGCCACCTGTTTGAAGTATTCCAACAAGTACAACTTTGTTGAACTGTAACGGATTTCTTAAACAACACTGTCGTTTTATATCGTGCAGGTAGCAGCACTTATAAATCCATGAAGATCACACTCACACTGTCCTGCATTTTGCTGCTTAGCTTTTTTTATTATTTTTGGTTACGCATCCGAAGACACGGTTTTGCGATTGTCCGTATCAAACATTATCAGCTCAATTAACCAACAAAACCCATGCTCAAAAAAATCTTAAAGTGGACAGGCATTATCATTGGCTGTCTCGTACTTATTGCCATTGTTTTTTATGTAATCGCTTCTGTAAGTGTAAATTCACGGGCCAACAAGGTCTATGAAGTAAAGTTGCAGACGCTTTCTATTCCCAATGATTCGGCTTCGTATGAAATGGGCAGGCATACCGCAACGATAAGAGGTTGTCTTGAATGCCATGGCAACAACCTGGCAGGTAAGGTTTTCCTCAGCGATACCACACCGATTGGCGTTTTATATGCCGCCAACCTTACCAGTGGCAAAGGTGGCATCAATTACACCGATGAAGACTGGGTTCGCGCATTGAGGCATGGACTGAACAAGGAAAATAAATCTGTATGGTTTATGCCTTCGCAACACACCACGGCTCAGCTTTCCAACCAGGAGCTTGGCGCGTTGATCTGCTTTTTAAAAAAGCAACCCCCGGTTGACAATGTGCAACCACAACATGAATTAAAACCACTTGGAACCATACTCACTTTTTTCAATAAATTTCCATTGTTCACCGCAGAGGCAATCGATCACAATGCAACTTATGCTGACCAGGTAAAAGTGGAAGTAAGCCCTGCATACGGAAAATATCTTGCTATTAGTTGCGCAGGCTGCCACGGTGAGGAGTTTAAAGGTGGGCCGGCAAATGCACCCGGCGAGCCTCCTTTTCCTGATCTCACCAGCACCGGCAATCCCGGCAAATGGACATCTGACCAATTTGTAGCAACACTCAGGACCGGCACCACACCCGAAGGAAAATTATTGAGTGACTTCATGCCATGGAAGGTATTTGGAAAGGCCAGCACCGACGAGGAGTTACAGGCCATTTACCTGTACCTGCATAATCATAAATAATGCATCTTTTTCTTCGGAAATCTTTAAGACTGCGACAATAAAAGCCGTAGAAAGAATGCTTTGAAAACCCGAAGCATTTTCGCATACCGGATATTGCCTGAACTTTTTCAATATTGCTCACTACTGCACCAACTGCACAAGTGTGCGACGCAAGTAAAGCCCGATAGCAGCACATAAGCTGGGTTCAAAAAAAGTCCCTCCCGGTATTAGCACTACTTTTTTACATGTGCCTTATAGGTGCCATTGGGCTGCTCGGAGGTAAAGCCCAGCAGTTTGCCATTCTCGATTTCGAAATGCACTTTGTAACCCTCAAGCCCCTTTACGCGAAAAGTGTCGGGAGAAACGGGCACCAGCTCAAACTCGCCTTGCCCGGGAACCGATGCAATCAACGTATTGTCTTTTACCATGGTTGTTGCCGTGGCGGGAATGCTTTCAAATTCAAAATCGGCAACATATTTCTGCAGATCATCGGCCGTTAGGGAAAAAGAAGCAAGGCCCTGCAGTGCCAGCATTTTTTGGCGGGAATCAGCATTTTCGTTAATAGCAAGTGCTTTTTGGTAAGAAGCAATTGCATTGGCGGTATCTTTTTTGGCGGCAAGCAGGTCGCCATAGGAATCGTATACATTGCCGCTCTTTGGGTAATTGTCAATATTCAACTGGAACAAAGCGGCAGCCTTGGTATATTGTTTAAGTCCGAGTGCGTTGTAACCAAGGCCATTCACGAGCATTTCAGGGGGACTTTGTTTAAAGCCAAATTCTTTTGAAACTGTTTGATAATGGGTGGCTATTTTTTTGGCCAGCGCCGGTAAAGAGTCGGTAAAATCTTCTGCGAAAAATTTCAGCTTGTAATAGGAAAATATAAACCGGAGGCCATCGTACTCGCTTATCAACGGAACAGAGCCATGATCATCATCGGGGTAATATTTACTGGCAAATTTCAACCCGTTTTGCTGATTTGCTTTTATAAACTTGTCCATCGCGAAAATAGACCGTATGTGCCTGGTGTCTGCTGTGGTATCCTTTTGCATTTTCGCAAGGGTCATGCCTTCAGGCATAGTGTTGGCGATGCCCAGGTACAGCTTTGTTCCATCGTATTTTTTCGAACTTAGCTTTGCCTCCGTTGCTTTAAGAAACCGTTGCTGATCGTACCACATGCTCGGATCTATAGCGATGTAGGCATTGAATAATGTTGTGTGGTTGGTAATCACGTTCATCACTGTAAGCCCGCCGAAGGAATGTCCGATCAATACTTTGTAGGGTTGCGTTGGATATGCAGAATCAATATGCGGCATTAATTCCTTTTCTATAAAAGCAACAAAATTTTCGCCTCCACCGGTATTCTTTGAAAAGCCGCTGTCCATCATTGGCGGGTCGCTTGCAATATGCGTAGGTGTAAGATCCCTTGTACGGTCTGTGTTTGGAATGCCAACGACGATCATCTCAGGGCAATTGGTATTGCCATTTATGCTGCTCAGTTGTTGTATCATACCCACGACCGATTCAAAATGCCCGTCGCCGTCAAGCAGGTAAACAACAGGGTAGCGGCGGTTGGTATCGGTATTTCCGTTGAGCATATCCGGAACATATACCCATATTTTCCGTTGTTCATTCAGCGTTTTGGAAAACACGCTGTCGACTTTTCCTATAACAATTTTATTGTCGCTTTGAGCACCTGCGCCAAGATAAATAAGGCATACCAGGAGGGGGAGGAATAAGTGTTTCATGTTGTAAAAATGATGATCAGCAGCAAAGGACTTTCTTTTAATCGATATTGCTTTGAAAAATATTTTTAGTGGCCCGGCTTTTGTACAAGCGGGAGCTACGGTTGCGTCGCACACTTCAGCAGCCTACCGACGCTGAGCCAGGCATTCACATGTATAAGTATTAATATATCCGTGCAGATTATTGCGTAAATTTGGCGAAGCTTAAAATATCCTGATTCATGAAAAAAATTTACTTCGCATTTTTGTTTTTGCTGCTTTCAGCCATTGCCTCTGCGCAATTTTCTTTAAACGCAGCAACGCCTTTCGGTTTATGTAACGATTCACATGACCAGAAATCTACCAGGGCTGTAGACGACGACATTACCGGATCGGGCGGCTATTTTGTGTTCTGGCTCGACAGCCGTTCAAACACATCGAACAACTACGAACTCTATGGCCAAAGCCTGGATAAAAATGGCAATCCCCGCTGGGAAGCCAATGGCAGGCTAATTGCCAGTTCCGGGTCTACCATTACTGATATAAAAGTAACCAAAGGCCCCGATGGCCTGCTGCTTGCCTACGTGGTAAAAAGCGATTCTGTTGTTTGTATGTACCTTGATGCAAACGGGGTTAATAAGTGGGCAGCACCCAGCCTTGTTGCAAGAAAAGACGGGTCTATCATCTATGTGGATGGTGGTGCCGCCTTTAATATTTTTGCTACCAGCACCGGTGCCGGCATTACATACAATATCACTTTCACCGGAGGTTTTTCAGCTATCGGTTATAACAAAATAGATATTACCGGCACCGTTTCTTTTGCCAATAATTCAAAAAGTTATTCACTTAGCGGGTACGATTACAGATCTGTAAGTGATGGCGCTGATGGGTTCTATGCATTATCAAAAGGTAACGGCATAGGGTCAACCATAACGATAGACCGCATTACTTCATCCGGCGTTAAAGCATGGGCCAATGGTGTAGAGATTACCAACGGTGGTGGCGCCACGGGGTTTGCAGGTAACATAAGCATGAATGTGGCTTCCAATAAAGACCTCTATGTAACATGGGATGCTTCTGGCAGCAACGTTTATGTGGCCAGGGTTTCCAAAAGCGGCAGCCTTGCCTGGAACTTTGGCCGGGTTGCACTTTCGCTTTCGTCACCAGCAAGTGCAGGAAGAAGCAATGCACGCATAACTGCGGCTGACAGCATTATTGTTACATGGAATGAAAATGGCGTCGGCGCAACAAATACTATGATCCAAAAGCTTGGCCAGAATGGAAATATCGGGTTGCCTGCGGGTGGAAAAATTGTAGATGTAGCCAACGGTTACTATGGTTATCCTAAGCTTGCATTGAATGGCGACAACGCGGTTTGCTTTTTTTCAACACCGGGAAAAAACTCGGTGGCTATCGGCGCTCAAACAATTAACAGCGATAATTCCTTTAAATGGCCGGTAACGATACCTGTCACAGATGCCTATTTGAAATGGAATTTCTATGATGACTACCAGGTATTGGACGATGCCGCTGGCTGTAACGCAATTTTCTGGACCGGGTTTGATGGCAATATTTACGGAGCGAATACCTGTGAATCTGAGGTTGTACTACCGGTTAAAACGGGAACACTGAAAGCAGAAATGGTGGGATTGCAGAACAAAATAACGTGGGAAGGTTTCAATCAATCAGCCGGCGACCTATACCAGGTACAGCGTAGTTCCAACGCCAGGGATTTTACCAACATAGGAACAGTTGCCGCAAAAGGTACCGACAATCATTACACATGGTGGGATAAACAACCATTAAACGGTAATAGCTACTACCGGATCAAATTGAGTGGCATCAGCGGCAACAATGAGTACAGCAACATCGTAAAAACCACTGCAGGAGCGCAGCCGCTGATAATGATATCAGCTTACCCGAACCCTGTTAAAAATATACTTAATGTGCAACTCGGGCAAATGCCACGTACAAATGCCCTGATCACCGTAAGTGACATGGCAGGCAAGGTTATCAGAACAGTGCCGGCTAACCAATCGGCATTAAGCATTGATATGTCGCATCTCTCAAAAGGCCTGTATTTTATTACGTATAAAGACGACAAAAGCAAGACGGTTGTGAAAGTTCAGAAAGACTGACCTGTTTGTTATAGGATAAAAAAAGCGTGGGCAATGACCGCGCTTTTTTTATGTAGTGGCATAGAATAATAGTGGGTCTGCAAACTCTTCTGTGTTGTAAAGTGCGCATTACTTTTAGATGCCCATACAAACAAGAAACTGTTTATGCCAAAGGGCAGAGGCTAACCTGTAAATTTACCACGCATTATCACACACAAAAAAAACAGCATATGTCACAACAAAAGAACGACAAACAACAAAGCACCTGGCACGATATGCATCAGCAGTCACTCAACTTTGGACAGAAACTTGCAGATGCCGTGGCTACCGGTATGGGCTCGTGGCGTTTTATTATTATGCAAACCATTATTGTTGCCTGCTGGATGCTGCTGAACGTTATCGGGCTGGTAGCCCATTGGGATCCCTATCCTTTTATTTTACTTAACCTGTTGTTTTCTACACAGGCAGCTTATGCAGCACCAATAATAATGATGGCTCAAAACCGACAGGGCGAAAGAGACAGGATGCAGGCCATGAATGATTACCAGACAAACGTGGAAGCAAAAAAAGAGATCGAGGCGCTGCAGATAAAATTGAATTCGATAGAAGTAGAGAAGCTGGATAAAATAATTGCTATGCTTCAACAATGGGAATCCGAAAAAAAAGAAGGGGATAAATAGAATCGCCATATGCTGCACCTTGTGTGCTCAACTGCTGCTTATGGATCTGAAAGTACAAGTGTGCGACGCAATAAAGATGCCACCAGTGTTGCAGCCGCGTAACCAGATTTATTTTTATAAAACCGAGCATAAAAAATGATCGCATTAAATGCACGCCTGTTTTACTGTTCAACACGCATGTGACGACTTTCCGTAAAAATAAAAGCCATACATTTAATCAAACTAACTGCTACCATGACTGCCTGTAGAATATGCCTTATTTCATTATTGACAATTTGCTTTTTATGCAGCCATGCACAAAACAGCAATCAAAGTAGACTGGATAGCTTCTCTGCGAAATTTGTTACGTCAATAAGGACAAATGAAAAAGCAAGGGCCTGGCTTATAACCGACAAATCGGTCTTCAGGGCGGGTGAGTATGTGTGGTTCAGGGCATTTCTGCTGAACAGTGTTTCGCAGCGCCCCAATAACAACAGCAGGTTTCTTTTTACGGATCTTGTCAACGAAAAAGATGAGGTTGTAAAGCGGGTGCTGTTTGATGCCGCAACCGGTCAATTCAGTTCCAGGCTTCAATTGCCGGATTCTATAGAAGCAGGATATTACTGGCTGCGTGCCTATACAGCCCAAATGGCGGCACAAGACAGCAATGCCATTTTTGTAAAGCCAATATATGTTGCAGCGAAAGAAGACGTGGGTAGTTTGCCAAAACCAAGAAAACTGCCGGTGAACCCTGATGACCAGCCAACGATTAATTTCTATCCCGAGGGTGGCAATATTATCACCGGCATAAGCACCACTGTTGCGCTGCAGGCGCTCTTCAGCAACGGTGATCCGTTGACAATAGAAGGAGCCATAAAAGATAGTACAAATGCTACGGTAACAAAATTCAGCACCAACGCACAAGGCTTTGCCAAATTTGATTTTGAACCTTCTGGATTTAAGCGATACAAGGCTGTGATAAACTGGCATGGGAAAGACCTTGCATTTACGTTGCCTGCCTTTGATTTTTACGGCGGGCAGATAGGCGTTACAAAGCAATATGACAATTTTCAATTAAGAATACTGCTGGGCGACTCTATTTACAGCAAAGATGCTATCACTTACCTTGTGGGTATTTGCAGGGACAGCCTTGTACTTGCAGCAATTGGCAGCGGGCAATATGAATTAAATGTTGATGGCAGCCACCTGCCCGGAGGCATTACCAGTTTTTATTTGTTTGACAAACACTTCAGGCAACTGAGTGAAAGAAGTGTTTATGTTGCCGCAAAAAACCCTTCTGTGAATATTACGCCTGATAAGAGCCTCTATGCCAAACGCTCAAAGGTTACGCTTAATCTTGCCATACAGGATGCAGGCAACCACGCTGTGGCCTCTGTAGTAGCAGTTGCAGTGAGCGACTCCTTGCTTCAAAACCAGGAGCCTTGCACTGCGGCTAACCTGCAGTACCATATGCAACACATCGGGGATGGGTTTGCCGACAGCAAGAACTGTTTTAGTGATGAGGAGACTGATCTTATGATGATGGCGAGGAACAACACTTACCATGCGCTTACCACCGGCAGCAAGCAGGTTTCAACAGTAACCGACGACGAACTGTTGCATATCAGGGGCAGGTTGCTTACTGAGAAAAACGAACCCGCTGCTGACAAGTTCTTAACGTTATTTTCCAGTTCGGGAAATAACGGTGTGTTTCTTACCGACACAACGGATAAAGCCGGCCGTTTTTCTTTCCCGCTGGAAGTGTATCCCGACAGCACCCAGTTTGCTGTTGAGGTAAAAGACCTCGCTAATCACATGTTATATAATACGAAACTGGCACTCGACCCCATCCCTTACCCGCAGTTTAAAACTCCTGCCGGTTTAAAAAGATACCCCGTAACTACATCTCGTTCCTCAACCGAAAGGCTCAATATTTATAATAATTTATTGATGGAATCAAACGATGCGCATCACCTGCCACCGGTTACTGTGAGAGACAATATAAAAGAGGTGGATTATGATGCAACAAAACGGGTTAGTTCCTACTCTCCAATCATCAGCGGCAGATCACTTGACGGACGGACGTCTGTCGACAATCTTGTTTTGGGAACAAGCGGCCTGCAGCTGTTAAATGGCTTCCTTGTAATTCACGGACTCAACGCAATAAAAGCTCCAAGTGCCAGTGACGAGCCAATGGTTCTTGTGGAAGGTGCGCCGGTATCATTGTCATCAGACGGCGCTGCCGGAATCGTAAGCCCGGTACTAAGTTACCTGCACAGCCTTAACCCAAAAGACATCGATTTCATTGAAATACTTAAAGATGGCAACGCTGCAAATTACGGGCTCCGTGGTGGCAATGGTGTAATACTCATCAACCTTTCCAATAAAGGGCATAACCTGCCTTCGGCGGGTGGAAATATCAAATCATTTTATTCCGGCGGCATTTCAAAACCAGCTTTGTTCCCGGTCACGAATTACGATATGAAGGACAAAAAAGCCGACCTGGTTCCCGACGTGCGCCCAACGATCTTCTGGAATGGAAATTTCGCGACGGGCAATACCGGCAGCGCAACATTTACCTTTTACACCAGTGATGTACCCAGCACCTACAACATCACGGTTACGGGTATTACAGCACACGGCGACATCATCAATAAAACGATTTCTGTAAAAAGCAAGTAATTATTGGCCCGGCTGTTGTTTTTCATGGCATTGGTTGTTGCGTCGCACACTTCAGCGCCGGAATAAACAGGAGCTGGAACAAATACTAAATAAACTGCTTCAGCCATTCCTTCGCTTCATTTTCGTTACTGAAGTTTTTCATGGGTATTGGTGGTGGCTTTAATTTAAAAAGCAAATTCATAATAAGTGTTGCAAGCCCGGGTTTGGAAACCATGGCCATCGCAGTATAAACATTGGGAAGCTGTGCCGCGGAAAAATCTCTCGTGGCTTTGTCGGGCATAGGCGAATTAACAAGGTGAATGAGTAAGGGCACTTTTTTATTACCGGTTATTTTCTTAACCAATTGAATATTGCGGCCAATATTTTCAACGGTGCGCCTGATGCTCTTAGAATAAGCGACTAATATGCCCTGGTGATCGAGCATATAGGAGGCAATTTCTCCTTCTATCAATCTCTGTCCTGTACCTGCTGACATACGGCAAAATTTAATGCAACAAACTTAACCACTGTAAAACAATAAAATGATGATTTGTGACGGCAAACAAAAAAAGCCTCTTGCCAAAACAAGAGGCTTTCGTATATATACGAAGCTAACTATAGCAGGGCGTAGTTTAGCTTTTGCTGTAATCGCTCACCAACTCAACTTCGTTATTGGAAAGCCTTACTGTTTTGAGAGATGTTTTGTTCTCGAGATAAACAATATACACTGCGTCAACACCGGGTTGTTCAATTTTCTGGATACCGGTTACACCGTAGTTAGCATACTGCTCTTTTACTTTATCGATAATAGACTTATCAAGATTGTCGGTGCTATATGTTTGAATCGTGTATACCCAACTGCCGTTTTTATTGTAGGCCGATGTGCTTTCACGGCCATCGATTACAGAGCGCACGGTATATCCTTTTGCTTTTTCGGTGCTGTTTTTTTCTGAAGCAAAAGAAGAGGTTGCAGTAAACATTGCTGCTGCAAAAAGTAGGAATAAAAATTGCTTTTTCATTGTTTGACTTTTTAGATTTATACGTTTAATGATGCTTTTTATGAAAGTGTTCTTTTTTTGTTGAAGCCTTTTCTTTCATTGACAACACAAAGCTAAATCGTCGTGCATTTGGGCAAATCTCAAAATCGGCGAATAGCGAAAATGATGATGTGAATTGCGGAAATTCGTAGGTGGAAACTCTTGAAATGCTTTACTGCATTGCCTTACAGGCCATATATGCTAAAGAAGTGTTAACGCATTTGGCGTTGTATAAGTACTGGCACGAATTATTTTTTATACAAGGATTATACAAGCAGAAGAGCAATCGTTGCTTTTGCAACTATCTTCTTTAAATAACTTTTTTTAAAAAATGATTGGGCACCTCACTATGTATTGCTGCTGCAAGTTGTTCTAAAAGCACACACTGTGCGACGCAACAGTAGATGCCAATGGCCATGAAGCCGGGCCAATAAAACTATTCTGTGATGCCCTTAGCTTCGAGCTCTTCGTAAAGGCTTTGGATAAGACCATCGGCGAGACCGATTTTAGGAACATAAATTTCTTCTATGCCCGCCCACCGCATTACGTTGATATAGATCTGCAACGCCGGCACAATCACATCGGCTCGGTCTTCACGCATTTTATAAACGCGTATTCTTTCTTCAAGCGTAAAGCCTGAAAATTCTTTGTAGTAGTCTTTGAGCAGGTTTAGCGAAAGTGGTTTGCCGTCTTTTCGTTTACTAAGTGAAAAAATTTTATTGATGTTACCGCCAGAACCGATGGCAATAACAGGCCATTTGCTTTTTGTATTGCTTTTAAGATGGTCGCGCAATTCATCCCAATGCGTTTCAGTAACCATATTTTTCATGAGGCGGATGGTGCCGATATTAAAAGATTCTTTGTAGCGAAGTTTGCCGTCGGCAAAATAAGTAAGTTCGGTGCTGCCACCGCCCACATCGATATAAAGGTATGAATGATCTTTATCGAGATTCTCGGCAATATGGTTATCGTAAATGTAGGAAGCTTCATCGTCGCCGGTGATAATGCTTATGCCAATGCCTGTCTCCAGTTTTACTTTTCTTATAACATCGGCACTGTTGCGTGCATCGCGCATTGCGCTGGTGGCGCAGGCTTTCAAGTGTTTAACGCCATAGACATTCATCAGGTGGCCGTAAGCCTTCATTGTTTGAATGATCATGCCAAGACGCGGTTTGCTTATTTCTCCCTTTTCAAAAACATCGAATCCCAAACGCAGAGGTACCCTTACGAGGCTAAGCTTGTTAAACAATGGCTTGCTGCTTCCCGGCTGATCTATTACTTCAGAAATGAGCAGTCTTGCCGCATTACTTCCAATATCAATTGCTGCCAGTTTCACTTATCTTCTGTATTTTATTGAAAAGGTAATTGTATGTTTCTACTTGCGAACGTATTTTCTTTTTACCTGCGGAAAGTACATAATTATTTGAAAGATTATTATCAAGCACTCTTGCCTTTACATTATCCTTCAGTTGAATTTGAATAATATCCATTAACTCCTCCTTTATTTCAGGGTCGGTAATCAAAGCTGCTGCCTCTACCCTGTGGTCGAGGTTGCGAACCATCCAGTCGGCCGAAGAAATGTACAATTTGCTTTTACCTGCATTATGAAACATCAATATGCGGGCATGTTCTAGATATTGATCAACTATGCTGATTGCATGCATGTTGTTTTTAAGTTTTTTCATTTCTGTTTTTGCGCAAAATATGCCACGCACGATCAGTTGCACGTCTACACCTGCCTCCGCTGCGCTGTATAATTTCTGGATAAGGCTAACATCGCTGAGCGAATTGAGTTTTGCGATGATCCTTGCTTCTTTTTTCGCCCTGGCATTTCTTATTTCTGCCGAAATCATTTGCATCAATTGCTTACGCATGTTAATGGGGCAAACCATCAGCGTTTTACAGGATCGGAGTTGATTAACGCCCGACTTAGCACCCTCGATATACCGGAATATGCGGTTAATATCGGCCATAATATTTCTGTTGCTCGTCAACAGGCAGTGATCTGCATAAACCCGGGCTGTTTTTTCATTAAGATTGCCCGTGCTGACAAAACCATACTGGATGATTTTATTGCCGCTGCGCTTTTTTATAAGACAAAGCTTGGCGTGTACCTTTACATTTGGCAGGCCGATCAATACTTTCACGCCTTCCATTTCGAGCATCTCTTTCCATGCGAGATTGGCTTCTTCATCGAACCTTGCCCGTAATTCAAGCATTACGATGACTTCTTTGCCATTTCTGACGGCGTTCACCAGTGCATTGATGATGGTTGAGTTTGGCGCAAGCCGGTAGGCGGTTATTTTTATTGTTGTTACCTCAGGATCTATCGCTGCCTCCCTCAACAGGTCCACCACAGAGCTGAACGAGTGATAAGGGAAATGTAACATCACATCCCGTTCAATGATCACATCTGTTACCCTTCTTGAAAAAAGCAACGCCGGGTGCGTGAAAGGCGGCTTGCGGCTGCTTTTGTTTTTGAATACGTCGGGGAAATCCATGAAATGCCGGAAGTTGTGTATGCGGCCGCCCGGAATAATATTATCCTTCCGGGAAAGATTTAACCGCTTCATCATATACTCCAGGAGACCTGCATCCATTTCTTTATCATACACAAACCGTACGGGCTTTCCTTTGCGTCGGTTCTTTAAGCCACTTTGAATCTTCTGAACAAATGAAGTAGTAAGATCATTGTCGATATCTATCTCAGCATCTTTGGTCACCTTAAAAACATGCGCGGAAAAATAATCGTACCCGAAATAGGAAAAGATGTAGGGCAGGTTATATCGTATTACATCTTCCAGCAAAATAATCCGGTGCTCGCCCTCGGGCGCAGGTAACTGCACAAAGCGTCCAACAATACGGCTTGGCACTTCTATTAATGAATATTTGTGTTTATAGGCTGAGTCTTTTTTATGCATCACAACACCGAGATAAATACTTTTTTCTCTCAGGTATGGCAACTGCTGAAGACTTTCGATCATTAAAGGAATAATATTGGACCGAACGTCATCTTCGAAGAATTTTTTAATGTATTCTTTTTGTTGTTTGTTTAGTTCTTTTTCTGTTACAAGAAATATCTTTTCCTTTTTCAGCTCGCCAATAATAAGTTGCCATATGCGGCTAAATTCATTTTGCTGTTGCAGCACGATCATTTGAATGGCGTCGAGAATTTCCTGCGGCTTTTCTTCAAGGTGCATATTGCCTTTTTTACCGCCGAGTTCTATCATGCGCTTTAACGTAGCCACGCGCACCCTGAAGAATTCGTCGAGATTATTAGAAAAAATGCCCAGAAACCTGATTCGCTCCTTTAAAGGTACAGCGGGGTCGTTTGCTTCCTGTAAAACCCTTGCATTAAAACTAAGCCAGCTAATATCTCGTGGTATCAAGCTTTTCATGTGTACTAGGTAATATGTCCAAATATATAGAACAGAAGAATGGCACCATGTTAAGTTTTACAGTTAATAAAACTTTTAAAGCGTTCTTATTTTACCAATGATGCCTGTTGTGGAGAAGCCTTCAACGATCGGGTTAATGATCACTTTACCACCATTGGCTATCACTTCCTTTGAACCGGCAATCTGCTCAATAATGTAGTCGCCGCCTTTAACCAGCACATCAGGCTTCAGGGCTGTAATAAGCTCAAGAGGAGTGTCTTCTTTAAAGATGATAACAATGTCAATGATCATCAGCGAAGCAAGTAGCAGAGAACGGGAATGTTCGCTATTAATCGGCCTGTTGCTGCCTTTTAATTTTTTCACACTGGAGTCGCTGTTAACACCAACCACTAGCAGGTCGGCTTCTTTCGCGGCCTGCGACAGAGAAAAAATATGTCCCTCATGCAAAATATCAAAACACCCGTTGGTAAATGCAACAGATTTGCCCGTAACTCTTGCACCCGCAATAATATGGCAGGCCTTTTCAACAGACATTATTTTCGACGCTGCAACCTGCACATTTTTCATATAAGTACTTTTATATTTTTTGTACCCGGCAATGGAATTGCTACCAGGCTTCCGTTGCGTCGCACCCTTGTACCCCATTTGCTATAATCAGCAATATACACAATGCACCCGCGCCGGATTTCTATTTGTGACTGCTTTAACCAGTCACTAAATACCGGATGTATGCGATTCCTTTTTCCCGATTCAACAGCGGAACGTTGAAGTGAGTGACACAACAGGCGATGCCATGTGTACTAGTGCCAGCTCAAAAAGTCTTTTATAATTTGTTACCTTCTTTTGGAAATACAAGCGAAGGCTTGAACGTTTTCGCCTCTTCAAAATCCATGGTTGCATAAGCGATGATGACTACGATATCGCCTACGGCACCTTTACGCGCCGCCGGGCCATTGAGGCAAACCGTACCGCTGCCCTTCTTGCCTTTTATAATATATGTTTCGAGCCTTTCGCCGTTGTTTACGTTCACTACCTGCACCTTTTCGTTTTCAATGATGTTAGCGGCATTCATCAGGTCTTCATCAAGCGTAAGGCTTCCTACATAGTTGAGGTTAGCCTCTGTAATAGCAGCCCGGTGAATCTTTGATTTTAGTGTTTCTATTTGCATTACACAAAAGTAGGAAACTTAAGCCTGACGGATTTTTGTCAATCGATAACGAGGTTATCAATCAACCGTACACCTTCTATAAAAGCTGCGGTAAGAGCAACGTTATGATCAAACAGTTTATCATTTACAGACGGAGCCAGGTCTTCGGCATTACATATGTCGAGATAATCGATCTTATTGAAACCGGCACGTTCAATAATAGCAACAGCCTCCCGTTTTAAGTTTTCCGGCGTCGTTTTTCCGACATTGTCTTTTATATGGGTAAGCGCGTGGTAAATTGCAGCGGCCTGTGTCTTCGCTTCCGCGGAGAGCCTGAGATTGCGACTACTCATTGCCAAGCCGTTGGCTTCCCGCATAGTTGGCACAATATGGAGGTTACAACTGAGGTTATAGTCTGACAGCAATTTTTTCACGACCATGCATTGCTGGTAGTCTTTCTGGCCCATGTATAATTCATCAGGCTGGCAAATGGTAAGTAAACGATGCATTACCCTGCACACGCCCTGGAAGTGCCCCGGGCGATAATAACCCTCGAGTATTGATTCAAGAAAGCCGAGCTCATAGTGGGGGCCATTATCAAGCCCGTTAGGATAAATTTCCGCCACGGATGGCAAAAACAGGATATCGGTACCAGTCTTGTGGAGTTGATAGATGTCATTTTCGATTGTAACAGGATATTTTTCAAAATCAGCAGGGTCATTAAATTGGGTTGGGTTTACAAAAATGCTGCAAATAGTAATATCACAATGCAACTTGGACTCCCCGATCAGGGAAATATGACCGCTGTGCAGGGCCCCCATTGTTGGTACAAACCCAATTTTTTTACCCTCATTTTTAAGCTGTTGTAACTTTTCCAGAAGCTGAGCCGATTTCCTGAAAATGATCATAAGTAACAGATAAAGTGTTGAGCAATTGTTATCTTAGACA
Source organism: Chitinophagaceae bacterium UBA7600 (assembly GCA_002478885.1). Taxonomy (GTDB): domain Bacteria; phylum Bacteroidota; class Bacteroidia; order Chitinophagales; family Chitinophagaceae; genus DLKC01. The sequence continues at coordinate 39,436 of DLKC01000026.1, forward strand.
GTATTAAAATGATTTCCGTACCTTCGCCACCCTGATTTTCAGAGTCATCAGCCAAATATCGGTTACGAATGTCAATAAAGAAAAGAATTTTATTCATTGCTACAGAGATGTCTCCGTACCTCGAATTGACAGAATTCGCGGAAATAGTAAACAAGCTCGCAATAAAAAGCAATGACAGCGGGTTGGAAGTTAGATGCATTATGCCGCGTTTTGGCGTAATCAATGAAAGGCGGCACCGCTTGCATGAAGTGGTTAGATTGTCTGGCATCAACGTTTCTGTTGATAATGATGATTACCCGCTGCAAATAAAGGTGGCCTCGCTGCCAAATGCGCGACTCCAGGTGTATTTTCTTGATAACGAGGATTTTTTTAAGCGGAAATTCATTTTTCATGACGAAAAGGAGCAGTGGTTTGATGATAACGACCTGCGCACTATTTTCTTCTGCCGGGGTGCACTGGAGACGGTAAAGAAATTCGGGTGGCCTCCAGACATTATTCATTGCAGTGGATGGATGACTGGCCTTGTTCCTCTTTACATAAAAACAGCCTATAAAAGGGAGCCTGTTTTCAGCCATAGCAAAATTGTATTTACCATAGGTGAAAACACTTTTAAAGATAAACTGGGATCGGCGTTTACCGAACGCGCCAACATACACGCAAATATAAAACCCAAAGACCTCGAGGTATTTAAAGAAGCGAACAACACCGCGATGTTTAAAGGTGGTGCTACTTACGCAGATGCCATTACTTTCGGAGCTCCAAAAGTTGAGAAAAAATTATCTGACGAATTCGCAAAAGCCAAAGGAAAGAAGGTACTTCCTTTCTCCGGATGGGATACTGATTTAACAGAGTATTTAGATTTGTATAACGAGCTTGCGGCGAAGTAATTATTACATGAATTTATCTCTTGTGAAGTATCGATTTTTATTCATTTTACTTATACAGTCACTTATATATTCAGCCTGTACTAAGATAGTAACCACCGATATAGGTGGTTCTTTATTACCACCCGGCGACAATGTTAATACTAAAGAAATGTTTCTTGACATTGTATCAAAAAACGGCAAAGACAGCATCACTACCGTAGGCACACAGGAAATACAATCTTTGGGCTATTTAAATGATCCATTGTTTGGGAAAACAAATGCTTCCGTTAATGTGCAATTAAGGCCTGATACATACCCGGTAACTTTTCCGGTACAGGATTCAAATGACAGCTTAATGCTGGATTCAGTTGTGCTGGTATTAAGAACTGTTGGTTCTTATGGCGACACTTTGCAAGACTTGAAATTGAGAGTATACGAGATGTCGAAAACGGATACACTTAGTGACATAAAGCCTACAACCTATTATAAAACAAATTACCAGATTGCTAACGGCACCGAATTAACAACAGGGCCGGCCACCGTGAACATTCCTTCTCTTGACGATAGTGTGGCGTATACCTACGGAGGCAAAAATGCAAATGTAATCAGGGTAAGGTTAAGCAACGATTACGGAAACAGGTTATTGCACGATTATGATACATCCAACGCCTATAAAAGCGACTCTTTATTCGGTGTCAATATAAAAGGTCTACAAGTGGTTCCCGAAAGCCTGGGCAATGCTTTCGTTCGCATAAACCTTGTTGATACAAATACCCAACTGGCATTGTATTACCGTTATAAAAGGCGCGATTCGGCAGGCAAGGTTGACACTACGGTGCTTGCTTTTCGTTGCAATACATTCAATTGCGGAAGCACCAACTATGTCACCCGCGACCGCTCTTCAGGCCAGGTGGCATCATTTCTCTCTTCGTTGAACACAGAAAAGAATGATAGCCTTATATTCATTGATGCTAACCCCGGCATTTATGCTATGTTATCAATACCAAATACCGATACACTCACTAACAAAATCATACACCGGGCAGAAATTATGATGGAACAGGTGCCTGATCTGTCAGGAACCAGCAAGGATGACGTTTATCTTCCACCGAATATTTTCGTGACAACCTATGACGCAGATTCCATGAGGCGTTTTGCACAGCCAAACGACATGAGCATTTCAAACGGAACAGTTTCTAACCAAACCACATTAGGCTCATTCCCTCTCAAGAAAATTGATCCCATATCCGGCAGAACCATTTACGAATACAAGTGGGATGTTTCAAGATACCTGCAGGGAATAATTACGTTTGGACAGAAGTATTACGATCTCGTTATGTGGGCACCTTATAACGACTATATCTATTATTACAATACACCTTCAAGCTATCAGGTATTTACCGGCGCAGGCAGCACACCGCTGAACAGGGTAGCGACCGGGCGTATTCGTTTAGGCGGTGCCAACAATACCAATCATAAAATGAAACTGCATATAGTGTATTCGGATATTCATTGATCTCATCTGTTACGCTATTATAATCTAAACATAAAAGGGGCTGTTATTCACATACATAACAGCCCCTTTTTTTATAAGTATAATTTATATTCTGCCCCCTTATCTTTGCAGCCTGTTAAAAAATAATTATGCCGTATTTATTTACTTCTGAAAGCGTATCTGAAGGTCATCCGGATAAAATTGCCGACCAGATATCAGATGCTTTGATCGACAATTTTCTCGCTTTCGACTCCAATAGTAAAGTAGCTTGCGAAACATTGGTAACAACAGGCCAGGTGGTACTTGCAGGCGAAGTGAAAAGTAAAGCCTATCTCGATCTGCAGGAAATTGCACGTGGCGTAATCCGCAAAATTGGCTACACACGAAGCGAATACATGTTTGAAGCCAACGGCTGCGGAATTATTTCTGCTATTCATGAGCAATCGGCCGATATTAACCAGGGCGTAGACAGGCATACCAAGGAAGAACAGGGCGCCGGTGACCAGGGGATGATGTTCGGTTACGCCACAAGCGAGACCGACGATTATATGCCGCTTGCGCTTGATCTTGCACACAAGATCTTATTTGAACTGGCAGTATTGCGTCGGGAAAATAAAGAAATCAAATACCTGAGGCCAGATGCAAAAAGCCAGGTTACACTTGAGTATGACGATAACAACAAACCAGTCCGCATTGACACGATTGTTGTATCAACTCAGCACGACGATTTCGATACCGAAGAAAAGATGCAGAAGAAGATAAAGAAAGACATCGTTAATATTCTCATTCCAAGGATAAAATCGATCTATCCCAAATACGCAAGTCTTTTTAACGACAAGATTAAATATCACATTAACCCTACCGGTAAATTCGTTATTGGTGGACCGCATGGCGATACTGGCTTAACAGGCCGTAAAATAATCGTTGATACTTATGGCGGCAAAGGTGCCCACGGTGGTGGTGCCTTTAGTGGCAAAGATCCGAGCAAGGTAGACCGTTCTGCCGCTTATGCTACAAGGCATATTGCCAAAAACCTGGTAGCAGCGGGCGTTGCCGATGAAGTGTTGGTGCAGGTATCGTACGCCATTGGTGTTGCCGAACCAACAAGCATTAACGTAAGAACATTTGGCACCGCGAAGGTTGATCTGAAAGACAGCGAGATCGGCAATATTGTTCACGGCCTGTTCGATATGCGTCCTTATTTTATAGAACAGCGTTTAAAACTGCGCAACCCAATCTACAGCGAAACTGCAGCCTATGGCCACATGGGTCGTAAACCGGAGATAGTGGAAAAAGTATTCAAATCAAACGACGGCAAAGTGGTGCGTAAAAAGGTAGAGCTTTTCACATGGGAAAAACTTGACCATGTAGCCAAAGTAAAAAAGGCATTCGGTATTAAATAGTCATCACAATTCATAGACAAAATCCTGCCCTTTAAAAGGCAGGATTTTTATTTTGTGCCCGGCTTTATATTCCTTGTGGAGCACCTGTTGCGTCGCACACTTGGGCTGCAGCAGAACCCGCGTCTGAAATGCGCAAAAAAAATTACTGCAGAATAGCTTGCTAAAGTACAAGTGTGCGACGCAACAGAAGCCTTATAAGGGTACAAAAGCCAGGCTCCCGATAATACAGCGCAGCAGCGTTGCATACACCAGCACAATTGCACATTGTTTAGTTGGGTTGTTTGCTAAAAAGTGGCCTTTAAAAACTTTTTACGGTCGATGATGGAGGAGTGTTGTCAGCTGTTCTATCGCCACGTTTTCCCGCAGTCTTTTTTGTTCCTGCGCACAATGATGAAATAAGTAAAATGAAGATTATCTTTTTCATAATGGCATCGATATTTTTTTTGAACAGGTGCGGTGTAATAATCAAAGGCAGGGAATGGATTTACACAGGATTGATTTTTTCGGAGCCCGATAAAGCTATCAATAAAAAACCGGACTGCTAAAATTTATTTCTACCGGCTATTCAAGGGTTTAGTTTTCAGCATGCCTTCTCCTGAATTGTGAAGGGTTTTCACCGGCCAGTTTTTTAAATGTTTTATTGAAGTAAGAAAGATTTTCAAAGCCGCTCTCAAAACATGCTTCCGTTACATTGCAATTTTGCATCAATATTTTTTTTGCCTGGTTAATGCGGTATTGATTTAAAAAATCGGTAAAAGTTAAGTGAGTTGACTTTTTGAAATACCTGCAAAAGGCTGCCGTTGTAAGGTGCGAAAGTTTTGCCACATCATGCACCTGGATATTTGCCTGGTAATGCGTTTCTATATAATGATATATTTTATGCAGCCTTTGTTGCTCTTTAAGTACCGATGCGTTTGCAATAGGCCGCACCTTAAGCGAAACGTATTCATCACTGGCGGCGAGCAATTGAAATACCTGCAATAAAGTGATTAGTTGATCAAAGTGCGATTGGGTGGTAAGTTGCTTCAATTTTTCGCCGGCTTTTGTTTTAGTCGCTCCATAAAACGCAATGCCGTTGCGGGCCCGTTCAAACAGGTCATTGATGGATTGTATCTCCGGCAGTGAAAAAAAATCTTTGCCGAGAAAGTGTTCTTTCATTTGCACAACCACCGTCTCAACAGTCGTCTTTACACCATAGTCAAAATTCAGGTGGGGAATGTTTGGACCTATCAGTGCAAGATCGCTGCCTTCATATTTTGAAATGTGATCTCCGATATGCCGTATGCCGCTGGTTGCTTCTACATAAACAATTTCAAACTCCGGATGAAAATGCCAGTAGAAAAGCTCATTCAGGTTTGGTGTAAGCAATATCTTGAACGAACTGTCGTGGTCAGGCTCTATGGCTTCCCGTTTTACTTTCATGGGTGAATGTTGACTAAATGTTAGATTACAAAGGCCTGTTGCGTAGCGCTATGGACGCTGAAGAGTGCGACGCAACGATGCCACATTCTTATTCTTCGCCTGGTACAAAAGCATTCTTTTGTTCTTCGTTGCGGCATTTGCTTTCAAATTTCATAAAAAATATCAATACAGAACAAAAACAGGTCATTGTACGTGTAGAAAACGGCTCTGCGGCAACTGTATTTTTGACTTGTAATTAACCAACAAAAACCTGACTCATGCAAATAGAAACTGTCAGCACAAATGCTGCAAGCAAAGCGTTTACTTTAACGGTGGCTGAACCGACGTTTAAACCCTTCAACAAAGAAGCACATGCAAAAAGCTGCAAGCATAGAACAGCAACCGGTTTTTGTACCCGCAGCAGCCGAACATGTCCTGCAACATTATTTACCTTAACTTTCAACAATTAAAATCTGCTATATGGAACAGCAAACAATGGCCGCTACCATGGCCCCGACGATGGCAACAACAATGATCCCCAATAATGCACATACCGACATTCCGGGAAACCCTTCGACTGCAAAAAGCAGCGCAACAAAATTGAACGACCGAAGCAACGGCAAATCGTTGCGTGTACTGAGTGAGGATGATTGGAACTTCTGGGTGCACAACGGTTACATCGTTATTAAAAATGCCGTGCCGCGTGAACAGGCAGAAGCAACGGCAAAATTCTTGTGGGAGTTTGAAGAAAAAGTAGCTGACGACCAGGATACATGGTACACTGCTCCGCGTGCAGAAATGAAGATGAAAGAACTGACCAACACTGGTATGGTAGAAGTATACAACAATCAACATCTTTGGAACAACCGGCAAATGCAGCGTGTATACGATGCGTTCGTAGATATTTGGGGCACCGAAAAACTATGGGTGACCATCGACCGCGCCAACCTGAATTTTCCAATTCGCCCGGGTTTTGAATACAAGGGATTTATTCATTGGGATTATGATCCCGAAACAAGGCCGGTAAATGTGCAAGGCGTGTTGGCACTTGCCGATCAGACCGACGAGAACATGGGCGGTTTTCAATGTATTCCCGAGTTATTCAGAACATATGAAACCTGGAAATTGACACAGCCCGAAGACCGCGATCATTTCAAGCCCGACACAACAGGCTTTACGCCAGTTAAAGTAAAAATGGAAGCCGGCGATTTGCTTATATTCAACAGCACGCAGCCGCATGGCATTCGCCCGAATATGAGCGGCGATAAAGTGCGTATTGCGCAATACATTTCCATGATGCCGGCCGAAGAAGATAATGAAGCTTTGCGCACCTGGCGTATCACATCCTGGAAAGACCGAATTGCACCCGAAGGATATGCATTTCCCGGCGACCCACGCGGGTGGGAAAAAACAAAATACAGAACTGCCGAATTAAATGAGCTTGGAAAAAAATTGTTAGGCTTGGAAAAATGGTAACTGATGCATTTTGCACGAGCCTTTTTTGCAGGTCCGGCTTATGAACATATATGATGCTTTACTTGCGTCGCACTCTTGTGCTTTTGCAACATTACGCGGCATAACAGGTCTCTACGGCCTGTTATGTTTTTTCTGATATAAACTTAAAACCAGAAACATGATCAACCAACCATACACAACACTTAGCAACGGTATTCAAATGCCTTTACTTGGCCTGGGCGTTTATGACATGTATAACAAAGAAGCCGAGCAAGCCGTTGTGGACGCTCTTGAGATCGGTTACAGACTGATCGATACTGCTGCGCTTTATCAAAATGAAAAAGAGATCGGCAAAGCTGTTAAAGCAAGCGGCTTACCGCGTAACGAAATTTTTGTAACTACGAAAGTTGGCAACGGCGACCAGGGATATGATTCAACACTAAAAGCATTCGACGTAAGCCTGCGAAAACTGGATATGGATTATGTTGATCTGTACCTCGTACATTGGCCCATCAAAGGCAAAAGAAAAGACACCTGGAAGGCACTCGAAAAACTCTATGCAGATAAAACCGTAAGAGCTATTGGTGTGGCAAACTACCTTATCCCGTTTCTCGACGAGTTGTCTATGTATGCTGCAACTGTCCCGGTGCTCAACCAGGTAGAACTGACTCCATGGCTTTTTCAGCCGGAATTGGTTGGGTACTGTAAACAAAGAAATATTCAGCTCCAATCTTATTCACCTATTACACGTGGCAAAAAATTAGGTGACCCGCGATTATTAAAACTCTGCGAAAAATACAACAAAACCCCGGCGCAGATAGTTCTCCGTTGGAATATTGAACATAACATCTCAACAATCCCGAAGTCTTCCAGAAAAGAGAGACTACAGGAGAATTTTGACAGCCTGAGTTTTGAATTGAGTGAAGAAGATGTTGCCTTCATGGACGGCTTTAATGAGAACTTTAGAATTTGCGACGACCCTATGGAGATGTTATAATTAAAAGCTGGATTGTTCTGCTGATATTTGCTATGAAACATATCTATGAGCCGCTGGCATTCTTACATCAACTCAACAAAACAGGTTTTGTCACTTTACAAAGTCGACAAACCTTTTGCAGCTTTTATCAAAGATTTTTTTAGCCAGCATAAGAAATATGGTTCAGGCGACAGAAAGCGGGTAAGCCATTTGTGTTATTGCTGGTTTAGGTTAAGCGCCGTTTTAAAAGAGCCAACAGAAGAAAATATCTTAATGGCATTGTTCCTCTGTTCCAACGAAAGCAATGAAGTGCTTGCTCAACTGGCGCCTGAATGGAACGAAAACGTGCATGTTTCCCTCCCTAACAAAATGGCTTTGTTGCAATACCCCTTTACTGTACCGGCAATCTTTCCATGTAAGGATCAACTCACTGAAAGTATCGACGCAGAGACGTTTGCCGCTTCGCACCTGACCCAACCAGATCTATTCCTGCGGATAAGGGCGGGGCAAAAAGAAAAAGTGCTTGCAAAACTGAAAGCAGGAACGGTACTTTTTGAATGTTACGGAAACGATTGCATTGCCTTGTTTAATGCGACAAAAATTGATGACCTGTTGCTATTGAATAAAGAGGTGGTTGTACAAGACTACTCTTCCCAACGTATTTCTGAATTCCTGGCACTGGTAAAACTGCCAACTGGCACCCGGGAACCGGCGATCAGTGTTTGGGATTGTTGCGCGGCAAGCGGCGGTAAGTCATTACTTGCGGTTGATGTGTTAGGCAATATTAATCTCACTGTCTCTGATGTGCGCATTTCCATCATTGAAAATTTAAGAAGGCGTTTTGCAGAAGCAGGAATACATAAATATAACAGCTTCGTTTTTGATCTTACAGCAACATTTAATATTCAACCGGCTGCCTTTAACCTGGTGATTGCTGACGTTCCTTGCAGTGGCAGCGGCACATGGGGAAGAACGCCCGAACAACTCTATTTTTTCACTGAAGATAAGATTGACTATTACGCTAACCTGCAAAAGAAGATTGTTGCCAACGTTGTTAACCACGTAAAAAAGGGTGGATACTTTTTGTATATCACCTGTTCGGTTTTTAAAAAAGAAAACGAAGAAGTGGTTGATTTTATCCTGGCAAATTCCAAGCTTGAATTAATAAAAAAAGAAGCGCTGATTGGTTACCATAAAAAAGCTGACACCATGTTTGCTGCTTTGTTTAAAGCTGAATAAAGAACAAATAGCACAAGTGTGCGACGCAACTACAGCTCACTTGAAATACAAAAGTTTGGTACATAAAAAACCTCGTTCTTTATGAACAAGGTCTTTTATTTTATACCTGTTTACATTTTACCCTTCCACTATCACAGGTTTCTTTTCGCCCTGCATCAATTCAACACTTCTGTTAATGAAGCTTGTAAGGTCGTTGCCTTTCAGTAATCCCTGTGACAGCAATGCAAGATCCGCAAGATTCTTAACTTGTTTTTCCTGTTTATCAATATCCGCTTCTTTCAGCAAGGATTGATAGATTGGGTGATTGCCATTTACCGTAAGCGTGACTTCATCGGGCATGGTTGCATAGAAGGAAGTCATAGGTCCGCCGAGGCCGGCCATATCTTTCATACGGCGCATAAACTCAGGCCTTGTGGCGATTACCGGCGCCGTATCCGGGCTTAAACCTTTAACATCAACAGTTACATGCAGGTTATGCATTTCTGTTCCAAACATCTTCTTCAGTTGTTCTTCTTCGTCTTTGCTTAATACACTTTCGCTGCCTTCCTGTTTATCTATAATGTTGTCGACAATATCTGAATCAACACGGGTGAAATGAACATTCTCCCATTTCATTTCCATATTGTTGATAAATGCAGAATCAACAAGTGTTTCCATCTTGATCACTTTGTACCCTTTCGCTGCACATGCCTGCACATAAGCATCCTGCTGAACCGGGTCGGTTGTATAAAGAATCACCTGCTTGCCTTCTTTATTTTTTTGCAATGCTTCGGTCGCAGCCTTGTATTCATCAATGGTATAAAACTTATAGTCTTCATCTTTTGTAGTTGCATTGCGGGCCTCTTCCATCACCAAAAACTTGTTAGCCTTTTCCAGGAATTTGTCATCGGTCATCATGCCGTATTTCACAAACAAGCCAAGGCTTTCCCATTTCTCTTCAAATTCTTTCCGGTTATTGCGGAAGATCTCGTCGAGCTTGTCGGCCACTTTCTTTGTAATGTGCGCATTGATCTTTTTCACATTCGGGTCACCCTGCAAATAGCTGCGGCTAACATTCAATGGAATATCGGGGCTATCGATAACGCCATGCAGCAACATCAGGAATTCGGGAACAATATCTTTCACTTCATCAGTTACAAAAACCTGGTTGCTGTATAACTGAATTTTGTCTTTCTGAATTTCGTAGCTCTGCTTGATCTTCGGGAAGTAAAGAATTCCGGTAAGATTGAAAGGATAATCCACATTCAAGTGAATCCAGAACAAAGGCGTTTCGCCGTATGGATACAACTCTTTATAAAAATTCTGGTAATCTTCTGTGGTTAGTTCAGATGGTTTTCTTGTCCACAGCGGATTTGTATTATTGATCTGTTTGTCTTCGAAATAAATGGCAACAGGCAAAAAGCGGCAGAACCTTTCCAGTATAGAACGAACACGGTCGGCTTCCAGGAATTCCTTACTGTCTTCGTTAATATGCAGAACGATTTTAGTACCGCGGTCAGCTTTGTCAATCTCGTATAATTCAAACTCCGGGCTGCCATCGCAACTCCAGTAAACGGCGTTGGCTTCGGTATAACTCTTTGAATAGATTTCCACTTTGTCACTCACCATGAAAGCACTGTAGAAACCCAGACCAAAATGGCCGATGATGTTGGCGTCTTTGTATTTGTCGAGAAACTCCTCTGCGCCGCTGAAAGCAACCTGGTTGATATATTTATCTACTTCCGCAGCGGTCATGCCAACGCCGTTATCGCTAATGGTCAGGGTTTTTTCTTTGGCATCGATCGTTACATCAATACGCAGATCGCCCAATTCACCTTTAGCCTCGCCGATCGAAGCAAGCGTTTTCAGTTTTTGGGAAGCATCGGTTGCGTTTGAGATCAATTCGCGCAGAAAAATTTCATGTTCACTGTAGAGGAACTTTTTAATAATCGGGAAAATGTTCTCCGTTTGTACGCGTATCTGTCCTTTTTGCATAGTTATTTGTTTTTGGTGGTCGGCTTTTGTTTTTCAATTCATCGTCCCTTGCGTCGCACACTTGTACATGGTGAACAATTGGCAGCAAGAGCCTTCAATGTAAATCCACCAGCACAAGTCAAACAAAGTACCAAAGCAGCAAATGCTGACATGATGACAATAAAAAAGAGGCACTATGCCTCTTTGAAGTCTTGAGCAAAAGAAAAACGGTTAAAGGCAAATGCCGTCCAACCGTTTCTGTTCAATAGTATTGCTTTAGTTGAAGTGTGCGACGCAACAGCTGCTGCCTGCGGTTCCGGGGCTGGCTACCAAAGAAGCGCCCTTTATGAAACGCTGTTTATTTTGCCGGCGCCGGCGCTGGTGGCGGCGGAGCAAGATCTGCCTGCGGAACAACGTTGTGCACCGGTGGAATTGATTGCAGGTAGGCAAACACCGCTTTTATTTCATCGTCGGAGAAGTTCTTGAATGCTTCCCATGGCATCGGCGGCATAATAGGCCTTGTGTTATCAAGCCCCATCCATTTTCCTTCTCTCAATGCTTTGATGAACTGGTCTTCTTTCCAGCCGCCCAAACCTGTTGAATCGGGTGTAAGGTTAACGGCATAAGTAGTGCCCCATGCGCCAACCCATGCTGTAAGATCCTGCGTTACGGCGATGCCTTTTGCCTGGGCTTCTTTTAAATCAACCGGCGGCGGCGGCATTTGGGAGGGATGGCCCGAGAGCATCAGGCTCATATCCATTTCGGGGCCTTTGGGTCCCATTTTCTTTGGGGTGTGACAATCGTTACACCCGGAGATGGCTACGATATGTTCGCCCCATTTGGCGGCGCTTTCAAAACCGTGATAGTCCGGAGTTGTGGCCGCATTGGTTGATTCGGCTGGCTTCGCTGCAGTGCTGTCAGCGGAGCCTCCCGTACAGGCAGCATACAAAAAAACCGCTGCTGCAGCGGCAAGGGTGATTCTGAGTTTTGTTTTCATGTTGATGCTTATTTTTAAAGACATAGATAATACGCAGCGGATGCGCGTATAGATTCGTGTATTATCAAATATAATGTTTCCGGTGGTAAGCAATAAGCCACATGGTTTGGTACGGGGTACAATTTTTGTTGGCACGAAACTAGAACCGGATGGTAACCTTAGCCTTTTTTGTTTTTTTACCCGCAACCCATTTTGGCCCTTTCTTTACAATATCGATAGCCTTGTTGTCATATAACGGATCAAGCGATTTAATAACGCTAAAATCAGTGGGGGCGCCATCCTCGTCTACCGAAAACTCGAGCTGCACATCGCCGGACGCGGTAACATCGCTAAGGGTTGTATCCATTTCCTGGTTAAGCTGTCTGTAAACATATTCCTGGAACGATTCCCAGCCGGCTGCAGGGTGCGTAGCGCTACTGTCTGCGTTTTTCGTGATTGCTTTTTTCTTTCCGAAACCTGTAACCACTACTTCCGACAGAGAACTGTGGTCTGGGCTGATCACAATGCTGTTTGAAATGCTGCTGTTTAGCTTTGTTTGCTCCTCGGTAAAACCAGCAGAGGAAACCGTAACATTCAGCATTGTGTCGGCAGAACGCAGCGTGAAATATCCATCTGCGTTGGTGAAAGCACGTACATCGCCCGGCGCCATTAAAATCGCATTGGCAACAGGTTTATTGTTATTGTCTGTAACCCTTCCGTTATAGATAAGAACTGTTTGTTTGTTGGCAAAAGCATTGTAGCCTTTTGTAACAGCGGCATCATTATTTGCACTTGTACCAGACGTCACCGGCGCATTGTTTGTGACGGAAGGAGCTACATTTTTTTTATTGTCTGGCAAAGAAGCAGCGGATTGGTTGTCTGTTATTGTAACAGGCGGCTTTGTAACGGCTTCATTATCTTTTTGGTTATCGGTGGCGTCGGACTGTTTTTGGGAAGCTGGCTTTTGCGCTGCAGCCTTGTTAAGCTGTGCTACGATTATTGAGCTGTCTGATTTACTGGCTGATGAATCACCGGCAGTGATTTGTTCTTGTTTAACTCCTGCAACTGCAGGCGCTGGCTGGTTTCCTTCGCTTTTATTCAGCCCGAAAATATACCAGCTTGCCAGCCCCGTAATCACGATCATCACCGCGACTGCTACGTTCAGCCAGTTATTTCTTTTGGTGTTCAGCGGAATAACCTTTGCGCCTTCCTGCGTGGTGTATAAGGCAGCGTATATTTCGTTGAGATGAGTATGGGCCGTGTGCATATTGCTTTCGCTGTAGCCTTCAATAGCGTCAGCAAGTAATGGATCGTTGAGGGCAGCACGTTCCAACTCATGCATTTCCTTTGCAGTCATGCTTCCATTGAGATAGCGTTCTATATCCTCAATGCTGTAGTTGATATGAAACTCTCTTTCAGGCATTTTTTTCCATACAATTTTTCAGGTTGCGCCTGCCATTCTGTATAAGGCTTCTCACCCTGTTCCAATCCATCCCCGTCATTTCCGTTATTTCGTTGTAGCATTTATTTTCAAGATAAAACAGGCGGATGGTTTGCTTTTGATCGCTGTTCAGTTCATCGATACAATCTGACAATTTCAGAAAGTCTCTTTCTTTTTCCATCACAGCATCAAGATGCCCTAAGTCTTCCGATTGCATAAGCGATTGGTCAAATTCAACCGTGAACATCTTTTTTGCGCTCCTTAAGTGCATCAGGCAGTGATTGCGGGCCAGCACATAGAGCCAGCTTTTAAAATTACCCACTTCATGCCTGAGCAGTTTTACCAGCAACTCATGGTAAATGTTCATAACGGCATCTTTCGATGCTTCCGGATCTTTCAGGTATTTAAGGCAAACGCCATAAACCAGGTCGGTATAACGCAGGTACAATTTTGCAAGCACCTCCTGGCTGCCGGATTCTTTGAATGCCAGCAACAGTTCCTCATCGGTCTGAGGCAATTTCTCAATGTGCTTTACAGGAGTCAAATTATTTTGGCCTTATAAAAGTAATAACCTGTCAGAAGTACTACCCCGCAGTATTCATATGCTCGGCTGTGGCGGCAAGCGCCTCGTAGAACACTTCCCCATACTTCCGGATGATCGCCTCTTTCAAAAAAACATACACGGGCACTTGTAGCTTCTCGCCTAACCTGCAGGCAGCTTTACAAAGATCCTGGCGGGGTTCGTAATTCACATATTCCAGGTCAGGATCCTCCTTGCTTTGCTGTATCCTGATCGGGAAGAGGTGGCAGCTGATCGGCTTTTTCCACGCAATCTTTCCATCATAATAAGCCTGCTCAATGCCGCACTTTAAAATACCCTTCTCATCCCTGAAGCCATAGGCGCACATTTCTCCCTTTATAGTTGGGGTAACCCAACCGAAAGTGGTATCGTAAACATACTTACCCAGTTTTTCAATGCTGGCAATACCTGCAGCTGTAAGATAGGGTTTTACGATCTCATAATTATTTATCAGTTCATCCAGTTCTTCCTTTTGCAGGGGCGCGCCGGCGTCTCCATCTTCGCAGCAGCCGCCTTTGCACTTATTCAGGTCACAAACGAATTGTTCCTCTATTACATGGTCGCTTACCAGCTTATTGTCAATCGCTATCATAAAGGTTAAACAGTTATCTTTTTAATTTTTTGTACCGGGCTCCGTCGCCGCTGGCATCCTGGTTGCGTCGCACTCTTCTACGCTACCGCTTTGAGCAGCTATCATAAAAAAGCTGGCGTCCCCCCATTCCTGATCTGCCGGTAACAATATTGTTGGTCAATGCAAGCAAGCGCTGATAAAATTACCGGTTTCCGCTATTGTTGCGAAGATAGCGTATCAATCATTTTGCAAAGCCATCTGTTATTTTCCTGATTTTTAACAGTAAGCTATCCCAGAACTTTTAACTTTATCAGCGCACAATATTCCAATAAGAGAATTCTAATGACCTATGAGTCCGGCGGCAATTAAAAAGCATTATACGCTCACACAAACAATCATCACTCAAATAGCTGCTGTATTAATCATTATTCCGTTAGCGCCCTTTATCTGCAGGTTTATTCCGCCAGTTATGATCGATCAATGGAATATTGACCTTCTCATCGGTGTAATCGTCGCAGTGGTTATCGTAAGAATAATGATGTGGTTGATAAAGCCTTTGATGATACCTGCCTTGTTGCTTGTTTGTATTGTATTGATCTTTAACCAATGGAACGACAAACGGGGTTATACCTTCAGCAGCATCGCTACCGGTTATAAGGTAATGGTTACACAAAACTGGCAGGTGAGGGAACAAAAGCAAACCGACCAGGTAAGCTTTAATCCCCATCTTTTTGAAAACGTACAGGAGCGGACTTCAAGACAAGTGCTGGAAAAAGTACAGTACAAAGATTCGGTCGTAAGAAACTTTTCGGTAAAGCATTCACTCGAATTCTTTGACGATTATCATTACAAATACAATGAGCTTGCCCGCTATTTCTCGCTTTTCAAATACATCAATGGCCACTTCAAATATGTAAGCGATGCCCAACGCGATGAATATTATGCCACGCCGCGGGAAACGATTCTAAATGGACTCGGCGGCGACTGTGACGATCACAGCATTCTTATGGCGAGCTGCCTGATGAGCATTGGCGCCAAATGCAGGCTTATTATTGTTGAGGGGCATATGTACCCCGAGATCTATGCCGGCGACCGGAAAGACTTCGAGATCATGCAGCAGGCCATCATCCATCTTTTTGGAAATGAAGGCATGAGCAAAATATACTACCATGAAAACAACGGCCAATATTGGGTAAATCTCGACTACACTGCGCACAACCCCGGCGGGCCATACATGAATGACGCAGTAAAACTGATCATTAATATTCCCTGACATATTTATTTACCTTGCGGCCAGAATGCTTCAGACTGATCTACTTATTATCGCCGAAGCCGCAACAGAAAAACATGCGGAAAATGAGTCTTTTAAATCTTTTTTAGCGCGTCACGATGCTGCCCGCATCGACGAACTTGTTCTGGCACTTGATAAAATAACAACTGCCGGGATAGACTGCACCCAATGCGGTAACTGTTGCCGCACCCTTATGATCAACGTAGAAGAAGGTGACGCAGCCCGGCTCGCCGCTCATTTAAATATGAACATAGCCGATTTTGAAAACCGCTATGTAGAAAAATCATCGGCAGGCACCCTTGCGGTTATGAATACCATTCCCTGTCATTTCCTGTCAGACAATAAATGCGTGGTGTATGAAGCGCGGCCCAATGAATGCCGTGAATTCCCGGGTTTACATAAGCCGGGCTTTAACGACCGGCTTTTTGCCACGTTTATGCATTATGGCCGTTGCCCGATCATTTATAATGTTATCGAAGCCTTGAAAGTGAAGCTGGATTTTGCAGGTTAATGCTTAAAGCCTTATAAGTTTATCAACGAGCATTGCTGCGCAAAGCGGTACAGTACAGGAGTGCGACGCAACGGACGACGCTATTTGAACAAATGCCGGTCACAAAAAATGCTCCCGTATAAGGAGCATTAATGATTTGTATAATTGTTGTTTTCACCCTATTCCCATATTTGCTCTTTGCCCTCGAGCCACAGTTTAACTGCCTCTGTGGTAACGCTCTTTGGCCTTTCGAGCGGGAAGCCCAGCGCCCTGTCCCATATAAGGCTGGAGAGCACACCCAACGCACGGCTAACGGCAAACAACACGGTATAGAATTCGTATTCAACCAGGCCATAGTGCACAAGCAATGCGCCGCTATGCGCATCAACATTGGGCCATGGATTCTTGATCTTGCCGAGCGACTGCAAAATGGGTGGCACGGTCTCGTAGATCTTCCAAACGGTGTTCACCAACTTGTCGTCTGGCATGTGTTTTTTTCCAAACTCCATCTGCGCCTCAAAGCGCGGGTCGGTCTTTCTCAGCACTGCATGGCCGTAACCCGGAACAACTTTTCCTGCCGAGAGCGTCTTACGCACATACTCTGCAATTTGTTCGCTGCTCGGCTCTTCGGTTTTTAGTTCTTCCTGCATTTCGAATATCCATTTGATCACTTCCTGGTTGGCGAGGCCATGTAAAGGACCGGCGAGGCCGTTCATACCGGCAGCATAGGAAAGATAGCAGTCAGATAGTGCCGAGCCGACAAGATGGGTAGTATGTGCCGAGACATTGCCACCTTCGTGATCGGCGTGAATGGTCATATAAAGGCGCATCAGTTCACGGAAACCATGATCATCAAAACCCATCATGTGGGCGAGGTTACCTGCCCAGTCGAGCAAACCATTCGGATGTATATGGTCGCCATTCTTATATTTTTTGCGGTATATGTAAGCGGCAATTCTTGGCAGGCGTGCAATAAGCACGAATGCATCGTCGAAGGTAGGCTCCCAATAATCTTTCTTATTCATGCCCTCGGCGTAAGCCTTGGAAAAATAGCTCTCGGTTTGCAAAGCCATTACGCCAACGGTGTACATGGTCATCGGGTGCGTATTAAGAGGCAATGCATCAATGGCGTCGAATACGTGATTGGGCACATGGCTGCGCCGCTGTAACACAGAGGTCACGTGGTTCACATCTTCGTCTGTCGGCAGTTCGCCGATAAGCATCAGGTAAAACAAACCTTCCGGCAAAGGTTCGCTGCCTTTTTCTGTTTTGGGTAATTTCTCTCTCAGTTCGGGGATGGAATAACCGCGAAAGCGAATGCCTTCCTGTGCATCGAGCAAACTCGTTTCTGTTACAAGCCCGGTAATTCCCCGCATTCCCTGGTATACCTGGCTTAGGGTTACCTCACCAATTTTCTTATTGCCATGCTCTTTCAGTAAATCTTTTATCCCGGCAGCGGCTGATTCTGCCTTTGCCTTAAAACGATCTTTAAGAATACCCATTTGCTTGTATTTATAGTAATTGTTTGCGCCTTGAAATCCGTGTAATCACCGGAAAAACAGTTAGCAATTCTTTGAGCCGGGCTTCGGCCCCTGACTCATCCCGGTTGCGTCGCACACTTGTACGGTTTGTTCACTTATCATCAATTTCAGCGATATCAGCATGTTGCCAGGACAATAAACAGCCTGTTATGCATTCGGGGTTATTGCGGTAAAGGTAAAACAACTTGCTTTTTAAAAACAAAACAATTGCAACATTGTTGGCAAAGTAATGATAATGGCAGATTTTCCAGGCAGGTGGCTCAACAGCCTCCGGGCACCAGGTATTATTGTCAAAATTTTAGCCACTGCTATGCAGCAAAATGTTCTGCGGGCTGTTGGGCAGGCCTTTGCTTTTTTGTATCGCGGGGCTTAAGGCCGTAAAGTATTCTTGTAACCACAAACGGCCTGATAAGAAAATGATAGATGAGAAATACGGCTCCAAAACAACAAACGACAAGCACAATAAATTTTACCGCGTCGGGCAATGGCCACTGAACCACGTAGTAGCCGGCGGCGACGATGATAGTCTGGTGCAGAATATAGAAGGGGTAAACAGCTTTGTTGGTATACCCGAGGAACCGGTTACTAAAGTTCAGGTGTTTTTTTGCAAGACCGATAAAGCCCATAATCAGAAACCAGATCTGTACAGCGTTTAGTGTACCATACGTATAAAGGCGCGCATCCTTTTGTTTGGGAAAATCGAGTGTGGCCCAATAGTTATAAAATAAAAAGCCGATGCAAACAGCCGCTATGCTGAGAAAATAATAGCTGTATTTTTCGCAGGTATCCCAAAACCTGCCCGATGCGCTTAATATATAGCCATAGAAAAGCAAGCTGATCGAAAAGATAAACACAAACCAATCATCGAACAGGCTTTGCTGCTCCGGGTATTCGAGATACAGTGTAAAATAGTAAACGGTAAATGGAATAAACAGCAAGGCAGCCACAACCGGGTGTGATAGTTGTTCTGCCAGCCGTATCCTGAACCTGGCGAGCCTTTTAATTTTAAAAAGAGCAAATACCGGCAGCAGTAATATACAAAAGACGAACAGGTAAACCACGAACCACATATGGCTCCAGGTAAGCGACCCATCGGGATAAGGAACCATGTCCCAGACCGAGGGATAAAAGCTGGCATACGACATGGTGATCTTACCTTCCTGCAGCCATTCAAAATAGACCTGCAACGGAATGGTAAAGAACATGGCAAACAGCAATGGTATAAAAAGCCGTACCACCCTTTCACCCGCAAAACTCAGTACCGACCTTTTCTTTAGCGCATAATTGATACCCACACCAGATACAAAAAACAGCAGCGGCAAACGCCATTGATGCAGCCACCAGATAAAGCTGGTGAGCCCTTTGTATTGGGTGGGGTTTTTTATTTCCCAGCCATACATTACAAATGGCATGGCGCAATGAAAAAGTATAAGCAGGAAAAAAGCGAGTACCCTTATCCAGTCGATAAAATATTTGCGTTCGTTCATGTTGTTTGTTGGTTTGAATTTTCCTGCGATGCAGGTACATACGAATGGAGCGGTTCAAATGTTACAATAATACCGGCGTACCCATACATAAGGCCCGGAAAAGATTGATTTGCCGGTAAAGCTGCTCCATCTCATGCAGTACAAGAGTGCGACGCAACAGGCGATGCCATAAGCACTGCGGCAGGACCCAAAAAAAATCAGCAATTACTTAGGTGCTTTTTTGTAAACGTAGATGGCAACGAAAATGAAAATAAAATCCGGGATCCAGGCAGCGATGTAGGGTGGCAGGTTTCCTTTGGTGGAGAAGATGGTGGAGAACCGGTCCATTAAAATAAAACTCGCTGCAAGTACAATACCGATGGCGATGTGTGCGCCGCTGCCCCCACGGACTTTGCGACTGGCAATTACGGCGCCGATCATGGTGAGAATGATCACCGCGATTGGCGTTGCGATGCGGCGGTAGGTTTCCACTTCGAGCGTGTTCAGGTCTTCTGAGCCGCGCAACCTTTCGAGTTGTAAGAAACTGTAGAGCTCGGGGGTTGTCAGCTTGTCTTTGGCATATTCATCGTGACTGAGGTCAAAAGGTTTGAAGTTGAAATTCATTTGTCTTTTCTGCTGCAGGGAAACCTTCTCGTGCAGGCTGTCGATGGTGCGTTCTATGGCAGACTGCAGGATCCATTTGTTTAAACCCGTGTCCCACCTGATCACTTCTGCACGCAGGTTGTAAATAAGGTGATTGTCTTTGATGCGATGCATAAAAAACGGGCCGCCCGATTTTGCTGATGTATCATAATTGCGCACACCGGCATAGGTGAAAGAGTCTATTCTAAAATACATGCTGCGGTTACTGCCCTGCACCAGCGGATCGTAAGTGGAATTGCCGTTAACATAGCGCGCCTCGAATGTTGTTCTTATTTCGTTGGCTTTTGGTATAACATAGTTTGCGCCGAGCAACAATATCAGGCCCAGAAAAATACCGCCGATGAGATAAGGCCGCATCATGCGGTTGAACCTTGTGCCGCTGGCAAGAATGGCGATGAGCTCGCTTTTCATCGCCATCTTGGAAGTAAAGAAAATAACGGCGATAAATACGAACAGGGGAAAGAGCAGCGCAATGATGTAAGGCACAAAACCGATATAGTACTGCATGATGATTTGTGTGCCGCTGAGGCCGGAAGACACAAAATCATCGGTTTTCTCGCTCACATCAACAGCCACAGCGATTACTGTAAACAGGAAAATGGAAAAGAAGAAGGTGCTGAAAAACTTCTTGAGTATATACCAGTCGATTTTCTTCATAATCCCTTTGTGCGTTTAGGCCGAGCTTTTGATGAAGGCCAAAAGTAGCGTAAAACTTGTTGCGAAGTTGTTATAAGCGTTGTTTGATTAGGGGCAGCATTTCGCTTTTCCATGCAATAAAATCGCCGGCAAGAATGTGTTTTCTTGCTTCGCCAACCAGCCACAGGTAAAAACTAAGGTTTTGCAGCGAGGCGATCTGCAACCCCAGGATTTCATTGCCCACAAATAAATGCCTCAGGTAGGCTTTTGTATAGTAGTTGGATGATTCAGCGGGCAGTCCGTCATCTATTGCTGAAAAGTCGAGCGCCCATTTTTTGTTCTTTATATTAATCACACCTTTCGTGGTAAAGAGCATCCCATTGCGCCCATTGCGGGTAGGCATTACGCAATCGAACATATCAATCCCCAGGCTGATGCATTCAAGAATATTCCAGGGTGTGCCAACGCCCATCAGGTAACGCGGCTTTTCGTAAGGCAGATTGTCGGTACAGAGATCGGTTAGTTCGTACATCATATGCTCGGGCTCGCCAACACTTAATCCGCCGATCGCATTGCCCGTTGCATTTTGCGAAGCAATGAATTCGCAGGAAGCTTTTCGCAGGTCGGGGAAGGTGCTGCCCTGCACGATCGGGAAAAGGTTTTGGGTGTACCCGTATTTGCCATCGGTTTCATTAAAGCGGGTGAAACAACGGCTAAGCCAGCGATGCGTTAGGTCCATGCTCTTTTTAGCGTAGGCATATTCGCTGGGATAAGGCGGGCATTCATCAAAAGCCATGATAATATCAGCACCGATGCTCCGCTGAATATCCATAACGTTCTCCGGGGTAAACAAATGCCGGCTTCCGTCTATATGGCTTTGGAACACAACGCCTTCTTCCTGTATCTTCCTGTTTTGAGCGAGCGAAAAAACCTGGTAACCGCCACTATCCGTAAGTATGGGGTTTTCCCAACCCATAAATTTGTGTACCCCGCCCGCTGCCTCGAGCACAGCCGTTGTGGGGCGCAGGTATAAATGATAGGTGTTACCGAGAATGATCTGCGCCTTTATTTCCTGCTTCAATTGAGGCTGCGTTACGGCTTTCACACTACCCACGGTACCTACGGGCATAAAAATGGGCGTAAGTATTTCACCGTGATCCGTGCTGATCTTCCCGGCCCGTGCTTTTCCCTGTTCAACCCCGTGTTGTAATTCAAACGACAATGCTGCCATGCTGTTGCTTTTGCGCCGGCAAAGATAACAGAAGATGGCTCTGCTTGCTGTTCCGGCTTGTTGCCCGGACCGTAAAGCATTGTGAGCCGGGCAAATGGCAGGCATTGGGCTTTCGTTGCGTCGCACTCGTCAGCGCCTTGTCGGGCACCCGGCGGTGCACGTACCCGGCGTTGCGGTGCCTTTTTCCCGGGAAACCGATTGGCGTATCGGCAGGCTTACCACCGACCATCTACCAACTCCCTACCAACCA
>DLKC01000026.1:61498-202298 GCA_002478885.1 Chitinophagaceae bacterium UBA7600
ATCTACCAAGTATCTACCAAGTAAGGACTAAGAGAAAGCTGTCTATCTTATACTGAAAAATCTACAGCCCGGTATGCGCAGTGCAATGGAGTTGCATGATCTTAACCAGGCATTCAGCGCCTGTTTTTGAACCGGGTGTAAATATGCAACCCGATCAATATGATGGTAAAGGCAACAGCGATCTTTGATAAGAGGTCGCCGTATTGTACATAGAAGGTTTCGCCCGTTTCAACAGGTATGGAAGCTTTAATGAAAGCAGCCTTATCCCACGGCCGCGTATTGATTATTTCGCCCCTTTTATCGATCACAGCAGAAATGCCTGTATTGGCGCTTCTTACCACCCACTTGCGTGTTTCAATGGCGCGCAGCCGTGCATAGGCAAGGTGTTGTTTATGGCCGGGGGTATTGCCCCACCAGCCATCATTGGTCATGATTGTCAAAAGATTGGCGCCCTTGTTGACATAGCTTGCCACATATTCCCCATATATGCTCTCATAGCAAATGATGGGCGCTGTTACGTAGGGATTTCCCTGCTGGGCAAAAACAGCCGACGTTTTTGATCTGCCATACCCACCGGAAGTGCCGCCAAATTTTTCAAACACGGGCCCCATCCATAACAGGAAATCAGGAAGTGTTTCTACACCGGGAACGAGTTTGCTTTTGTTGTAAAACTGGAGGGGTGCGCCTGCCTTTGCCGACACCGCTGTATTGAAAACATCGTAGTAGGTGTTATCGGTTTCATTCAAACGGGCTGTCAGCGTTTCTTTACTTGTTCCGTAAGACTTAAAACATTCAGCCCCGGTTTCAAGCGTAATGGCCGGGTGCCTTTTTACAAAATCAAACACCGGTTTATAGACAGACACTCCCTGGAGTTCGTCCTGCCACACTGCTGCCGACAAAGCCGTTTCGGGCCATAACACCAAGCGGGTGTTGCTGTCGATCGCCTGTTCAGAGAGCGAGACCAGGAGATTCATTTGGGAAGCTACCGTTCGTGCGTCGAACTTTTCATCGTATGGATCAATATTGGGCTGAACGATAATGACATTCTTTGAAGCCGCAATCGCTGCTGCGCTTTCTTCAGCAGGTTTGTGCAATACCGAAAACAGGAGTGGCAGGGCGATCAGCGCAGCGGCAGCCAATAATTCTTTCAAGCGGCCTTTTTTGTTTTCGGCAGCCATAAAAGCATCGTAGAGCAGCACATTCAGCAGCAGAATCCACAAACTGCCGCCACTCGTACCGGTAAGATCGTACCACTGCACCCAATCGGGGTGAACGGCGAAAACATTGCCGAGTGTTAACCATGGCCAGCTCAGCTGCCAGTTGAGATGAATATATTCGAAGGTCATCCAGAAAAACACCAGCGCGGCGTAGCCCGTTATTCTTTTTTGTCTCGTTTTAAAGGCATGGTAACCCCACCAAGGCACAGTCATGATAAGGCTGTTGGCAATGATTGCCGAGATGGCACCTACATCTGTTGAATTCCAGATCCACCAGGTAGTGCTGGCATTCCATAACAACGTCGTGACAAAAGCGTATAAAAAAAAGGAAAGCCTTTTTGGCACCCTGTCAGCAACGTACAATAAAGGAACCCATGCAACAAAAATGAGCGCTGTAAGAGACGAGACAGGCCAGGCCGCAAACAATAAAATGCCGGATAGCGCTGCGAGTCCTGTGGCGGATAATTTTTTCAATCAACAGATTTTGGCAGATGATGTATCAGAATTTTCGCGTCAAATTTAGGCAGTAATTATTCGCTTAGTCAACCAATCCCTGAATTCTTCCACCGAATAAAATAATTCATCAGGATTTAACGCCGCTAATTTTTCCGGCTCTGCCGACTTAGCCCATGCAACAGCTATAGCTGCGATGCCCGCCTGCCTGCTTGCGGTGATATCGCCGGGAGAATCGCCCACATAGATCACTTCTTCTTTTGTTATACCGTTAAAAGCCTGGAGTACCGCTTCGATACCTTCGGGCTTTCTGGGCCCGTGCACCCAGCCGGTTTCCACCTGCTCAAAATAATCATCGATTCCAAATTGTCGTAAGGAGATCGCAGTACTATGGATGCCTTTGCCTGTTACCATGGCGATGCGGATATTCTTTTCACTGAGCATGCGGAGCAGTGCTGCCATACCGTCGAAAGGCAACGGGCATAGCCCGTGCAGGTTTTCATAATGCTGTAAATAACTTGCTATTCCCCGCTCATAGTGAGCAGGCGCCAGCGCCATGATCGTACCTTCTTCAGAAGGCCCGAATGTGGCGACGATCTCTTCATCGGAAACGGAACGGCCAATGAGTGGTTCGATGGACTGGCGAAATGCCGCGATGCAAAGTGGCAACGTATCGGCGATGGTTCCGTCAAGATCGAAAATAACGGCTTTGATTTTGTTCATGCGGCGGGTGATTTTTGTCGTTCGCAGTTACAAACATAAAGCAGATCTGCTTATTGCTGTTTGAAGGCTGTTGTTTGCCGGGTGATGTTATGAACGCACAAGTGAGTGACACAACAGGAGTTCACCAGCGAACCCGGGGCCCGGTGCATAAGCCAATTTGTGGGGCTACAAAATACAGCCAACGCACTGCTTTGCGATGGCAGCAAAAGATGTTACATTTAGTCGTTATATGAAACAGAAATCTTACGCTCACGGTTTAAGCGCTTACCAACTGCTCGGAGAAACGATTGGGGAAAACCTGCGCAACACATGCAATACTTATCCCGGCCACGATGCGCTTGTTTGTGTACAGCAAAATTACAGGGCTACCTACAGCCAGTTTTTTGAACAGGTAACAACGGTAGCGAAGGCGTTGCTTGCCATGAATATTGAGAAGGGAGACCGCGTTGGCTTATGGTCGCCCAACCGTTATGAGTGGGTGCTGGTGCAATACGCAACGGCACGCATCGGGGCCATTATGGTAAACATCAACCCGGCCTACCGCACTTCAGAACTTGCTTATGTGCTGGGGCAATCGGGCGTAAGCGTACTTATCTCCGCCCTAACATTCAAAGGCAGCGATTATAAAAAAATGATCGGCGAAGCAAGAGGTTTATGTGAAAACCTGAGGGAAGTTATTTTCCTTGACAAGGACTGGGAACATTTTTTAAGCCATGCAGAAAACATCAGCGATGCGCAACTGGAAGCGGTTGAGCAAAGCCTGCAGTTTGATGACCCGATTAACATACAATACACATCGGGCACAACCGGCTTTCCGAAAGGCGTTACGCTTTCGCATTATAATTTGCTGAACAACGGTTATTTTATCGGCAAGCGCCTTCATTATACCGAAGAAGATAAGGTTTGCATACCTGTTCCATTCTATCACTGTTTTGGCATGGTGATCGGCAACCTTTGCTGTACCACACATGGCGCCTGCATGGTGATACCGTGCGAAAGTTTTGAGCCTTTAAAAGTGCTGGAAGCAGTAGAAAAAGAGCGATGCACTTCTTTGTATGGCGTGCCTACGATGTTTATTGCTGAATTGCAATTACCCGAATTTGACCGGTTCGATTTATCGTCTTTACGGACAGGCGTAATGGCTGGATCGCCCTGCCCCGTGGAAGTAATGAAAAAGGTGCAGTCGCTTATGCATATGAAAGATGTGCAGATCTGTTATGGCATGACAGAGACATCGCCCGTTTCTACGCAAACACTTGCAGACACTCCATTTGAAAAACAGGTGGGCACCGTTGGCGTGGTGCAGGATCATCTCGAAATAAAAATCATCGACCCGGAAACGGGGGCAGTAGCAGACCGCAATACAGCAGGTGAATTCTGCACACGCGGCTATTCCATAATGCTTGGCTACTGGAACAACCCGAAAGCAACCAATGAGGCTATTGACGCTTCGCGATGGATGCATACCGGCGACCTTGCCACCATGGACGACGAAGGATATGTAAACATTGTAGGCCGCATTAAGGACATGATCTTACGAGGTGGCGAAAATATTTACCCGAGGGAAATTGAAGAATTCCTGTATACGCATGAAGCCATTGCCGATGTGCAGGTGATTGGTGTGCCGAGCGAAAAATATGGCGAGGAAGTGATGGCATGGGTAAAACTGAAAGCTGGCAAAACGGTTTCGGAACAGGAGCTGTTGGATTTTTGCAGCAGCCAGATCGCCTATTATAAAGTGCCGAGGTACTGGAAATTTGTAGAGGGTTTCCCCATGACGGTTACCGGTAAAATACGAAAAGTAGAAATGCGTGAAACCGCTATCGAAGAACTCGGGTTGCACGATGTGGCAAAGATCAGGACTTCTTAGCCTGCCGAAGATTTTGTACCCGGCTTTACAATACTATTCAACTCCTGTAGCACGGCTGTTCCGGCTTAAAAGTTGGTAAAAAAGCCAATAATCTTTATTCAAATACCCGGTTGCCACTTGTAGCAGTGTGTTATGGCACTGTTTTTCGTCCATTTAATTATTCATTCATCCTAAAAAACCAATATGAAAAAAACTGCTTACTTCCTGTCTGTTTTATTCGCATTTTCCGGAACAGCGTGTAACAAACAATCTACAACAATTTCAGCGATTCCTGCTTCAGCCGAAATAAATGCGTCTGCCGTGTGCACTGCAACAAAAGCCGATGCGGAAAATATTCAAATCTTTCCTGCCAACAATGCATGGAATACAGATATCTCCACAAAAGCGCCTGATCCGCACAGCAGCCAGGTGATCGCCCAATTTGCGGCAGCCGGCATTCATTGTGATTTTGGCAGCGGGCTTTGGGCCGGTGCGCCTATTGGTATTCCTTACGTAGTAGTGTGCAGTACGCAACAAAAATACACGGTGAAGTTCAGGGCCAATGGTTATGATGGCAATTATGGAAGCGAGAGTGACAAAGGCCCGTATGCGATTCCGCTGGATGCAGCAATTGAAGGCAACGGGAATGGTGATTCGCATGTGATCGCCGTTGATAAAGACAGTGGTATTTTATACGAGTTGTACAACGCCGACACAGCCAACGGAACATGGCAGGCATCCTCAGGTGCAATCTTTCATTTTAATACCAATGCGCTGCGCCCAAAGGGATGGACAAGCGCCGATGCGGCGGGCCTGCCTATATTCGCCGGCCTGGTGCGATATGATGAAATACAAAAGGGCGTGATCGATCACGTTATCCGATTCACATTAAGTAATAGTCATGTATATCCCGCTTATGTAAGTCCTGCGAGACATAAGGTAAACAGTTCGGGAGTCTTGTATTATTCGTTACCCTTTGGTGCAAGAATCAGACTAAAGGCGGATTTTGATATCAGTTCCTTTTCTGCTACCAATAAAATCATTCTCACCGCTATGAAAAAATATGGTTTGATGCTGGCTGATATCGGCAGCGATATGTATATCAGCGGCGCACCCGATGCAAGATGGAATAATGATGACCTGCACGATCTTGGCAGGGTTCATGCATCGGATTTTGAAGTGGTGAAAGTGAAGTAGAGTTTTTGTTGTGCGATGATAACAATGGCGGCACTGCGGGCCGCCATTTATTTTATTATCAGTATCTGACCATCATACATAAAAAGAAGTTAGTGGTATTAACGTCATATGAAGGAATGCTGAAATCTTTCTATTTTTAAGTGCGGACTTTTTTGATGCTTATCAATAAGCCTTTATTCGTCAATTTAACCGGCTCATTTTATGAATTACTTGAAATATTTGTTTGCAGTGATCCTTGTGCTTTCTTCTCTTTCGCTTCGTGCGCAGCCTGGTGATATTCCGGGTAAGATCGCAACAAAAGATTTTAATCCATCAACCCTTTTATGGTACACAAAGCCGGCCCAAAAATGGGAAGAGGCGTTGCCGATTGGTAATGGAAGGCTGGGGGCAATGGTTTTCGGAATGAATGGCGAAGAACGGATACAACTAAATGAAGATACTTACTGGACAGGCGGCCCTTATTCAACGGTTGTAAAAGGTGGCTATAAAGTATTGCCGGAAATTCAGCAGCTCGTTTTCGAAGAAAAATTTTTAGATGCCCATAATCTCTTTGGAAGAAATTTAATGGGCTACCCGGTTGAACAACAGAAATATCAAAGCCTCGCGAACCTGCATTTATTTTTTAAGAACCAGGATTCTGTCTCGAATTATAAGCGCTGGCTTGATCTTGAAAGCGGCATTTCGGGAGTCAGTTACCAGTCTAACGGGATTACTTACCAACGAACTGTTTTTGCCTCTGTGCCGGACCAGGTAATTGTCGTGCGCATCACCGCCAATAAGCCGGGCAGCGTATCTTTTACTGCCAATCTTCGCGGCGTAAGAAATCAAACGCATTCCAACTACGCAACAGATTATTTCCGGATGGACCCATATGGCAATAACGGCCTGGTTCTTACGGGCAAGTCAGCAGACTATATGGGAATTGAGGGAAAATTAAAGTACGAAGCAAGGATAAAAGCGGTACCGGATGGCGGCACAATGAAAACCAGTGGCGTTGATCTAACCATTGAAAACGCAGACGCAGTAACGCTGTATTTCGCCGCCGCAACAAATTTTGTAGATTACAAAGATGTGAGTGCAGACCAGCATAAGCGTGTTGACGATTACCTGAGGCAGATTGAAAGTAAATCGTATGAAACCATCCTTACATCTGCACAGGCGGATTACAAAAAGCTTTTCGACAGGGTATCCCTGCAATTACCCAATACAGCAAATTCCTTTTTGCCCACCCCGGAAAGAATGCGGCAAATAACAATGAGCCCTGACCCTTCTATGGCTGCGCTCAGCTATCAGTTCGGCAGGTACCTGATGATTTGTTCTTCGAGACCGGGCACCCAGGCCGCTAACCTGCAGGGCATCTGGAATGACGATACCAATCCTGCCTGGGACGCTAAATACACAACAAACATTAATACTGAAATGAACTACTGGCCCGTTGAAAGCGGCAATCTTTCTGAATGCAGCGAGCCATTGTTTCGCATGATCAGGGAACTGACAGACCAGGGTAGCCAGGTTGCACGCGAACATTATGGTGCCGGCGGATGGGTGTTTCATCAAAACACGGACATCTGGAGGGTAGCCGCGCCCATGGACGGGCCAACGTGGGGCACTTTTACCGTTGGAGGGGCATGGCTGTGCACTCATCTCTGGGAGCATTACCAATACACGATGGATACCGCGTTTTTAAGAGAAGCCTATCCTTTGATTGAAGGCTCTGTACAATTCTTTATGGATTTCCTGGTGATGCATCCAAACGGAAAATGGCTTGTGACCAATCCGTCCACTTCCCCGGAAAACTTTCCTGATGGCGGCGGCAACAAACCTTATTTTGATGAGGTGACCGCCGGCTACAGGGAAGGTACCACTATTTGTGCTGGCTCTTCCATCGATATGGAAATATTGTACGACCTCTTTGGATATTATATCGCAGCTTCCGATGTGCTGGCCGATAAAAAACCATTTGTTGAGCGGGTTAAATCTGCGCGGGAAAAATTGGTTCCCCCGCAGATTGGCAAAGATGGTTCATTGCAGGAATGGGCCGATGACTGGAAATCGCTGGAAGCACATCACCGCCATTTTTCGCACATGTATGGTTTGTACCCAGGTAAAGAATTGTATGAAAAAAGAACACCCGAACTGATCGAAGTATATAAAAAAGTGTTGGAAGAAAGAGGCGATGGTTCAACCGGCTTCTCCCGCGCATGGAAGATGGCTTTGTGGGCAAGGTTAAAAGACGGCAACAGGTCGAACAAGATCTACAAAGGCTACCTGCAGGAGCAAAGTTGCCTTTCATTATTTGCGTTATGCGGGAAAGCTTTGCAGGTGGATGGAAGTTTTGGAGTCACCGCTGCAATAACAGAAATGCTGCTGCAATCGCAGGACAGTTTTATAGAACTGCTTCCCGCTCTACCTGACGAATGGAGCGAAGGTGCGTTTAAAGGAGTTTGTGCAAGGGGCGCATTTGAACTGGATTATACCTGGAAAAACAAAAAGGTTACCAATATCATGCTATTATCAAAAGCAGGCAATGTTTGCCGTATTCAAATAGCCCCATCTTTTAAAATCACCTGTAATAGCAAACCGGTGAAGTATAAAAAATTACCAAACGGCATTGCGGAGTTCAACACCATAAAAGGAAGTGTTTACAGTATTGAATAGCATTTTACGCATGGTCAATGTCATTATGATTTTTATGTTACCGGCCCCGGTTTTTCATGGCGGCTTTGTTGCGTCGCACACTTGTACGCCAGAATACAAGTCGGAAAGACCGAAGCCTGAAAACAATTTATCGTTGCGGGGAAAGGCTTTTCGTCCTTGCTGATTTTTCGGACTAATCATTCAAGTGTGCGATGCCGGATCAGCCTGCACCGTCGCGCAACAGGTGATGACAGATGCAATGCAGCGGAGTACCAAGTCAGTTTACCCATTAATACCGCCACTTGCCTCAATGCGCTGCCCATTGATCCATCGTGCTTCTTCGGTGCAGAGAAATGCAACAACGCCGCCGATGTCTTCCGCGTTGCCGACCCGGCCAAGGGGTGTTAAAGTGCCAAGTGTTGTTTTTAACTGCGGGTTATTGCGAATGGTTGCATTGTTGAAATCGGTTTCGATCGGGCCGGGTGCAACAACGTTTGCACCGATTCCTTTTGCGCCAAGCTCTTTCGCGAGGTATTTGGTGAACACTTCAATAGCGCCTTTCATGGACGCATACACCGAATAACCGGGATTGCTGAAACGCGTTGTGCCGGTTGAAATATTGATGATCCTTCCGCCGGCATTCAGCATCGGAACAAATTTCTGCGTGAGAAAGTAGATGCCTTTGAAATGTACGTTCAGGAAATCGTTGAAGAGTTCTTCCGTTACTTTTTCAAACGGCACTGTTGCGCCCATGCCCGCATTATTGATAAGAAAATCAAAGGAAGCGGTGTTCCATTTTGCATGCAATAACTCCTTTACCTGGCTTACAAAATTATCCAGCGAACCAAACTCGCTCATATTCAAATGCAATGCTGCCGCTTTTTGGCCGATGGCTTCTATTTCAGCGACCGTTTGCTGCGCCATCTCTTCATTACTCCTGTATGTGATGATAACATCGATGCCTTTCCGGGCAATACTTAGCGCCATATCTTTTCCGAGCCCACGACTTCCACCGGTTACCAACGCGATTTTTGTTGTTGACATATATTGTATTTTCAGCTGCAAAGATGAGCGAACCTGCTGTAACGCGGATTTAATAAAAAGAAAAATCCTGTGCGCCTGAAAGCAACAACAGGATTAAAAAATGTTTAGGTATATATGACGTTTACTCTACGGTCTTGTCAAGCCGTTTGCCTGAAAAATAACCGATGATAAGACCAGCGATGGCCCCGCCTGCGATGATGTATACATTATCCCTCGCAGCAAGGTAGCCGATGATAAGTCCGAATAAAGCGCCACCAAATGTCATAATGGGGGTTGCGCTTTTCTTACTTTTTGTTGCGACATGATCGTGGTGTGGGGGATTGAAATGCTTTTTCTTTTTCCTGTTATGATGTGGATTAGCCATTGTTAGAATTTTGTTCTAATATACACAAAGCGGAGAATAAGAAATGATGATCTGTTTAAAAATATTTATATGCCGCCAACGGTGTGGGCAAACTTGTTGCCAAGAGAAAATGCAACAGGCCAATAGCTAAAATGCACTTACCGGAAGCAGAAATAAAACTATCTTAGGCATCCAAAATTTACTTCTGATGAAATCATTAAAGGCTTTTGCATTGCCGGTTTATTTATTGGTGCTCCTGTTTTCTACAAAGCCGGTTGCCGCGCAACAAAGCAATGTTGAAAAATATGTACTTGCCCTGCACGAGAAAAAGTTCGAATGGATGTGTCACAAACAGCTTGATTCTCTTGCAGCCGTGCTTGACGACAGGCTGGTGTATATTCATTCAAGCGGTTGGATGGAAACAAAGACCGATATGATCAATGATTTGAGTAGCGGAAAACTGATCATGAATAAGGTAACCGTGAATGAAGCCACTGCCGATTATTTTAAAGACAATACGGTGATCGTGCATGGCAAGGGTGTTTTTACTGTTACCGGCACAGATGGAAAGATCGTTGATATCAATCTCTACTACACTGAAGTATATATCAAAAAGAAGAGCAACTGGCTGCTGGTTACCCGGCATGCAAGTAAACTTCCTTAAGATTATTTTCTTACAATATCTATCGTGCTGCTTACCGTTAGATCGGATGATACGGTAAGCTCTTCTCTTTTATTTCCATAAATGATTTCCAGTTTGGCCGTATTGGGAGGAAACTCGCCGAGATTATGCGCATGAAATACCAATGAATTAACTGCATTGGTGTCAACGGGTATTTTTAATTCAACAATTCTACCGGTAAGCGACAGCTTATCAATGATCACATTGCCATTATAAATTACGGAAACGATATCACCGTCGACGATGCCATTGTCGTAAACACGCAACACGATTGAATCAGTATTAACCGCCAGCGTGCGCACCACAGCCTGTTTGCGTTCTGTAAAGCCTTCAGGCAATGGTGGCGAAACTGGTTTTGGTAACAGTGGTTCCGCGGGTTTAACCACTACTGTCGCTGCAGTTGATGCAATATTAGCCGCCGTAAACCAGGTATTTGGCAGGATAAGGTAAGGCGTTGTTACAGTCATTTGTTTATTGGTGCGACTCGCAATCGGTGATTTCGGGTTGCGTTTGAGCAATTCAATGCTGCCGGCTGCCATCAAGGGCGTGCGGTAAACAATATGTGAGCTGCTATTAAGTTCCAATGCTGGCTTTTTTGCAGCAAAAACCGGGTAAGCGTATTGCAGGTTCGTATACTTTTTTTGCAGTGGCAGCTCCGGCAGGTCCGTGCCGGCAAAGGAGATGCGTTGGGAGATATAACTGCCATTATCCACTTCCCAGGAAGGTTTGGTTTGAGCTACAGTGGTTGTGTTTTTGCCGGCAGTGCTGTCTTTTTCTTTTACTACCACGCCACCTGCATTCAAGATGCCTGTCCGTTTTTCTTCTGCTGCAGCAACCGGCACCAGGATATTTTTATTGTTTGATGCGGTAACAAAAAGACTTTTTTCCGGTTTATTCTTATCGTCGAACAGCGTATACAGTTCTTCCTGTTCAGCGGAATCGAATTCATTGACACGCTTTGTTAGTTCAGTGACCCAGTTGCAGCCAGGATCGCAATTCATTACGGCCCCTCTTATCACGAATTTTTCCTTTTCAAACAAAAACTCCCACTCGGGTGGCTTACAATTATTACAGTTCACCACTTTCCATTTGTTCTGCACATCGTTTCGTGCGTAGATAATACGGGTGCGGATCATACCGAACTTCTTGCCTTTGACGATGCCCTTTACTTCAGAATCGAAATGGATGCTGCTGTCTGAAGGCTTCATCGTTTTCAATACGCCTTCAAAGCTTTCGTTTTTCACCTTATCAATTTCAAGCGTAAGGTTGTACGACTGTGAATCAACCGTGGGAAGGTAAGCCCTGCCCGTCCAAAAGCCCCTGAGCCACGCCGTTTTTTGCGCATGGCTGGTTGCCGCAAAAGCAAAGCAGCAAAATGCTAACAATAAAAAAGTGATTTTTTTCTGCATGAAATAAGTAAAGGACCATTGGATGCTGTTGCAAACTAAGACTATTTATTGATTGTGGGCGTGCTATGGCCCGTAAATTCCCGATGCGTAAACGGCCTACCAATAAAACCGCTGCAGGAATAAGTTGGCGCGCCGGAGCATTGCAGTATAAGTGTGCGATGCCGGATAAGCCGGCGCTGCCGCGCAACAGCAGCAGCATTAGTATTCGAATGCCGGGTCTCAAAAAATCAATGTGGATAACCTTCGCATAACAGTGCTTCAAATATGGGCGGTATGCCTATTTTTGTCCTTATGGACCTATCGCAGATACCCGACTTTGTAAAACTTGCCCTCTTCATATTCTTTTGTGTGGTTATTGCCATACAACTATTCTACTACCTTTTTTATTTTGTAAGGCTGGCAAATTTCAAAGCCCTTGCTAAAACTGCGTCGCAGGAGTACCCGGTTTCAGTGATTATTTGTGCGAGGGATGAAGCCGAAAATATTGCCAATAACCTGCCCGGCATATTGGTGCAGCAATACCGCACAACGCATGAAGTGATTGTGGTAAATGATAACAGCACCGATGAAACAAAATACCTGCTCGATGAGTTTAAAAAGACTTTCAAGAATATCAATAATCTGGCACTTACACAGGAAGCGAAGATGATACCGGGGAAGAAATTCCCTTTGTCGATGGGCATAAAAGCAGCTAAATATGAGGTGGTATTGCTTACCGATGCGGATTGTGTTCCGGCAAGTGAATTCTGGATGCAAAAAATGCAGGATGCCTATCACGACGATATTCAGATCGTGCTTGGATATGGTGCTTACAAAAAACGTGGCGGCTTACTAAACAAGCTTATCCGTTTTGAAACTTTTCATGCTGCATTGCAGTATTTTTCTTTTGCCCTGGCGGGCTCTCCCTATATGGGCGTTGGCAGAAACCTGTCTTATAAAAAAGAACTGTTTTTTAATAACAAGGGCTTTTCCTCTATCAATCATATTCCCGGCGGCGATGATGATTTGTTTATTAACCGCGTGGCCACCAAAAGCAATACCGCCATTGTTGTCGATCATGAGGCGCACACATTAAGTGAGCCGGAAACAACATGGAGTGCGTGGCAAAAACAAAAATTCAGGCATTACACCACGTCAAAATATTATAAGGGCAAACATAAATTTTTACTGGGGCTTTACTCGTTCACGCAAGTGCTGGTTTACCCGGCAGGTGTTGCCGCCGCTTTGTTTTACTGCTGGTGGCTTGCCCTGGCTGTATTTGGATTGCGGCTGATCGTGCAGGGAATTGTCTGGAACAAATCCATGAAAAAACTGAACGAAGGCGACCTGTGGCCGTGGTTCCTGCTGCTCGACATCTGGTTGTTTTTTTATTCCTTGCTTTTTGTTCCTGCCTTATGGAAGAAGCCTGCCAAAACCTGGAACTGATTTTATCTAAAACGGAGCAATAACAATTATTATAACTGCTGCTGCTTTTGTGCGACAGTGGCAGGTAAGCTGGCAGCACACACTTTGTACTGCAGGAATGCTGCAGGGCAAAGTTCGGCGGACAAATTGCAGAAAGAGGGCGCCCATAATCCCGTGCTTTTGAATTACCTCAGCAACTTGTTTATTCTTTTACAAAGTTTGACGATACCCACCCGCCATTGGTTTCAATTCTTACAGCGTACAAGCCGGATTTTAATTGCGCTACATTTACGGCTGCTCCCGGTTCTGCCAGAAAGTTCATTATTACGACACCATTCATATCCACGATTTGCGCTTTCAACTTTTCGCCCGCTGCCGGCAAACCAATCCTGAGCATATCTTTTACCGGGTTTGGATACAGTAACAACATTGCGCCATCGTAACGCAACCAGCGAACAGGGCTGTAACCGGACTTACCATCTTTGTCCACCAGTTTGAGCCGGTAATAATTGCTTTGTTTCAAGGGGCTAAGGTCTGTATAATGGTACTCATTTTCAGTCTTGCCGTTGTTATATGTTTTTATGGTTGCAATACTGGCAAACTCACGCCCGTTTCCACTGCGCTGTATGTCGAAACGATCAGTATTTATTTCCTGTGCAGTAGCCCATGCAAGTAAGTTAACGTTGCCCGAATGGCCTGCGGTAAATGACAATAACCTTAGCGGCAGCACCACATCGCCTGTTACTCTTGTCTTTTCGGTATTCGTCTGTACCGGCGCATTGTAGTCGAAATAAATCGAAGCAGTATTGCGGATCACATCCTCCACTTTAAGGTTGGTGTTTGCTTTGATACGGTAGACAATATACCCATGGCTGCCCGGCTCATTTGCTGTGCTGTCAGGCAACATAATATGGCTGAAAGTCCAGGTACAATTATTCCCACTTATATTAAGCTGGCAGCCGTGGCTTGCCGTTAACATTTGCAGGCTATTCCAGTCCAGTTTTTTATCAAGTGTATCTTTAACGGTAATGTTGATGGCCGGGGCATTACCGGTATTTTGAAAGCGGATTGTATAAACCAGCCATTCGCCTCCTGCTATTTTACTCTGCACAACGGTACCAGCATGATTCTCTGATTTATCATTCGGGTCGAAAGAGCTTCTCACCGGTTGTACGACAGCCGAGCTGTCATTGGCCGGAGTGACATCTGTCTCTATAGGGTTGATTGTCGCAATTGACCTAAGCGTATCACCGATCGAAGCATTTCCCGGCGGCAGGTCAAACCTGGCGTGAATCGAAGCTGTATCCAGCGGCGAAAGATTGCTGTAATTCCAGCGGATCGTATCGCCATGGATGAAATCATCGGGTGGTGTGGAAGACACAAAGTCAAGACGGCTGTCTTTGACCAATTGTACGTAGCCATTACCCACCGTATCAGTACCAGCATTCTGGTAATTGATGTTGTAGTTAACGCCAAAGCCAGGAACCGCGGCACCCGTGACAGAAAACATGCTGACGAAAATATCCCTTTGGCCGGCAACTGGTTGTAGGGCAAAAAACACGCTATCATCTTGGCCATAGCTTGTAAAAGAAAAGCTATGTATTGCGGGAACAGGTATATAGTAGTTGTTTGGCGGAATAAAATAGGCGGAAAAATTACCTGTATCCACACCCATCCTGAAATTTCCGTGTGTTGACATGGTTACGGTAGAGTCGTTATTTTTTTTCAGTATGATTTTACCAGTCGTAAAAAAGACTTCATTGGAATCCTTCTGGCCGTTGCGGTTTAAGTCGTAGTAGCTGTAACCGTGAACCTGGTTAAGTAAAAAGGAATCCATGGTTATTTTGCATACCCTTGGCTCTTCCGAAGTCGCGAAATAAACATTTCCGGCAATATCTGTTGTAAAGCCCCAGGGAATTCCGATCGAAGCATCAGTAGCAAGAAGGCCATCGCCGTCATACCAGCTGTTGCCTGTTCCTGCAATCGTTGATATAATATTATTTTTTTGATCGACTTTGCGGATCCTTGAACTTTCATCAACAAAGAGAATATTGTCAGCACTATCTAGGTCTATTCCAAAGAGAGGAGTAAGCGCAGCCAGGTTGGCCGGCCCTCCATCCCCGCTAAAACCTGCTATGCCACTGCCTGCCACTGTATGAATTTTCCCATCCGACATGGTTACTTTCCTGATCCTGTGATTGGAATAATCCCCAATGTAGAGATCCCCGTTCTTGTCTGTACTTATATCCCAAACGTATCCAACCTGGGCCTGTTTGGCAGGAATCTCATCGCCATTGTACCCAAGATAACCGATACCTGCTACTGTTGTAATAATACCCGTTGTGAGATCTATTTTCCGCACCCGGCAATCATACCCACCGGTGCTGTATAAATTTCTGCCGGAAGCATCCAGCTCAATGCCATCAACGAGTTGGAATTTGGCGTCGATTGCCAATCCGCCATCGCCGGAGTAGCCATATTGCCCTGTGCCTGCGATGGTGGTTATTATGCCTGTACTTTTTTCTATTTTCCTGATACGGCAGTTGTTGCCGTCGGCGAGATAGATGTTCCCCAGGGAATCTATTGCCAATCCACCCATCCAGTTACTAAACTGCGCATTTACAGCCAGGCCCCCATCACCACTATAGCCGGGTACGCCGGTTCCGGCAATGGTAGAGATGATGCCGGTGGCTGCATCGATCCTGCGGATTACAGCGTTGTCTGCATCTACAAAAAAGATATTGCCCGCTTTGTCAACTGCTATGCCGGTAGCGTCACCGGTAGTTGCGTAGATTGCGGGGCCGCCATCCCCGGTATAATTTCTTGTACCATTACCTGCGATGGTGGTTACAATCTGTGGCATGGCCCGGGTTGACAAAAAAACAGTTATGCAGCAGAGCAGTAAGCGGGATGCTTTTGGGGGTAACATGTTGGCTATCGAAAAGGTGGTTGTTTGAGTATAGTTTGGTCTGTACCAAAATAAGAAGAAAAATGGATACTTTGATCTTGTTGTGCTTATTTTAAGCCCGATACCGGCATGAGTTTGAAGCTATTATTACAGCACAAGTTTGCTGCCAAAAGTTATCGGGGGTACAACTGTCCGCAGCCACCAATGCTGTAGCCTGTTACACAAAAAAAATCCTGCTGACAGGAGCAGGACCAAAATAATATAAGCGGTTATACAATTGTTACAGTTCGAGCAAGGCCTTTACCGGGTCTTTGCCAAACAACAGCAACTCCGGGTTTTCCAACAGCTCTTTCACCCTTACGAGGAAGCTTACGCTTTCGCGGCCATCGATCACGCGGTGATCGTAACTCAGTGCGAGGTACATCATCGGGCGCACCACCACCTGGCCATTGACCGCCATCGGGCGCTCCTGTATTTTATGCATACCAAGGATCGCGCTTTGAGGGATATTGATGATCGGGGTGCTCATAAGGCTGCCAAACACACCACCGTTGGTAATGGTGAAGGTGCCGCCCTGTAATTCTTCCATGGTTAATTTGTTGTCGCGTGCCTTGCCTGCGAGTTCGACAACCTTCTTTTCGATGTCTGCCATGCTAAGACTTTCCACATTGCGCATAACAGGAACGGTTAAGCCACGGGGTGTGCTGACGGCGATGCTTATATCGGCATAATCGTGGTAGATCAATTCATCAGCGTCGATATAACAATTGACCGCGGGCCATTCGCTTAATGCAATAGCGCACGCTTTGGCAAAGAAACTCATGAAGCCGAGATTAACACCATGCGACTTATTAAAAGCATCTTTGAATTGCTTGCGTATTTCCATTATGCGTGTCATGTCCACCTCGTTAAAAGTGGTGAGCATCGCAGTGGTATTTTTTGCTTCCACCAAACGGCGGCTGATAGTCTTGCGGAGGTTGCTCATTTTCTCCCTGCGGACATTGCGGGAAAAGAGGTCTTGTCCCTGGAATGATTGCTTGCCCGGATGCGACAATGCCTCGAGTACGTCCTGTTTTAAAATTTTGCCACCGGCGCCGCTTGGCGTGATGGATGCCGGGGCCACTTTTTTGTCAGCAATTATTGCGGCGGCTACAGGCGTAGCTTTAATATCATTTGTAACGGCAGTGACAGGTGCCTCGGACGATGCCGGTTTTGTTGCCGGAGCAGGGGCAGGCTGTTCGCGAGCCGGAGCAGCTGCCGCAGCTGCAGCTG
The DNA here is from genome assembly GCA_002478885.1 of Chitinophagaceae bacterium UBA7600. Taxonomy (GTDB): domain Bacteria; phylum Bacteroidota; class Bacteroidia; order Chitinophagales; family Chitinophagaceae; genus DLKC01. Next base: position 78,637 of record DLKC01000026.1, read on the forward strand.
GTTTTGCTGCAGTTTCATCGATATGAGCGAGCACGGATCCAATATTGAGCGTATCGCCTTCTTTGGCAATGATCTTTAAGGAGCCCGCCTGTTCGGCATTAACCTCGAAGGTAGCCTTCTCACTTTCCAGTTCGGCAATCACTTCGTCACGGTCAACATATTCACCGTCTTTTTTCACCCATTTTAAAAGGGTTACTTCATTGATTGATTCGCCTACCGATGGAACTTTTATCTCGATCATACCTTCTGCATTTTTGGGATTGCAAACCTAATTCAAAATATGGAAAATGTGAATCTTTTTCGCGTAAAGCCAAACCTGTCAGGCGTTGGCGGCGGGCGCCGGGTTGCTCATTTTTGACAGCGCCAGGCTTAACAAAACCACCGAGCCTGCACCAACCACGTTCAGCCAGAGAAAACTGAAGCCAATAACCCCCGATTTGTCCAACGCGTACAAAGCTATCACCAGGATCTCACTTACCACAGCACTAAGGAATACCGGGTTGCCATTTATTTTTTTCAGGTAAAAAGCCACGAGGAAAATGCCAAGTATCACCCCGTAGAAAAGCGAGCCATATTCATTTACTGCCTGTATAAGGCTGCCCATATTGGTGGAAAACTCAGCGACCACAATGCAGAATACACCCCAGCCAAACGTAAACCATTTTGAAAGTTTGTACTTCTTTTCCTCTGCCAGCGCCTCTGCACCGATCTTAACGCTATGCATCCTGAACCTGATGTAAAAATCGACAATCGTGCACGACGCCAGCGAATTAAGCGCTGCCGCAATGGAACCCCATGACGCGAGAAATATTACTGCGATTAATAAGCCCACCAGGCCTGCCGGAAGGTTATCAACCACAAAGCGAAGAAATATATAGTTGGTGTCGTTTGTATCAATGGAAGGATCAGCTTTCTTCAAAGTGCTCTTGTACTGGCTGCGCAATGCCTCTATAGCCTGGTTTGCTTTGGCCAGGCTGTCTTTAACGGTCGCTGTGTTGGCCGCTTCTGTATGCACGGCACTGAGGTAGGAAGCCGATAACCTGCCTTGTTCCACGTTCATTGTTTCGAACCGGTGTTCGAGCATTTTAAGACTGTCGCCGTAAGCTGTCTGGTAAATTTTTTCATCTACCGCCTTATTAAAAAAGACCGGGCCGCTATTGAACTGGTAGAAGGTAAAAAGTAAGGCGCCCAGTAATAAGATGGAAAATTGCATGGGCACTTTCACCAGGCCATTCATCAACAGGCCGAGCCTGCTTTCTGTGCTGTTCTTCGCTGTCAGGTAACGTCCCACCTGGCTTTGGTCGGTGCCGAAATACGATAATGCCAGGAAAAAACCGCCAACGAGGCCGCTTATAATATTGTATTTGTCGTTCCATGCAAAACCGTTGTCACCAATACCGGTGGTTATCACATTCAGCTTGCCGCTGGCCCCACTTACACTAAGCGCATCCGTGAAACTTACACCGGCGGGCATTTTATGAACAATATAATACCCTGCAATAAACATGGCGCTGAAAATGATCGCCATTTGCAATTGCTGTGTATAAGCCACGGCTTTGGCGCCGCCGGTCACCGTGTAAATAATTAATATGCCGCCCATTACAATATTGGTCCAGAAAATATCCCAGCCAAGCAGCGACGAAAGAATAATCGATGGTGCATAAACGCTTATGCCGGTGCTAAAACCCCTGGACAATAAAAACAATGATGAAGTAAATGTTCTTGTCTTCAAGTCAAACCGCTGCTCCAGGTATTCGTATGCCGTAAAGACTTTTAGCTTGCTGAAAATGGGCACAAAGCTGATGCTGATAACGATCATGGCAAGGGGTAAGCCAAAATAATATTGAACGAAACGCATGCCATCGGTGAAGGCTTGTCCCGGTGCTGACAGAAAAGTAATGGCGCTTGCCTGTGTGCCCATAATGCTAAGCAGCACGAGATACCACGGCATGCTGCGGTTGCTGAGAAAATATCCTTCGATACTTCTCGTGGTGCGGCTTTTATACAGTCCGTACACAACGATTGTTGCCAGTGTAATGATCAATACTATCCAGTCGGTTGTGCTCATGAAAAATATTTAGTGAACCAATCGAAGAATATTATTAACGCGATCAGTACTGCCAGCACCAGCAGGTACCAGTATTTCCATTTTTTAAACAGGGGAATATGTTCTTTCTGCAGCATCGCCAGGCAAGATGGGTTTTATTATGTTACAAGCTTATTAATCTTTTATCAGCGGCGGTTGTGTCACTCCCTTCAGGGTCCGGAACGCTGTTGAGCAATCCAACAACAGCGCAAAGGTTTGTTGTTTATTCAGCCGCGTATTGCGATGAACGTACAAGTGTCCAATGCCGGATAAGCCGGCATTATCGCGCAAGAGTCGATGCCAAATGTCTATTCTGCCGCTCGGCTCATCTCCCTTATACCCGTTGCGCTATCGCTTACCACCCGCAAGACTACCGCCAAGCAACCCGATGATGAGGCCGATCACAAGGCCTGCTTCCACATTTTTGATCATAAAACCGATCGCTACCCCAAGTATTACCAGGAACCAGATGCTTACCCTTCGCCGCCCCGCTTTTTCTTTTTCCTTCATCGTTTATTTATTTTTTGGCAGCCCAACCAGGTTAGCAAAAAGTTTATAGGCTCCGGGTACGGCCGCGGGCAACTCCCTGAAAAATACAAGCCCGGTATATACAAAGTTTCCTTTGCCGTATTTGGCTATAATGAGGCTTCCGTTGGTTTCGGTTTCTTTGGCGTCGTGCATGCCAAAAGGCGCAATATAATTTGAATCGGGTTTCTCTGCCTGGTATATGCTGCGTTCTTGTACCCAGCCTTCAAAATCTTTGGGAGTGATCTTATTCGGTGTGTTAAGTGCAGGCGTATTGGGCAATAAGATATTGACGGCCGCATTTTCATCGGTAACCCGCGTCCTGCTGATGGTAAAGGGATAAGGCCCGATCTTAGATGAAACGGTGCTAACGAAATTGCTGGTATTGTACTGCACGATATAATTACCGCCGTTATGCACATAATGCATGAGGATATTGTATTTGCCCGTGAGCCAGTCGTTGACATTGTAGGCACGCACGCCGGCGATCACCGCATCAAACTGCTTCAGGTTATCTTCGGTAATATTAGCCTCGTTCAGCAGTTTAACATCGTAACCCATTTGCGTTAAAGCCTGCGGCACTTTGTCGCCGGCGCCGGTTATATAGCCAATGGTTTTGCCTTTTACTTTTACCGGTTCGCTTACCAGCTTTACTTCATCGCGGTAGAAATAACTGATGTGCGGAATATGATCGTACTGTATGGCTTTAAGATACTGCGTATAAACGCTGCTGTCGCCGTTGCTCATGGTTGAGATATCTACACTGAGCATATTCTCTTTATTTTTTTTGACAACATTTTTTACCGGAACGGAGGTTTCAAATATTTTCCCCGGCTCAAAGTCAACGATGCTGTCTTTTGTATACACAACGGTAGCTCCCTGGTGAATATTCAGGGTTACGATAACATTTTTCGCATATACATTCGATTTATACTGTACATGCAGCTGCATGTTGGCCGTTTGTTCATTTCCGGGCTGAATGTTGGTCATTACCACGGCCGGCGTAACGGAAACAATAACCGGTGGAATAACCGCAACCGGTTCGTATAATTCACCCTTTACAGGATCGGTGAATTTGTATTGCACCGGCCGGGTTACAGTAAAGCTGATATCGCCTGCAGTGAATGTAAACGCGGCGCTGTATTCGGGCTGACTTTGCGCGCTGCCGATCAACTGCTGATCGCTTACGTTAAAGCTGCCTTTGTCCATGGGATTGGCCAGCCAGTAAGGTTGCGAGATTTGTTTACCCTTGACGAGCATCGCTTTCGTAAAGTTCAGGTTTTTGTTAACACCGAGCGGCGCTGTAAAAGAAGAATCGAAACCATTAAGCTTTATCTCTTTTAATTCAATGCCGGCATTGTTTCTCTTGTTGACAAAAAACTGCACTTTAATGCTATCGCCCTGTACGGCGTATTCGGCAGCAGCGGTAGCTTCTGCGTAAACACCACTACAGGCGATGATAAGTTTTCTTACATCTTCCAGTTTGCTTTCCCAATAAATGCTGTTTGTTGAAAGCTGCTGAATGTGTTTATACAAATCAACCAGTGCAGCAACAGCATTTTCCGGGTGCTCAAAATTGTAACTGCTAATGATATTATTGATCTGTGTTTGGATGGAAGCGCCGCCGCCGATCCTGTCCCAGGTGGTGGTAACGCCATCCATCAGGTCGGTCTTAACGCTGTCGCCGGCGGTGTGTTCAAAATATTCGAACGCCTGTCCCCGCTGGCGCGGCACGCCAAAGCCCTGGCTTTTGTGCTGGCTGCGGCTTTCGCTTGCTATTTCGCCATAGCTTTTACCAAGAAGGCTGTTGTAAACGCCCACATCTATTTTATACTGTTTATCGTTGGTGGTATTGGTTGTTCCAAAGTTGAACGTGTTCCATAGTATTCTCTTTGCCTGCCATACCTGGACACCCTGTTTTAATTGTTCCGGGAACATGTTCGGATCGGCGGCAGCGGTGAAGGCCTCTTTTGCTAAAATTTCGGATGCCTGGTGATGGCCGTGGCCGGCTCTTTCGTCGCCCGGGAAACGGGTAATGATTACATCGGGCTGGAATTTGCGGATGACCCAAACAACATCGCTTAATATTTTATCGTGCCCCCATGTTGAAATGGCCTCCGTGGAAGTTTTACAAAAGCCAAAGTCAAAAGCGCGGGAGAAAAACTGCTCCGCGCCATCGATCCTGCGGGCGGAGAGCAATTCCTGTGTTCTTATAAGGCCAAGTTCAATGCCCTGCTCATCGCCGATAAGATTTTGACCACCATCACCGCGTGTAAGGCTCATATAGCCCGTGCGGTATTGCTTTTCTTTTGCGAGATAGGCGAGCAGCCTTGTATTCTCATCGTCGGGATGTGCGGCTATATACAACACGCTGCCCAGCACATTCAGCTTTTTTAGTTGCAGGTAAATATCTGAGCTGTTATAACTTGCCGGGGTTTGGGCCTGGAGAAAAGATGAGTGAGAAAACAACAAAGAGAAACAAAAAACAATTGTTGGTATTTTTTTGATCATGCGGCCTTGTTTAGTCGTTTGATTTAATAAATAGATTTCCATTTTTTTCTGCTCCCCACATTTGCTTTCCATTTGCGTCCCAGCCTCTCTCCCAATTCAGAAGTTTATCTTTATAAATGGATATCTCTGTTGTGGTATAACCGGCACCGTTAAAAGCGGTGACACAATTTTTTCCGTTTGTGGCGCCGGTGAAATCACCCTCTTTGTTCTTATGCAGGTAGAGTGTGCAACCCGGGGCTTCTGTCAGAGCGTCTTCGGTTAGCTGGTAAAGTTTATTATCATCTTTCCACGCCGCGGTATATTGACCCGGGTTTCGCAATTCATACACTTTACAAACCAGGGTATAATTGTCTTGCTGGTAAATATGATAAACAGTTTGGCGGTAGGGCTCCTGCAAATGCTGCACTTCGGCCTGCTCTGCATACAGCCATCTGCCATTGTTTTGGGTGTTCCATATTTGTTTTACATGAAGCACCGCGCCATTGGCCATGCCGTCTTTGCCGGCCGGTCCCAGGCAACTGAAAATTCCCGTCATACGGTTTGCAAGGTCTTCCAGGTCGCCTTTCTTTAACCGGGCATCTTGTGCATAAGCCTGCACTGCCGCCAGTAAAAGCAAAAAGAAAACCGCTCTTTTCATATAACAGGTTTATAAGCGAAGATAAGGGCAAGAATGATTTATAAAAGCCCTGTGCCGTAATCCGATACCTGTAAAAGCGTTAAGATTTTGAACAGCCGGCAGCAAGCGATTGAGTATAGAAAAGAATGCCGCCACCAAATAAGCGCCACACACCGGTAGCGGAAGTTGCCAAACCGTTGCCAACCTTTGGTCTTGCCGACCAGGGTGCTGCAGTAAAAGTGTGCGACGCAACAGAAGACCAATGCCTGCATTGCAGCCTGGCCCAAACAAGATGCCCTGTTTATCTGTTATCTACGCATGCCTTAACCTTACCTGTAATAGCCTTAAGGACAGAAACCCTAATTTTGCGTTTTTAAAATATTTGTATGCTTGATACTATTGAAAGTGCGATTGAAGATATAAAACAAGGAAAACTGGTGATCGTTGTAGATGATGAAGACCGTGAAAACGAAGGCGATTTTTTAACGGCCGCCCGCAATGCCACTCCCGAAGTGATCAACTTTATGAGCATTCACGGACGCGGTTTGATCTGCGCCCCCATTACCGAAGAAAGAACAAAAGAACTGAAACTCGACATGATGGTGACCAACAATACGGCACTGCATGAAACTGCTTTCACCGTAAGTGTTGACCTGCTTGGTCATGGCTGTACCACCGGCATCAGCGCCAAAGACCGGAGCAAAACGGTGATGGCTTTGATTGATCCCGCAACGGAGCCTAAAGACCTTGGGCGGCCCGGACATATTTTTCCGCTGAAAGCGATGGACGGTGGTGTGCTGAGAAGGACAGGCCATACGGAAGCAACCATCGATCTTGCCAGGCTCGCGGGTTTTGAACCGGCTGGAGTTTTGGTGGAGATCATGAATGAAGATGGCAGCATGGCACGGGTTCCCGAACTGATGCAGATTGCCAAAAAGTTTAACCTTAAAATTGTTTCCATCAAAGACCTGATCGAATACCGGCTTAAAGCAGATTCGCTCATAGAAGAGCAGGTACGCGTGGAAATGCCTACAAAATACGGCCATTTCAAACTTATCGCATTCAAGGAAAAAACGACCGGCGCTGAACACCTTGCGCTGATAAAAGGAACCTGGCAAAAGGATGAGCCCGTGCTTACCCGTGTGCACAGCAGTTGTTTTACGGGCGACATCCTTGGCAGTTTCCGTTGCGATTGCGGCGACCAGTTGCACAAAGCCATGCAAATGGTGGAAGAGGAAGGTAAAGGCGTAATTCTTTACATGAACCAGGAAGGCCGCGGCATCGGGTTATTAAATAAATTAAAGGCTTACAAATTACAGGAACAGGGAATGGATACCGTGGAGGCTAACCTGCATCTCGGCTTTGGCATGGATGAACGCGACTATGGCGTTGGCGCACAAATGCTGCGTTACCTCGGTGTAACCAAGTTAAAGCTCATGAGCAACAATCCTAAAAAACGTGCGGGCCTCAAAGGTTATGGGCTGGAGATCGTTGATACGGTTCCAATCGAGATAAAATCGAACAAGTACAACGAAAAATATTTGCAAACAAAACGTGATAAACTCGGCCACGAAATATTGAATGAAGATTAACGGTGGCCCGGCAGCAATGCAAGCACCAGGCTTTCGTTGCGTCGCACACTTGTACAATCACAGGTTCACTCAGCAGTACAGCTTAACATAAACCTGCCTGGTTTTAAAACCCGGCAGGTTTTTTTATTCGGCAGCTATGCCATTTTCAAATACATTTTAAATTCAAATGGTATAATTTGCGTGTTGCCATAAAATATTCCAATGAACTATATTATAAAGAATGCTTCTGTTGTTAACGAAGGAAAAACACTGCGCAGCGATGTGCTCGTTAAAAACGGCCGCATCGAAAAGATTGCAGCAGGTATAAACACCAAATTTGCAGCCACAGAAATAGACGCCACTCATTTACATTTATTGCCCGGCGCTATCGACGACCAGGTACATTTTCGTGAACCCGGCCTAACCCACAAAGCCACCATATACACGGAGGCTAAAGCAGCCGTCGCAGGCGGCGTTACCAGTTTCATGGAAATGCCCAACACGGTGCCTCCTGCATTTACCCAGGAGTTGTTGGAGAACAAATATGCCATTGCTTCAAAAAGCGCCTTAGCGAATTATTCCTTCTTCATGGGTACATCAAATGACAACCTGGAAGAAGTAAAAAAAACCAACGACAAGAAACAGGACGTATGCGGTGTAAAAATATTTATGGGGTCATCAACAGGCAATTTGCTGGTCGATAACCCGTTGGCACTGGAGAATATATTTGCGTCGGCCGAGTTGCTTATTGCCACCCACTGTGAAGATGAAAAGATCATCCGCGATAATTTCGAGCGGCTTAAAAGAGAAAAAGGCGTGCTGGAACCGTCGGATCATCCCATTATCCGCAATGAAGAAAATTGTTTCGAATCTTCTTTCAAAGCCATACAATACGCCAAAAAACACAACGCCCGTTTGCACATCCTGCACATAAGCACCGAAAAGGAACTGCAGTTATTCGGTAATATGGCTCCGTTGAAAGACAAACGCATTACCGCTGAAGTGTGTGTTCACCACCTGCATTTTACAAGCGATGATTATGCCAGACTTGGCAACCAGATCAAATGTAACCCGGCAATCAAGGCACCGAATAACAGGTCGGCCCTTTGGCAGGCTTTGCTTGATGATCGCCTTGATGTAATCGCCACTGACCATGCGCCGCACACGTGGGAAGAAAAAAATGAGCCTTATGAAAAAGCTCATGCGGGACTACCGCTTGTGCAACATTCCCTGCTGCTTATGTTGCATTATGTAAAAGAAGGCAAGCTATCTGTTGAGAAAGTAGTGGAGAAAATGAGCCATGCGGTTGCTACCTGCTTCCAGGTGCGGGAACGCGGTTATATAAGAGAGGGTTATCATGCAGATCTTGTGCTGGTCGATATGCACCGCCCAACCACTGTTTCAAAAGAGAACATTCTTTTTAAATGCGGGTGGAGCCCGTTGGAAGGCTTTATATTCCCGGCAGCAATAACAAATACTTTTGTAAACGGCCATATGGTTTATGGAAATGGCAGCTTCGATGAATCCCAATGTGGAGCCCGTCTGAAATTTGACAGATAGCAGCATTTACAGGCAATCATAACCGGCAACCAAGACTATGCATGCAGACAAAACCACGCTAAACGACCTTTCCATTTTCACGCACGATGAAGCACATTCCGTTTTTCATCATCTCGATTTTACACGTACCGTCGGCGGCAGGGCATGGTTGCAATATTATTTTGATTCTCCGCTCGAAAGCCTGAAACTGATCAACGACCGGCAGGAACTACTGAAACGTGTAATACGGGTTGCGCCGCAATGGCCTGTTAATATCAACAACGGCACCATCATGGTACTGCAACGTTATTTCGAAACTTCCCTTGGCAGCATACCTGAGTCGCCTAACATTATAAATGCCATTGCCTTTAAACTTATCAACGGTCCAGACTTTTCCCTGATAGATTACACGGTAACCCATTTCGCTGAATTCGTGAAGGGTATTGCAGCCATCAAAGATCTTTTATGGGCCAATGACAATCCCGCTGAACTTAGTTATATACTCGAACGCATCGACCAGTTGCTTAAAAGACCGCAACTGCAAAAACTTCTGAATAAAGAGAAAGAAAAGAAATTGCCCGCTGCCGACGTATTGAGCGAGGGCCATTTTCTGCGGCATAATTTTAAAAGCCAGTGCATGGATCTTATTGAACTTTACTGCCGGCTTGACGCTTTTTATGGAATGGCACTTGCCATCGGCCATTTTCAATTGAGCTTTCCAACGGTTGTTGATACAGAGCGGCCTGAGCTTACCGCGACAGAACTCTATCATCCGTTATTGCCTACACCCGTCGCTTATGATGTGGCGCTGACACCTCAACAGAACTTTCTTTTTCTCACCGGGGCGAATATGGCAGGCAAAAGCACGTTTATCAAAGCAGTTGGCGTAGCCGCTTATATGGCGCACCTGGGCATGGCCGTTCCCGCAAAAGAAATGCGGCTCAGCTTCTTCGATGGGCTACTCAGCAACATACAGGTAGAAGACAATATCGTAAAGGGCGAAAGCTATTTCTTTAACGAAGTGCAACGCATTCATAAAACGCTGGAGAAGATCAGTGATGGGAAAAAATGGCTCATCCTTATTGATGAATTGTTTAAAGGCACCAACGTGCAGGATGCCATGAAATGCAGTACTGTTGTTATTGAAGGCCTGCGCAAAATGAAGAACACGCTTTTCATTCTTTCCACGCACCTGTACGAGATCGGTGATACGCTGCGCCAATACCCCAACATACAATTCCGGTATTTCGAAACCGAAGTAAAAGACGACCAGTTGATCTTCAGCTACCAGTTAAAAACAGGCGTAAGCAACGACCGGCTTGGCTACCTTATCCTCAAACGCGAAGGCGTGGTTGATATGCTCGAAAAACTATAGAAAAAGATTTTTTTGGGGAGGGACTCTTGTATTTCATGACATCGTCACTTCCATGTAATAGTGCCGGTATATCCGGCACCGCACTCTGGTGCTTCCGGTCCGTTACCCGGCGAACAAAAGCCGCTCCGCTTAAATACCATCCATCAACGCCAATTACTGCGAAGCTTTTTCAATCGTGTCGAGCACATTATCGGGATGAATATCTTTTGACAATTCCTCGATCTCCCTGTCTTCGTCCACGTCAACATTCACGGCCCTGGCTATTTTAGTTACAAGGGTTAACACGCGGGTAAGTTCGTGTTCTGTAAGTAAGCTCACCTGCAGATCCAGTTCAGCCCATTTTTCAGCCTGTGCATTCATGTGTTTCTGGCCGATCAGTACAAACGTTGTTAGAAATATTGCCTCTACTCCGGCAAAAGTTGCCAGTATAATAAAGCTGGGGTCAAACGGTTTCAGATTAAGCATACCCAGGTTCCACACTGTCCACACGCCAAACAAAATTGTATGCACCAAAACCGACAGCATGCTTGCAGCAAAAGCCGTAACCCCGTCAACGAGCTTCTCCGTTATATTCCGCTTTTTACGGTCTTCTTTTTTCCTGTTTAAAAGGGCATTGACATTTCTTTCCACAATGGCAATAACTTCAGGTGTTTCTCCGGAAGAGGTATTATTCATACAGGTGCTTTATCCATTGCTACATGAATAACTATGCCAAATATTTATGGATATTTCTTTAACAGGTCCTGCAAAAAAAGGCTGCCCTGCAAATTTAGCGCAGGGCAGCCTTTTATGATCTTCTTAGGTAATACGCGAACTGATGAATAAAGTACCCCGGAGAGTGTGCGATGGCGGATAAGCCGGCACCATCGCACAGAGTTAATGCCATTGGATGCCACAACCGGCATTACAGAAGCTTTACTTACTTCAGTTTCTTTAACTGGTCGTTATAATACTTCACATACTGCTTTATATCTTTTACATTATTGTCGGGATTCTCTTCATACTCGATGACAAAAAGGCCAACAAAATTCTGGCGCTTTAATTCAGCAAGCACCGAGGGAATATCGCAAACGCCTTCGCCGAGCAATACATCAGGCGCCTGTGCACGGGCGAATTCTTTCACATCTTTAAAATGCAATTCAAACATTTTGTCTTTGCATTTTTTAAGACAGTCAACCACGTTCAGGCCATTGCGGGCCCAGTGGCCGATATCGGCGCAAATACCAATATTGGAGCGGTTCTTTATGGCAGCCATTGCAGAATCGGGATGCCAGTACGGTGCCGGGAAAGGATGATCGTGGAGGGCCACTTTTATATTATAGGTTCCTGCGAGCCTGTTTACATCGGAAAGCTGGCTTTTATCGGGTTCAGCCACCATTACATGAATGCCCATGTCGGCAGCGAAATCAAAGTACGATTTCCATTCGTTTACCGAATTGGCGACAATAACGCCGAGTGACGTGATGATAAAATGCTTTTTCTTTAAATATTCCTTCAGTTCTTTTCTTTCGTCGGGCGTCATGGAAGGACCAAATACGGAGGGTGATCCATCTTTTAAAACCTGTCCGGGATATGCTTCGATATATTTGATATTGCAGCTGTCGGCCTTTTTCAAAGCAGTGTAAAAAGTGGAGGTATTAAAGGTCCACATTTGAATACCAACCGCCCAATACCTTGATGCGTCAAATTTATTTTGATCATCCTGTGCAAATACCAAACTGGCAATAAAGGAAAAAGCAACCGGTAGTAATAATTTTCTGAACATGAAAAGAAGGTTTGAATTTTAATGCCCAATATAACTATAAATATATTCCGGAATTGATGGCCCTTGCGATCAGGCCTGTGCAGTCGGGCCTCCAAAATTGAGCGGCAATTCTATTTGTTCCAGGTCCTGGATCTTGCCGTTAGCTGCTTCATAGCGCTCTATGTTTTCTACCAGGGCACGCATAAAACGCTTTGCATGCATAGGCGTAAAAATGATTCTTGATTTTACTTTGCTCTTGGGAGTGCCGGGCATTACGTTTACAAAATCAACCACAAATTCGGCATGGCTGTGCGTGATGATAGCGAGATTTGCATAACTTCCTTCTGCCACTTCTTCTGTAATCTCGATGTTTAACTGGTTATTCTGTGGTTGTTGCTCTGCCATGATGTTTATTTTCTGCAAATGTAAGGGCGTAAAGTAAATCGCACAGGTTTTCGCCGATTTTAGTTCTGCTGTTCAGTTCTGAAACTTATACTGTAATTTTCAGCAAGCTTACAAACATGTTACTCTATTTTCTCTTGGACATTAGCAGGGGCTGGCTTTATGCAGGCATTGGTTATGTGTTGCTGATGCTGCTGGTATATTTTATACAGGAGCGTTTCATTTTTAAACCCGAAAAACTCGCACAGGATTTTCAATACAAATATGATATTCCTTTTAAAGAACTTTTCTTCGATATTGAACAGGGCGTGCGAATAAATGGCCTTCATTTTTACTGCAAAAAACCAAACGGCCTTATACTCTATTTTCATGGCAACACCCGCAGCATAAAAGGCTGGGCCAAGTATGCAAGAGATTTTTACCGCTACAATTACGATGTGGTTTTGGTAGACTACCGCGGCTTTGGCAAAAGCACCGGTAAACGCAGTGAAAAAGAAATGTTGAACGATATGCAATTCGTTTACGACACGCTTTCCGTGCAATACCACGAGAATCACATTATCGTTTATGGCCGCAGCATGGGCAGTGGTTTTGCGACAAAGGTTGCCGCCGACAATACGCCACGTTATCTTATCATCGATTCACCGTACTACAGTTTCAGGAAGGTAGCTGAACGCTACGCCCCTATTTTGCCACACCGCTGGCTGCTTCGTTACCAGTTACGCACCGACAGATGGATCACGAAAGTAAATTGCCATACGTATATTATTCATGGCACAAGAGACCGGCTGATACCGCTTAGCCACAGTGAAAAACTGCAACAGTTAAACCCGAATAAAATCACACTCATCCGCATAAAGGGAGGCGGGCACAACAACCTGCCATCTTTTCCCGAGTACCATAATTTCATAAGAGATATTTTACTGTATTAATTTTGGTAGTCGGCTGTTGAGCTTAGTGGCACCAGTTCTGGCCCGACAGTGCCGCCTTACCCCGCATCGCACGCTTGTACAGCTGGTGCGGAATGCAGCAAAGACGGAAAAGACTGAAAGCGATCCCCGCCACGATATATTACCCGGGCTACCGTCTTTCTGATTTGTATTCTGGCGTACAAGTGTGCGACGCAACCGCAGTCCCTTGGTTTTACTGCAGCCGGGTACACAATTATTTCAAATCAATCGTTTGCTCACAACGCGGCATTTGCATTACATTAGCTTTATTGCTGATTTAAAATTTACCGGATGAAGAAGTTTCTTGCGCTCACAGTTTATGTTATCCTGTCAACTTGTGCTTTTGCTCAAATAAAATATACTATCGCGAATGAAAAATGGGATACCGATTCATTGGGTAATCACCGTGCAGTGATCACATTTAACGGAACCGGGAATGTTGCAAAAACAATGATTGCATGGCGCAGGCGCGATGTGGATCCATGGGATAAACGCATTATTGTTGAGGATGCAAAAACGCAGCAAAAAATACAGAACGTTAAGACAGGGACAATAAACAATGAAAGCGCAGAGCTGTGGTTTGAGCCAATATCGGGCAAAGGCGACTATTATGTTTATTATATGCCATCAAAAAACGAAGGCAGGTCGAATTACCCGCGGGGCACCTATCTCGCCCCTGAGAACAACGCATCTGAAACCTGGTCTCAAAACATAAAAAGTAACAGCAGCATTAACACGACAGTAAAAGAAATACAGGCCATCGACAGCTTTAACAGCTTTTACCCGATGGAAGTTGTTGCAACCGTCCAGGAAACGGCATCGCTGATCAGCAAAAGCGGGCATAACGATTATCTTGTATTTCCGGAAGACAGGATGAATGTGATTAAAATGACTGATCAGCTGCCCTACCGCTGGATACAAAATGGGTTGCAATCTTCCTTTGGCGGCGAAGCGTCAAAGGGAGAGTTTTATACATACCAGTTAGGTGTGTTTGCCTTGGAACATCTCGAAGATCTTACGGTTAAGTTCAGCGATTTGAAAGATGGGAAAGGCAATATAATTGCTGCGAAAAATATTTCCTGCATCAACACATCAGGGGTTGATTATAAAGGGGCTTCTTTCACCAGGACAGTTGATGTTAAGAAGAATAAGGTGCAGGCATTGTGGTGCGGCATCGATGTTCCGCAAAATATCAGCGCCGGTATTTATAAAGGAACCGCAACCATCACCACAAAAAATGCTGCACCAACCACCATTGCTGTTTCAATCACAGTAAACAACAAACTGCTTACCGATGGGGGCATCAGCGAACCATGGAAACAAACAAGGTTGAAATGGCTCAACTCTACGCTGGCGCAGGACAATACAGTTATCGCGCCATATACGCCATTGCAGGTGCAGGGTAATACCATCAACCTGCTCGGCAGAAAAATAGCGCTGGGGAATGATGGGCTCCCTCAACAAATACAAACCTTCTTTACAGAAGAAATGACCGACTTTAAAACGGCGCCCAACAATATTCTTACCGCGCCTTTTCGTATTGTTGCGATCAACAAAGCCGACGGCAAGGAACTGCAGTGGAATAACAGCGGCCTGCAGTTTACTATGCAAACGCCGGGCACTGTTCAATGGATCGCCAATAATGGTAACGATGCATTACAGATGAACATCAATGCATCGCTTGAGTTCGATGGCTTTCTTTTTTATACGGTAAAAATTACTGCACTCCGGAATATTTCACTCAGCGATATTGCTTTGCAAATTCCTTTCACCAAAGAGGCTTCAAAGTATATGATGGGCCTTGGGCAAAAAGGTGGAGAACGCCCCGGCGACTTTCAATGGAAGTGGGACGTAGCGACCAAAAACCAGGACGGAGCTTGGATTGGCAACGTAAATGCGGGCTTACAATATTCGTTGAGAGATGAAAAATATACGCGGCCGCTCAATACCAATTTCTACCTTGAGAAACCACTGCTTTTGCCAACATCCTGGGGCAACGCCAACAAAGGCGGCATCAGCGTTATACAAAAAGACAATAGCATACTGGCCAATAATTACAGCGGTGAACGCAACATGAAAAAAGATGATGTGCTATATTATAATTTCACGCTGCTCATAACGCCGTTCCATACCATCAATACCGATTTTCAATGGGCCACCCGCTTTTATCACAAATACGACAACCTCGACAGCATTAAGTCAAAAGGCGCAACTGTGGTAAATATTCACCACGCAACGCCGATAAATCCGTGGATCAACTATCCCTTTATTGAATATAAAAAGATGAAGGCTTATATCGATTCCGCTCACCAGCTCGGGCTGAAAGTAAAAATCTATAATACTGTTCGGGAGTTATCCAACAGGGCTTATGAAACATTCCCCATGCGCAGCCTCGGCCACGAAATCTATTCACCCGGAAAAGGTGGCGGCTTTAGCTGGTTGCAGGAGCATGTGGAGGACGATTATATTGCAGCATGGTTCGTCCCGGAAATAAAAGACGCAGCGATCGTTAACAGTGGCATGAGCCGCTGGCACAACTATTATGTGGAAGGCATGAACTGGCTTACACAAAACGTCGGAGTCGACGGCATCTATCTCGATGATGTTGCCTTCGACCGCGTTACCATGAAACGCATCAAGCGCGTACTTACGCAGGATGGCCACCCCGGTATTATCGACCTGCACTCGGCCAACCAATACAACAAAAACGATGGCTTTAACAACAGTGCCAATTTATACATGGAGCATTTTCCCTACCTCAACCGCTTGTGGTTCGGCGAATACTTCGACTATGAAAATAACAAACCCGATTTCTTCCTCACAGAAGTCAGCGGCATACCCTTCGGACTTATGGGCGAAATGCTGGAAGGCGGCGGCAACCCATGGCGTGGTATGGTCTACGGCATGACGAGCCGCATGCCATGGAGCGAAAATGCCGACCCACGGGCGCTTTGGAAAACATGGGATAACTTCGGAATGCAGGGTACTGAAATGATCGGCTACTGGAGCAGTAACTGCCCGGTAAAAACAGGCAATGAAAAAGTGCTGGCAACGGTTTATAAAAAGGATAAGGCAGCACTCATCTCCATTGCGAGTTGGGCAGATGGCAACAGCACTGTGCAATTGAATGTCGATTGGAATAAGCTTGGAATAGATTCGTCAAAAGCGCATATTGTTGCACCCGAAATCAAAGGATTTCAAACCAGT
The DNA here is from genome assembly GCA_002478885.1 of Chitinophagaceae bacterium UBA7600. GTDB lineage: Bacteria > Bacteroidota > Bacteroidia > Chitinophagales > Chitinophagaceae > DLKC01. Next base: position 95,163 of record DLKC01000026.1, read on the forward strand.
GCGACATTTAAGACCGGCGAAAACATTCCTGTTGAAAAAAACAAAGGCATTATCATTATCATCAAAGAATAGGAGATATTTTTTTCATCCGCTTTGATTTTTCATGGCATCGCACGCTTCAGCGCCTGTTCTTTTTTGATCAAACGTTTGAGCAGCGATTTGTCTTTAGTCAATAACGAACAACGATTATTTTAGCTGATTAAACGCGATTTTAAACATTATGCAATACATTTAATTCCCACTTTCCCAAACAACAACCGGTCGCCATGTCATTCATTGTTTTATTGCTCGGCATACTATTGCTTGTATTACTCATTACCTGGGCAAAACTGAATGCTTTTCTTTCCTTCGTGATCGTTTCCATTCTCATCGGCCTCTTTAACGGAATGGATGTTGCCGCTGTTACAGCATCTTTACAAAAAGGTATCGGCGACCTGCTGGGCTCTATCGTTATTATACTGGCACTGGGTGCCATGCTGGGCAAGCTTGTTGCCGACAGTGGTGCAGCACAAAAAATATCCAACGTACTCATGGATGCTTTTGGTCGCAAGTACCTTGTATGGGCCCTGGTGCTGACAGCTTTTATCGTTGGCATTCCCCTCTTTTACAATGTTGGTTTTGTATTGATGTTCCCGCTTATTTATGCCGTATCAAACCGTTTCGATATTCCGGCAGTTTATATCGGGTTGCCCATGATGGCGGCATTGTCGGTTACACACGGCTATTTGCCGCCGCACCCCTCACCTGTAGCGCTTATCGGGCAATACCACGCAGACCTTGGGATGACGTTGATTCTCGGCCTTATCGTGAGTATCCCCGTGATCATTATTGCCGGTCCGCTGTTTGCACTTACACTAAAAAAGTACAAGAACAAACCCATAGAAATTTTCAACACCGGGCAAATACCTGACGATCAGCTGCCATCGCTTTTCACCAGTATTTCCGCTGCCTTTATGCCGGTTTTCCTGATCGCTTTCCATACTGTTACCACGCTTATTGTTAAAGAGCCGAACAGCTTTACCAGGGTCATCAATGGCCTCGGTGACCCTGTGAATGCCATGGTCATTACATTGCTATATGCCTTGTATGCGCTTGGATTGAAACAAAAGAAATCAATGAGTAGCCTTATGTCGTCTCTCGCAGATGCCGTAAAAGATATTTCTATGATTCTTTTGATCGTAGGTGGTGCCGGTGGGTTAAAGCAAATACTCACCGATGCAGGCATCAGCGGGCAGATCGCAGACATGCTCCATCACATGAATATTCACCCCTTACTCGCCGCCTGGCTCATTGCCGCGATCATCAGGGTCTGCATTGGTTCGGCAACAGTTGCGGGTTTAACCGCCGCAGGCATCATTGCGCCGATAGTGGCAACATCGGGCGTTAACCCTTCATTGATGGTATTGGCAACAGGCGCAGGCAGCCTCATGTTTTCGCATGTGAATGATGGTGGATTCTGGCTGTTTAAAGAATACTACAATATGAGCATAAAGCAAACACTAAAAACATGGAGCCTTATGGAAACGGTTGTTTCGGTCACTGGCATCATTATTATTTTTATATTGAATCTTTTTGTATAAGCACTAATATATATATTATGACACCTGAAGAGAATTTTTCAAAACTGGGATTACAACTGCCACCTGCCCCGTCACCTAAAGGCGTTTACAAACCATTATTGATCGATGGCAACCATTGTTATGTATCAGGCCATGGACCTTACCTGCCCGATAATACCCTTATCACCGGCCGCGTCGGCATCGATATGAATGAAGACGAAGCCAAAGCTGCCGCACAGCAAACCGGGCTCGCTATCCTTTCCACCTTGCGCAACGGGCTTGGATCATTGAATAAAGTAAAACGGGTGATCAAGGTCCTTGGCATGGTTAACTGCGAAAGCAATTTTGGCAAACATCCCTATGTGATCAATGGCTGCAGCGAACTGTTTGCCAAAGTGTGGGGCGAAGAAAATGGCGTGGGGGTAAGAAGCGCTGTGGGCATGGGTTCCTTGCCGCAAAATATTCCCGTCGAGATTGAAGCGCTGTTTGAACTGGAATAGATTTTTGTTACCGGCTTCATCGCTGCATTCAGCTGCTGTTGTGTCACTCACTTGTGCCGCAACAAAACATTCATCAAATACAAGCACAACTATACAATATGAATTGGTACGGAATAGAAAACATCAACACGATCGACTCGCCTGCACTGGTTGTTTATAAAGAAAGAGCCAAAGAAAACATCAGCCTCCTGCTCCAAATGGTCGGCAACGATCCGGCAAGGGTAAGGCCGCATGTAAAGACCAACAAGATATCTGAAGTATGCCAGTTAATGCTGGATGCAGGCATCGACCGGTTCAAGTGCGCCACGATCGCTGAGGCAGAAATGCTTGCACTGATTAGCGCAAAAGATGTATTGCTGGCTTACCAACCTGTCGGGCCTAAAGCGCAACGCCTTATCCAATTGATCAAAACATACCCTCAAACAAAGTTTTCCTGTGTATTTGATACCAGTGAAACGGCCGCGTATTTGTCAAAACTCGCAGTGGAAAATAACTGCCATGTCGATCTTTTCATTGACCTGAACACAGGCATGAACAGAACAGGGATAAAAGCTGCAGATGCATTACAGTTATTCAAAGAAGTTGCCGGGTTACCCAATATCAGCGTCATTGGCTTGCATGGTTATGACGGCCATATCAGGGATACCGACACAGCAGAACGCAAAGCAAAAGCAGATGCAGCGTACAAAGAAATAACAAGTTTAAAAGAAGCAATTGAATCCGTTACCAAACAAGCGCTCACCATTGTAGCGGGTGGTTCACCGACGTTCCCGGTACATGCAAAGCGGCTGAATATGGAATGCAGCCCGGGCACATTTGTTTTCTGGGACTGGGGTTATAAACACCAGACGCCGGATGAACCATTTGATTATGCGGCACTCGTGGTAACAAGAGTAATCTCCATTGTTGATGCAACGCATGTAACCACAGACCTCGGGCATAAGGCAGTGGCGGCTGAAAATCCCTTTCCCCGGGTCCATTTTTTGAACGCGCCGGAAGCAACTCCTGTCGGTCAAAGCGAAGAGCACCTTGTATTGGAAGTGCCAGACAGCAGCCAATACAAAGTTGGCGATGTATTATACGGCGTGCCGGTGCATATATGCCCGACAGTGGCCCTGTATGACAGCGCCGTTGTAATCAAAGATCACAAAGCTGTGGGAACATGGAAGGTTGTTTCGAGGGACCGGAAAATTACCGTGTAACCGTTGATGTCAAACATCGGAGTAGTGTTTTTTCATGGCCCTTTTCTGACGAATAGCGTTCGGAACGTACAAGCGTGCGACGCAACGAATGTTTAATGTTTGTTCAAAAGCCAGGCTCACAAAAGATTTTATACAACGTAAATCATAAATACAGCAATTACAAAAACTCAAAATCAGCAGAATGTTTACGATAGACGCACATTTGGACCTTAGCATGAATGCAATGGAATGGAACCGCGACCTGCGCAAAACAGTTTATGAGATACGCGAAAGGGAAAAAGGGATGGCCGATAAACGCGACCGGGCAAAGGGCACCGTTGCGTTTCCTGAACTGCGCAAAGGCAAAGTGGGTTTGGTAGTGGCCACACAGATCGCAAGATTTGTTGCTCCTGAAAACCCGCTTCCCGGCTGGCATTCACCCCAACAGGCATGGGCACAAACGCAGGGCCAGCTTGCCTGGTACAAAGCCATGGAAGCGGAAGGCGAAATGGTAATGATCAAAGATCTTGCGGCGCTGGAAGCACATCTTGCGCTTTGGATGAATGATGATGACAACGATAAAAAACCGATCGGCTATATACTTAGTCTTGAAGGGGCTGATTCCATTGTAACACTTGATTACCTGCATACCGCATACAATTACGGCTTGCGGGCATTAGGGCCTGCGCACTATGGCCCGGGCCGTTACGCAAACGGCACTGATGCCACCGGTCATTTAAATGAAGCGGGTAAAGCATTGATAAAAGAAATGGATTCGCTGCACATGATTCTGGACGCAACACATTTATGTGACGATGCCTGGTGGGATGCGATGGATATTTTCAACGGCCCCGTTTGGGCGAGCCACAATAATTGCCGTGCATTGGTAGATCACAACCGGCAGTTCAGCGATGACATGATCAAAACACTCATACAGCGCGATGCGGTGATTGGTGCGGCCTTCGACGCATGGATGATTGTTCCGGGCTGGCAGCGGGGTGTTTCGGAACCAAAAGCGATGGGCTGTAGCCTGGAAAAATTACTGGATCATGTTGATCATATTTGCCAGCTTGCAGGCAACGCACTGCACGTAGGCATCGGTACCGACCTCGACGGCGGCTACGGGTTGGAACAAAGCCCGTATGATATTGACACCATCGCCGACCTGCAGCATATACCCGGGTTATTACAGAAGCGGGGTTATAAACAAGTCGATATTGAAAATATGATGCATGGCAACTGGCTAAGGCTATTAAGGAAAGCCTGGGCATGACAATACGCATAAACCCGCATGACTTATATCATAATAGATGATGAACTGTGACACAATCTTTGCATAAAAATTCAATATGTACACACCCGTAAAGTACGTAAGTCCGTCAGAGGCGTTATCGATTATTGAATCCGGTAACCGCATTTTTATACACGGCAGTGCGCATACCCCTACTTATTTATTGAAACACCTTGCAGAAGAAGCGCCGCGGTTAAGAGATGTTGAGGCAGTTTTTATTACCGTTTATGGTGATATATATATCAATCAACCCCAATACAAGGATAGCTTTATTGTAAACTCATTGTTTGTATCCGATTCTATCCGTGCTTCGGTAAGAGATGGCTATGCAGATTATATCCCGACTTTCCTCAGCGAAATACCCGACCTGTTCAAACGCAATATTCTTCCGCTCGATGTGGCACTCGTAACCGTTTCGCCACCCGACCAGCATGGCTACTGTTCACTGGGTGTGTCGGTCGACATAGCCAGAAGCGCGGTTAACTGCACTAAAAAAATTATTGCATTGGTAAACCCCAATGCGCCACGCACACATGGCGACAGCCTTATACACAGCAGCCGCTTTGATGCTATGGTTTATCATGATGCGCCTTTGCATACGACCGACTATGGCGAGAAATTCACCGCCGACACGGTTAAGATCGGCGAAAACGTAGCCTCACTTATCGATGATGGCTGCACCCTGCAAATGGGCATTGGCGCCATTCCCGATGCGGTGCTTAAATGCCTAACCAATCATAAAAATCTTGGCGTACATACTGAGATGTGCTCCGATGGCATCATCGATCTCGTTGAAAAAGATGTAATCAACAACCGGCTTAAGAAAATTCACCCCAACAAAACCGTTTCTTCGTTTGCATTAGGCAGTCAGAAACTTTACCAATATTTAAACGACAATCCATCATTTGCTTTTCTGGATATAGATTATGTAAACGATCCCCATGTTATTCGCCGCAACCCGAAAATGATCGCTATCAACAGCGCGATTGAAATTGATATTACCGGCCAGGTTTGCGCCGATACGATCGGAACCATGCAATACTCAGGCGTTGGCGGGCAAATGGACTTCATCCGCGGCGCATCACTTAGCGAAGGCGGAAAACCGATCATCGCGATTCCTTCGCGCACTGCCAAAGGCATTTCACGAATTGCGCCAACACTAAAACTCGGTGCCGACGTAGTAACCACCCGCGCGCATGTGCATTATGTGGTAACCGAATATGGTATCGCATACCTCTTTGGAAAAAATCTGCGCCAGCGTGCAAAGGCACTCATCGGCATCGCTCATCCCGATGACCGGGAAATGCTCGAGCAGGCCTGCTTCGAAAGGTTCAAAATATTTTAGTTTATTCTTCCTCCTTTTGTAAAGTAACCCCGCTGCAATGTGGGGTTACTTTTTTATGGACCCGGCTGAGGAATAAACAGCGGCCTCTGTTGCGTCGCACACTTGTACACCGTCGCAATGAGTAGCTGAAAACCTTTGCTAAAAAAAGAATTGGCTTAATTTACATTCCACGATCGTACCCACCATATGTTTTGATGATTAAAAACGCTGTTTTAATCATTAATTGAAATTTGAGTTGGTGAAGCAAAGGCTACTTTAACCACAAGCAAAACATCCGTATATTTAAGCAGCATCATAGAATCCGCTCACCAAAACAAAAAAACAAATGACAAAGATTGTACTTATTGCTTCCGGTATTTTAGCCGGGTTTTCCCTTCTTGCAGGCTGTAACAGCAATGATAGCTCAAAAGCCCCGGCAGAAAATACAGCCGCAGTAACACAGGTTGATACGCCGGAATATTTTAACCTGCGCCCAAAACTCGAAAAAGAATATGGTTATTCACATGCCGTAAGAATGGGCGATGAGATAATCATCTCCGGTGCGGTTAGCATGAATGACTCAGGGATTATTGTAGGGGCCGGCAGCATGGAGCAACAGATGAAAAACTGTTACAGTGATCTCGAAAAAATCTTACAACATTATGGTTGCACTTTTGATGATGTATATGCCGAAAACATTTACACAACCAACATGGCCGATTTCATAAAGGCATCCGGCTATCGCAACAGCATTTATACAAAACAATTTCCGACAGGCACCTGGCTTGAGGTAAAAGGGTTAGCCCTCGTAGGCCAACTTATTGAGATTGATATGGAAGCCCGCAAAAAGAAATAGTTGCTCTTACAAGAAATTAAATTCTATTCGCCGGGTTTCCCCGCCATCTGCAACGCGATAAGGGAGATAAGGGAAACCCGGCGGGTAAAACCGCGGTAAAAAATCAATGCCTGGCAACCAACCGGTAAAAGCATTCTTATAACTCATTTTTTATAAACAGTTTTTCCTTCCTTAATCGTTTCCAGTATTTGTATATCCTTAATAGCACCCGGTTCAATCTTTAAAGGATTTTTGTCAAGAACAACCATATCTGCAAGCTTTCCTGCTGTTAGCGTTCCTTTAGTGTTTTCTTCGAAATATTGATAGGCAGCCCATTTAGTGATACTTTCCAACGCCACGTAAGGGCTAACTCTTTCATTGGACCCGATAATATCCCCGGATCTGCTTGCGCGGTTAACGGTTGTATATAGGATCATGATACTGCTGGGTAACGCAACCGGTGCATCGTGGTGCTCCGTAAATAGCATATTTTTATTTAAAGCAGTTGCAGTCGGAGAAATTTTATATGCCCGCTCTTTACCAAGTGTTTCATCGCGATGCCAATCTCCCCAATAATAGGTATGCATTGAAAAGAACGATGGAATAATACCAAGCGCTTTCATGGAATCAAGCTGGTCATACCTGATTGCCTGTGCGTGAATCATGACTGATCTTCTGTCATTGTTCCCGTAAAGGTTTGCCGCCTGTCTTACGGCACCAATAAACTGGTCAGCCGCAGCATCGCCATTACAATGCGTAATCAGCTGCCAGTTATTGGCAAAAGCTGAATCTACTAAAGCATCAACAGCTTTGTCGCTTTCGATAGCAGGATAACCTTTATAAGAACGGGGTTGACCTGGTGGCGGAACCAAATAAGGTTGAGTAAGCCATGCTGTTTTTCCCTGTACTGAACCATCAAGAGATAACTTCACACCCGCTACCCGGAAATGATTGGTATAATTTTTTTGCGTTCCAACTGTGTGCATATAATCCATTTGAGAAACCAGGTCTGGGTATGCAGCTAAATCAACAGGTATTTCATTCCTGCTTGCAAGCAGTTTCCACGTGTCAACTGTTGCTGCGGCAGCTCTGCCTTCCTGGATAGTAGTAAAACCGAATTTCAGGTAGGCATCAATACCCGCTTTCGCTAACCCTATATTGGCAACAGTGTCAAGTGTTGCATAAAATTTTGCAATGGGTATTATGGAGGCCATTTCTTCCAGCACCCCATTTGGCTCGTCAGTTCCTTTTTTTCTGCGGATGACACCTCCCGGTGGATCCTTTACGCCTTTGGTATATCCAACCAATTCAAGCACTTTATGATTTACAACAGCGAGGTGGCCTGACTGGTGAATAACAATTACCGGAAGAGTTGTGGAGATTTTATCAAGATCATCTGCAGTTGGCGGAAGTTTTTCTTTCAACTGTGCATCATCATATCCAAAGCCAATGATGATTTGATATTTGTCTATTATTGCCTGGTTATTTTTCTCCCATTCTTTCATGGCAGAGATGACATCAGCAATACTACTGACAGGCCCATCAGGAGCAGGCAAGAGATTTGCAGCAACTGCCTGTAGCCCTGCAAGCGAAGCATGTCCATGGGCATCTATAAATCCGGGTACCAAAGTTTTATCTTCAAGATCAACCATCACATGATTTTCGCCTGCCCGTTTCATCGCTTCCTCTTTGCTTCCGGCAAAAGCAATTTTCCCGTCCTTTACAAGAATGGCCTCTACATAAGCCGCACTATCTCCTTCCATGGTTAATATATCGCCATTATAATACATTGTATAAGCGCTGCTATCGGAATTTGGATTTTGATTATCCTGTTGAGTGTTGCAACTACTTAAGCCTACGGTAAAAAGTATGCAGTAAAAGACTAACTTTTGCATGAACGGTGGTTTTGGTTGAATCAAATTTAAAAAAATTCTACTGGTAAATGTTAACAAGCAAGTTGTTGTAAAGAGCCACTACAAAATATTTTCGCGAGGTAAACAATAACAGCACTATTATAATTTAGAAACTGCCCTTTACTCCGATCCCCGCAGTCGCTTTACACAATTACTAAGGCTCCTGAAATTGTGATAGGTTGCTTTCCAGATATGGCCCTTTTGCGCGGTAGCTTTTTCCGGTTCTTTATCGAGACCGCCTTCATACCAATCGCCGTGTACGTGGTCGACGAGATAAGTATTTACATAGCTCCAGAGCAGTAAAAATTTTTGGTAGTAGTTGTTCTTATCGTTGGGATAAGCATCCGCCATCAGCAATAAAGTATTCAGGCCTTCTGCCTGTGCCCACCAGTTCTTTGAATCGCGTATGATGGTGATACCTGTCCTGTTCCTGAAATAATATCCTTCATCATAAAAACCACCGGCTTTATCATCCCACCCGTTTTTTAATGCATGATCGACCGCAAGTTTTCCAATGCGCATGGTTGCTGTATCATTTTGCAGTCCAAGCGCATGCGACGCTTCGAGCATTAGGTATGCCGTCTCCACATCGTGACCAAAAGAAACATGATCGAGATAACGGTGTTGCAGTACCGATGCTTCATTTGAATCCCTAAAAGAAACATGCGACCAATCTGTATGAAAAAACAATTGCAGGTAGCCCTGTTTCGTCATCATCACATCGCGAACAAGCAAAAGCATTTCCTGCAAACGACTGCGCAGGAGATCATCTTTCCACACGTTATATAGTTCGGTGAATGCTTCGAGCAAATGAATAGAACTGTTCTGGTCTTTGTAACCAAGATCAGAAGTAGATGGGACAGACGCATCCCTTATAATCACGGACCCATCCCTGTTCAGGTGTTGAAAATATCCTTTGTATTGGGTGTCATGCGCGTGCCCGTCGAGCCAGTGAAATGCCTGCTTCGCCAGGCCGAGTGCAACCGTGTCTCCGCTCTCATGATAATATGCGGCCAATGCATAAATGCCAAAAGCATTGCCGTAAGCTTCTTTCATCGTACTCTTTACATTGCCTGCCCTGTCGGTAAGTGAATAAAATCCGCCGTAGGTTTTGTCCCACATCACCTCTTTTAAAAAAAGGAAACCATGCTGCGCAGCTTCTTTGAAGTAAGTGGAAGCGGGATAAGTTTCCGCAGCTTTCGAACATGTCCAAACGTGCCTTGCCTGTGTCACGATCATTTTGTCCTGGTTGTCTGCAAGACTGAAATCGAAATTGAACGCGCTGACAAAGCCGCCATATATCGTGTCGATGCTTCGCGGATACCAGGGCCTTAGCAACTCGTTGCGTAGGGAATTCTCCATTTCATCCGCTAGCTTTAGCCTGTCTGCATGCTGGCTGTGGGCCGCGAAACTGATGAAAAAGAATAGAAGGAAAATATTTTTAGCCACAGTGAAAAGCAATTTTTGATTGGTGAATGCTGCTGCCGGTAGCTGCCAACGCACAAGAGTGCGACGCAACAGCAGATGCACAAAGAACTGAAGCCCGGTTAATAAATCTTCTAACTCCACAACCTGTCATGTGCACGCTTATCATCCCACTGGGGAGTTGGCGCAAAGTATGATTTGTCGCTATCGATCAGGTGCTTCTTTACTTCATCATCGTTGAGTTCTATACCAAGTCCCGGCGCAGTAAGCGGCACCTGGGCAAAACCTTTTTCGAACAACTTGCGGCCATCGGTGGTGCGGACAAGGTTTGGCCACCATTCGCTATCAAGGGAATGGTGCTCGAGCGCAAGGAAGTTTTGCGTTGCTGCTGCGCAATGTACATTGGCCATAAATGAAACCGGCGTACCTGCAAAATGCATCGCCATCGCTACACCTTTTTCTTCCGCATAATCGCCGATACGTTTTGTCTCGAGCAACCCACCCGACGTTGCAAGATCGGGATGTATGATGTCAACAGCATGTTGGTCGATCATTGGTTTAAACGTTTGCAAAAGGTAAATGTCTTCGCCCGTAAGCAGGGGCGTATCAAGCGCATCAGAAATTGTTTTCAGCTGGTCGGTAAACTCCCATGGCACCATGTCTTCGAGCCAGGCAAGCCGGTATTTGTCAACGGCCTTACCAAAACGAATGGCATTGTTGAGATCGAAGTGGCCGTAGTGGTCGGAAGAAAGCGGGATGTTATAACCCACCACATCACGCACATCGCTGATGATCTTAGCCATCGCATCAAGCCCTTTTTCTGTTATTTGAATTCCTGTGAAAGGATGCTTGGTATTGGCGTAAGAATCGTAGCCGCCAGACCATTGAGCCAGCCCTTCGCCCCAGAAATCTGCATTGACCAATGCGCCGGGAATCTTTTTTATTTCACCGATGGAAATATCCATCTTTAACCATGTCATACCCTGTACTTCGAGCCGGTGTTTAATGCGGGCCTTGAATTCGTCGAAAGTATCGGCCTCAGGTGTGTCGGCATAGAGCCTTACTTTATCGCGGTACCTGCCACCGAGCAATTGCCATGCAGGCACATTATATGCTTTGCCACAGAGATCCCATAGCGCCATTTCAACGGCGCATACACCGCCGCCCTGCCGGCTTTGCCCGCCAAATTGTTTGATTGTTTTAAAGAGCATTTCAACATTGCAGGGGTTCTGGCCGAGTATACGGCTTTTCAACATTAATGCGTAGCGCTCATCTGCACCGTCACGCACCTCGCCAAGCCCGTAAATGCCCTGGTTGGTATCGATGCGGATAATAGGCGTGCGGCCAACATTCTGTACCACGCAATAACGCATGTCGGTTATTTTCAAATCAGACGGACTCGAAAATCTTTTCACTCCCGAAGTGCTTCTGGCAACCACGTCTTCAATTGGCGCGAACAGGAAAGCACCGCCCAGTGTAATGCCGCCAAGTGTGGCCTTCTTTAGAAATGAGCGGCGGTTATTGTCTTCATTCCCTTCTTGTAGTGGCGATATATTTTCTATTGTTTCGGGTTCTGTTAAACCCCATTTATGCAAAACTTTTTGTGAAGGAGTCATGATAATATTTTTTATAAATGTTGAGTTGTTCGTGCTTAAGTGTTAACGGTAAAGGCTGTAATAAATTTATCATCTGCATGCTGATTGGCTATCCCAACTACCAGTTTTTATCTTTCATGTATTTGTCAAGTTCTTCCCGGCTCATCGGTAGTTTATCTTTGTGTTCATCGAGCCATTGTTTAAAATCGGCTTTTATTTCAAGTGTCCACTCACGGTCTATTTGTCCGGGTGTGTATTTACCTTCTCTTAAACGTTGGTGGCCAAAGTCGTCTGTTAGCGCAATAAACTCGGCTTTTAAAACCAATTCATCAACCAGGTATGCGGGGATAAAAATTACGCCGCCTTTTTTCGCCAGCACAACATCGCCCGGCAGCACCGTTGCACGCCCGATTCTTATGGGCACATTGATGCCCGTCATCATCATCTGCTGAATGTAAGAAGGGTCATAACCTTTTATCCAGCCATTAAATCCTTTGATCTCTTCGAGCCCTTCTATATCACGCACGGAACCATAGAAGATCACGCCGCGATGCGATTTTGCGTAGATGGAATTGCCCAGGTTATCGCCTATCAATGTACCATCGGCCACTTTATCGTAGCTGTCCGCGACATATACGTCACCATTTTTCAGCACATCGATGGGCCATGAGTTTGGAGCGCCAACACGGCCCTCTTCTTTGCCTTTATCTTTTATGAGTTTATCCATATCGGCGCGCATCGGCATATACTGTGCGGTAACCACGCGGCCCGTCATTACGCTGTCGGGATTAATGATCATCCAGTCGCCTTCGAACTGGTTATTGAAACCTTTCTCACGCAGAATGCCCCAGGCTTCTTCCATCGAAACGTTTTTCAGGCGTTCCAAGATCTGGTCAGATACATGTGGCCGGCCATCGGCGGTACGCTCTCCTTTCCAGTCAGGTGTAAGTGTTCTAATTTGTTCGGATGTTAGCGTAATCTGTTGCGTACGTCCCACAAAAAATGCTAGCAACAAAAATGACAGGCAAAGTTTTTGTTTCATCGTTAGTCGGTTGTTTATGCAGAATTATTTGAAAAATATATGGAGCCCGGCTTCTGCGCTTTGTGGCATCGCCTGTTGCGTCGCACTCGTGTACTCCAGCAATCATGGCATCCATCACCGCTTTGAAGTTACAGTAATCAATAATAAGAGCTGCTCAACATTATAGATTAATTTCTTTGAGGCTTACTCTTTTTGAGCCAACAGAAAGCTCGTGCGGCAAACCGTGCTTTAAAGCATAGTTCTTTACTGTGTGTCCGATCGGGAAATCAAAGCAAACAGGATAGTTATATTCTTTTACCTTGTCGTAAAGAATGGAGTAAATGTCTGAGCCAAAAGGAATAGTCGTGTCTTTCATTTCGGTGAAGCTTCCAAAAATAATTCCGGCCAGCCTATCCAGTTTGCCTGCCCGCTTTAACTGCATCATCATGCGGTCGGTGTTGTATAAATATTCTCCCACATCTTCAAGGAAAAGGAGATTATCCCTGCTGTCAATCTCTGAAGCAGTGCCAATACCATGAACGACCATTGCAAGGTTGCCGCCCACAAGCATGCCGCTTGCTTTTCCTTTCCTGTTCAGTTCATGCGGAGTGCAGGAGTAAGTATATTTTTTACCCGTTAATGCTTTTTGCAAAGAGTGTACATATTCCGTTTTGAAACCTTCATCGTTAAAAGCACCGGCCATGGGTGAATGCAGCGATGCGACTTTTGTTCTTGAAAAAAGATGTGCATGCAACAGGGTTATATCGCTGTACCCGATTATCCACTTTGGATGCTTTGTGAATTGCCTGAAATCGAGCTGGTCAATAATGCGACTCAGTCCGTAACCGCCGCGGCCGCAAAGAATCGCTTTCACTTCTTTGTCATCAAGCATTTGCTGAAGGTCTTCCAGGCGTTGTTCGTCTGTGCCTGAGAAATAATGAAACTGGCTGCCGGCAGTTTTCCCGGGCTTTACTTTAAATCCCCATTGCTGCAAAACCTCTATGCACATATTCATTCTCGCAAAAGGCATATAACCTGAAGGACAAACGATAGCGATAGTATCGTGCTTTTGCAGGTATGGAGGGATTTTTATCATTCAGCAATATTAGAAATTCTGCCGTTAAGTTGCGGGTTTCGGCAAATGGCACGATTTGGCTATTTTTGCGGCCCTCATTGCACCAAAGAACAGGATGCACGAATGAGTGATGCCGGATAAGCCTGCACCACAGCAAAACTGGCGCTGAGTTAAGATTTAAAGCATAGTAAAAATGAGTGATTACAAAAGAATATTAGTAACAGCAGCTTTGCCTTACGCAAATGGTCCCGTTCATATCGGGCACCTGGCGGGTTGCTATTTGCCAGCTGATATTTACGTGCGTTATCAGCGTGCACAAAAACGCGATGTGAAATTTGTGGGAGGTAGCGACGAACATGGCGTGCCCATTACCATTCGCGCTATGAAAGAGGGTATTACGCCCCAGCAGGTAGTTGATAAGTATCATGCGATCATCAAAGAAAGCATGGAGCAGATGGGTATCTCATTTGACATTTATTCACGCACATCCAATAAAGTGCATCATGAAACATCGCAGGATTTTTTCAAAAATCTGTATGATAAAAACCTGTTTGAAGAAAAAGTAACCGAACAGTTTTATGATGAAAAAGCAAAAACTTTTCTTGCCGACAGGTATATCACAGGCACCTGCCCCGTGTGTGCAAATCCTAACGCTTACGGCGACCAGTGTGAAAAATGCGGCTCTTCCCTGAGCCCGGAACAACTGATCAACCCAAGAAGCACATTAAGCGATGCTGTGCCCGTAAAAAAAGAAACAAAGCACTGGTATTTTCCTTTGCAGCATTACGAAGCATGGCTGAAAGAATGGATCATTGACGGGCATAAGGAATGGAAGAACAATGTATATGGCCAATGTAAAAGCTGGCTGGATAACGGTTTGCAAAGCCGCGCCATGACACGCGACAGTAGTTGGGGCATCAAGGTACCGCTGCCAGATGCCGAAGGCAAAGTGTTGTATGTTTGGTTCGATGCGCCCATTGGCTACATAAGCGCCACGAAGGAACTCACAGAAAACTGGGCCGATTACTGGTGCAAGGACGACACAAAGCTTGTGCACTTTATTGGTAAGGACAATATCGTTTTCCATTGCATTATTTTCCCTGCAATGCTTAAGGCCCATGGCAATTTTGTGTTGCCGGATAACGTTCCCGCCAACGAATTTTTAAATATCGAAGGCGATAAGGTTTCAACCAGCCGCAACTGGGCAGTGTGGGTGCATGAATACATCAAAGACTTTCCGGGCTGCGAAGATGTGCTGCGTTATGTGCTTTGCAGCAATGCCCCGGAAACCAAGGACAATGACTTTACCTGGAAAGGTTTCCAGGATGCCAATAACAGCGAACTGGCGAGCATTTTCGGCAACTTTGTAAACAGGACCTTTGTACTGATGCATAAACTATGCGGCGGCAAGGTTCCAAAGCTGTACGAAGAGATGATGGATGACAAAGACCGGCAGATTATCGCAGACATAAAAGCGGCAAAGGAAAAAGTGGAGAACCTCATTGAGCAATACAAATTCCGCGATGCCTTGTTTGAAGTGATTGATCTCTCCCGCAAAGGCAATAAATACATGCAGGAAAAAGAACCCTGGATCGTGGCAAAATCATTGGCAGAAAATGCGGACGCACAGAAAAGCATTGACAACTGTCTGCACATTTGTTTGCAACTGACCGCTAATCTCGCAATACTCATCAATCCTTTTCTGCCTAATACAGCAAAGAAAATGCTAGGCATGATGAAGGTAGTTGATAAAATGCTCGAATGGCAAAATGCCGGCAGTATTAATCTGTTAAGTGTTGGCTATAGCTTGAGAGCGCCGGAAATATTATTCAGGAAAATTGAGGACAGCGAAATAACAACACAAATAGAAAAATTAAAATCAGGACTGGTGAAACCAGTACAGGAGCCTACAAGCGACAAGCCACAAGTTACAAGTGACAACTCACAGGAAACAACGGAAGAAAAAGCGGTTGCAAGCAACGTAAAGCCCGAAATTGTTTATGATGATTTTGCGAAGCTCGATCTTAAAGTAGGTAAAATAGTTGCCGCGGAAAAGGTTGAAAAAGCAGACAAGCTTTTAAAGTTGTCCGTTGATCTTGGTTTTGAAACAAGAACCATCGTGTCGGGTATTGCCTTGCATTTTAAACCGGAAGATATCGTAGGCAAGCAGGTGGTGATCGTTGCCAATCTTGCTCCAAGAAAAATGCGTGGTATTGAAAGCAATGGAATGATTTTAATGGCCGAAGATGCCGGAGGCAAGTTGCACTTTATTAATCCCGAACAGGACATTAATCCAGGTGCAGGCGTAAGCTAAACGAAAATATTTTTATTTAAGCCCCGCAATGCCGGGGCTTTTTTATTCGGCTTACATTCGTAGTCAATCAGAAAACATCATTATTATGAAAATAGGATTTATTGGCCTCGGCAACCTCGGTGCGCCCATCGCAGAAAATGTATTGCAAAAGAATCCTGGCATGTTTGTATACAACCGTACCGTATCCAAAGCACAACCACTCGCCGATAAAGGCGCCATAATTTGCAGCAATGTAAAGGAACTGGCCACCTCATGTGATATAGTGTTTAGCATGGTAGCAGACGATGCTGCGTTAAATCACATCACGCTAGGCGAAAACGGTATTGCAACCAATCTGAAAGCGGGCGGCATACATATCTCCATGAGTACAATTTTACCGGAGACGGCCTCACAGTTGCGAACGGTTCACCAGCTTCATAACAGCTATTATGTTGCCGCACCTGTGATGGGCAGACCAGAAGCAGCCCGGATACGCAAACTCAATTTTCTGTTATCCGGCGACCCTGCAGCGGCAGCCATAGCAAAACCACTGCTTGAGGATGCTGGTGCCGTTAATGTTTGGGACTTCGGGACAGAAACACAGGCAGCTAACGTTGCAAAACTTTGCAGCAATTTCCTTATTATTTCTGCCATACAGGCGATGGCCGAAAGCATCAACCTGGCAAAACAAAGTGGCATCGACCCGCAGGTTTGGATGAACATGCTTACACAAACGCTCTTTGCCGCACCCATTTACAATACTTATTCAGCTTTCCTTATGAAGGGGCAGTTTCAGCCCGCAGCATTTAGTTTGAAACTTGGGCTAAAAGATGTGAACCTTGTGCTGGAGCAGGCGGCTGAAACCAACACAAATATGCCGCTTGGAAAATTATTACAACAACAATTACAGGAATGCATGGCCAATGGCTTGGGTGACTACGATTGGACGGCCATAGCACTGGCATTGAAGTAATACCTTTTTGCCCCCGCCTTCCCTGCACATGACATTAGCTAATTACGCTTAGTGCCTTGCACACTTCGGTGTTGCTTTCACGTCAGCATCCACAATTGTTTAGAGCCTTTGCATAAACAAAACAGTCTTCCTGTTGTTATTCCAGCATGGCAAATGTTTTAATCATCGGCGCTTCTTCGGGAATAGGGAGGCAGCTTGCATTGCAACTGGCAGCAACAGGAAATAATGTCTACGCAACTTATCGTACCCGCCAGGTTGAGGATAACAATAATCTTCAGTATTTTCCATACGATGTGTTGGATGAAAGTGCCAGCTTGCATTTTCTGCCAGGAAAATTAGATGGGTTTGTCTATTGCCCCGGCAGCATTAACCTTCGCCCGTTTGCAAGAATAAAACCAGAAGATTTTACAAAAGACTTCGAACTCAATGTTACCGGCGCAGTAAGAACACTACAGCTTGCAATGCCATCACTAAAAGCAGCAGACAATGCCTCGGTTGTTCTATTCTCTACAGTTGCAGTCCAGGCCGGATTAAATTTTCATTCGCAGGTGGCTGCCTCAAAAGGCGCAGTGGAAGGTTTTACAAGGGCGCTTGCCGCCGAACTCGCACCCAAAATAAGAGTTAACTGCATTGCACCATCGCTTACCGATACAACACTTGCTACGGCGTTATTGAACAGCCCCGAAAAAAGGGAAACAAGTGCACAACGACATCCGTTGAAAAGAGTTGGCCGTGCAACAGACATTGCGAACATGGCGGCATTCCTGCTTTCTTCAGACACGGGTTGGGTTACTGGCCAGGTAGTGCATATAGATGGCGGCATGTCAGCTATCCGGTAAGTTTTATTCCTGTATACCACCTGCTTTTGTTAAACCTTTTTGAATACATTGTTACCAGGTAGTTATAAATGTATACTCCGTGTTACTTTTTCTTTTATCGTGGCTCGTATAAGTAAAAGAAAAACTTATGAAAAAGCTAATGATAATAATGCTCTTCGCCGGGCTAACCGGCATAGCATCTGCTCAAAAAATTGCTCTTGGCGCACGACCTTATGGCAGCGGGGTTTATGCAAGGCCTCGTACTACTGTTGTGCTGGGCGGCTACCATCCATATTACCGGCCTTATTGGTACGACCCTTTCTACAGGCCTTACCGGGCTTATCGATACGATTATTACCGGCCGACGAAACTCGATCTTCAAATAGAAGATATCAAGAATGATTATGACGATAAGATATGGAGCGTTCGTCACAATGAGGAACTCTCAGGTAAAGAGAGAAGAAAGCAGGTCCGTGAATTAAAGCATGAATGTGATGATGCCGTTACAAAGGCTAAGAAGAACTATTACATAAAACAATAATGGTTCGGTGTTTTAAAAAGGGTAGCTCTTTAATGGGTTGCCCCTTTTTTTAAAGCACTCTCCTTCACCGCAAACCAGGCAAACAATACGGCTGACCGCTCACTAATTACACACTTATATTTTTTGTAGGCTACCAACGCGTTCAAACTAAACGTTAATTTCTGCCGCTCATAAAAAATGTTAACTTCGGCCAATAAATTAGTTGCATAACTAACTATTTTTGCCGGGCCTGGTTCAGAACCCCCAGGTGTGCGACGCAACGAAAGATGCCACAACTGCTGCAGCCGGGTTCCCAAAAAATGTTCTAAAATATTGAGCGATGAAACGTACAATCAAAAAAGTAGCTGTTCTTGGTAGCGGGGTCATGGGTTCGAGGATTGCCTGCCATTTTGCAGGGATCGGCGTGCAGGTTTTATTACTGGACATAATTCCCAAAGATGTTGCGGCGGATGCAAAGCCCGCAGCAAAAAACAAGATCGTAAATGACGCATTGGCTGCCGCGGCAAAAAGTAATCCCTCTCCTCTTTATAGCAAAGACGTTATAAAACGTATAAGCACCGGCAATTTTGACGACAACATGAAAGATATTGCGGGATGTGATTGGATCATTGAGGTCGTTGTTGAAAGGCTCGATATCAAGCAACAGGTTTACGAAAAAGTAGAACAATTCCGCAAACCCGGAACACTGATTACATCGAACACATCGGGCATTCCAATCAATATGCTCAGCAAAGGCAGGAGCGAAGATTTTAGAAAGCATTTTTGTGGCACACACTTTTTTAACCCGCCACGCTACCTGCGTTTACTCGAAATAATTCCTACCAAAGACACTGACCCATCGGTGTTGGATTTCCTGATGCAATATGGCGATCTATACCTTGGTAAAACTACTGTACTCTGCAAAGACACCCCTGCCTTTATTGCCAACAGAATTGGTGTATTTGGCATCATGGCCATATTCAACAGCATGGAAAAATTGAATTTGTCCATTGATGAAATAGACGCGCTTACAGGCCCGGTTATCGGCAGGCCAAAATCGGCTACATTCAGAACCGCAGATGTGGTAGGCATCGACACTTTAGTGAAAGTGGCCAAAGGTGTTGGTGATAATTGCCCCAATGATGAAGCAAAAGATATTTTCAAAATACCCGAATGGCTAAACACGATCGTTGCCAACAACTGGCTCGGCGACAAAACCGGTCAGGGCTTTTTTAAAAAAATAAAAAGTGGCGCCGGCGAGAAAGAGATACAGGTGCTTGATTTAAAAACACTCGAATACAAGCCACGTGTTAAGCCAAAGTTTGCAACCGTTGAAGCGGCAAAGCCTATTGATGATCTTAAGTCAAGATTGAAAGCATTGGTTACAGGTCAGGATAAGGCAGGCGAGTTTTACAGGCATTTTCATTATGCTTTGTTTTCGTATATCTCTAACCGCATTCCGGAAATCAGCGATGAGATTTATCGCGTAGACGATGCGATGATGGCCGGCTTTGGTTGGGAGATCGGTGCTTTCGAAAGTTGGGACACACTCAACCTGGTAAAGACAACCGCAGCTATGAAAGCTGCTGGCTACACTGTTGCGCCCTGGGTCGACGAAATGATTGCCGCGGGTAATACGAGCTTCTACAAAATTGAAGATGGCAAGCGTCTTTATTATGATGTGGCCGGCAAAGCATACAAAGCCTTACCAGGCGGCGAGTCCTTCATTGTACTGAATAATTACAAAGACAAGATTGTTTGGAAGAACAGCAATGCCGCTTTATACGATATCGGTGATGATGTGGTTGCCCTGCAGTGGAACACAAAGATGAACAGTATCGGCAGCGAAGTATTGGAAGCGGTGAATAAAAGTATCGGCATTGCAGAAGAAAAATTCAAAGGCCTTGTTATAGCCAATGACGGCGCTAACTTTAGTGCAGGCGCTAACGTGGGCATGATCTTTATGTATGCGATTGAACAGGAATACGATGAGCTTGATTTCGCCATTCGCTTGTTCCAGAACAGCATGATGCGGATTCGCTATTCTTCCGTTCCGGTTGTGATTGCGCCACATGGATTAACACTCGGTGGTGGCTGTGAAATGAACCTGCATGCCGATAAGATTTGTGCTGCTGTAGAATCATATATTGGGCTTGTTGAGTTGGGCGTTGGCTTAATTCCCGGCGGCGGCGGCACCAAAGAATTCGTGCTGCGTGCCTCAGATGAAATGCATGAAGATGAACCGGAAACCATCACGCTGAAAAATCGCTTCTTAACGATTGCAACAGCAAAAGTTGCCACATCGGCCCATGAATCCTTCGACCTTGGCATCATGCGCAAAGGCCACGATGAAGTTGTAGTAAACCAGGGCCGCAGGGTTGCCGAAGCAAAACGTAGCGTCATTGAATTATCCGACAGCGGTTATACAACACCAATACAGAGAAAGGATATTAAAGTGCTCGGCCGCTCTGCGCTCGGCGCACTGTATGCCGGCATTAACGGTATGTGGCGCGGCAACTACGCTACCGACCACGATGCATTGGTTGCACGCAAACTCGCATACGTAATGTGCGGCGGCGACCTGAGCGAACCAACACTGGTAACCGAACAATACTTGCTCGACCTGGAACGTGAAGCTTTTCTGAGCTTATGCGGCGAACGAAAATCTTTGGAAAGAATTCAAAGTGTGCTAAAAAGTGGCCGGCCGGTAAGGAACTAAGGCCTTGTTCAAGATTACAGGGCGCTGAAAATTCAGCGCCTTTTTTATTTAGTGGTCGGTTCATGCTTTTGAATGGAACTCTGCTTGCGCGACAATGCCGGCTCATCCGGCATCGTCTGCTCCAGCGTTTATAACTATGCGCATCAAAAAAGCCTGCTGCTACAAGGCCGGCAATTCCATTGGCCTGTATAAATGCAGCCGCGCTGGTTTGAATTATTAGCACTAACTTTCAATGGTAAAATTTGCCCACAAATGAGAAGCTTTACGCTATTGCTATTGCTGATATTAATCTCTGTCACTGCTTGCTTTGCGCAGGAAAAAAAATCGAAAGACAGCATAAAAATATTCAAAGACGATGAAGCCCTCAATGTAAAGATCGTCACCGATATCAAAAAGCTTTTAGCCAGCAAAAGAAAACCCGCTTACCAGGAAGCACAGTGGGTAGGCAAGCTGCCCGACAGCACCGAGATTAATGAAACGATACGCTTGCGGGCAAGGGGCGTTTTCAGGCGAGAAACCTGCTATATACCCAATGTGAAGTTGAATTTTCACAACCCTACTTCCGAAAAATTATATTCACTCAACGAATTAAAACTGGTTTCCCCGTGCGAAAACGGCGACGCTGCTGACCAACTCCTGCTAAAGGAATATTTGATCTATAAAATGTATAACCTGCTCACCAAAAAAAGTTTTAAGGTGCGCTTGCTTAACCTCACATTCGAAGACAGTAAAGGAAATAAAAAGCCAATCGTTCAGCATGGCTTTCTCTTGGAGAACGTAGAGAGAATGGCCGACCGCAATAAATGCAACGAATATACAAAACCAACAAGGCAGGAGAATACAGACCGCGGGCAAATGACACTGGTTACACTGTTTCAATATATGATTGGCAATACAGATTGGGAATGCAATAATTTTCACAACATAAAACTGATAACGCCAAAAGATGAGCCCACCCAAAAGCCATACGCTGTGCCTTATGATTTCGATTTTGCAGGTTTGGTAAATGCACCCTATGCTTCACCAAACCCCTTGGCAGGTACAACGCAGGTTACAGAAAGATGGTACATGGGGTATGCAAGAACACTCGAAGAGTTGCAAACAACGATAACAATATTTACAGATCAGAAACAAAAAATACTCGACCTCGTTAACAATTGCGACCTTCTTACAAAACTGAATAAGAAGGATATGATTTCGTACCTCAACGATTTTTTCGACCGCATAGAAGACGAGGGTTTTGTAAGAAGAACCTTTATCAATTACGCCCGCTACTGATAAAAGAGCTGCTCCATAGCGTTATGCAGCTGAACGGAGCGTCGCAAGTAGAGTCTATTCAAAGCTGTTAAAGCCCATAAAAAAAGCCCTTGCGGGCTGATTACTTAAGCATGATGTTTTGCTTGTTTGGAGGGTTTCGACTTTTTCAAAGCAGTTTCGATTTGCTTGCTCATATCAGCAAAACTTAACTTGCCTGTGTATGGCTCGCCATTGATAAAAAATGCCGGCACCTGTTTAACCCCGCGTGTAATCGCTTCCTGCATATCGTCCTGCACCTGCCAGCCAAATGTACCATCAACCAGCAGTTCAAGAAACTTTTTATTGTTGATGCCCGCTTCTTTCGAGTGCAATTTTAAACTAACTGTTCCAAGGTTGCGGCGGTTGCTGAAAAGCACATTATGCATTTCCCAGAATTTACCTTCCTGTGCAGCGGCTACAGACGCTTCAGCAGCTTTAAGGCTGCGCTGGTGAATTTTTGTTTGTGGAAAATGACGGAAATTAAATTTGATCTTTCCTTCAAACTCTTCAAGTAACTGCTTAACCACTTCATTCGCCTTAGCACAATCATCGTTTTCGTATTCGCCAAATTCCATCAGGGTTACCGGTGCGTCTTCTTTGCCTACATATATATCCTTTGGTTCAATTATCTCCAGGATCTCTTTCTTGAATGCCATATCTGCTCCTTTTATTTTGTTGATTAAATTGCTTAATGCACTTTTCTAAAATATTACTGCCACCGAAATAACCGGTGGCAGTATTTATATGCTTAAACATTTGTTGCTTTTGCTGTTAACGTTTCGGGCATTTCGTTTCTGAAGACTACTGTATTATCAAAAACGTCTACTAATACTGGTTTTGACCGGTCTATATCGCCTGCGAGTATCCTTTTAGACAGCATATTTACGATTTCTTTTTGAATAAGCCGCTTTAAAGGTCTGGCACCGAACTGCGGATCATACCCATTTTCTGCCAGGTAATCAACCGCATAATCGCTAAACGCAAGCTGGATACCGCTTTGAGCAACCATTGCCTTCAACCCGTTTAATTGAATGTTAATTATTCCCCTGATTTCTTTTCTCATCAATGGCTGGAACATAATAATCTCATCCACCCTGTTCAGGAACTCCGGCCTTATTGTTTGGCGAAGAAGATCCATAACCTCAGTTTTAGCCCTCCTTGTAGCCTGTTCAACATTTTCATCGTTCACATCTTCAAAAGCTTCCTGGATAAGATGGCTACCGATATTGCTGGTCATGATGATGATCGTATTCTTAAAATTTACTACCCTGCCTTTATTATCAGTGAGCCTTCCGTCGTCAAGTACCTGCAGCATCACATTCCATACATCTGGATGGGCTTTTTCAATTTCATCGAGCAATACCACGCTGTAAGGCTTACGGCGGACAGCTTCGGTCAATTGGCCCCCTTCATCATAACCTACATATCCCGGAGGTGCACCAACCAGTCTTGAAACAGTATGTTTTTCCTGGTACTCGCTCATATCTATTCTCGTCATCATACTTTCATCATCGAACAGGTATTCAGCAAGTGCCTTTGCCAGTTCTGTTTTACCTACACCTGTTGTACCAAGGAAAATAAAAGAACCGATCGGCTTTTTAGGGTCGCTTAACCCGGCCCGGCTTCTGCGAATGGCATCGGCCACAGCTGTTATTGCCTCTTCTTGCCCAACAACACGTTCATGCAAATGTTCTTCGAGTTGCAATAATTTTTCTTTCTCACTTTGCATCATCCTCGTAACGGGTATACCGGTGGCTTTCGCTACATTTTCTGCAATATCTTCTGCATCTACCTCTTCCTTCATAATGCGTTTGTCGCTGATGGTCTCCAACTGGGCTGAAAGGCTGTTAATCGCTTGTTCCTTCTCTTTTATTTTACCATAACGAATCTCAGCAACCTTGCCATAGTCCCCATTGCGTTCGGCCTGCTCTGCTTCCAGCTTCAATTGTTCTATCTCGGCCTTGGCATTCTGTACTTTTTCAACGAGTTCTTTCTCCTCTTTCCATTTTGCTTTAAAAGTATCGCGCTCAACGGAAAGGTTCGCGATCTCTGTATTTAATTCCCTAAGCTTTATTTCATCACTCTCTCTTTTAATTGCCTCCCGTTCTATCTCCAGTTGACGGATTTGCCTTTCCAGCTTGTCGAGTTCTTCCGGCATGGAATTCATTTCCAGGCGAAGCTTGGCTGCACTTTCATCGATAAGGTCGATCGCTTTGTCGGGCAGAAACCGATCCGTTATATAACGGCTGGATAATTCAACTGCAGCGATAATAGCCTCATCCTTAATACGCACGTGGTGATGGGTTTCGTACCGGTCTTTTAATCCGCGCAAAATGGAAACGGCATCTTCTGTAGACGGCTCATCGATCAGTACTTTCTGGAAACGGCGTTCCAGGGCTTTATCCTTTTCAAAGAATTTCTGGTATTCTGTTAGCGTTGTTGCACCAATAGCCCTCAATTCACCTCTTGCCAGTGCAGGTTTTAGAATATTGGCGGCATCCATAGCCCCATCGCCACCACCGGCGCCAACAAGTGTATGAATCTCATCAATAAACAAAATGATTTCGCCTTCGCTGGTCGACACTTCTTTTATCACCCCCTTCAGGCGCTCTTCAAATTCGCCTTTGTATTTTGCACCGGCGATCAGTTGGCCCATGTCAAGCGCATAAATGATCTTACTTTTCAGATTCTCCGGCACATCGCCGTTCACGATCCGCATCGCCAGCCCTTCCGCAATGGCGGTTTTACCAACACCCGGCTCTCCAACCAATATGGGATTGTTTTTAGATCGACGGGTTAGAATATGCAAAGTCCTGCGGATCTCTTCATCTCTGCCAATAACAGGATCAAGTTTGCCCTGCCTTGCCATTTCATTAAGGTTCTTCGCGTATTTATTAAGTGCGTTGAATTGTGTTTCCTGCGTTTGTGATTTTACTGTATCGCCTTTTCGCAGGTCTTTGATGGCGGTGATTAACCCCTTTTCTGTAAGACCGGCATCTTTCAATAATTTAGCCGTAACATAATTGCCCTGGACAATAGCAAGCAGCAAATGTTCCGGTGTTACAAACTCATCGCCAAATACCTTTAACGCGGCACCGGCACGTAACACCACGTTGTTTGCCTCCCGGCCAATTGCCTGGGCAGGTTCGCCGGTTGTTACCGGTAACTTTTTTATTAGTTCGTCTAGCTTTGTTTCAACAAGGTTTACGGTTACATTGTTTTTCTTGAGTAAATAATCTACCGGAGAATCTTCCTGCTCAAGCAATGCCTTTAAAATATGCTCTGCCTCTATATTGGCATTCTTTGCATTGAATGCCAACTGCTGCGCCTGCTGCACAGCCTCCGCTGCTTTAATGGTGAAATTTCCTAAGTTCATATTGCTTGTATTATATGTTGTAACAGATAAGTAATGTGTTTATTTATAGTACCGGCTATTGCGCATTTGAAATTTTCAAAAATGGTAACTGTTGCCCGCTGCGGGTTGGTCTTGTTGCATTTTGTTACGCCGGTACAAGTGTGCGACGCAACCGATGTTCAATAGCATTACCTTAGCCGGGATCATAAAATATCAAATAACTTTAAACGTTATTGTCAAACGATAATCCAAACGCACAATCAGGAAATTATGACAGGCCATTCAGCTCTAAACTGCCTCAAATTCAGTACAGTCGCGCTTTTTATGCTATTCTTACAGACTGCAGAAGCACAATACAATTTTGCTGAACTTGATAAGAAATTAGATTTCTATAAAAAAGAATTGGGTGAAAATGCGGTAACGCTGGTTTACAAAAATGGCAAAATCATTTACCAGAAAAGCATGGGCGATTTTGACGCAAGGACCCAGGCACCTGTTGCGAGTTGCAGTAAATGGCTAACCGCTGCGCTTGTAATGACTTTTGTGGATGAAGGCAAACTATCGCTCGATGACTATGTAAGCAAATACATACCGGAGTTTACCAGTTATGGTAAAGGCTATATTACCATACGACAATGCCTGAGCCATACCACCGGCATTCATTCGGAAAGGATTGGGCTGGGGAGTATTATCCAGTTAAGAAAATACAGCTCATTGGAAGAAGAAGTGAACGATTTTATGAGTAAACACGAGTTGGACGCTCAGCCGGGGCAACAATTTTTCTATAGTGCCATCGGTTTAAATACTGCTGGACGTGTGTTGGAAATCATTGGCAAAAAATCTTTCGACCAGCTGATGACGCAACGGATCTTTCGGCCATTGGGCATGAAAGGAAGTACTTTTTACAGCGAAAAGGCAACCAATCCTTCCGGCGGTGCTGTGTGTACCGCGAATGATTATATGAATTTTCTTACCATGCTGCTGAATAAGGGTATGTTCAATGGGAAAAGGATTTTGAGCGAGCAATCTGTTGAGGCGATGGAAACGGTGCAAACCAATGCGGCTGCAATGGTATATGCGCCACCAGCAGCAGAAAAGGCAAGCTATGGGCTTGGCGGGTGGGTTTTGGAGACGGGTACTGATGGGAAGAGTACGGTTGTGGCCAGCCCGGGTTTGTTCGGCACATGGCCCTTGATCGATAAATGTAGAGGGTATGCATGCATCTTCTTTGTCAAAACACTTCTAAAAGGCGAAACCAAAAGAGCGATGTATGACGACCTTAAGAACACCATAGATGAAGCCATTCAATCCGAGTGTAAATAAGTCTTATACGCTAAAAACAACTGCCATGTACGAACACAAAACTCAGCCGCTTGCGCCCCTGCCCGTGTTTTACGGAAGGCTTTTTAAAAATCTTTTATTCATGACTTTCTTTCTTGCCCTTTGCCTCGGCATAGGAACATGGGGATACTATTATTTTGCCAATCTCAACCTTGTAGATGCTTTTCTAAATGCCTCAATGATACTGTCGGGGATGGGGCCGGTGCTTGACAAGCCGATACCGGACGCAGGGAAAATATTTTCTTCCCTATATGCCTTATTCAGTGGCGTGGCTTTTATTACCAACGTTGGGTTCTTTATGGCACCGGCCGTGCACCGCTTTTTTCATAAAATGCATTTGGAGGAGAAATAATTCCGCCGGGCAAAAAGCAGGAAGCTGCAGTGTGCGACGCAACGGAGATGACCGCGATTGTATTGCCCGGTCCGGGAAATTATAACCTTGCTTTCCACGGTATTTCCGGAACCTGAAACAGGTGTCCGGTATAGCGCGCCAGCACAAACAAATAGTCGCTTAAGCGGTTCAGGTATTTAATTACCAGTGGGTCAACAAACATATCGTGTTCCTGTAAATTAACACACAATCTTTCTGCCCGGCGGCAAACACACCGCGCAATATGAATCGTGGAAATGGCAACATGACCGCCGGGGATAATGAAGAATTTCATTGCAGGCAATACTTCGTTCATTTTGTCTATTTCCTGCTCCAGCAGGGTGATATCACTTTCTTTAAGATCGGGGATTTTGAGTGCGGGTTCCTTTTCGGGGTCGCAGGCAAGGGATGATCCAATAGTGAAGAGCCTGTCCTGTACTTCCTTTAATGTAGTTTTACTTTGCTGATCTGTTGCGTGGTCATTGCATAACCCGATAAAGGAGTTCAGTTCATCCACCGTTCCATAAGATTCAATCCGGATATGGCTTTTAGGAATTTTTGTGCCGCCTATCAGGCTCGTATTTCCTTTATCACCTGTTTTTGTATAGATCTTCATTGCCATTGCCTGAACCCGGTTTAATTTGTTTATTGAACAAAATTATCAGCAATTGGTTGGAGATAACCGGAATTATTATGCACAGGGCAGTGCGTAAAATCAAGAGTGCTGAAGCAACTCAGCATGGCCTTCTGATTTTGTATTGTCGCTTTCGATAAAACCATCGCGCAGGCGCACTACACGTTTTGCGAAACCAGCAATATCTTCTTCGTGTGTTACCAGTACCACGGTATTACCGGCGGCCTGTATTTCGCCGAAAATATGCATGATCTCAACCGAAGTCTTTGAGTCAAGGTTACCGGTTGGTTCATCTGCAAGTAAAATAGATGGGTTGTTTACCAGGGCCCTCGCGATCGCAACCCTTTGTATTTGCCCACCGCTCATTTCATTGGGTTTATGATGACTTCTGTCGGCAAGACTTACTTTTTTTAAGGCTTCCATTGCTCTGTCTATCCGGTCCTTTTTATTTACACCGGCGTAGATCAGGGGAAGGGCAACATTTTCAGCGGCTGTTAACCTTGGCAAAAGATTGAATTGCTGAAAGACAAAGCCGATTTCTTTGTTGCGAATATCTGCCAGGTCATCATCGGCCATTTTACTAACATCGCTGCCATTGAGAATATACGATCCTGAAGTTGGCGTATCGAGACACCCGAGAATATTCATCAGGGTACTCTTACCGCTACCACTCGGCCCCATTAACGCTACGTATTCGTTCTTGAAAATATCAAGGCTAACACCTTTCAGGACTTCTATTGAATTAGAGCCCATAAAATAGGTCTTCCGTATTTCTCCCAGGTGAATAATTGATGCTGCCATTATGTATATTTTTAGCCTTGCTTTAAATTTTTTGGACTCCGCGAAGTAGGTTTTATTTTCTTATCACTTTTGGAACCTTAAAGAATGTTCCATCAGTAACCGGTGCATTTTCCAATGCATCCTGCCTTGTTGCAGAACCTTTTACCTCATCTTCCCTTAAAACATTAATGGCATTCCCCATGTGCTGAAGTGGTTCTACGCCGCTTGTTTCAATCTCGGACAGCTTTTCTACAAATGAAATCATCTTTTGAAGATCCGCTGCTATGGCGGTTTTCTCGCTTTCTTCATAATGAAGTCTTGATAGATGCGCAATATGATCTACCAGGGCACTGTTAACTTCCATAAGAACAAAAATAATCGAACATTCTTTCAACTGCTCCAAAAAATATAGAAACGGCAAAAATTCAATATTGCTGCATTATTTGACTGACAAGTTATTTTAGAGATCACAGCACGAAAGGCTTACACCCCTTTCCATATGTTTTGTACACGGCAGCATATAGCATAAGCGCTTTAACATTAATACCGG
Source organism: Chitinophagaceae bacterium UBA7600 (assembly GCA_002478885.1). Classification (GTDB taxonomy): domain Bacteria; phylum Bacteroidota; class Bacteroidia; order Chitinophagales; family Chitinophagaceae; genus DLKC01. The sequence goes on from DLKC01000026.1 coordinate 124,531, forward strand.
AACTGTTTATTTGAAAGGGTTCACTTAAGAGCTGATATTAATTGTTGATAACTTGATATAGCTGCAGATCGCTTATAAAAAACCGTATAAAAAATAATTAAGAGGCAGCAATTTTTATCCCAAAAGTGGAAAAATTAAAAAAATTACGTAGGTTTGGATATTGCGTATGAAGCAGAACCCAATATCTATTTATATCGTTGAAGACGATCCGGTCTACGGTGCAGTGTTGTCCCATTTCTTATCACTAAACCCTGATTTTCAAGTCAAAAAATTTACTACTGCAAAAGAATTTTTGTCAGCCCTTAGTGTAAAGCCCGACATTGTCACACTCGATTATTCACTTCCCGATGTTAACGGGGATCAGCTTTTATCCCAGGTTAAATCAATAGCCCCGGCAACTAAGGTGATTATTATCTCAGGCCAGGAAAATATAAAAATAGCCATCGAACTTTTCAAAAAAGGCGCCGACGATTACATCGTAAAAGACAACGATACACAGGAAAGGTTATGGATGTCCATTCGCAACCTGCGGGAAAATATCAGCCTGAAAAAGGAAATAGACAGCCTGCAACAGGAGGTCCAGAAGAAATATAATTTTCAGAAGGCCATAACGGGTAATAGTCCGGCTATGAAGCAGGTGTTTAATATGATGGAAAAAGCCGCTTCGACCAATATCACTGTTTCTATTACAGGTGAAACAGGAACCGGTAAGGACCTTGTAGCAAAAGCCATCCATTTCAATTCTGAAAGAAAGAAATTTCCTTTTGTTCCGGTTAACGTAGCAGCAATACCAAGAGAGCTTTTGGAAAGCGAGTTGTTCGGTCATGAAAAAGGCGCGTTTACAGGTGCCGCTGGGAGAAGGATCGGGAAATTTGAAGAGGCAAATAAAGGCACCCTGTTTCTTGACGAAATAGGCGAGATGGACATCAACATGCAGGCAAAGATCCTTAGGGTTTTGCAGGAACAGGAGCTGAGCCGGGTTGGCAGCAATGAGCTTATCAAAATAAACGTGCGGATAATTGTAGCTACGCACAGGAACCTGCAGGATCTTGTGAGAAAAGGAAAATTCAGGGAGGACCTTTATTACAGGCTGTTGGGCATGCCCATACAATTGCCGGCGCTCAGGGAAAGAGGCAATGATGTGATACTGATAGCAAATCACTTTATAGAATCCTTTTGTAGAGAAAACCTGCTCCAGCGTAAAGTGCTGGATGTTGAAGCAAAGAAAAATCTTATGCTCTATTCCTTTCCCGGGAATATAAGGGAACTGAAATCTGTTATTGAACTTGCATGTGTAATGTGCAATGATGAGGAGATTACCAGTGAACACCTGCAGTTTCATGGACAAGGGAACAACGGCTTCAGGGCAAATTCGGAAACACTTACCCTCAAGCAATTTACTACACAACTTATCCAGCACTACCTCGACATTAATGAATACGATGTTTTGAAGGTCGCCGGCATACTTGATATAGGCAAATCAACCATTTACCGGATGATCAATAATGATGAGCTAAAGCTCTATAAAAATGCCAGCGAATATATCTGATGAAAAGCTCTGTACAGTTATACGATTTTGAATTTCTCAAGCAGGTCTACAACTCCGATAAAGAAATTATAGGACAGATTTCCAAAATCTTTATTGAAAATATTCCCCGCTATATCCAGGATCTTGAACAGGCTTCACTGGCACAGGATTGGTCCGCTGTTAGCTTTACTGCACATAAGATCAAGTCAAGCATTAAGCTTTTTAATATTCACCTGATTATCGATGAGGTGGTGGAAATTGAACATCGTGCAAAAACGGTGACAGCATTGGATGAAATACCAGTTATGATAACCCACGTTACAACTGTGCTGAAACAAGTGGAAGCAGAAATGAAATACGAAACTTCAGGTAACGCATAAAACGTTGATTTCTTTTCTTAACGCCTTCTGTGTTATTTTATATCTTACAGCCTTAAAACACCTAAAATCGCAATATGAAAAAAATATTCCTTGTACTGTTTCTGTTTTCTCTAATACATAAGGCTAACAGTCAGCTCAACTATACATTATACGAGATCATCCATAGAGAAGACTTGAAGGGTAGTCCTGTTGATTTTGACAATCAATATAACGGGATCATAGGGAACGCCTTCCTTATCGATCAATGGTTACCGGGCAGGGCGTTTACTTTAACAAAAAGCTACGCAATAAAAAAGTTGAAATTCGATATTTATAAAAACAAGGTTTACATCAACAACAACGATACAATCTACGACATAAGCAACGCCGGCATCGTTCAGTTTGATCTGTTCCCAGATGGCGACTCAACAAAAAAGATCAGTTTCAATAATGGATTTAATATTGAAGAAATCACGACAGATAAATTCGTCCAGGTTTTAACGGAAGGAAAAATTTCTTTTATCAAATATCCACTCCGCAACGTCGAAGAGGTTTACGAAAGCAGCCCGACGTATAAAGAGAAAAAGTTCCTGGATAAGGACAAATACTATATAGTTGAAGACGGGCAGACTGGGAAAGAAGTAACTGTTACGAAAAAAAATCTTGAAAAAATACTGGCGGCCAAACTCGATGCGGTGAGCAGCTATGCAAAAAAGAATGGCATTTCGATGAATAACCAGGATGGCTGGCAGAAATTGATCGACTACTACAATAAGCTAAACTAACGCTTCACAAAGGCTGAAACAACGCTAAAAAGTGAATCTGCCTTAATTGCCTTTGCAACAATTTTTCCGTTGGGATCAATTAAAAAATTAAAAGGAATACTGTCAAACTTCAATGTGTTGGCCGCTGTTCCCCGCCAAAGCTTTGCATCAATCAATTGTCGCCAGCCCAGGCTGTCACGGTCAATCATGCTTTTCCAGGGCTCGGTCTCATCATCCATCGCGATACTTACTATAGCAAATTGCCTGGAATCGACTTGCTTTAATAGCTGCTTTTTATAGTAATTGTAAACCCGGCACTGAGGGCACCAGCTTGCCCATATGTCAAGTAAATAATACCTGCCTTGCATTGATGCCGTGGAGAAATCTTCCCCGTTGCTGTCAGGTAGCTTTACTGCAGGAATTTGATCACCCACATTATATTCCTCTTCATAGATCTTCACCATGTTCAATATCTCCGTCCGCATCTGCTGAATTGGTAAATAATCGGCAAAACGCGTCGCAGCCTTGTTAATAAACGCTTTTTGATCTTCATAACTGTTTCCAAAATCAACATTGTCCAACACTGAAAGGAACGCAGCGGCACTACGCACCGTATCAGCATAATGGAAATAGTTTTTCCTGAAGGCTTCATATTTCCTGTCGTATAACACCTTAACTCCCGCAGCAGTATCACCCGGCTTTTTCATTTGCGGTGCCAGCTGCCGGAGGCTGTCAGCAAGGACTGCCTGGCTATCGTTAAATCGCTTGAGAGATTCACTGGCTGGCGAAAGTGCGATGCTGTATTTTCCATTGATATGATTAATATCGAGCCTTACCTCTTTTGTGTCATTGATGAATTGATATATTTTACCGCTTTCTTTCACACGAATTACATAAGGCCGCTGCTCTTTATCCTCAACCAGGAATTCTACAGGATGATTTACATCCACTACTGTGGCGGAATCAAGCACCGCCTCTTTTTCATCCAGGAAAGGCAGCCTGACCAGGTATATTTTTTTACCGGCCGCACCTTTGATTGTCACGTTCACAACGGTGACGTTTTTATTAGCGCAGGAACAAAACAAAACAGTGCTTAACAGTATCAAACCGGTATACTTCATCACGCAAAAATAGTCGAAGAAAAATTATGGAATCAGCAATCCTCGTTCCTGGGATCGTCCCTTGCGCGACGGTACCGGCTTACCGGTATCGCACACGCGTGCAGGAGCATATAATTCGGAAAACGGTAGTTCGAAAATCCAAACCCAATTTATCGTTCAGGAATGGCTCTCGGTCCTTGCGGTATTTGCCGGCTTCCGGACCATTGGTACAAGCGTGCGACGCACCCTCAGCCCAATCAAAATTCCTGCCGCCAGGCCACAAAAAAGCCCCGCTGTTAACGGGGCCTTTCTTTGCAAAACGATACTACTATTTTATAGTAAGTTTTTCATAAACCTGTCTAGTGTAACCGGTTTGTCCGCTGGAACCAACGCCATAACCATAATGCAGCCAGAAAATGCCATTGGCAGCATCGTAGGTATTGTTATAAATATCGCTGGTAAAACCGCCTGGCCCTGGGTAAGTGCCAATGCCTGCAGGATTATCAAGGGTCATGAACCCAGATGCCGGGGCAGCGGGGGCCGAACCGATGGGCTGCCAGTTACCAACCGTCGAACCGTCGGTATCAAAATCAAAGAAATAGTTGCTTCCACCAAGGTCACCGAGTTCGGCCTCGCTTGTGTTTGGATCAATGGTAGCTACAAACTTATCTCTTGCAATAGCGCGGGGTGAACTTGGGTGGAAGAAATAGCCCTTGGAAGCATAGTCGCCTTCATAAGGATTCTTTACTTTAATAGTAACAACAATCTGGCTGTTGCCGGGCATTACGTAAGAGGTAGCGCCTGATACAGCGGTGATTTTGAACCCGATCGCTGCGCTGGTGCCATACTCGAGCAATTTCTGAATGTCAAAGCTGGCATCAGCGCTTCCACTTCCGCCATTAATGGTAATAGACGAAGGAATGCTGTAAACATCTGAAGGCATTACCATAAAATCAGTACCGTTATCGGCATTGTAGGTCTCAACCAGTGATTCGTCTACGGCAACAGTTACAGTAGCATTTCCTTTATTGTTTCCGGAGAGGAATGCAGTAATGGCTTCAGTAATTGTTGTTGAAGCTGCTTCAACAGTCAAAGCTAAAGGATCATTATTAGGCAATCCAAACCCGGCGCCCGACTTGGCACCATTAACATTTAGCTGATCTTCATAAAATACTTTCTCCTTCTCGCAACCTGTAGAGACGATAGCGGCGCCAAGCAGAAAAGCTGATATTATTTTTTTCATATTTATTACTTAAATAGTGAATTAAATTAGAGAATTGATCGAATCAACATTATTCTGCATCCCACCAGATATGGCCGAATTGGGAGTCAGTTGACTGACCGCCACCGGTATATTGTTTCGCAGCATCTGAAACATTCGCAGGATTTAAGTTGTATTCATTAGGTCCGTAAGGATACCTTACCGGGATACCATTTGCCTCCATACCAGGTGCAGGGGCAAGTGCAGGGTAGCCGGTTCTCTTCCAGTCAGCCCAACCAAGCCAGCCTTTTGGATAATGTGCGATCCATTGCTGAGTCATGATCTTTTCATAATCATCCCCACCTTCAACACCGAGTGCAATCAGGTCTTGTGAAATATAGTAGTAGTAATCATCTCCATCAAGAGGCACACCACCATAGATTGGTAACAATGTTCCTGCATATACATCCCATTGCTTCCAGTTTTCAGATATACCGGTATAATAATTGTCTTCAACACTTTCATCGGTCCATCCAATATAAGCGGCTTCAGCCCTTGCAAGGAAAACTTCAGAAGAACCAAGCAGGGTAACGGGAGCAGTGGCAACATTAAAATCAGTACCGTCTGAATAGATCGTTTTACTTGTGCCTATTACTTTAGCCCAGCTGGGATTTGAGTTCGCAAAATCGATGGCCTCATCTCTTGTCAACCCATAGGGGAATCCCTTCGGAACTGCACCCACTGCGGCGGTAGCTAAAACATATGCTCTGTCATCATAGTTGGCATTAAGAAAATCCAACAGTGTAGAAGAAACCGCATAATCCTGGCGTGAAGTGATGTTATAGTAGTTGTATACGGGGCTGTTAAAGTTTCCACCTGGGTATTTAATAACAGCGCCTTCGCCTTCCTGGAAAACACCGCCATCAGCCGTCAAAGCTGCATTAAATTCAGACTGGCCTTTGGCAGCATCCACTTTACTAAGGCGCAAAGCCATTAACAACCTGGTTGAATTGGCAAACTTTTTCCACATGCTTATATCACCATTGAAAAGGATATCACCCTTCATAGCCGCCCCGTCATCAAATTGGGCTACGGCTTCAGTTAATTCAGTAAACAAAGAATTATAAATATCCTGTTGCTTGGTATAAGCGATAACACCATTATCTGAAGCATTTAAAATGCCGTTATAAGGAATATCGCCATAAGTATCAGTCAGGAACCATAAAACATAAGCCTTCAGAATCCTGGCAACGGCTATCTGGTTATTATTGGATCCATAACCCAATGCTATCGGCGCTGTAGCAGGGTCCGTATTGTAATCAATAATTGTTTGCAAATCCTTGATATTGCCGGCATAATATCCATCCCAGTTAGTAGTTGGTTTTGAATAACGGGACGCTTCCGTATACTGCGTTTCAGAGAAATACTGGCAATAAAGACCGGAAACAGTTGAAATACCACCTTGGTCCCATGCATAGTTGCTGCCAAAGTTGCTCAACACCTGTGTGAGTAGACCCGATGTTAACGGTGTCAAGGGAGCCGTTGGGTTTGTGTTCATACTACCGAATTCATCAATCTTGCTACAAGATGAAACGGTCACAAGAAACGCACCTGATAGAGCAGCAATAAGTATTTTAAATTTATTACGTATCATAATATTTAGACTATTTGATAATTAGAAATTGAATTTCACATTAAAACCGAGAGAACGTACAGCAGGTAACTGTCCATCTTCACCGTAAACACCTGAAATTTCAGAAGGGTCAAAGTTCTTGGATGCGCTATAAATCAACCATGGGTTGCGGGCAACCAAAGAAACAGTAACACCCTTTACAGCACCTTTAATAAAGCTAAACTTATCCCCGGTAAATGTATAACCAAGACTTACTTCTCTTAATTTAACGAAAGAGAGGTCATGTACAAAAGGATCGGCAATACCACCATTATAGAACTGGTGGAAATAAGTGAATCCATCTACATACATATCAACCGGCGTTTTGCTGTCAGTAGAACTTACACCAACGACGTGAACACCACCACCTTCACTTAATGGATCCCTTACATTCTTACCTCTGTCGTTCGTACCTGCGGTATAATCAAGCAGACCGGAGAATGCACCCCAGCTTTCTGTAAGAGAAAAGAATTTACCGCCAAACTGATAGTCAAGGCTAAGATTAAGAATGAAATTCTTGTAAGTCAGTAAATTCTGGAAACCACCGGTAACTTTTGGAACAATATTACCCCAGTTATAAGTAGGATCACCCTGGGCATATAAGCCGGTTGCTGGATCAATTAATGACTTACCCTCTGAATTCTTGGTCATTCCGCCACCAATTAACTGTCCCCAGTTTTGATTAAGCACCTGGAATGCCTGTGCATATCTTGAACCGAACGCACCACCCCAGCCGGAAGGCTGTATCCTGGTGGTACCTTCGATCAGCTTGGTAACTGGATTTTTCATCAGGTAACCAACAGTCGCGGTAACGCTCCATGTGAAATCTTTCTTAGACATGATTCTGCCATCAGCTGTGAACTCAAATCCTTGTCTTTTTACCGTTGCAGCATTGATGGTTTTGGTCGTAAAACCGCTCTGTCCAGCAATCTGTATATCAATTGGCTGATCCGCTGCTGTTTCATTATAATAATTCAGAATCAATCCATACCTGTTCTTTGCAAACCTGAATTCCATACCGGCTTCATAACTGGTGATTAATGCACCCCTTAAGTCGCTTGCCGGAATAGTATTGCTAACACTCTGTAAAGCGTTATCATTCCACTTATTCTGGTTGATAGGATAGGTAAGATCTAATGCGTAGATCCCTAAATCAAGTGGCTTTTTACCCCAGCTGCCATATACTTTCCAGAAAGAAAGCCATGGTAAAGCATCTTTGGTAAAGGTGCTTGGCACAAAAGCTACACCAGCTGAAGGGTAGAACAGGCTATTGTCCGTAGAAGGCAGGGTTGAGTTCCAGTCGTTACGGATGGCCCATGTAGCGCTTACAAATTTCTTGTATTCAAAATCACCGCTGGCAAAAACAGAATTGATTCTTTTTTCTAACCTGCTATTGCTCAAAGAAGGCGATGCCACGGAATTGGATAACGCATACAGGTCATATATCGTTAACCCGTTTACGGTAGAAGCATCCAGGTCTTTGCGGATAAAAGTATACGCGTTGCCACCTGCTAAAACATTTACACCGAGATCTTTAAAGAAAGTATTGTTGTAAGAAGCGATCAATTCGTAGTTCATTTCAGTCTGGTAACGTTGGCCGGTTCCATAACCAGCTTTCAAACCAGTCTGGGATCCGCTTTTCTCAAGAATAGACTTTGTTTTGTTCTCATAATAGTAATCAGACTGGTCCCTTCTTACTGTACCTCTTACATTGAAATGGTTGTTTAACTTAAAGTTCAGGAAAACATCGCCATATAACCTGTCCCTGCGCTGACGGTAATCGAGGTTATCCATATAACTGTAGAAATTATACCAATAGTTTCCGGTAAAGAATCCGGCAGGGTTTGAAGGATCATATGCACCTGGATTGGAAAACCAGTTCCAGCTTGCCAGTGTCCCTATAGGCGTATAAAGATTTCTCAATTCTTTCATAATCCCCATATCAAGATCACGGTGGTTCCATTGGCCAAAGTTTCCTGAGGTTTGGTTGGCGTATCCGTCATCATATTCACCATAGATATTTTGCGTATTAAAGTTCAGGTTAATACCCGCAGAGAAATTTTTGCTCAAATCCACCGTAGTGCTCGTTGAAACGATATTGCGGTCTGACTTTGAATTAGGGATCACACCCTGGATAAATTGTTTTGAAAAAGATAATCTGGTGCTGTAGCCCTGGCCAGATTTGTAAAAGTTAACGTTAGTATTTGAGTTAAGGCCATCTTGCCAGTACTCTTTCGTATTGTCTGGTTGTGGAACCAGGCTGGCAGTTTTGCCGGAGTATTTTGTACCTGGAACCCATGCGTACCATGGAACATACTCTTGCCCAACCATCTTCGGACCCCAGCTGGCATCATCAGTATAGTCAGGATATGATTTACCATCTAATGCCTGCCATTCCTGGGGCATTCCATCAACATATTTGAAAGGGATAAGATCTGCAGAACCACCACCGGCATAAACATTCTGGAGATTTACCTGGCGGCTTACCCTGTCGAAAGTTATGCCCTGGCTAACATCCACGCTCGTCTTACCCGCAGCGGCCTTCTTTGTAGTAATGATTATCGCACCATTGGAAGCACGGCTTCCGAAAAGAGCTGTTGCATTCGCACCCTTAAGCACGTTAATGCTTTCCACACTGTTAGGGTCAATATCATAGGCATCACCAACAATGGTCCCATCTACCACGTAAATGGCTCCCGCGTCTCCTGAAAGCAGAAGACCACCCCTGATCCTCGCAAAGCTCTGGCTGTTCAATTTCGCTCCTGATTGAGACCTGAACTGAACACCGGCTACCTTACCGGCAAGCGCATCGTTTAAATTCGACTGGGGAATAATATTTAAGGCATCTGCCTTAATAACCTGTGCGCTAAAAGGCGTTGTACGCTGATCTTTCTTAATATTAAACGCGGTAGTTACAACAACCTCAGAAATGGTCTCCTGCGTTCTTACCATTGAAATGGTAACCGTTTCCGAATTAACCGAAACTTCTTTATTGGCATAGCCAACAGAACTGATAACAAGACTGGTTCCCATCGCCGTTTTGATCACAAAAACGCCGTTTGCATCTGCTGACACGCCGGCTTTGCCATCCTTTACTTTGATGGTGGCAAAAGGTACCGGGTTGCCATTTTCGTCAACTACCTTCCCGGTAACAGTACGGGATTGTGCAATCGCTACCGAAGCTGATAGCAATAGCAAGAATAAGAAACTTACAATTTTTCTCATGTGACTATAAATTTTAAAAATTTGCGCCCAAATATATGGGCTTTACGAACAAACAGTTAAAAAAAATTAAATGCCGTGTTAAAATCTGGAGCAATTGTTAGACAATTGACTGTTAGCATGTGCTGCTTTTTTTCTCGAAATTAATGAGATAAATTTATAACTAATCCATAACAAATTAATGATCAACAACTTATAAATACCCCGGTTTGCTTCCAGTGTTGAAACAGCATAATGTACCCTGTACCGATTAAAAATTAATAAAAAACAAACAGTTGTTATTGTCTGAGTGTTGCCGTTTCTATTCTACCATCGAATTAATGCCTGTTGACAGGGTTTTGCTGCACTCTTTGCCATAAATTACACGCTTTACCTTTTTCCTTTTCTTTTGCCAAACACCCTGGTTCAGCATTGCTCAAAGTCGTGACTATTTCAGCTTTAGCCTTAAACACTTTCATTTTTGCAGCGGATGCACTTTAGTTGAATATAGAGTAATACTTTTGCGCCATGCTTATATTAGATGGGAAAATTGCCTCTGCGGCAATAAAGGAAAGACTAAAGAAAGAGGTTGAAATTATAACTGGTTCGGGGAAAAGGCCCCCGCACCTCGCCGCCATCCTGGTAGGCAATAACGGTGCAAGCGAAACCTATGTTGCCAGCAAAGTAAAACAGTGTGCTGAGATCGGTTTTGTATCAACGCTTATACGCTTGGAGGAAACTGTATCTGAAGAAATATTACTCAAACACATCCATGATTTGAATACCAACGATTCGGTGGATGGCATTCTTGTACAATTACCACTCCCAAAACACATTACCGAGCAAAAAGTGATCGAAGCCATTCATCCTGCAAAAGACGTTGATGGTTTTCATCCGGTAAGTGCAGGCAAACTGGTGCAGGGTTTGCCCACATTTATCCCGGCAACACCTTATGGCATCATGCTTATGCTGGAGCACTATAATGTGGAGACCAAAGGAAAGAACGCAGTTGTCATTGGCAGGAGCAATATTGTGGGTCGCCCCATGAGTATTCTCTTAAGCAGTAATATAAAATATGGTAATTGCACCGTAACCATTTGCCATTCGCACACCTATAATCTCGATGAATTGTGCAGCAAGGCTGACATAGTAGTAGCTGCCCTCGGCCGCCCGGAATTTGTAAAAGCCCATATGGTGAAAGAAGGTGCCATAGTGATCGATGTTGGCATAACAAGGGTTGAAGATGCCTCCGCCAAAAAAGGATTCCGGATCAAGGGCGATGTAGACTATGCCGCAGTGGCCCCAAAAACGTCGGCAATCACACCGGTTCCCGGCGGAGTCGGCTTAATGACCATTGCAGGCTTACTGAAAAATACGCTCCAGGCCTACCGGCAGAGTCACTGATATTGCCTTAGCCCGGCTTATGGAATCCATAAATCAGCTTTTTGTGCGCTGGTGCCGGCTTGTCCGGTATTGCACACTAATAATGCAACAATTGCTTCTGCAGCAATGCAGGCAAAAAGCTTTCTGAAAAAATGACCAGCACAAACAAACAAATATCATCCGCACTTCCCGTAATGGAGTCCTTCTACACACTCCAGGGTGAAGGGTTTCACCAGGGAAAAGCTGCCTATTTCATACGACTCGGCGGATGCGATGTAGGCTGCTTTTGGTGCGATGTTAAAGAAAGCTGGAATGCCGGCAAACATCCGATGCAAACCATCGATGCAATTACTACCGAAGCGCAAAAATACCCGGCACCTATTGTGGTGATCACCGGGGGTGAGCCATTGATGCATAATCTCGCTGCACTCACCGAATCACTGCATACAGCGGGATTTAAAACAAACATTGAAACTTCGGGCGCACATCCACTGACCGGCGATTGGGATTGGATCTGCCTCTCCCCAAAAAAATTCAAGTCGCCCCTGCCGGAGATACTCCCTGTGGCCAATGAATTAAAAGTGGTCGTTTATAACAAGGCTGATTTTGACTGGGCCGAGAAATATGCTGCACTTGTTAGCCGGGATTGCAAACTATTTCTGCAACCTGAATGGGACAAAAGCAGTGAAATAACCCCGCATATTACTGAATACATAAAGGCCAATCCAAAATGGGAGTTAAGCCTGCAGATACACAAATACATTAACGTGCCCTAATCCTTTTCAACAGTTGGGTTCCGAAAAGTTTAACACAACCAGGATACGCATTAGCATAATATCACGGATATTTATTACTGCATGCCAAACAAGATTGACAATACAAGCATCCGCAGAAAGGTAAATGCGCCAAACGCTACATTGCACAGCAATGAACCGGGCGCACAAGGGAGTGACACAACGGAAGATGCCATGAAAAATAACAGGTCGCCAAAAAAAAATGCTTTTAAAAGTCTGCTGTTTTTTGCGCTCGTCGCAAATGCTTTTTCGGGCTTCTCACAAAACTACCAGCCAGAAAAGGTGAATAATAAAGCTGCGTCTGAATACGGCAGGGCTATACAATTGCTGCAGGACGGCTATATAAGAGAGGCTATTCCTGTGCTCCAGAAATCGGCCGCTCTGCAGAGCAATTTTGCCGACGCCTATTTGTCGCTTGGTGGCGCTTACGGCCAATTAAAGGATTACCGGAATAGTGTTGCAGCATACGAAAAAGCACGAAGCATCGATTCGGTGTACTTTCTTTATTATAACCTCCCCTACTCTATCAATCTTGCCGGGCTTGGAAATTTCGCAGAGGCAATGAATGCAGTAGAACGTTTCCTTGCCATCCCCGCCCTTGGCGATAAAAGCACGAAAAGCGCGATCTATCGAAAAAACTGCTATGCCTTTGCATTGGACTATGCTGCGAAACACGCGGAAAATAATTACGTGTTTGCACCGGAAAACCTGGGCGACAGTATTAATTCTGAATTCTCGGAATATTATCCCTCGTTCACCATCGACGATAGCACGCTTGTTTTTACAAGAAGGGCAAACGGTATCCGCGAAGATTTTATCGAGAGCAGGAAAATAAAAAACGGTTACAGCAAAGCCGTGAAAATAAACGGCAGCTTAAATGAAGAGCCGTCAAAGGGCGGTACCAATATTTCGCAGGACGGCGAGTGGCTCATTTTTGCCGGCAATTTTGCAGGCAAAGGCCTGGGTAATTTCGATCTCTATATCTCTTATAACACCCCTACCGGCTGGAGCGAACCCATCAATATGGGCGCTAACATCAACACCGGGTTCTGGGAAAGTTCGCCATCTGTTGCACCCGATAAAAACGCTATCTACTTCAGCAGCGACAGGCCCGGTGGCTACGGTGGAAGAGACTTGTATGTTAGCTACAGGTCGACATCAGGAAAATGGTCTCCCGCAGAAAATATGGGACCTGGCATTAATACAAATGGCGACGAAATCGCACCTTTTATTCACGCTGACAACAAAACACTGTACTACACATCGGGTGGTTTAGCCGGTTATGGTGGCACTGACATTTATGTTACGAGGAAAGATGACAACGGCAACTGGGGCTTGCCCGAAAACCTAGGTTTTCCCGTTAATACGATCGAAAACGAAGGCAGTCTTTTTGTCGCAGCCGACGGCATAACCGCCTACTACGCGAGTGACAGGTCCGATAGCCGGGGCGGACTTGACCTTTATAAATTTCAACTACGCAATGATGTAAGACCGCTAAAGACTTTTTATGTACAGGGCACCGTAACCGATGCCGTAACGAATAAAACAATTCCATGTGCCGTTGAACTTATTGACAATGCCAGCGGCAAAACAGTCTCAAAAGTACAAACCGATGAGACCGGGTTTTATTTTATGACACTCCCTGTGGGGAAGAACTACAGTTTTACCATAAACCGGAGGGGGTATCTTTTTTACAGTGACCTGTTTGAACTAAACAGGAAAGATGCCGATAGCATATATGTAAAGGACATTGCACTGCAACCAATTGCCGTTAATGTCTCTGCTGTACTGAAAAACATCCTTTTTGAGTTTAATTCAGCGCGGCTTCAACCCGTGAGCTTGATTGAACTCGATAAACTCCTGCAACTGATGAACGATAACCCCACAGTAAAAGTCCAGATAAACGGCTACACCGACAATACAGGTTCCGACGCACACAACATTCAACTTTCTTCAGACAGGGCCAGGTCTGTAGCAGCATATTTAATAAGTAAGGGCATAAATGCCACCCGTATCACCTCGAAAGGCTTTGGTGCTGCCAACCCCGTTGCAGGCAACGATACAGAGGAAGGACGTGCGCTAAACAGGAGAACAACATTTACAATCACCGGGCAATAAACACGCAAAGCCCAGGCCCTGTTCATTTTACTTGCTATAGATATTGCCTTGTCATGACTCCTTCATGCAAGTAATAAAAAACAGCTTCTCATTGCTGGGAAGCTGTTGGATTTCACTCAAAAAGTGTTTTAATGTTTGGCTGTATTGCTCATACCGGAGCCAATAATATCTTCAACAATATTGACGGTCTCATTTATATAAAGATCACTCTGAACATTCTTAAGCCACTGCTCATACCTTTCGTTCTTGGTTTTATCAGGACTGTTTAAAAACTTATCCTTATCAACTTCAGTGGGCTGAATATTCATAGGCTTATCAAGATGAGTCAACTGATCATTTTGCTTAACGGTATTCTTAACAAGCGCCTGCTGCTTTTTGTAGGCATCTATTCCAAGCAGGTATTCTTTACCAACATTCTGGCCAAGCCAGCTGGTGTTATTTTTAATAGTATTAAACGACTGGCTTTTTTGCACGCGATCGTTCGCCTTCTTAATAACAGCGCTCCAGTCAGTTTGCGTATCAGATGTCTGGAAGCCTACCTGTGGTATCTGGTCCCAACTTAAAGCCGATGGATTGTCTTTCTCCCTGTATTTTAGGTATTCATACGAATCGGGAAGCACGATATCGGAGCTAACACCTTTTAATTGCGTAGAACCGCCGTTGATCCTGTAAAATTTCTGGAAAGTGATTTTTAAAGCACCATATTCCGTTTGCCCAAGATATTTATCGCTTGGTTTGCCCAGTGGCAACGGCGTTTGCACGGTGCCTTTGCCATAAGTGGAGGTACTACCAACAATAATTCCCCGTTTATAATCCTGTATCGCGGCGGCAAATATTTCTGATGCGGATGCACTGAATTCATTCACCATTACAGCAAGCGGTCCATCATAAATCTGTGCGTTGTCATTATCATTCCATAAACGCGGCTTGCCATCGCGGTCCTTAACCTGTACAACGGGCCCGCCTTTAATAAACAAGCCCACCATTTGCACTACTTCGTACAAAGAGCCACCGCCATTATTCCGCAGGTCAAGAATGACACCGTCTACATTTTCCGCCTTAAGTTTTTTCAGTTCATTCGCTACATCTTCTGAACAACGGTTTCCATCGGGTCTTTCCAGGTCAGCGTAAAATTCAGGCAGAAAAATATAACCGATCTTTTTATCACCGTCTTTAATCACGGAACTCCTGGCAAAAGTCTCGTCCAAAACAATTTCATCGCGTACAAGCGTAACCACCTGCATGGTACCATCGGCCTTTTTAAAAGTGATCCTTACTTCTGTACCCTTTGCGCCACGAATTAATTTTACCACATCAGTCACACCATAACCTGCAATATCAACCGGCTCATCCTTTCCTTGTGCAACCTTAATAATCTGGTCGTTGGGTTGAACAAGGCCACTCTTCCAGGCAGGGCTTCCTGTAATCAAACTCGAGATTTTCACAGCGCCGTCCTCTTCCTTCAATTGAGCACCGATACCATAAAATCTGCCACTCATACTTTCATCAAATTCTCTTTTTTCAATGGGCGGAAAATATTCGGTATGAGGATCCATCAGTTCAGTGATCGTGTTCACAAAAGAACTGAATTGCTGGTCTGTAGTGAACAATACCTTAAGCCGGTTATAATTCCTGTCCAATGCTGTTTGCACCTGTTTTCTGGCTTCCGCTTCAAGAGCCGCATCCGGCTTTTTTGAAAGGCTGTCGCCGGGAGTAGCTTTCTCTCTTTGCTGCTGGAGATCAGTGAACTTTTCTAAAGTCATAAACTTAACCCTTTTCCGCCAGGCTTCCTTTCTTGCAGCCGCATCGGCAGCAAAGTCAACTTTGTCTCCATCAAGCTGCGCCGATTCATTTACAGAGAAATCAAAAGGTTTGGACAAAATGTCTTTATAAACAGCCATGGCTTCGTCTATCCTTTTAAGATAAATCGTTGATACCGCAGGGTAAAACTTAATGGCAGACTTGCCGAGTATCTCATCGTCGATGCTTGTTTCATATTTCGACAGGTCGCTAACATCAGACTTTAAAAAAAGATTTTTATCAGGGTCAAGATCGTCGAGGTATTTAGTGAAGACTGACTTGGAAAAGGCATCATCGATTGGCTTGGGGTTATAGTGCTTTTGCTCAAGTATCGCTCCTATTCCGGTAAGTAATTTCTGCTGGTTTGCATACTGGTCTTCATTGCTATTGACCGTGTCGCCAGAATCCATGCCGGCGAATGCCCAGAATGCTCCTCCCAACAATACAATAAGCAATAAAGGCCATACTTTTTTGTTCATCATAATATTTAAAATTTTTTTGCCCACGATCCAAAAATAAGAGAATTTAAAGTTAACCTTATACCATTATTACTTATTAACAAAGGTTTTTCCGGTTGGTTGAGCTCTTCCCGTTACCGTTCATAACCATCGCTTATTTTATTGTTCAAAAAAAGGCAAGGCAGTAAAAGGGGCAGGGAAAGAAATTCTCAAAAGGCTTATTTATCTTTTGGAACATGAAGGTATTTAATTATTTTTGCCGCCCGATAAGCGATATTGCTTCTCACGGAGATTATAGCTCAGTTGGTTAGAGCGTCAGTTTGTGGCACTGAAGGCCGGGGGTTCGAGACCCCTTAATCTCCCAAAAACAGCCTTGTAGACTTTAAAAGGTTTACAAGGTTTTTTTATTTAAAACATCCCATATGAATCCTGCACTTTGGATATTACCCGTAACAACCGCCCTGGTAATGTGGTTAAGCATAAAGGTCTCGATAAGATTTTTATTCAGGCCGGCATCTCCTGTAAAATTTGCGGGTATCCGCATCCAGGGCATTTTTCCCCAATACCAATCGGTCATCGCCAGGCAGGTGACCGAAGCGGTGATCAATGAAATTGCCAACAGCCACGACATTAAACAGTTTATTACCGGGCCCCGGGTACTCGAGAAAATAATGCCATCCATAGAGATACACCTCGATGATTTCTTAAACAGGAAATTAAAAGAAGCGCTGCCTGTTATTTCTCTTTTCGTCGGGGAAAAAGTGATCGCTCAATTGAAAGCCCTTTTCATCCAGGAGTTGCAGGTATTATTTCCATCGGTTATGTCGCAGCTTTTTGACGGTTTGCAGCAAAACCGTGAGCTGGCAGATACACTTTATGTAAAATTGTGTGCGGTTAACACAGAGAAGTTCGAAGAAGCTTTTTACGGTAGCTTTAAAAAAGCACTGGTTAAAGCGGAATGCGGTTTTGCGGTTGTTGGCTTTTTAACAGGTTTACTCCAGCTGCTGATAATATTATACCTGAATTAGCATTCATTTTTTTGCTGCATTAACACCAGGAAGCACAAGGGTGCGACGCAACAACTGTTGATGTGCGCTGCTGAGCCCGGCTCAAAAAAAATATATTGAAGGACCAATTAAATCAGACCTTACGATGAAAAACATACTACTAAGTTGTTCGTTGAGCATTTGCTCCATGATCGCCGTTGCACAAGCGCCGGGTGGATTTAACAGGCAGGGTGGCGGACAGAATATGAACCTTGGGCACTTTTATGGGAAGGTGATCGACAGCGCTACAAACAAACCGGTCGACGGGGCTACCATTCAACTGACAGGGCCAAAATTTGATACAGTAACAAAAAAGGTTAAAGATTTTATTTACGCCACGCTCATTACAAAAAGCAACGGGAATTTTAGTATCGAGAACCTCCCCATTTTTACCAGTTTTAAACTGCACATAACCGTAATAGGTTATAAGGAATATAAAGCAAACATTTCTTTCGGATTAAAAATGCAGGGAGGTGCCCAACAGGACCGGTCGCAAATGATGAACATGATCGATAAAGATTTGGGCAACATTAAAATGGAGGCCGATGCAAGCACACTCGCGGCAGTAACAGTTACCGCCGCTGCAAAACCTTTTTTTGAAATGGGTGTTGACCGTAAGATCTTTAATGTAGATAAGAACATTGTAAGTACAGGCCAGACAGCTACAGAATTAATGAAGCAAATCCCGTCGGTTAATGTCGACATCGATGGCAACGTAACCCTTAGAAACGCTACCCCCACGCTTTTTATCGATGGCAGGCCAACTACATTAACACTTGACCAGATTCCGGCAGATATCATCGACAGGGTAGAGATCATAACAAACCCATCTGCAAAATATGATGCATCTGGTGGAACGGCGGGTATCCTGAATATTGTTTTGAAGAAGAACAAGAAATCGGGCTACAACGGTAACGTGCGGGCCGGCATCGACTCCCGGGGTAAGTTCAATGGCGGTGCGGATATCAATGTTAGACAGAATAAACTGAATTTCTTTTTGAGTGGCAGCTATAACCAGCGCAAATCGAAATCTACCTCTGAAACTACAAGGGACAATACCATTGATCCCCCAAGTGTGGTAACCCAAACAGGCAGTGCCGTAAATGATGGCTATTTTGCTTTTGTACGCGGCGGACTTGATTATTTTATCGATAACAGGAACACCATAACAGCTGCGGCAAATTATAACAGGGGTAATTTCAAAAGTTCAGAAACGCAGGTAATCGATTCCGTTATCAACGGTGTTTTTGAAACACACAACGAACGGTACACCAACAGCTCAAGAAATTTCAGGAATTTTGGTTCGCAGCTGAGTTTCAGGCACAACTTTACAGAAAACGGTCACGATATAACGGCAGATATTAACTACAACACCAGTTCAAACGACAATGCCGGTGATTATACAACCAACTATTACTACCCCGACCACACGTCCAAATACCAGCCATTGTTGCAAACGGTAAGCGGCTCGGGTACCAATAAATTTCTTACCCTGCAAACCGATTATGAAAATCAGTTTAATGAAAATTCAAAGCTCGAGGCAGGTGCAAGGATGGCACTCAGGAATTTTGAGAACATAAGCGACCAGTATTATTACAACTACGAAACAGGCAAGTACGAATTGGTGCCGGTTATAAGCAGCAATTACAAGTTCACCGACCAGGTTTATGCGGGTTACGGAACTTATAGCCTCAAAACAAAAAAATGGAGATACCAGCTGGGCCTTAGGGTGGAAAGTTCAAACTATGATGGCACGCTTATCGGCAAAGATTCTTCATTTAAAATAACCTACCCGGTGAGTTTTTTCCCAAGCACATTCATAACTTATAAAATAGATGATAAGCAGGATTTTCAGTTAAACTATTCCCGCAGGATCAACAGGCCAAACTTTTTCCAGTTAATGCCTTTTGTTGACAACAGCGACCCGCTTAACTTAAGTGTGGGTAACCCAAATCTGAAACCCGAGTTCACCAATTCATTTGAGCTCAATTACAACTATGCCTATAAAAAAGGCGCCAACCTGCTCGTATCAGCATATTATAAACACACAACAGATCTCATTACCAATTATGTTTACCGCGTACCCAATCCGGATACTTCAGTTTACAAATACGACAGCGTTTACCTTACCACCTTTGTAAATGCCGAAAGCAGTGTGGCTTATGGCTTTGAATTCACGAATAAAATGACCCTGCTGAAAATCTGGGATATGACGGTTAACCTAAACTTATTCAATTCCAAAATCAACGGTACCAACCTCCTTACCGATCTCTCTAATTCGAGATTAAGCTGGTTTGCTAAAATGAACAACAACTTCAAATTCAAGAAAGGATTTTCCATACAGTTGTCCGGCGAGTACCAGGCCAAAACAGTGTTACCGGCATCATCTGCCGGCGGACGCGGCGGCGGGTTCTTTGGTGGCCCAACCACAACCGCGCAGGGATACATAAATCCACGATACAGCTTCGATATTGCTTTACGAAAAGAATGGACCTGGAAAAACGGCCGAAGCGCGTCGGTTACAATTTCAATGAACGACTTCCTTAAAACGCAGGTTTACAGCACTTACTCCGAATCAGCATACTTTACACAAACTTCTGTGCGAAGAAGAGATCCACAGGTGCTGAGGGTAAATTTCAACTACCGGTTTGGAAAATTTGATGCCAGCCTCTTCAAGAGAAAAAATACAAAGGCCGATCAAAGTGGCGGGGCCGATATGAATCAGTAAAATTTTAAGAGCTGCTTCGGCAGCTTTTTTTATTTTTTGGGACCGCCTGCGGTATTTCATAGCATCGGCCCATGCGCGACAGTGCCGGCTTACCGGGCATCGCACACCTGTACAATTAGCCCTGAAGTCAGCAAATAGAAAAAAGTCCGGAAGCCATTCCCGCAACGATAATGGTTTCCGGACTTCGGTTTTTAGACCTTTGCTCCCGTAAAAGAGTGCGACGCAAGGAACGGCGGGCTATGCACCGGTGCCGGTTACGAAACGCTTACACACCCCGGCTGATCAATTGGTTTTCCATGCCCGGCGGCTACGGGCAATAAAAAAGCCCTTCCGTGGAAACGGAACGGCCTCTAACGATTGCTTGCCATATGAAAAAAACTTAATTACTTATCGTCAGCAAGCTTTGACGCTATAATATTCTAGATGCTTAGCTGAAATTAGTGCTTAGTTGTATCAGCAGCGGCTTTTGTAGTATCTGCAGTAGCAGCAGGAGCTGTTGTATCAGCAGCAGCAGGAGCTGGAGCTGGAGCTACAGTAGCAGTATCTGTTGTTGTAGTAGCTGAATCACCAGAACCACAAGCTGCGAAAGCGCCAAGCGCTAATACGAATAATAATTTTTTCATTTTTTTGACCTTTTTTTGTGAGTGAATTTTGATATTAATACAGCATTCACAAAAAGGTAACCTCTGTTTTAAAGATTTTTTAAAAAAATTTCCGGCTTGCTTTTGGGTTACTTTTATGCTCCAAAAGGTATTAAATAAAGATTAAGTGAAACAAGAGATCAGCGAACAGCACTTATTGAAGGGATTAGCGAACAACGACTCTAAAGCGATCGAAACCATCTATAAAGATAATTTTAGCATGGTTCAGGCGCTTATATTGAATAATAGTGGTTCTTACGACGACGCCCGGGATATTTTTCAGGAAGCGATGGTTACCTTATATGAAAAAGCCAAAAGCGAATCTTTTGTGCTCACTTGCCAGGTAAAAACGTACATCTACTCTGTCTGCCGGAGATTGTGGTTAAAAAAATTGCAACAGGCCGGAAAATTTGTTACGCAAGCCGAAAGCCTGGAAGAAACAGTGTTGGTGGAAGATGACCTGGAAGTGCATGAAAAACGCAATGCCGAATTTGCCATTATGGAACGCGCATTGAGCAGCCTCGGGGAACCTTGCAAAAGTTTAATAGAAGCATATTATATACATAAGAAAGGCATGACGGAAATAGCGGATGAGTTTGGTTATACCAATGCAGACAACGCTAAAAACCAGAAATATAAATGCCTTATGCGGTTGAAAAAATTATTCTTTTCGCAATACAACATAGGTGATTAATGGAAGACAAACTTTTACTGGAAACTATTGAGCGCTACCTTGGCGGTACAATGCTTGCCGAAGAAAAGGCATGGTTCGAGCAGCTGAGGAAAAACACCCCTGAGATTGATCAGATGGTTGTTGAGCATAGAATATTTCTTCACCAGATCGAAGAGTTCGGTATGGTGCAGAAAATCAAACATACACTCCATAACACTCATAAAACATTGGTTGAAAAAGCCGATATCAACGAGGGTGGTTCCGTTTCAACAAGAGGTCGTGTTGTTCAGTTTTACAATAAATACAAAAAAGTTACGGCTATTGCAGCCTCTATTGCAGGCCTCACGGCTTTAGTGATCAGTGGCCTTGTTGCTTATTTTTCGCCCGCTGTCAATAACGACCAGATCGAGTTGTTGGGCAAAAAGATTGAACAGGTTACAAGAACGCAGCAGGCGCAGGGTGCCAGGCTGAATGAGGTGGATTCGAAAATTCCGAAAGATGCAACTGTTACGGCTGGTGGCACAGCATTCATGATCGATGGTAAAGGGTTTCTTATTACCAACGCCCATGTTGTAAAGGGGTCCGGCACCATCGTGGTGAACAGGAACGGTCAGGAATTTAACGCCAAAATAATTAATATTGACCATGAACGTGACCTGGCAATTCTAAAAATACAGGACGAAGATTTTAAGCCACTGGGTAATTTGCCTTACGGTATAAAAAAATCGAGCGTAGATCTTGGCGAAGAATTGTATACCCTTGGCTATCCAAGAGAAGAGATTGTGTACAGCATGGGTTACCTGAGTGCACAGTCTGGCCGCGATGGCGATACAAGCAGCTGCCAGATCTCACTTAGCGCTAACCCGGGAAACTCCGGCGGGCCTGTATTTAACAAAAATGGGGAGATCGTTGGTATCATCAGTAAAAAAGAGACAAAAGCAGAAGGCGTCGTTTATGCCATTAAATCAAAAGGTATCTTTAAGATGATTGATGAGTTGAAAGAAAGCGACACTTCTGTGCAGAAGATCAAACTCCCATCTTCTTCAAAACTCAAGGGTATGGGCAGAACAGACCAGGTTAAAGAGGTGGAAGATTTTGTTTTCCAGGTAAAAGCTTACCAGAATTAATGCGCACAGTTGGTTTAGGTTAATATAGGGCCCGGGTTATTCCGGGTCTTTTTTATTTGTCCGGGCCCTGACTTGGAAGGGGATTTACCGGAAGTTAATGGTAGGGGAACCAATCCTGCAAGCTATGGAATTGACCTCAACTCAGCGGACGACACATTCGGCCGAATTCCACGTTTGGTTAACCGGCTCCACTACCTTCGCAACATCCTTGCATACACCCGGCAAAGAACCATGCCTGCAAGGTAATAATAACTATAAGGCAGCCTTGCCCGCCCTCAAACTAAAAGTAGGGAACCAATCCGCGCATTACAATGGATATATCAGCAAAAAGATGGGAGAACACCCCCGGGCAATCCTATGCCCGGAGTAGGAATGGTGGTACCAAAGCGTACTTAAAGCCGTAGTAAAAGCGCACATAAAGCGCAAATAGAGCGTATAGCAAAATAGAGAAAGCCTCTCCCGGATATGGTAAGGCCTGTGCTGGCAGCCTGTTATCCATGGCCATCCGGCCTGAATTTTCAAAAGAGATTTACAACCGCAATGCTTTTTAATGACTAAATTGTTGCATTAATACGCTCCAAACCGATTGCCATGCATAACTGGAAGATTAAGCTTTCGCTTTTCATCAATTATTACGTTTTTGCCATTTTATTAAACAGTTCGGGCATCGCTATTCTGCAGGTGCAGAATAATTTTGCCGTTACTGAAAAAGACGCGGCATGGATCGACCCTTGCAAAGATATTAGTATCGCTGTAGTTTCCTTTCTTGTTTCATCCTATATCACGAGGTTTGGTTACCGGCGCGCAATGCTTACCGCGCTGGGTTTGATCTCCGCAGTGTGCTTTATTGTTCCGAATGCACCTGGTTTTCTCGCTGTGAAACTGCTGTTTGTAGCGGTCGGGAGCTGCTTTGCTTTGATAAAGATGAGTGTTTACAGCACGATCGGCATCATCACGAAAGACTCAAAAGAACACATCAGCTTTATGAATTTTATCGAATCGTTTTTCATGGTCGGCAATCTTACCCTGTATTTTATTTTCAGCTCGTTTGTTGACAGCAATAACCCGCAATCGACCTCATGGTTAAATGCCTACTATTTGATCGGCGGTTTATCCCTCCTGGCATTTTTGTTATTGTTATCATCAGCACTCGATGAATCTTCAGCAAAACCAACTACCGAAAAACCACTTACTGCTGAATTTTCCGAGATGTTCAAGCTCGCCGCACAGCCAATTGTACTGGCATTTATTTTCTCGGCTTTCATTTACGTGCTGATAGAACAAAGCATTCAGAATTTCCTACCCACATTCAATAACAAAGTATTGCTGCTGCCTGCAGCGTTAAGTATTCAAATGGGCAGTATCCTGGCAGGCTCTACAGCAACGGGCAGGTTTCTGGCAGGCCTCATTCTGAAAAAGCTAAACTGGTTTTATGTGTTAATAGGTTGTCTTTTATGCGCGGCAGCCCTTGTGCTCGTTGCAATGCCGCTGGCACAAGATGTTACAGCAACCAACGCCACAGGCTGGCTTGATGCACCGGCAGCAGCTTATATTTTCCCGTTGATCGGGCTGATTCTCGCACCGGTTTATCCGGCTATCAACTCTGTAATACTTACATCGCTGCCTAAACCCAAGCACGGCCTGATGTCGGGATTAATCATCATTTTTTCCGCATTGGGTGGCACCACAGGCTCGCTGATTACCGGGTACATCTTTCATGAATACAGCGGGCAAACAGCCTTTTACTTTACCCTTGTCCCGATCACCTTGCTGATCATTTGCCTGGTCATATTTAAACGCCTGCAAAAAAACACGGCAACAAACGTCGATTTTGATATGAGCAAAGCCGGGCATTGATTTTTGTGCCCCGGCAGGAAATGATAGCAGGCAGCAAACAAAATGCGCCTCTTGTGGCAGCGAAGTATTAATGTGTGCCTTATCTTGCTTCAGAATTCAGGAAAATACTTAACCCCCTATTTGGACTATGGCTTCAATGGAAATTTTTGAAATGGGAGAGCTCTTCGAAAGAGTTCAGATGGAACAGGTGTATGTGGATGGAAAGACTTTCCCTGATTGTTTGCCCAAAAAAGAGATCGAGTCGATTGTTATTGCATACGATACAAGGAAGGCAAAACCGGGTTTTGATCTAAGCGAATTTGTTCACGAAAACTTTACCGAACCAAAGGCAATCGCATCCGGTTACGAAAGCGACGTTGCCAAACCGTTAAACGAGCATATCACAGATCTCTGGCCTGTGCTTACCAGGAAGCCAAACAAAGAAAAAAGTTCGCTTATACCTTTACCCAGGCCATATATCGTTCCTGGAGGCAGGTTTCGGGAAATCTATTACTGGGACAGTTATTTTACCATGCTTGGTTTGCAGGTTTCAAAACGGGTCGACATGATCGAAAATATGGTGAATAACTTCGCCTACCTGATCGACAAAATCGGCTACATACCGAATGGAAACCGCAGTTACTACAAGGGCCGTTCCCAGCCCCCGTTTTTCTCCTTAATGGTGAAGCTGCTGGCAGAAGAAAAAGCAGATGACGTACTGATAAAATACCTGCCCCAACTAGAAAAAGAATACGAGTTCTGGATGCAAGGAGCGGAAAGACTTGATATAACAAATAAGTCAGTTCACCGCGTAGTACTTATGAATGATGGTTCTGTACTTAATCGCTATTGGGATGAAAATACAGCTCCGCGGCCTGAATCGTACAGGGAAGATGTTGAACTGGCAGCAAATGCAGCTGACAAAGAAGCCATGTACCGGCATATCCGGGCTGCTGCTGAAAGCGGTTGGGATTTCAGCAGCCGCTGGTTCAAAGAAGCCAACGAGTTTTCAACTATTCACACCACAGATATAGTTCCGGTTGACCTCAATTGCCTGTTACTTTTTCTCGAACAAACACTCGCCGAAGTTTACAAGTTGACCAACAACAAAGCAATCGCCGACAGGTACACAAAAGCAGCCCGGCTGCGCACTTCAGCTATAAAAGAATATTGCTGGAATGAAAGCAAAAAATTCTTCTTCGATTACGATTTTAAAGAACAAAAACAAAAGGAACACTTTACCCTTGCTGCAACCTTTCCGCTATATTTCAGGGTTGCATCCCAGGCACAGGCAGAACACGTGGCTTCCACTATTCACAGCCAGTTCTTTAAAGAGGGCGGACTCATTACAACACTGTCAGCTACTCCGCAGCAATGGGATGCACCAAATGGCTGGGCACCTTTGCAATGGATTGCAGTGGCCGGTTTAATGAACTATGGCATGTTTCACCTGGCTGGTGCCATTACTTCAAAATGGATAGCACTAAATAAAAAAGTATATAAAGCTACCGGCAAAATGATGGAGAAATATAATGTAGCTGATACTGGCCTGATGGCCGGGGGAGGCGAATACCCCTCGCAGGACGGTTTTGGTTGGACCAATGGTGTCTTATTAAAAATGATGAGCATTTATTATTAACAACTCAGGTCTCTGTTATGGAATCAAAATAATACATATTGGGAAACCCGCACTAAACGCTGCCCATATATACCGAGCTGGTTATGCTGAAAACCATTATCTATTGCATACTCTTTTCCTTTATCACCGCTTGCTCCGTCAGCAAGCCACACCCGGTTAATTACCATTTCGAATCAGCCAATGGCGAGCCCGACTATAGTAACTTAAATTATTGGGCGGCACACCCCGAAAAGTATGATCCATCGGACAGCATGCCCAAAAAATTAAAGAAGAGTTATAAACCAGATACTACTGCCGACGTGTTCTTTCTCTACCCTACAAGCTTCCTTGACAAAGATTTCCAATCAGGCTGGAATGCGCGCATCGACGATGAAATCATCAATCGGAAAACCGATCAAACAGCTGTGTTATACCAGGCAAGCATTTTTAATAGTGCCGGCCGGGTGTTTGCACCGCGATACCGGCAGGCCAATTATTACTGCTACTTCACTCATGACACAGCCGCAGCGCTGGCAGCTTTCGATCTCGCATACACGGATATTAAGGCCGCCTTTCAATATTATCTGGACCATTACAACAATGGCAGGCCCATTATTATTGCATCCCATAGCCAGGGCACTACACACGCAAAACGATTGATGCGCGAATTTTTCGATGGCAAACCCTTACAAAAACAATTGGTCGCTGCTTACCTCGCCGGGATGCCCGTGCAACCGGATTGGTTTAGCGATATTCCCGCCTGTACCAGCCCTGGCCAAACAGGCTGTTTTTGTAGCTGGCGCACTTTTAAAAAAGGGTATACTGACAGCTTTGTTCAAAAAGAACAATATACTGCGGTGGTCACCAACCCGCTTACCTGGGACAGCAGCAAGCCTTATGCAGACCGTTTCGCCAATAGAGGCTCCGTGCTATACAAGTTCAAAAAGACTGTCCCTAAAGTTGCCGGTGCAGAAATCCACCAGGGCGTTTTGTGGACCCCAAAACCTCGCTTCTTTGGCAGTTTTTTATTGAAAACAACAAACTACCATATTGCTGATTACAATTTCTACTACCTGAGCATACGCGAAAATGCGATGGAAAGACTAAAGGCCTACAAAGCACACAACAAATAGGTTTGCCTGCTAACTTTGCAGGCTATGCTAAAACAGGTACAATTCCAGGACATTGGTTTACGCCCTTACAAAGAAGTGTGGGATTTCCAGGAGAACCTGCTGGCACAGAACATAAGCGCTAAGCAAAGCGGAACGCCGCCACCCAACTATCTGCTCTTTACTGAACACTACCCTGTTTACACTTTAGGTAAAAACGGCAACGAGGCAAACATACTCATAAACGAGGCTGAACGCGTAGAAAAAGCTGTTGAATACTATCACATCAACCGCGGCGGCGATATCACTTACCACGGCCCCGGCCAAATTGTGGGATATCCGGTCATTGATCTCGATCAGTTTAAAACCGACCTCGGCTGGTACCTGCGCAGCCTCGAAGAAGTAATTATACTTACCATGAATTATTACGGCCTCCACGGCGAACGCAGCAAAGGCGAAACAGGCGTGTGGCTTAATGCATCTGTGAAAGGCAGCGAACGAAAGATTTGCGCAATGGGCATTCGCTGCAGCCGCTGGATAACCATGCATGGTTTTGCACTTAATGTAAACAACGATCTCTCCTTTTTCAACAACATCATCCCTTGCGGCATACAGGATAAAAAAGTTACCTCACTCGCGCAGGAACTTGGCCGCAATATCGACATGAATGAAGTAAAGCAACTGCTGAAAGAGAACTTCGAAACAGTATTCGGAGCGCAGCTCATTTAACCAACTAAGACGCGTATTTTGACCCCGGCAACAGTATTTCAGGGCGTCGGCTGCTGTGCGACAGTGCTGGCTTATACGGCATCGCAGACTTTTGCAGCGGCGCAACTACCAGCTTTCAGCAGCCGGTGGCAGATTCACTCGTAGAATGATCAGGTGACTTGCATAAATGAGCGCTTGCTTCAGGCCTGCTGCGGGCAGCTTTGAAGTACAAGGGTGCGACGCAACAGTTGATGCCCGTTGCACAAAAGCCGGCTACAAAAGAATCATTAAAAATCGCGCTGAAGCAGCACCTTATTTCGTTCTTTAAGCTTTTCGTTTTCGTAAAGCTCGAACCTGAACCAGCCTGCGTGGATAAAGTTTGCCTTGTCTATAACCAGGTCGCTTTCGGGGATATTGTTGATGGTAAACAATTTCTTACCATCCATTTCGAAGAAGCTGATCTTGTATTTTTTTTGTCCGGCTTCGGGCAATTTTAATTGTATAAACCCGTCTTTATTGGCAATCACGTAAACTGAGGGAACGTAAATATTATCAGGGTTAAAGGGCCTTAACTGAACTTCATCTTTTCCAAGTACGAACAAAGTATCTTTTGTTGACTTGTTGATGGAATCTTTAAAATGTTTGTAATAACTGTACTCCATTACCGCGAAAACAGAATCCCTGTTTCGCACAGTGATCATACGCACGGGCGGCGGCTCGTTGTTTATCGCAGCCGGGTTACTTACCGGCTTATTACCGGTTCCGGGGCTGGTATTATTATCGTTGGGCAATTCACCATAAGACGGCGTTGCCGACGACGTATCGGGCACAGCATGCCTTGCTGCTGAAAAATAAAATTTGTCGCCAAGCAACACATAAAAGATGCGATAGTAAAAATTGGTGGGGTACGGCAGCGTGTAAACAAACCCATTCTGAGGCAACTCAGGCGATTCAGTTGAGAAGATAGTTTTATAAAATTTAAGACTGTCGAAACTCACCTGCACATTCAATTGTATAAGACTGTCGCCGTACTTATTTATCCATGATATCCGTGCCTTTGTTTTATTAAGATCAACGACCGAAAAATCGGGCAACGGCTTTTGAGCTTTCAGCTCGGCACAACAGAGGCAAAAGAAAAATACAGCGGGGAAGATCCTGTTCATTATATGCTTAAAAGTTGCTGCAAATATATACGGGATAATGCGATTAAAATGCAAGGGTTTTGTCGGGAAGTGAGCGGTTACCCTGTAATCCACCGCTGTGGATCATTAATATTTTACTGCCAGGAGGTATTAACGATTGGGTTACCATTTGCTCAACAGCATAAAACGTTTTTGCAGTATAAACAATATCGGTAGGCAGCCTGTGCTGTTCCCATAATTGATTCATATAATGGATCAGTTCGGGCGGATGTTTCGCATAACCACCAAAATGGTAGTCGTGAAATATATGAAAATTTTTGACCTGTTCCTGTACCGGAAGTAACGATTGTACCTGTTGCTCAAGGCCAAGATTTCCCTTCATTGCGCTGATCCCGATAACCTGCTGCTTTTGCGTAGAAGCAATAATAAGGCCAGCCATCATTGTACCGGTGCCAACAGCACAGGCAATGTGCGTGTACTTGAATGCATGTGGATTATACTGTAAAATTTCCGCTGCGCCTTCGGCGCCGCGAATACCAAAGCCACCTTCATTGACCCAGTAAACACCGGGTAACTGCTGCATGATAGAAGCCTTATCACTATATATGCTGCGGCTCACAAAGTCGAGCTCCATACCAGCCTCCATGGCTTGTTCAAGGGTTCTGGAAAGCACCCGCGGCCGCTCTCCCCTGATCACGCCAATGCTCTTTATTCCTGCGTATTTGCTGGCAAAAGCAGTTGCTATAATATGATTGGAATAAGCCCCGCCAAGTGTGGCAATAGTATCGTAACCTCGTTGTCGTGCATCCTGCAAATAATATTGGAGTTTAAACCATTTGTTGCCACTGACAACCTCATGCAAAAGATCGATACGCAATATATCAAGTACAGTATCTTTTTTCTCAAGCCAGTTTGCTTCAATCGTTTGCGTATAGATGTTCCCGAATTCCAACGTACCTTTCATGTGTTTTTAATTCACTTGGAAAATTGTGTACTTAATTTGAAACAATTAGTTTCGCAAAAATCTAAAAAACAAACACCATGCAGCCTACATTAGTGATTTTAGCAGCAGGGATGGCCAGCCGATACGGAAGTATGAAACAAATCCAATCCTTCGGACCTTCGGGCGAAACCATAATGGATTATTCCATCTACGATGCCATCGAAGCCGGTTTTACAAAGATCGTTTTTATTATCAGGGAAGATTTTTCCGACGCGTTCAAGGCAATTTTTGAACCAAAACTAAATGGAAAAGTTGAAACAGCTTATGTTTACCAGCAACTCACTTCCTTCACTGGACTAAGAGAAATTCCTGCTGAACGTACAAAACCATGGGGCACGGCCCACGCAATACTGTGTTGCAAAAGCGAGATCAACGGCCCTTTCGCCGTAATCAATGCCGATGATTTTTATGGCAGGGATGCCTTTAAAAAAGCATACGATTTTATCGTAAACAAATGCAGCGACAGCCGTTTCGCAGTGCTTGGTTATCAATTGAACAATACCCTCAGCGACCATGGAAGTGTTAGCCGCGGCGTGATCGCTGCCAACGACAAAAATGAAATGGCAGACATAAAAGAACATCTTAAAATTTTTCGCCAGGGCAACAACATCGTTTCTGAAGAAGTTGGCACAATAACAGAACTGCCGGCCGATACAAAAGTGAGTATGAACTTCTTCTGCCTTTCGTCTTCCTATATAGAAATGTGCGAAGAAGAGTTCAACACGTTTCTCGACAAGAACATGCAAAACCCCAAGGCGGAATTCTTGTTACCCACCATGGCCGACAATTTCATCAAAACCGGAAGAGGCGTTATAGAAGTTGTTCCAACCGATGCAAAATGGTTTGGCGTTACTTACAAAGAAGATGCACCAATCGTGCAGGCGTCCATCGACGCACTGGTGGCGGCGCATGCATATCCATCGAATCTCTGGGCTTAAATAAATTTGCCTTCGATAAAAAACTCAATCACTTTTAGATTGAGTTTTTTTATGTGCCCGGCTTTCGTTTTTACATAGCATCGTCCATTGCGTCGCACCCTTCAGCGCCTGTTAAAATGCGCAGCATTAACCCGCCTTTGCTTCAACAGCTTCCAGCCCCTCAAAGGAATTCTCTTCATAAACAATCGCTTTATTTACCGCCCGCTTTTCCTGCTCAGCTTTCCACAATACCAGCCCTGCTGCGATAAATACAATATTCTTCATAATATACTGCCCCGTCATTGTTAAACCATAAGGCGCCTGGCGAAACACTTCGGAGGGAAAAAATACAAACGGAGTGAAGGTGCAAACCATATGAAGAAAAAGAAATGCAAGCGCCGGCTTCATATACTTGCCGGCAATAAGCAGCAAACCCAAAACACATTCCCAGCTTGCAAGCATGATAAGATTCATGCGGTCGTTTATTAAACCAAAAGTTAGTTTATGAATGGTTTGCATGGCCAGTTGTTCGGCCGGGCTTAACCCTTCAAAGAATTTCAACGCCCCGAACCACAGGTAAACAATACCTACACAGATACGCAACAATTTTAAAGAAGAGTATGCTGTCCCATTGTCAGCATTGACGGGTTTAATTTCCATGTTTATAGTTTTCGATAAATGGTTTCAAAAATATCCCGATGCGGCATTACGGATACTGACGCTGCTCATAAAACCCGTCTTTTTTGCGGGCTATCAAATTTTAATCCCAAGGCTTATAGCAACACCCCTCCCATCTGAAGACCATATGCCCGGCCCGGGATACATTGTTGGCCGCTTCGTGAAATATTGTTTATTGAACACGTTATTGATATTGAATCTCACAACCATTTTAGGGTTTACATGATACGAAGTATTGATATCAAACAGCCCGTATGCCGGAACAAGCCCAACCGAACCGTTCGCTGATGGCGTGACTGTATTCAATGCATCGGCATAAGATTTCGCAGTATAGGAATACAGCAATGAAATGCTTGCCTTGTATAACTTTAGTGTTATGCCAGACCGGCTGATAATACCCGGAACACTTTCAACTTTATTACCATCAATATCTACGTTGGTATTCCCCGATTTAATAAAAGCATCTTTATAACGCGCATTCATAAATGCCGTAGAAGTAAACACGCTCATATAAATTTGCTTATTGATACTGAAACCATATTCAGCAAATATTTCAGCGCCGCTGGTACCAGAATTGCCAATATTGGTTCTGTATAAAATAAATGCCCCGGTGTCATTTTGCATACTCAAAGAACCCATCCTGTTTTTGTAATCGATATGAAAAACACTGACGTCCCATTTTAAACCATTGGCATTACCGCGGAAACCTGCCTCGGCAGTGTATCCGTGAGCATCTCGCAGGTTCTTATCCACAACCTCATATACAGAGGCAGGAATGATATCTTTAAAAATCACTGGACGGTAAGATTGCGCTATGCCTGCATAAAAATTAGTGGCCTTTGAAAGGTCGTACTGCATATTTAAGCCGAGCAACAAAAAATCGTGCTTTATACTGTTGGGTAAATCCTGCTGATCGTAATAACTGATATACCCGGTCATATCTGATTGCCCATGTTCCCAACGAAACCCTGGACTGACGGTAAGCTTGTTTGATAAACGAAAATTATTTTCAGCAAAAACGGCTATGTTCTTTGTTTTAAAATGCATATCTCTTCCCCAATGTGGATCAACGAGCGTAAGATCAAAGTCAGAGCCGGTGGTGCCCTTGCCCAACTGCCTGCGACGCAGATCATTGTTAAACAATTGTGTGCCGATAGTAATTGCATGCAACCTGTTAAACAAAAGGTATTGATGCAACAAACTGGCCTCGGCAGTGTAGCTATTGAAATTATCAATGTCAACCTGCCGGTTATTGTACTGCATAGTAAGCGGGTTGATCGAATCTTTTATATTGGCAGGTTTGTCATACTGCACACTGTTTCTTGCACCAAGCACCGCTGAGGTGGTAACAGACAATTTGGTCTGGCTGTTTATGTTCCATTCGAGGTTCAAAGAAGGAACGTATATGTCGGGATTAAAATAATTTCTTGCTCTTGTCGATAGCTTTGGGTCCGCATAAAACATACTGTCATTAAGCGGCCCGGGTATCTGGTAAACATAATTGGATCTTGCGAACTCGGCTGTTAGTTTCAACCGCTGTGAAATATAATACCGTAGCATGAATGCCTGCGCATCATAATCAGAATTGCTGTTCGCACGGTATCCATCGGAAACACGTTTTGTGTAATAAGCGTAGTAATCAATTTTTCCGATGCGACCGCTTACAGCGTTATATGTACTTAGTAAACCAAATGAGCCAACTGAATTGATTGTCTCAAAACCCAACCTTCGTGTTGTATCAGGTTCTTTTGTTACATAGTTAAGCATGCCGCCAAATTGGGCACCATATTGCAACGAGCCTGTTCCACGAACAAGTTCTATATGGTCAACCGCTTCCATTGGCATACTGTAATGACTTGCCGGGTAACCATACATATCAGAGTTGGTAAGTACGCCGTTTTTTCGAATGTTAAACTCCCACCCGCGGTGCGGATCGAGGCCACGAACAGAAATGTTTACCTGGTTACCGCTGCCATCCATATCGTAAACAAAAACGCCTGGCACTTTTGCAAAAATCTGTCTTGCGGTTTTCTCCGAAATATTTGCATCGATATTATCGATGTTGAGCACTTCTGTTTTTTTGCCACTCCAGATACGCGTACCAACAACAGATGGCATCCGTTCCACATTGCTGAGCACTGTTTTTACTTTTACTTCTTTTAGCGTGTTTGTTTTCATGCTGTCTGTTTCCTGTGCTGCCATTTGCAGATATGCTAACAGGAAAATGATGATACCAATTCCACTTTTCATTTGCGTTGCTTTTGTATGTTGCGGAAAGCACTAAAGTACAAGAGTGCGACGCAACAAAAGATGATCGTTGTTATACAGCCAGGGTCAAAAGAATTTAAAAAATGTCCTTCCTGTAGAAACAGGAAGGAGCTACAACTATAACTACTATGCTTTAAAGAACTCTTTATTTATCCTTTCGGAATGATTTTTTTAAAAACTCTTCCTGCGGAACAGGAAGCATTTACAACTATAACTGCAATTGCTTAAAATTTTATTCCGCACCATCGGTCTGCGCACGCTGTACAGCATAGTTGCCGGTCTTTTTACCTACATCCATTCCAACTTCTATATCGCTGCGGTAATGGAGGCCGCCCACGAGTCTCGACTTGGATGCATCGTCGGCCATTTTGTTATAGGCATCTGCTCTTGCAGGCAAAATGTGCGACAGTATTGTTGCGGCCGCACCACTGAAGGTGGAATGCCCGGATATGTAAGAAGGGAAATTGGGAACCCCGGTTGTTGTTTTGATCTCCGGATTCATTTGGGAAGGCCGTGGATTGAAATAGAAATATTTGGTTTTCCAGCAAATAATTGCCGCATCCATCATAGCAATGTTGAGCAGCGACATATTGCGGGCCCAACGTACTTCGCTAAAATTTTGTACTATAAAATCTTCTGAGGCAATAGCATTCCAATGACCCGGAGGGGTGTAGGTGCCTGCCCCATCGGCCCAGAAATGAACAAGCTCAATATCATCTCTCGAAGGATTTTTCACATAGCTCAAAACTTCCTCTGTTTCTTTTTTCATCTGATCACTATTCGTTGATGGCGGCGGACCAGGCAGCAATGAAGCCATGCTTGTAGAATCGATCAACAATGATTTTACATTACCAAAGAAAGGAAGCATGGGATTACGTTTTGGCGTTTCAAGGCTTATCCATGGTATTTCGCCCTTACCTATTGCTGCAGTTGCAAGACTATCCCATTGCGTTTGTGTTCCAACGGCTTTACCGGTATTATCAGTTCTGCCCCTTGCAGCAAATACAGAAGCGATCTGGCGGCCCAGTGCTTCACCTGCGGCCCAATCGCTGCGTGTGCAAGCACCTGATGCTATGGTGCTTTCTTTTGCATTCGCAGCTTTGGCTTCTACGGCACCTATTTCGGTAGGGAAAAATAATTTCATCAGATCAGCAGTAACGCCTGCAAGTACGGCTGCATCAGACGGGTAAGAAGGCAGGTCTGTTTTATTGATATAGATTGCATTGGCGTTAATGGTGGAATCAACCTTGTACGGCGCCGCACGGTTATATAACTTCTTATAATGCCAGCAAGCCACCAGGGCATCATATTGTGCAGCGCTTATATAAGCATAAGCTCTGGCTGCATAAGGAGGATTGGAAAAAGGGAATTCAGGATAAGCAAATGGGTTTGCAGAACTGGGAATAGGATAAGTGCCGTCCTCATTCTGGTATGGCGGAAGATTGTGCTTGGCAACTAATTCACGCATTGTCTCATTCCATCTGAGAACAGAACCGGCTGCCCAATATTTAATATCACTTATTTGCTGATCGCTGAGGTTATGTTGAAGACCTTTTATTTCGTTAAGCTCGCCAATATACCCCGGAACGTTAATAAGCGCAGGCGCAGCTACAAGGAATGAATCGGGCCGTGACAACAATACCGTTTTCCATGTTCCGGCATCGAGGTCTACGCTGGCAGGGTTTAGCGCCGGTACATTGTCGGTACGACCTTCCACCGTTTTTTTGCAGGATGTATAAATAATAAGTGAACCTGTGAGTACAATTAGCAGTGTATATAATGTCTTTCTCATTGTTTTATTTTTTCGTAGCTGCAGAATTGGTTGCATGTTTTTTATTAAAGTCAAGAACATAAAATAGTCCGCCGTAAATAGTTGTGGACTGGCCCATATTTCTTCCGGCAACCGTATAATTACCACCGCCGATTATTGAGAGTCCGGACATTGCACGCGGTGTATATTTTAGGTTTGCGCCAACTGTTGTCGCATTCATCTTATTACTTGGAAAAGGCATGTCGTTCCTGCGTATATCAAAACCACCTAATGTGGTCATGTTAGTAGCAACGGCTTCGGCTATAAGGTAATGGCTCCTCCATCCTGTTCTAAGGTTGAAAGAGGCAACGTTGGGCATTTCCACTTCATTGGTATTATGCAATTCAGTTGTATAGTATGAAGTGCGGTCTATGTTAATATTGTCGCGATAGGTATAGGTTGCAGAACCGGTAACAAAAAAATTATTGACCCAGTAGTCGGCCATTATTCTTGCAGATAGATTGGTGCTGCCCAAACCAATAGACAGTGGCTGAAAGTCTGGCGTGTAGTTCGACATTGGCGTTGAAACGCCACCCAAAACAAACAGCGAGAGTGTTGACTTTCCAAAGTCTTTTTGAATGCCCTGCCATTTAACCCACAGCGAAAGGTCCTGCACGCCTTTCATGCCATGAAGTGTTCCGGCAGATGCTTTGGTGCTTATATAAGGCAACCCGAATAAAACGTTCAGGTGCTTGTTAATGCCGTAATTTCCGTTTACACTTATAGCCTGCGTGGTAACCGTTCCAAGGTTTTCGTTATTCCTTTTCAAAGTACCTTCCCAATAATTTTTCCAGCCGCTGTGGCTGTAAATTCCGCCAACACAAAAATTATTTTTATCCATCATTATAGCATCCACATCTGTTTGGGCCGATGCTGCCAGCGGAGCGAAAAAGCCAAGTACCAGTGCCAATTTCATTAAAAGCATATGACGTTTAAAATGCTTCATAAAACAGTTTTGTTTAATTATTAATTTTTGGGGCCGGGCTTTACTACATGCAGTGTGCTTTGGTCGCGTTGCACTCTTCAGCGCTTAGTTCGCTTATCGCCAAAATGCATGTAGTAAGCCATGTTCTTTTTATCAGTTATTTGGTATTAGCAGGTAGCAACGGCATTCTGTTTAAAGCCTGAAATAAACTCCAATGTTCACGGTGTAATCAGCGAAAGCGGCATCACCCTGCACTTTAGTGCCGGTGTCTGCAGAGCGCTGCATATCAGAAACGCTTTGAATGCGGTCGCGCACAATTGCCACCGGAACAAACGCGTAAATAGAAGTTCTCTTAACAGTGTAAGTCAGCCCAGGCTCTACGGAGAAAATAAAACCCGGCCTTCTAAAACCGAGATCGCCACCAAATACATCTTTTGCCGGCAGGCGTTCGTAACGAACACCGGCAGAAGCAGTAAGGCTATTTATGGTATAGTTGGCACCGGCCCTGAACAAATATTGATCGGCAACACTCATTACATCTGTATGATATTTTGTAGCAGTTGATGATACAGCTCTGCCACGCCCTGTTGATACACCGTTTTGTTCTCTCGGATTGAACAGGTAAAAGAAATTTCCGTACACGCCCAATCGATGAGAAAAGTTGTAGAACGCGTTTACTTCGGTGGTGAATCCTGTGCCTCCATCACCTGGTTGTATCGACTGATCAACAGGACCCAACACAGTAGTTGTGTCTGTGTTGTGAAAATAATCCTGGTAGTTATACGTGCCGGAAGGTAGCTTAATACCAAGGCCAACCTGTATATTGCCCTTCATAGATTTCACAGGATCAAATAACCAGTAGTAACCGGTGAACCTTATGTCGCCAATGCCAAATGCTTCTGTATTGTACCTGTTTTTACCATCGTGCTCGTACAAAGAAGATCTCGTATTTGCGATGATTGGCACATCTATCTGCAGCGACCACCTGTTATTAAACCGCTTGGTAACGGCAATGTCCATTGTGTAGGCATGGTTAATTACATTAGATCCTGAATCTACGCGGTACTTCTGTTCGTCTTTGCCAACATAATGCTTGTAAGATTTAAAATACCGGTTATTGATGCTCATAGACCAGCCCGAAGAATCACTTGCATTATGTGCTTCAAGCGGACAAATGCCCCCGGTGCTGCGAATAGCAACACAACCCTGGGCGAAGGTGTTTGTATTAGTGGTTGCAACAAGCAAAACACATATTGAAACCGTGATAATTTTTTTCATAATCAGTATGCACATTTTCTGTTTGGTTAAAATAAGTTTGAGGTAATGCATGCGTTGGTCAGCACAAGAGCGTGTTGTCCAAAACAATACTTTACAGCATCAATATTCAGGAGTGTAAACAACCATGGGACGAGTTGCCACTGATGAAACTGAACTGCAACATTGAAGCTTTGCAACATAAAACTGCCCAATTACAGGCAGGCGCTGAAGTGTGCGACGCAACGAAGCTGCATTAATGAATAAAAGCTGGGAACATAAAAAGATTACTTCTTCTTTTTCATACGCAAACGGTCGACAACAAGCTGGCCTACTGCCACGCCCTCATCGTGCCCTACCGCGCATGAATACCTGTAGTGGATGCCCCCATAAACGCGGGAAACACCAGCCTCTACGGCCGCTTTCCGGATGGAGGTAAAGGAGCGTGGCGCAATGCCAAACTCGCTCTCTGAAGTATCTGTGTAGGAGACATTATCGCCATAAATATCAGTCATTACTTCAGCGGCTGCGGCAGAAATTACTGCGTGCCCGCTGGTATATTCAGGGAATGGAGGCGTTTGAATATATGGTTGCCAATCGGCACTGTAGAATTTGTTAATCACAGTTTCGGGGCGCACATAATTGCTGCGGTATTTCTCGTCCCAGCAACTGATAAAAGCATCATACATGGCGATACTTGTTTTAGCATAAGCATACACCATTGTATTGAAATCAGCATGCTGGTCATTGGAAATGATGCCTATTATATTCATCCAGTGACCGGAAGGCGAGAACTTTTTTGTTGCGTACATAACGTGGCCGATAACATTCGTCTTAAAGGGATTATCGTCCCAGAAGTCGGCAATGTTTTTTTGCTCGGGAGTTAAGCTGTCAACAATATTCTTTACCTCGATAATGGCCTTATAAGACTCGCTGGTTTTGTTCAACGGGTCAAATTTTGGAGGACGAACAGGCATAAACTGTGAAGAAGAATCCAGTACCATTGTTCGCATTTCTTTCCAGTGTGGTTCAATAGCCTGTGCATACATTGGTGGCGTTGGCACCCATGTACCGGGCTCATTGGTAACCGTGTATTTGCTCGCAGAGCGTAGCTGCGCATAATGATCTTTTTTGCTCCAGCTTAAAATACTGTCTGCAATTTTATTGGCAAATGCTGTGCTGTTATCGAAGACTGCTGAAGGCATTCCTGCATCCCTTACTTTCTTCTTTAATTCTTCAACATAAGCATCCATGCTTCCTTCGGGAAAGGTAACAGCGTTGCCCACTTTGCAGAATGCAATCATTGCTGCAAAAGGGAAATCGATTTTCATACCGGCTTCCGGCTTTGGCATAGGAGGCATATGTTTAATCTGGCCTGCAAGTGAAGTATACTCACTGTCGTCGCCTGCCGCAACAACTTCATAAGCTGCAATATTTGCATACACATAATTGCGTGATGCAATCACCGGCGGAAAGTTATTTTCCAGCACAATGTCGTTGAGCTTTTTTTCTGTAGTTGAGAACAGTATTGGGTCATGGGTAAGTTTAATATAATCGTTGTTCTCTTTACATGATACAACTATGGACGATACTGCAAGCGCAGCCAGAATAATTCTTTTCATAACCTGATTAATTTATGTACATGAAACCGCATTGTTAGAAATAAGGCATCTTAATGCCTGTTTTGATTTGTCGCTGGTTAAAAAGTTCGTTACGGTTTATGTATCACAATTTGCAAGAAGACCTTTCAGATACAGTCTTTACCAATGCCACAGATCGTTCTACGCTAACTATATTTCTGCAAATACCATTTTAAAACAATGACTGATACCTGGCATTAAACATACTCTGGCGGCTGGCCATGAAGAGGAAAGAATTGCTGCGGATATGCAGCGGAATTGTATAAATAATGAGACTTTTCAAAAACGCCGGATATTTCTGATCGGGAAGATTGATTGTCTTCAAACTCGGTAAGCAACTGTTTTACTGCATCCGCTTTTTTGCTGCTATTGCCGGTATTGCCGGCAAGGTCGTTTACACCTCCAAAATAATTATTTGCCGACTGCTGCAGTTTTGCTTTCTCTTCGTGAGGAATGCAAAGAAGGGTCATGGTGTCGTTCTGTACAATTCGCTTAACATATTTGTAAACCTTGCCTTCAAAATTAATTTCTCCGTTCACCCTCTCGTAACCCGACTGGCTGGTTTGATAAGGCATATTAACCGGAATTCTAATAGCAAGTAACTCGTTATCATCATAGTTGCCTCTATCAAGCCTTGCTTCCATCGCTTCATCCGTTTTGTTTTGCACAAAATTGATCAATAGCCGATAGCCAATTGTATTAAACAGGAAGATAATAAGCAGTAATATGGCAGATAATTTTTTCAAGCGCAGTTTGCTGTGATTGCAAGAATAAGCATTTTTTCGATTTCCAAATGTTTTTTAAGGCTTAAAAAGTACTGGCGGTGACTTTACCCGCCGAAAAAATCATTCGATAACCATTAGTTGTTTTTCTTCTCGAATCACGATCTGTGGCTTGCCTTTGAATAACTCCACCTTACCCATAATGCAAACATTCTTATGATCGAATTTCTTTTCCGGACTATACGAAAAGGCCTTTCTTGCAGCGCCCCATATAACAAGTGTCAAAGGCTGCTGCGGATAAGCAGCACCCACATTTAAAAAGGTTGGTTGGTTAACAGATGACTCCATGTATTTGCCACCAAACACTTTGCCGCACACAACAACGCTGTCACCGATATGCCTGGAAATATCCTTCAGTTCAATTTTCTGTTGCGCTAACGAAACTGAGGAAAGCATAAGCAGTATTAATAGAAACAGGAAAACTTTCATAAAACACGTTTTAAACAAGATAAAACTTTGTTGTTCGAAATGCAAACGCC
Organism: Chitinophagaceae bacterium UBA7600; assembly: GCA_002478885.1. Classification (GTDB taxonomy): domain Bacteria; phylum Bacteroidota; class Bacteroidia; order Chitinophagales; family Chitinophagaceae; genus DLKC01. The sequence continues at coordinate 165,293 of DLKC01000026.1, forward strand.
TTCAGATAGAAAATTAAAGCCGTTTTATTATAAACCTGTAACTATGTAATTCAAAAGATTCTGCAGTTATGAAAAGCCTGTTCCTTTTACCGGTTTATATTTTGTTTGCCGGCTGCGCCACCGAAAGTAATAACGGAAACCCGCATATTGTTATCGAAACCGGTCGAGGCAATATCGAAATTGAACTATATGCCAAACAGGCTCCGCAAACAGTCGCTGCTTTTCTCAGGTATATCGATTCGGGTTATTTCAACAAAGCCGTATTTTACCGCATTTTAACCGACGATAATCAGCCGTCTAATGCTCCAAAGTCAGAATTGATACAGGGTGGTATCTGGAAAACAAACTATAAACTCGTGCACGCGCTCCCCGGCATTCCGCATGAATCAACAAAGCAAACAGGCATACTGCATAAAGACGGCACCATTTCCCTGGCAAGGGCAGAACCCGGAACGGCCAATACGGAGTTTTTTATTTGCGTAGGCGATCAACCGGGTTTTGATTATGGCGGCGCAAATAATGCAGACGGCCTTGGTTACGCTGCATTCGGCAAAGTGATAAAAGGAATGGATGCCGTAAAAAGCATTTACAATTCACCCGAAACCGATCAATACCTCGACCCGCCCGTCGCAATTTTTGCGATAAAAAGAAAATAATTTATGAACCTGGCACTGGTGCAAATGGCATCTTCGTTGCGTCGCGCACTGCAACGCCTGTAAACAAACTCAGCAAAACACAAAGCCTGATGCAAACAAAAGGGTTTAATAACAGCTGAGCAAAGATTCAACAGCACAAGAGTGCGACGCAAGCAAAGCTTAATATCTTTTTCTTGCCCGGCTCAAAAAGCCATCGCAATACCTATCAGCTACAAGCCTGCTGTTTATAAAAACATATGGCGGCCTAAGGCCGCCATAGTTTACAAGGGCTGCGATAACGCTTCACTTACTCTTTCACAAATTTGCCCGTAAACTGTTGCGCACCGTTGAACAAACAATACACGTAAATCGCATTTGGCAAACTGTGCACAGGCAGCTTAATCAACCGACCACCCGCCGCCACCTGCTGCTTTAACAGCAGTTTCCCGTTCGTGTTATACACGGCAACAACCGCCCCGGCTTTCACAGGATGATCAAGTGAGATGAACAAGATATCGGTAGCCGGGTTGGGAAAAATTGTAGTAGTGGCGATTGCCTGTTTTATATTGGCTGCAATGGTTGTTACCGCTGCAGGTTGTGTATAAATATCAAGCCGGTTAGATGGTGATGGTGCTGTTCCAAAAGCGGTGTACCCGCCTGCAAAGATCATTTTGCCATCGATGGCAGCAGCACTTATCCCATATCGCGCCTGCGAAAGATATATGATGCTCCATGTTGAAGTGATGGTGTTGTAGACTTGCACTTCACGAGCCAGCGAATAACGGGTGGCATCATACCCGCCGGCAAAGTATATATTGTTTCCAAAGACCTCGGTGGAAAAGTTGACAAGATTTAATGGCATAGGTATAATACTCCACGTGCCGGTACCCACGTCATAAACTTCAATGTTATTATTTGCTTCAACGCCACCGGCAAAATATGCTTTGCTACCTACTACAGCTGCATGCATACCATAATGGCCTGCACTCATTTGAGTGGCCGACCACGAACCGGTTGTGGCATCATATATATCGACTGTCCTGGATGCGCCTGACAGATAATTATAGCCGCCAGCGAACAGCACTTTACCGCCAACAACCGCCACGGCCATCAATTCGCGTTTCTGAGAAAGTTTGCCAGCCGACCACGCCGATGTGCTGTTATCGTAAATATCAACCACATTAGTCTGAACCTGGTTATAGCTCATATCCCAAAACCATCCTCCGGCAAAAAGTATTTTATTGCCCACGGCAGCCACACTTATATTAGTCCTGGCCTTGGTTAATTTTGCAGTTGTTCTTGCACCGGTTGAAGCGTCGAATATATCAACACGGTTATAAAGATATACGGGCCCACTTACGTCCTGCCGTCCTATGCCTCCTGCAAAAAGCACTTTATCTCTGGTCGCTGCGGCTGCACCAACGCTTCTTGCGAGTGAGAGATTAAGCACAGACCATGTACCCGTTGTTCCGTTGTACACATCGACGTTCCTGCTGTACTGCGGATCTGTGAAGTATCCATACTTTCCGCCGCCGAAATATGCATTGTTGCCCGTTTGCGCAAATTGAGTTTCAGTTCTCGATTGCGAAAAAGTTCCATAGATATGCACGTTTGATTGCAGGTCAAATACATCCCACGCGTTTCCGCCCGATGAGCCAAGCAATAACTTGTTTTTGATTGCGGCGATGGGAATACCTGCTCTTGCAATATGAACAGAATCGGTCGCCCACTGGCACCAACTGCCACTAACTACAAGCAGTACGGCAGCCGTTAAGATTGTCTTTTTCATACGATGTTTTTTATTGGTGATATTATTGCCCCATTTTAGTTCTGTATTATTTTGAGCCGGGCATCCTAACCCCGGGCAGCCGTTGTTGCGTCGCACTCTTGGGCAGTTGTTCCATATGTCAGCAAAGTCAGTAAGTCAGCACGTAATTACTATCCTAACGAGCAGTTTTTAGGCTAGGTAGGTGCCAATCCCTTTGTGCCCTTTGGTTAAAAAAATTAAGGAACCCGCGTGCTGTTACAGCAAACGCGGAGGTTGGAATACAGCCCCTTCAGTTATAAAAGAAGCCACGACTTGTTTATAAGGTGAAAATTTCGCCGGTGAAAAGGCCGGAGTAGCCTGAAGGGAGTAATTTATTGGCGGCGCTATAATATTTATCGTCTGGCTGAATTCGATCTGCGTAGTTTTAAATGGTAGCTGCATGTCTTTATCAAAGTCGTCATCCACAACGACCGGCCCGTAGTAGTGTATTTGCAGAAAGCCCGCAAGTGTAAGGTTGGAGTTTTGCTGTTTGTGCAAATAATAATGCTCCGCAAATTTTGGCAGCTTCAGCAACTGGTAGGCGTCGGTTGCTCCAAAGAAATATAACAAAAAAAGAAAAATAGCTACCAGCTTTCTCATTGCATAAAGGTAGCGGGCCAAGGCGATTTTAAACTATGATATCAGTCATAAATGATCTGAATGGGCATAAACATCCATCAGGCTGGTATTTATAATAAGTGGCAGCAAAAAAAAAATTAAAGCCATGGTTACAAACTAAACTGCGGCTGCAACCAATTATAGAAATGCAAAGGGATTAAAACTAAACTCCCGATGTCTTCTTTCAATGCAATAATCAAAACCAAAAAACAAAAACTCATGAAAAAAGTTCTTTTCGCCATTTTGCTCGTTTCGGCTTCAGTAAGCATGGTAGCAATCAATTCAGACAGTGTTTACGCTGCACGCTCAGGTAAAAATGGCGGTTCCACAAGTATTCCTGCAAGCCAGGTACCAACTGCTGTGAAGAAAAGCTTCAAGTCAATGTACCCCACCGCCACAAAATTGCAGTGGGAAATGGCTCCGCTTTATTACGGCGGCAATGTTTACACTGCCGGTTTCTACCTTGGCACTCAAAAATGGGAAGCAAATTATTATGCTGACGGAACATTTATTTCCGCCGCTCCTAAAATCTAAAATTTTCGGTGTTTGCAAAGGGTTGTAACAAGCGGGCCGCAATTTTTGTGGCCCGTCTTTTTTTGGAGGGCAACAACTGCACGCAGATTCTTAACGGCGCTAATATGTTGTGGCAGTGGCCTACCGAATATTCGGTATTGCAGGGGTATAATAGAATGAGAACTTTGGTTTAAAATTATAGACGAGGTAAACTGGCCTCAAATACAGGAAACACACTATTTATAATATTCAGCCTTTCGAATCGCATACACTATGTATAATATCGACTGAAAGCCGTCGCAACCTAGCTTTTTAAAGACAGTAGGGGGAATTCACCAAGGAAGAGGGGCCGTTAGCAATAGCGGCCTCTTTGCATTTGCCGCGACAGACGAGATCACTTTTACTTTTACCAAACGCTGACAAATGCACTACAGCACAAGAGTGCGACGCAACAGGTGATGCACGATGCACAGCTGCCAGGTACAAAAAAATTATACAAGCCTTTGCTTTATTGCCTTAGCCACCGCTTCGGAACTGCTGTTAACATGCAATTTCTTATAGATGTTCTTTACATGTGTTTTTACCGTTTCGAAAGAAATGTTCATTTTATCTGCAATCATTTTATAGCTGCCGCCGTCGACCATTAATTGCAGCAATTCCTTTTCTTTTGATGTGAGTTTAAAATCTTCAACTGTAACAACAGGGTTAGCCTGTTGAAAAAAATGAACAACGCGTTTTGCAACGGAAGGCGACAAAGGCGATCCACCCTTGTGCACATCCATGAGTGCCTGTAATATTTGTTCTGGGGAAGAGTTTTTTAGCAGGTACCCGCTTCCGCCGGCACAAATGGACTGAAAAATTTTTTCCGAATCGTCGAACACCGTGAGAATGAGAATATGAATTTCCGGGTTATGTCTTTTAATGAGCGAGGTAGCTTCAATACCGGTCATCACCGGCATTTCTATGTCCATTATTATCACCTGGGGTTTATACTTTTCCACGTTTTGCAGCACGTTGCGCGTGTCTGGAAAAGCCTGCAAACAAGTAAAATCATGCGACGAGTTAACAAGAAAATATAACGAATCACGCAGGTGCGCATTGTCTTCAAAAATGATCACCGGTATTTTTTCGGTTATGTTCATAGTGCAATTTGCTGATATAATTTACAATTAACAATACCGATTATAGGGTAGCAGGAAACTCAATTCGTACCGTTGTGCCCTCACCCGGTGCGGAGATAATACTGCATTGCCCTTTACAGGTAATCGCACGCTGCTTCATTGTTTCTAACCCATTGCCAGATTTTACCGACGCCATGTCCATTCCGTGTCCATCATCTTTTATCTCGAGTATCAGTTGTTTGTTTACCAGCAGCAAAGAAATACGCAAATGCCTTGCAGATGCATACTTAAGCACATTGTTTAAGGCTTCTTTACTGATAAGATAAATGCTCTTGCGCAGCTCCATGGCAAAATCCATAGTGCCGATTTTATCATCGATAACGGATTCAACCTGCAGGCCGGTCGGCGCCACCTGTTTAAAATTTATAATAAGCTGATCCAGCTTTTCATGAAGTTTTTCGCCTTTATCGAAACGAGGGTTCATCATCCAAACTATTTCTCCCATTCGCTCTATTACCTCCTGCGCATTGCTTGAAATTTTTTGCAATATCGGCACTGTTGAGTCCGGTTGATTCGAGGAAGCCATCTTGCTTAACAACAGAATACTGCTGAGCGAACTTCCGATATCATCGTGCAGGTCTGCTGCAATCTGGTTACGCAGCTGCACATCTTTTAATTGTTGTTTAATTTTTACCCGGTTATAGAGAAGAAAGAAAAGTATGGCGCCCAGTAAGACCGCAATTACTGAAAATATTTCGATGATACGCTGATTGGCGATTTGCTGCTCCGATATTTTCTGCTGCGCATTCAGCAGTTGAATGGTACGATCTTTTTTCTCGGTTTCATAACGGGCAAACATACTGGCCATCGAGTCTGCCCTATTTCCCGCATCGATCGAATCTCTCCAGTTATCAAAAATCTTGTCAAACCGGTAAGCGCTTTTATAATCACCGATATCACGGTAAAGAAAACTGAGCTGTTGCGAAACTTTCTCAAGCATTTGCATGTCATGTGCCGCACTGTAATAGCTGTAAGATTCGAGCAGCAACTGCTCTGCTGGTTTGTACTGCTTTTGCATAATCAATATGCCCGCGAGATTTACTTCTTCAAACTTTACGTTACCCGTGCTGCCAATATTTTTAAAATTGGTCAATGCATGTGCGTAGTAATAGTAGGCAGAATCGGCATGTTTTCGCTGGCCTTCTGCAAGCGCAAGCTGACTGAATGCATCTCCCATATTTTCCGCAGCGTAGGCTTCATTGGAAGTATTCTTTAAACTGTCTCTAAAAATTATAAAGGCACGCCTGTAATAACTCAGGGCAGAATCAAAATTATTTTCAAGCAAACAAATGGCCCCGTACGAAGAATAAGAGTCGCCTAAATAATTAAGAGCCCCCAGTTTTGAAAAAGCACTAATGCCTGATCTAAGACTTTCTTTGGCTCTCTTATAGTCACCCATAGTGCGATACAAAATACCAACCTGCTTATCAATGTAAGCAATGCTTTTAGCGTTGCCCGCTTTTTCAAAAATTGTGCGGGCTGGTAACAAACAGTTCAACGCTTTCTCATAATTCTTTGTTTCGTTATAAACCGAACTTAGATTCGCAAGACACTTAGCTTCGTAGTTGCTGTTATTTGTGTTATGATAGATATCCCTGGCACGCGTTAAATATTTTTCCGCAGAATCATTTCTCCCAAGTTTAAAATAACACCAGCCCGCAGAACTGTAGCCTGCGGCCAATACATCCGAGTTCTTAAGCGCACCGGCTATGCCGATCGACTGGTTTGCCAGAAAGAGTGCGCTGTCCGGCTTTTGAGAAGCAACTATAAAAGATAGTTTGGCAAGAGTAAGGCCTCGCTCAACAGGCGTTGTTGCGTGAGCAAGTGTGGCGCGTAAAGAATCTTCGTCCTGCGCGGTGGCAGAAAAACCTGTATATAATCCCAGGATAAGCAGAACAGCAAATGCAACCCGTGAAAGCCTGATGTTCATAATATGTTATTGTTCGGCAGACTAGCTGTTGCATAAAGTAAAGAAACTATCATCACATGAACGGAAAAAGGATATACAATCACTGAAACATTTTTTAGGCCCGGCGTCAACAACCTTTATTCACCGTCCCTTGCGTCGCACACTTCAGCGCTAACAACAATATTCAGCAAATACCCGCCTTTTGTTGCTGAGGATTCAACAGCCTATTTTATGCCAGCCATGCCATGAAAGCCTCATCAACATATCTGTCTTCGCTTTTCAGGTAGCTGAATTTTTTAAACACGCCTTCTTTTTCGAACCCCGCTTTTTCGTAAAGTGCTATGGCTTTTTGGTTGCCTGTTGCAACACTTAACTCCACCCGTAATAAACCGATTGCTTTTGCATAAGCAATCGCCTCGGTAAGCATTGTAAAGCCATATCCTCTTCCTGCGAAGGCAGGATCAATCGCTACGCCGCCCAGGTACGCAATATGCGCGTTGCGATATTGTAACGGAATAAGCTTAAACATTCCTATGGGCTCGCCACCATATTCAAAAACATACTTCACTCCTTTGCTGAGCAGCTCATCGAAGATTGGTTTGAAAGAATTTGCATCCATCATTTCATATAAAAGAAAAGGGTTGACCTGTGGATGCATGTATAGTTTGTAGAGATAATTGAAGTCAGCAGCAGTTGCTTTGCGTATCATAAAATATTTTGTTTACAAGCGGTGCAAAGATAGCAACCAGGCTGTTGCCATAATACCTGAAAGTACAAGTGAGTGACACAACTAAGGTGCCATGAAATACTTTTGCCGGCCTCAGAGAATATATTGATGATTTTATACCAATGAAAATGGTGATGCTATCAGAAATGCGTTAACTGTAATAATTTCGAGCCCGTGCTATGCAAAAAATAGATTTTATTGTCCTACCAGAATGCCGGCCGCTTATTAACTCCGTCGTGCTCCCTGCAATCGAGACACTCTTTTCGGGCGATTGCAATACCACCGCTAACAAAGTACCATGGAGCATAAGCCGGATCAGGATAATCGTAAATGCGAAAATCGACCGGATTTTGCGGAATAAAAATTGGCGGGCATTCGTTTCGGGCCAATACCCAATCGGTGAGCTCTCGATTGCTTATAAAAATTCTATATTGTTTTGGCGCCGCCCCGCTAATGTAACCAATTACAGGTTCGCCGGGATTGGACAAAGAATGAATATTTGTGTTCAATTGACCGGGTTGCAAGTCGAACAATCCACCACGGTTCTGCGAGTTTTTTTCAACTATTTGCCAGTATTCGTAGGCGCCAGCAGAAATACCGATTTGCGTTACAAGCATGCTGTATCTTACTGCAAGTCGTTCATCGTTTCGGGGGATGGTCGCAATTTTTTGATTATTGATTACATCGTGGCTCAGAGCCAAAGAAGAGCCAATCAAAACATCGGTCGATAAATCGCTTTTCCAGCATGAGTCAGTCTGGTTTGTAACATCGCTGACGAAGATCAGGTTGTTTGCAACACCATAAACGGTTTCCAATGCAGAATTGTATTGCCAGGTTTCCGCATAAGTCCATTTATAATAACGCGTGTTATTGAGCGGGTCATGGGTATAGAGGTAAACATTCAGGTCATTGGGCTGTGCCCAAGTTACAGAGTCTATCGCAGGCGTTTGAATGCCCGCCACAAAGTCGGAGTTATATTGTCCCCCCCTCGAGGTTGTAATAACCAGTTGATAGGTTTTTGTGTTGTCGAGATTTAAAGGTGCACTGCTGTAAATTCCGCTTCCGTTTGATGTCAAAGTATATATAGTCCCGTTATCACTTTTAATGGAAACGCTGGCATTTAACTCAGGCTCGCTGATGACAGTAGAATCAGTGAGATTGCGGGAACGGCCTAGTGTTATTGTGGTAGATTGATTAGCACCTGTATTGATAAACCCGTCAACCACGAGATAATTGTTTCCGCTCTCCAGTTCCGGGGGATGGTAGGACTTTACACATTGCAGACCCACGCAGGCAATAAGTATGAAAAGATAATATGTTAAACTACGATTATTCATTAAAATTGATAGTGTTTAATACAATAATCATAAGGAAAAAACAGCGGTTACTTTACAACAGTGAAAGTAATGATGCTACTGCCGGTCAAGCCATCTATGGTAATGCCCTGCACTACACATGCAAACTTTCCGGTAACATCAGATGTATAAAAAGTAAGCTGCGCATTTCCGTTAGGCCCCGTTTTGATTTCCGGTTCCCAGTATAAAACATTGCGAAGATCGGGCAGTCGGCTGCTGCGCTTATTATCGTCTGTATATCCCGGCGAATAAAATTCACGTTGTTGCTGCAAACCATCGAACTCCACGACAACTTCCCCCTCATTTAACGGAAAACCGGCAAGGTCGCCTTTGTAGGTTGTGTAACTGACGATGCCATTGGTACTGAAATTTTGAAAATAATACTTTCTTGCCATTACCTCGAGCTTCTTTATTTTGAGCGGATCAAAAGCGACAACTTCGTTGGTATTAAGAACAGGTAGCCCATCGACAAGCACAAGGGGATCATCGTCAAAAAAAACATCGTACAAACTGTTGTGTACCCGGTAATGAAATTGCTGCGCATCCTTCTTTACGCGCACCGAGCTAACATATTCCCGCATTACTTCCTCCATTGTAATGAACCGGGTATAGTCGTCGAGATAATAACGCTTATCTGGTTTCCCGTAGAAAACACTGGTATCGCTGTTTAATACATAGGCCTGCTGCTTTTCTTCAAAGAGGTAAGCATTATCGGCCTGCATATCTATGCTACGCTTCAACAATTGATCTTTCCATTTTTCGGGCATTTGAAACGCCGAAACTGTTAGAGGAAAGCTGTCTGCATAGGCAGGCACCAGTTCTACTTTGCAATTGCTATCGGCAGCTTTTACAATGATGGTGCCGGAGCTGTAGAAACGCTTTGCGTTAAAAACAACTGATCCATCAACAGTACTATTGGTTGCGGATAGCTGAAAATGTTCACCAGGCACAGTTAAAAAAGCAAGAACGTTTTGTGTGGCTATGCCACTGCGCTTATGGATGACTTTGCCATTAACAATCATTCCTTCCCTCTCAGGCAGGAACTGGAAAAAAGGCTTTTTGTTCTGCAAAACATTTTCCCATTTAAATCGTCTCCAGCCCTGGGTTAACATTAAATTATCCGCGGCATCAACGGCTTCCTTATCGTTACTGAAATAAAATCCGGGCTGATTAATATTGCCTCTTAATTCCGAGCTTAAATACAAATAGTTTTGGATATCGTTATAATCCGCACCTTGCAAAGAATCAAGCATAAAAACCGACATCGACATGTTCGCCCGCTGAGGCATATTCGCAACATTGGGCAACTCTAATGAAATAGTAACAGGCTTGCGTGCCTGGTAATTGTCCTGGCCGATTTTTGTAACGATATTCAATTTTAATTGTGGATTCTTAAAGAAAAGTCTTTCACAAATTGGCTGTCTCGATGCATTAAAAATCGTTAGCTGGCTTACCCCATCTGCGAGCTTACTTTTATCGACCATAAAAATGCAAGTGCCATTGCTAAAGTTTTTTTGTTGAAAATCTTTCACGAGGTTCCTGGATTGCGCAAGCATAAACACCACCTCATTGCCAGCCTCCATATTGGAAGTAACGGTAAGTTGTAGTTGTGCCTCGTTTATATTTTCCAGTTGCATTACAACACCGTGCGTATAAGCGGTCGGCAACTTGCAGGTAATTGTGGTGTCGGCCAGTTTAACAACCGCCGTATATAAATCGCCTTTTAGTGGTTTGAACATGAAATTGCCCATGCCCGATCTTAATGATTGAAAAGAAGCAACAACTTTGTTTTCCTTATCCATCACCGAGCCTTTGCAATCTACAGGTTCACCAAAACGGTCGACCACTTTAAATGCAACCTTCGACATAATGCCCTCAACGAGATTTCCTCCTTCAGGGAAAAACTGAACATAGCTGCTGTTAACAGTTGGCTGCTCTTTGACAAATGCAGGCTTAAGCGTATTAACAATTGTTACCTGCTGGTGATAATAAAACTGCGGGTCAAAATTCCGCATCCAGCTGGTATACGCAACAAGTGTGTAGTTGCCAGACTGCAGGTAGGTAGGTAATATAAAAGAACCGCTGCCCAACCCTTCACTCAAGTCAATTTTGCTGCGGAGTGCCGCCTTCCCCTCGTTGTTTATTAATTCAACGTACCCAATTTTGCTAAGGACCGATGGCGCAAAGTAAAACTCATCAACACAGTATAATTTAAACCACATACTTTCACCGGCCAGGTAAAAAGATTTATCAGTATGCACAAATATTTTCTCGTTGAAATGACTGGCCTGGTACTCCTCAAAATTTTTTACAACTTCATCACTAAAGCTTTGCTGCGAAAATGAATGGAAACATAGGATACAGCACCCCAGCAAACCTATTGCCCTTCTATACAAATAATGTAGAAAAAGTTTCATTGAATACCAGCTTTGATATTTCATAGCATCTTCGTTGCGTCGCAAGCACTTCAACTGCGGTAGTAGTGGCATACAAACAATACTAATATTATTAATTTTTTCAGTCTCCTGCATTACCAATAACCTGGCCTTTTATTAACGCCGCCATGCAACCTGCAATCAAGACATTCCTTGTGTACAATGGCAATACCACCACCGGTTACAAAATACCACGGCGCATACTCCGGGTCTTCATAATCGAAAATCCTGAAGTCAACAGGATTTTGTGGAATAAACATGAGAGCGCAATCACTTTCAGCTATCTTCCAGTTATTAAGTTCACTATTGTTAATAAAAATCCTGAGCTGCTGTGATGTCGCTGCACTAACAAAACCGATTACAGGTTCATTCGGATTTGACAGTGAATGAATATTTCCGCCCAACTGTCCAGGCTGCAAATCAAACAGTCCTCCCCGATTTTGCGAATTCTCCTGAACTATTTGCCAGTATTGATAAGCCTCAGACGAAATGCCTGTTTGTGTTACAAGCATACTGTAACGAATGCCCAACCGCTCGTCATTTTGAGGAATCATTTTAATCTTTTGATGATCGATCACATCCTGGCTTAAGGCCACAGACGAACCAATCAGCACATCAGTCGATACATCATTTTTCCAACATGAATCAATCTGGTTGGTAGTATCACAGATAAAGACCAGGTTGTTTGCAACGTCGTATAAAGTAGAAAGCTGCGAATTGTATTGCCATGTTTCCGCATATGTCCATTTATAGTAATGCGTTTTATTTGCCGGATCGTGCGTATATAAGTAAATGCCCAGGTTATCAGGCTGCTCCCATGTCAGTGAGTCTATCGCAGGTGTTTGAATACTAGCAACAAACTCAGAATTATATTGCTCGCCATTTGAAGTTTCAATTACCAGCTGATAAGATATCGAATTGTCCAGGCTGAGAGGAGCACTTGTGTACACGCCGTCACCGTTTGAAGCCAGGGGATAAGTGTTGCCATTATCGCTTTTAATAGTAACAGTTGCATTCAATTCAGGCTGACTGATAACTGTAGAGTCATTTAAATTTCTTGCCCTTCCTAGTGTTATTCTCGTTGCCTGATCAGCACCTGTATTTATAAAACCATCAACTACCAGGTAATTGTTCCCTCGTTGGAACACCGGGGGGTTGTAAGGCTTTACACATTGCAGGCTCATCATTGAAACAAGCACAGCCACACAATATCTTAAACTATAACGATTCATTAAGGCCTCAAAATTTAATGTTATAAGTAACGTATGGAATAACTGTTCCAAATATGCTTAACTGGTACCCCTTTATACTGCCATTGTCCTGCAAAAAATAAACAGAGTACACATTTTTTCTAGCAGTCAGGTTATAAACTCCTACTGACCATGAATTATGCGTTTTCTGTTTCACTCTATGGTTACCGTAGATATTAACAGAAATATCTATTCTGAAATAATCCGGAATCCTGAACTTGTTCCTGTCGGAATAATAGATACCAGCTGTTGTACCGGTGTTGAATACCGCCAGTGGCAATGTAATAGGTCTTCCTGTACTGTAAACTGTATTGAACGAAATATTATAACGATGCGAGAACTGGTAGTTGCTGATAAGGTTTACACTATGCGGCTTGTCAAAATTGGATGGATAATATTCGCCACGGTTTACGATCTCACCAGCAACGGGGTCGTCGGATTTCAATAGCGATCTTGAATAAGTATAACTAAACCAGCCATTCAATTTGCCCGCATTTTTTTTAATCAAAAACTCGGCGCCATAAGCCCTGCCCCTTGTAGAAATTACATCCGTCTCGATATGATGGTTTAGAACCAGGTTGGCGCCACTCCGGTAATCAAGATAATTTTTGGTCTGCTTATAGTATACTTCAACGGAAGTTTCTATAACATCGGATTTAAAGTTTCGATAATAACCGAGAGATAACTGGCTCCCTTTCTGAGGCTCAATATTCGGGTCGCTCAGTTTCCATATATCCGTTGGCGAAATGGAAGCCGTGTTACTCAGCATGTGAATATATTGCTGCAGTGTATTAAAACTAAACTTAACAGATGAATTATCCGATAAACTATACCTGAGAGAAGCTCTTATTTCGGGAGCCATGTACGTTTTAATAATTTCTCCCTTTGAAAAGGATTTTGTGCCGGTAATCGAAATGGTGTCTTTAGGAATACCAGCCTCATAGTAATTAACATCGTGAGGGCCTAGATAGTTGAATATAGAATAGCGCAGACCGGCATTTACAGAAAGCTTTGAGGAAATGCTATACTGATCACCCACATAAACGGCGCTTTCCAATGCCTGCTCCGCCGGAACATTATTAGCATCTATCAATGATTTATCGCCTTCCGGTTCCAGTGTTCCCGGGTGCAGCTTATAATAAATTGAATTGATTCCAAAATTAATGCTGTGTTTGCCGCCTGGCGAGTAAGTAAAATCTGATCTGAAATTAATCTGCGTGATCTTAAACCCAAGTTTAAAAGCAGTCACGGCATTGCTGCTGGAAGTAACAGAATATTCATAGTGATCAATGCCGGCTGTAGTAACATTATAAAACTTGTTATTAAAAATATGCTTCCACTTCAAGTTAGCATTTTTATTGCCGTAAGAATACAAGGTATCGCCGTTTAGCCTGAACCGATCATTACTGAAGTAACCCGTCAGGTAAAGAGAGTTTTTCGAATTAAACTTATGAACAAGATGTATGGTAGCGTCGTAAAAATTTGCAGTACTTCCGCTGTAGGCACTTTCAGGTAATGCATTTAGTATCCAATTGGAATAGGTCGTTCTTACACTTGCAACCAACGAAGTCTTTTCCTTTTTTATCGGGCCCTCAATATAAAATTTGCCGGTAACCGGGCCAATGCCCGCAGACCCGGTCCACTTCTTTGTATTGCCGTCCAGCACATCAACGTCCAGCACTGACGATAACCTTCCACCATATTTTTCAGGTATGGCGCTTTTGTATAGCTCAATACCTTTCACCACATCAGGATTAAAGGCGGAAAAAAAGCCAAAGAGGTGCGATGAATTATAAACTGTGGCATCACTGAATAAAATCAAGTTCTGATCAACCGAACCGCCGCGTACATTAAAACCGTTGCTTGCCTCACCAACAGAAGTAACCCCAGGTAAGGTTAGCACCACTTTTGAAATGTCGGCTTCACCGAACACCACAGGTATCTGCCTTATTGTTTTAATATTCACAATATTAGCGCCCATTTGCAAACTCCTGATATTAGAGGTGCGCTCAGCCTTTACCGTCACCGATTTCAAACTTGGAATATATACCTGCATGTCTATATTCAGCTCACCATTGCCATTCAGCATAACCTGTCTTTTGGTTTCCTGCATGCCGGCACTGCTTATCTTAAGAACCCGGTACCCCGTCGGCAGTGTAAGCGAGAAATACCCGAATTGATCTGTATTTACTCCTACCGAAGGCGTATCAACATAAACAGATGCTCCAATGATGGCCTCACCCGATCTGGCGTCTCTTACATAACCGGCGATAGTTGCATTGGGCTGGTTCGATTTTATGCCAACCTCGAATAATTTATTTTCAAAAGAAATCTGTAGCAGGCCAGTATCGCGTTTCTGGTAATCGACAAAAGACTCTTTTTCTCCACCAGAATCATTCGGGTTCCTGTAAACAAAAAAATTGCGCGGAAATTTTGTTTGAATCGAAAAACGCTTTGTTATGAAGATCCGGCCGGCAGCATCGATCGCGTAGTTAAGCCCTGTTCCCGCACAAACCGAATCGAGCAACTGCTCAATGGTAATGTGATTGGCAATCACCCTTATTTTTACGCTATCGGTTTCGTTCGCATCGAAGAAAAAATGATAAGGATACCCAGCTTCAACTTTATCAACGAACTGCTGAAAATTCAGGCCGCTGAAATCCGCGGTAATAGTTGCCGCGTTTTGCGAAAACGCAACCGGAGAAACCAAGACAGTTAATAACAGAACCAATATTGTTGAGCTGATTTTAACCATATTATTTTTTCACTTCATCATAATAAGCTGCGACGGCAGCCACGGCTGCTTCAAAATGCTTTTTAAAATCGAGGTTGCCTGAGCGAATAAAATTTTTCAGGTCTTGCTTCTTGTCACTTAAGACACTCATAATAGATCTCTCGTTGCCAACCTCCATTAATTTGCCAGCCTTTTGAATATAATAACTATTGTATTGAATATACCTTGTAACGTTATCTTCCACCTTACCAATGGACTGAGGCAACTTCCTGCGCTTCGCAAAAACTTTTATGCTGCCGGAATACAATTCTTCATAAAACCCGGTTTTACCAGGCGCCAGCGAGTCTGCGGCAATAAGTACACCGATAAACCTGTGCCCCCCTAAAACAAAATAGCTCACCTTATCACCGATGAGGGCAATCTTATAATTTTTGCCGTAGTCAAGTATCACCAATTCATCGCTCACCAGGTCGTATTGCATGGGCACTTTATCATAAAAGTTATTGTCATACAAAACAGATCCTGTAAATAAATTTTCGCTTTCAAAGTAAGGGAATCCTTGTATGTTGTGGCCTTTGTTTGCATATTCACTGCCGGTGTACAATTGTAAATTTTGCTTCATCACAGTGTCGTAATAGGCAACAACTGCACTATCCTTCCTGGCGGCAGCCGGCAAAGACACCCTTTGAGCATATGTTTGTTGAAAGCAGCAAACGCATAGTATAGCAACAATCGTGATTAGTCTCATGCAGATTTTATCTCGTCAAGCAATCAAAAAAACAGTGAGTATATTTTAAAGATAAGTGCCCGACCTACCACGAACAAATTAATTTGATGACTGGCAAGAGGTTATATGTGCCCAACAGCAGGTCATAATCAGGCTTTATTTGCGTCGCACTCTTGTACTGCATATCACTATGCAGCACATAGATTCATCGTACAAAAGTGCGACGCAACAGGCGATGCCATTAAATACCACAGTTGGCATCCATAAAAATGCTTCAGCTGATAGCTGCACGAATTATTTAACCGTGTATGTTTTTTTATCGGGGCCAATGCCTTTGAGCGTTACAGACTTCCACCCGGCAGGCAATGTTGTCTTTATTTGTGTAATGCCTTTTGTTGTTATGTCTACCCCCCCAAAGCCCATCATAACGCATTGCAGAATGCCGCCTGCGCCTGTTGCAAAATAAGGGTTGGTGCCGCCTTTTGTTTCTGCAATAACACGGAACGGCGGGTTAAGATTGGGCACATATGAGTCTTTGAAAAAATGAGCCGCCTTGTCAGCATCGCCGATGCGTGAATAAAGCAAAGCAAAGATTGCCTGCGTCATTGCGGGAGTTCCTTCATTCGGCACTCGTGTACTGTAATAGTCGAGGTCTCGTTTCACTTGTGCTGGATCGGTAATTTCTTTCAATGGGTAAGCGAGCAAATTAACATCGCCCTGTTTAATGCCCTCCCCGCTGTACGCTGCATGTTCTTTTGTTACCCCGTCGGCGAATTTTAAAATGGGAATGTTGTCTGCCACCTGCTTCCAATCTGGATTGGGAATGAGACCAAGCAATTTCGCCGCTTCTGTTGCGGCATTCAGGTTTGCTTTTGCGGCGGCATTGGTGAAAGCATTATTATCTACATTTTCGGCCCACTCATCAGCAGCCACCACGTTTTTTATATCATATCTACCGGGGCCGTTTCTTTCCACGCGGCTTGCCCAGAAATCAGCAGTAGCCTGTAACAAAGGCCAGCCTTTTTCTTTCAACCAATCTTTGTCTTGTGTAACGCAATAATAGTTCCACGCAGCCATTCCAACATCAGCGGTAATGTGGTGCTCAAACGGGCCACTCAAAGCCCAAACCGGTGTTTCTTCAACGCCGGTCTCTGCACTCTCCCATGGAAACATGGCACCTTTATAACCATGCGAAAAAGCGTTTCTTTTTGCAGCATCAAGCCGTTGATAACGATACTCAATAAGACTTTTTGCCAACTCGGGATGCAGCACCAGCAGAGATGGAAACATCCACAGGTCTGTGTCCCAAAATACGTGGCCGTTATAGCCGAGGCCGCTTAACCCCATCGGAGATAAAGAATAGGCCGTGCCTTCTCTTGTGAAAGAGTAAAGATGGTACATCATACTGTGTACGTCTTGCTGCGCCTGTGCATCGCCTTCGATTACGATATCGCTTTTCCACAAACTGTCCCACGCTTTATTGTGAAAGCTTATGAGGCGTTCGCGGCCTTCCAGCTTAGCGAAAATAGTCATGCGCTCGGCCTCGTTCAAGGGATCAGCGTGCTGTGCAGAAGTAATGGAAGAACCGGCAATAGAGAATCGATAGGTTTCACCGGCCTTTATAGTCCTGGAAAATTTCATCAGGTGCATGTTATTGTCCCACATTTCATGTATCACACGCGGCTCCTGGCCATGTGGTTCGCTAAAAAGAAAAGTATTTGATGCACACATGAGCAATTTTCCAGTCGGGCTTTTTGCGGAAGAAGTAAGCAGGCTTATAACTACATGCGGACGATCGATCTCGTTGTAATAATTCTGCACGTCGCGCAGTGCGTCGGGCGCCTCCATCACGCTGGCGCCGCCGATAATAATATCTTTTTTTGCCGTGATTTCAATATCCATCAAAACAGTAAAAGGCAAATGACGCAAAGAGTAGTAGGTGCTTTTTACAGACGCCTTATCACCAAAATCAAATGCACTGGTAAAGCCGCCATGTTGCATATCCAACTGCTGCTGAAAATTGGAAACAGATTTTCCATCGACCCTTTTGCCGTCAATATCCAGCGTCATATTCAGGAGGTTGAAGCTGCGTAAGAAATTGCTCACCCGCCCACGGCCGTATTGGTCGTAAGCACCGGCAAGTACAACATCCTTTACTTTAAATGGCTCAGGCGACGAAACAATTCCGATCATTCCATTGGCTACGGTAATGCCGTAATAATTTGCGGCATCGACCTTTCCGGCCTTAATAGTCCAAGGATCCTGGCCAAAAGAAAATCGTATAATACACAGAAGCAAAGCAGCAAGCAATATCTTTTTCATACATGCACGTTTAGCAGTGAACGGCTAATTTACGCATGTTTAATTGACCATTATTTTTTTGTATTCCGGCTTTAGCGCTGCTATTTGGCTTTGGTTGTGTCACTCACTTATACTGCAGAATACAAATCGGCAAAACAGCAGCTTGAAAGTGGCTAAGCATATTATAACTATGTAAGTCACTTTCGGGCTTTTCCTTTGCTCACCTGCGGACCGTTGTACAAGAGTGCGACGCAACAGAAGCCGCCAATTACACCTGAGCCGGGCAACAAAAACTAATTTTCATCATCTATATGATTAATCTGTAAATTTATTCGGCAGTAAACCCAACACTATTTATCCAGTATGCTTCCTTCAAAAACATATCCAATAAACTTAGCCAGAAAAACCGATGTCTAACTACAAATCTATTTTTAACCTGAATTATATCGATGACAACAAACTTGTGCAGGTCCGCGGCCTTGCATTTTCGGTATTCGCGTTTACGGCAACACTCACAGCTCTTGTAATTGACCTTTTTCTGCACATGTATGTAGTTGCGCTACTCGTGGGCATTACGTCGCTGGCGTTTCTTTCATGCATATGGTTTTGCCTCACAGGCAAACTCACTTATTTTAAATTAACTGTTACATTGTTCATCAACGGGCTTATTTTTTTACTCAGTTATGCGCAGGGGCGGGAGACATTTGTGTTTCTTTACTACATACCTTTTATTTTTTGTATTGCCTTTATAATGGATAGCAAAAAAAAGTATGACCCCGAATTATTCTTCTACGTAATCTTTTCCTGCTGCTGTGCATTTTTAAGCGTACTGTTTTCGCCGCAGCAGGGCAACTGGCAACTGATAGACAGGGAAAAGATACCTACCATTTTTCTTATAAACGTTTCCATCACCATTGCCATAACAGCTTTGTGCTCTCTTTCGATTATTTATTCTGACCGCTTTTTTCGCGATATACTTAACAGGAAAATAAATAAGGCGGAGATGGCGAGTATTCTGAAAAACAGGTTTCTTTCTGGCACGAGCCACGAATTGAGAACAGCAATTAATGGCGTAACCAGCGCATCGTATATGCTGCAATCGCAACAGCATCTGCAGGAGCAGGAAGAGCAGTTCAGAATTTTAAAATATTGTGCCGATCACATGATCAATATCGTGAATGAAATACTTGACTTCGATAAGATTGTTGCGGGCAAACTGGAGTTGTACCCACGTGTTTTTAATATAAGCAAGTTATTACACGAGGCTCCATTACCTTTTATTGAGACCATTCGTGAAAAAAAGATTTCATTCAAAATTGAGATTGACAAAAATCTCGACAACCGTTATGTAATAGGTGATGATTTCAGAATTATACAGGTTATTAATAACCTACTCGGTAACGCGGTAAAATTTACAGAAAAAGGCGCAATACAACTTACGGCAAGACTAATGGAGGAAGACGAGAGCGACATAAAATTATACGTATCGGTAAGCGATACGGGCATTGGCATTGCCGAAGAAAACATAGATAAAATATTTTCTGAATACTGGCAGGTTTATAACGATAAAACGCTCACCAACAGGGGCACAGGGCTTGGTCTGAGTATTTCGAAAAACATACTGCAGCTTTTTAAAAGTTACCTGAAGGTGAGCAGCACACAGGGCGAAGGCAGTATTTTCTCTTTCTGTATCGACCTTAACAAGGTTTCTTTTGCGCATATACCTACTCCAAACGTTGAAGCACCTGTAAGCCATCTTGAAAACATGCAGGTGCTTATCGCCGAAGACGATCCCGTAAACATGATGGTGGCAACCAAAATTCTCGAATCGAGAAAAGCCGTCGTGTACAAAGCGACAAACGGGCAGGAAGTATTGGATCAGCTACAAAAAGTGAGTAAAATAGATTTTGTGCTGATGGACCTTGAGATGCCGGTGATGACCGGTTACGAAGCCATTTGCCAAATCAGGGAAAAATACCCCTTGCTGCCGGTTATTGCCTTTACCGCGGCAATAATGGATAAACATTTTGAATCGCAACTATTAAAATCTGGCTTTAACGCCTGTATTGCAAAGCCATTTAAACCTGATAGTTTTTTCTCCAGGATTAATGATATAATGGCCACGAAGTCATAACGCCGCAAACGCCGGCTGATTTATTTTTAAGCGGCTTTAAACCAGCACATCCAAACAAAATCATAACAGCTTTGCCCAAAAACCATTACAGCTTATTTGTTATTTTGCGTGCCTGTAAATAAAATTGAATGAAGAAATTAGTGTTCGTATTAGTCTCAATGATTATACTGGCTGTTATTTGTATCTATGTTTTTATCCCTGGCACAATCAATGTATCTAAAATTGCCATTTCCCCAAGCACTGAAAATGGAACAGAACGAATGCTTGCCGACCAATCATCATGGATTAAATGGTGGCCTTCCAAAACCAGCGATGGTAACAACCGATATTACCTGAACGATTATTCTTTCTCCACGAACAGGCGTGTTGGCGACGATATAGAGATCATCATCACCAATAAACAAGATAGTGTTGCAAGCGTCGTGAATGTTGTGCCCAAAGGCACCGACTCGGCCATATTTACGTGGAAATGCAAGCTTGAAACAAACTTAAATCCATTCAACAGGTTAATGCTTTATTTCAAAGCTTCCGATATAAAAAAGAGTATGGATGAAATAACACCAAGCCTTTTGACATTCTGTTCAAACCAGGAAAACGTTTATGGTTTTAAAATAACCATGGACGTAATGACAGACACGTTGCTTATCACTTATAAAGCAGGTGTAAACGAATATCCCGATACAAAATATATTTACGGTTACATCGACCAGTTAAAAACATACGCTGCTTCGCAGGGAGCCATACAAACTGGCACACCGCTCATTCACCTTGAACAAATGGACAGCTCGCTTTACGGCCTGATGGTCGCTATCCCAATCGATAGGGAAATAAAAAGCCACGATGATTTTATTTTTAAACACATGCCGCATGACAACCTTCTCGTGTCGCCAGAAATAAAAGGCGGCGTAAATGAAGTGGCAAAAGCATACCGGTCGATGGTTAATTATATGACCGACTACCAACGCATTTCTCCCGGCATTTCTTTCATGTCGTTTATAACTGACAGGGCCAACGAACCCGATTCTTTTAAATGGCGCACAAAAATTCTTTACCCTGTTTTTTAGTGCCGCTTTTTATGTAAGATTATTTTTGATGCCCGGCAGCCATGCACGCATGAAGCATTGTTGCGTCGCACACTTGTACGCCAGAACAGGCATGAGTTTTTATTACTTATTCATTCAGTTTCTTCCAGAGATTGCTTTTACATGAGCGCTTCATTTAACCAGCAGCTCACAGCCCGACAGTGCAAGTGAGTGACACAACCGGCGACGCCACGAAGCTCAAAAGTCGGTTACCTTTTGCTTTTATTTCACCGGGGTGATAACCATAAGGCTGTCATTGTTTCGTGCAACAACATAAGCCTGTTTATTTGCAATACTGATTGACTTTATATGACGCACCTGGCCTGTTAGCGCAAGTCCGTTGAGGCCCTGGTATTCAAAATTGCCGCTCCCTTTGTTTACGAGAATGCCACCATAATCTGCATCGTACCGGCCAAGGCCAATATTATTATCATAAAAATTTCCAGCGGTTAGTATGTCAGGGAGACCATCGTGATTGGCGTCGATAACAACTGCATCTCTAATAGTTGACAATTGTGTTTGCCATGGCAAAGCTTTCATTTCAAAAGAAAAATTTCCCTTGTTGATGAGCAATGCGCTTTGAAAATAATCTGCGGTTAATATTTTACTATTGGCCAATTTCTGTGCGCCAAAAATATCGTCGAGCGAAGCTTTTGCAAAATCCTCTGCATATAAAAATTTCTTCTTAAGCTCGGGCATTTGATTCTCGACTTCACCTATGCCCGCGAAACAAATCTCCTTGCCATTGAGATAATATGTAAGCACCTGTTCCTTTGTTCCATTGTCGTCGAAGTCGTTGTAATAAAGTCTTACAGGCTCTTTCGCCGATGCCTGCAAGCGACTGTTCAGGCCCAGGTTACCGGCAATAATATCAATATCGCCATCGTTGTCAGCATCAAAAGGGATGATGCAATTCCACCAACCTTTTGCGGTGTTCAATTCCTTTGTAGTAAAACTTGATCCATTGTTTATATAAGCGGTTATACTTCCCCATTCCGGCGCAACGAGTAAATCTTTATCACCATCCTTATCAATATCGAACCAAAGTGCAGCCGTAATAAAACCAGCATCGCCGATCTCCTTAGAGTATTGCGCCGTAACATCTTTGAACTTTCCGGTTCCATCGTTCAACAGAAGGTATGATGCCGGCCTTTTACCATACTCTTTTGGAACGGCCCTCGCCCCAACAAACAAGTCAACAAAACCATCGCCATTAAAATCGTAAGGCGCTACGCATGATCCTGTGAGAAAAATTCCGTCAAAGGAATGCTCTTCTTTCACCAGGTTTCCATTACCATCGTTCAGGTAAACACGCGGTTGCATATAAGCATCGTTGCCAAAATATTCATTGCCGCCACTGCATACAACCAGGTCGGTTTTCTTATCGTTGTTCACATCGACCCAGCATGCATCAACATCTTCGTAAACGCTATCTTTATCAAGCGCGGGTTGTGGAGACCGCGTGAATTTACCCGGGGCTTGCTGCAAAAAAACAGCACTCTTTGTTCTTTTGGCCGAGCCTACAAAAATATCATCCAGGCCGTCGCCATTCATATCGCCAATAGCCAGGGCCGGGCCTTCGGTTGACACCATGTGAGGCATCAACGGCTCCCTGTCGAATTCAACAAAATCATTTTCTTGGTGCTTATAGTGAAGTTGCAACTGATCCGTTATATCGCTTAGTTTTGCCGTTTGCGGCTTATTGTAACGGTTAAAAAGCGCGTAATTAAATTGTGGTGAATTCTTTTTATAGCTCACGGCAGCAACTTTCCCTGTATCCGCCTGCCAGTTTATTTTCTCCAAAGAGTTATCGGGCCAAATAACGTACACAGAATCGGGCACTCGCTTTCCTATGGCAATATGAACAGGTATTTCCATACTGGAAAGAAAGCCGTGATTGGCATACTTTTCATACGTATGAATGCTATCGCCAACGAATGCCAGCACTTTTGCGCCATTGGCATTAATGTTATATGCCGGGCCATTTAGTTTTAGTTCAAGAAAGCTGTTCCTGTTGAGATCGCTATGCTTGTTTTCGTATAACAATACAGGATCCTCAATATTGTTGACAACGACATCAAGATCGCCGTCGTTATCAAAGTCGGCATATACTGCCCCATTTGAATAGGTGCCAATATCATTTCCCACGGCACTTACTTCATCAGCAAACTTTAGCTGGCCTGTGTTCCTGAAAAATTTATTGGGCACTTTTATCTGCGGAAATTTGTCAATAAGTGCCATATCTTTTTCCGTCACACTGTTCATCCATATTTTCATTTGCAACTCGTCATTGGAAACATAGTTTATATAGTCAATATCATTCAGGCGTTTGGGTATGCCGTTAGCTACGAAGATGTCTTTATATCCATCGTTATCAAAATCAAAAAGCAGCGATGACCACGACCAGTCTGTTGCCGCAATACCCGCATATAATCCGACCTCACTAAAGTTTCCGTTGCCCCTGTTGAATTGAAGATTGTTTCTTGTTTCCTGGAAGCCGTATCCATACTCCTGCTTTATACGCGAAATATCGTATTGATCTGCCCCACCCGACCTTTTAAGAATATAGGGGTCATACGGCAGCATGTCCAACGTCATAATCTCGGGTAAGC
Organism: Chitinophagaceae bacterium UBA7600; assembly: GCA_002478885.1. Taxonomy (GTDB): domain Bacteria; phylum Bacteroidota; class Bacteroidia; order Chitinophagales; family Chitinophagaceae; genus DLKC01. The sequence continues at coordinate 189,313 of DLKC01000026.1, forward strand.
CATCATTGGTAAGATCGGCCACATCAACTCCCATGGTGTATTGGCTTGTATGTTTCATTTCCGCACGGCTAACATCGTTAAAGGTGCCGTTGTGCTGGTTCAGGTACAGGTAATCATTCTCCTGGAAATCGTTACCGATATAAATATCAGGATAGCCATCGAGATTAATATCGGCCACACAAATGCCCAAACCATAACCAATCACAGAACTGTTTATGCCGGTTGATGCAGTAACATCCTTAAAAATTCCATGATCATTATTATATATTCGATCGCCGGAAAGCTCATTCTTTTTTTGAAGCGATTCAGTTCTCGATCCGTACGATCCATTCTGATGTAAGGAATGATTTAAAAGATACATATCAAGATCGCCATCCATATCGTAGTCGAGAAAAGCAGCCTGCGTGCTGAATCCAGAGAAATCGAGCCCCATTTGTTTTGATTCATCTTCATAAAACGGAATACCATTTTTTCCAATGCCTTTACAAATAAGAAACTGGTTGTGGCTGTTGAGTATTTCATATTTTCCAACACGGCAAACATATATATCAAGCAAGCCATCATTGTTAATGTCAACCACCGAAACACCAGTACTCCATCCACCATCTTCTGGAATTTTTGCATCGGCGGTAACGTCTTTGAAATGAAGTTTTCCTTCATTCAAAAAAAGCTTATCGTCGCCCTGGTTTGAAGCGAAAAAAAGATCAACCAGACCATCGTTATTAAAATCGCCGGCACCAACACCCGCACCATTGTAATAATACATGTAGTGAAACACGTTAAACTGGTTGGTTGGTGTAAGCCTATTGGAAAAATTCAGACCGGTTTGCTTGCTTTCCAGCGCTTCAAACATGAGCGGCCCTTGGGGTTCATTTTTGCATCCCGCAAAAAGTGAAGCAATGGCAAAAGCCTGCAAAAGCTGAACGATTGTAATGAGATAAATTCCAGTATATTTTTCGGTAATTCTTGTAAACATTGCGCTATAAATGCATTGACTTATGGTGTGCAATTTAGTGTTTAAACCATCAGGGATTTTACAATGACGTGTTTTATATTTTGTCAAAGCCTTCCTGGCTGAGATTTAGAAAATGCAGCTCTTTTTTATGGGCACTACAACTCCATGGCATCTTCGTTGTGTCACTCACTTCAACGACGGAAATACTATCGACAAATTCATGAATTTTGTTAAGAAAAAGCAGGCTAGGCTGCGATATGAAAAAAGTTTTAAGTAAGGTTTTATTAATCGGGTTTTCGTATTGCCTTAAATTGATCATTAGTACTACTTCCGGTACAAGAGTGCGACGCAACAACCGATGCCATGCGAAATCAAAGCCAGGCACAAAACTATTTCTTAGCATACTTTATGATCATTGCGCTATCGCCATTGCGGGCGACAATGTATGCCTGTTGTTTGCCGATGCGAACCGGTGCGATATGCCTCGACTGACCTTTTATTGTTAACCCGTTTATTGCAGAAGCTTCAAAAAGATCGTTGCCTTTGTTGAGTAACACCGTCCCAAAATCGGCATCGCTGCGGCCCATTTCTATATTGTTTGCATAAAAATTTCCTCCCAGCAAAATATCCGGAAGCGAGTCGTTATTGGCATCAACTACCATTGCGGTTCGTAGCGACGAAAGCTGCGCCTGCCAGGGCATGGCCTGCACTTCGAACTGCATATTGCCCTTGTTAATGAAAATAGCATTGGCCAGGTAATTTGCCTTGAACACTGCAGCATTCGATAATTTGTCTTTTGGAAAAATATCGCTTATTGATGCTTTTGCGAAATCGTCGGCGTAAAAATATTTTTTCTTTATAAATGGCATCTGCCGCTGCAACTCATCTTTACTTGCAAACACGAGTTCTTTGCCCTGTACATAGGAAGTAAGCACTTGTTCATTTTTTCCGTTATCATCAAAATCGTTGTAATACATGCGCAGCGGTTCTGCATCGGAAGCCTTCAGCCTGTTGTTAAGGCCAAGGTTACCGGCCACGAAATCATAATCGCCATCATTGTCCAAATCGACAGGCGTTATAAAATTCCACCAGCCGCTTTGTTGACCAATTACTTCTTTTGTAAAATGTCCTTTATCGTTAATGAACATTGTTATTGGCCCCCATTGCAAAGCAAGCAATAAATCTTTGTCGCCATCTTTATCAATATCGAACCATTGCGCGTCTGTTACGAAACCAGCGTTGCCGAGTTCCTTCGCATAAGTGCTGGTGACGTCCTTAAAATGCCCTTTGCCATCATTCTGCAGCAGATAGGAACCGGGAATTTTTCCGTATTCCCATGGCACGGACCTGGCACCAATAAACAGGTCAACAAAACCATCGCCGTTAAAATCATACGGCACCGCAACCGACGCCGTGAGCCAGATGCTATCGAATGCATGATCAGCTTTTGTAAGCACGCCGCTGCCATTGTTTAAATACAGTCGCGGCTGCATGTACTCATCCTGCCCAAAATATTCGTTGCCGCCGCTTGCTACTACCAGATCGGTATTACCGTCGTTATCTATATCTGCAAAGCACGCACTCACATCTTCGTAAATACTGTCATTATCGAGTGAAGGTTCTGCTGTCCGCTCAAATTTTCCCAAAGTGTTTTGAAGAAAGATTGCAGATTTCATATGCTTTGAGGCACCCAAAAAAACATCCTCAAGGCCATCCTTGTTTATATCTGCAACAGCAAGCGCCGGTCCTTCCTCGGAAAGCATTTGAGGTATTAATGCCTCCCTATTAAATTCATTAAAATCGTTCTCTTGATGTTTATAAAAAAGGCCTGTTAAAGCTGTTATATCTTCCATTGGCTTCGTGTGGGCCGTTAAGTGGCTACGCAATGCGGCATAATTAAACAGAGGCAAGTTTTTTCTGTATGAAACTTCAATAAGTGTGTCAGTTGTAAATGGCAAAGGCTGGTAGCTGCCATCGGGCCAAACCAACAACATTGAATCGGCCTTCACATTTTGTAGACCAATGTGTAACGGCGTTTCTATTGAAGACATAAAACCATGCACTGGGAATTTTTCGTACGTACTCACGGAGTTGCTGCTATACACGATAACTTTTGAGCCCACAGCGTTGCCATTTTCCACCGGCCCTTTTAGTTTAACCTGCAGGTAGCTGTTCCGGGCCTTATCATTCGAGGTGTTTTTATACAACAACACTGGGTCGGAGATATCGCTTGTAACAATATCAAGGTCGCCATCGTTATCGAGGTCGGCGTAGACTGCGCCGTTTGAAAAAGTATTGATGTTGCCTGCAACGTTGGAGCCTACATCGATGAAAGAAGCATCGCGGTTATTTTTATAAAATGCGTTGGGCAATTTTATTTCGGGGAAGTTATCAATCAGCGCCATGTCTTTTTCACTCATGCTGCGATCCTGTAATTTGGCTTGTATTTCTTCGTTTGAGATGTAATTGATATAGTCAATATCGGTAAGCCTTTTGGGAATGCCGTTCGAAATAAAAAGATCTTTCCATCCATCATTGTCAAAATCCATCCACAGTGTGCTCCAGCTCCAGTCTGTAGCAAACATACCTGAGTACAAACCCACTTCACTGAAAACGCCATTGCCACGGTTTAATTGCAGGTTATTTCTTGAATACTGGTAAGAATACCCATATTTAATCTTCATGTTGAAGACATCAATTTTATCTTCTCCCATCGAGCGTTTTATCATGTACGGATCTGACGGAAGCATATCAGCTGAAACAATATCCGGCAATGCATCGTTGTTTATATCGGCTGCATCAACGCCCATGCTAAATTCACTTGTATGCATCATCTCATTCGTCATATCTTCCTTGAATGTGCCATTGTGCTGGTTGATATACAGGTAATCATTCTCGTGAAAATCGTTGCCAATATAAATATCCGGCCATCCGTCAAGATTGATATCAGCAACAACGATACCTAATCCATACCCGATTGCCGAACTGTTAATGCCGGTTTGTTTTGTTACATCTGTAAAATGCCGGTTACCATCATTTCTGAAAAACTTGTCGCCGGAGAGCGGGTGATAAGTTCCAACAAAGTTTTTGCGTTCTGCAAATGTTCCGTTCTGGTGAACGGAATGATTCAAAAGAAACATGTCGATATCTCCGTCATGATCATAGTCAAGAAAAGCTGCCTGGGTGCTAAATCCTGAAAAATCAAGGCCATAGTCTTTGGCTTCGTCTTCATAAATGGGCACGCCGTTTCTATCGAGGCCTTTGCAGATGAGCAATTGATTCCTGCTTTGCAGTTTCATGTAATTACCAACACGGCAGACGTATATATCGTTCAATCCATCGTTGTTAATATCAACAACAGCAACCCCTGTGCTCCATCCACCATCTTGGGGAATTTTTGCCGCGACAGTAACGTTCTTAAAATGCAGGTTGCCTTCATTTAAATAAAGGCTGTTATTGCTTTGGTTGGCTGCAAAAAAAAGATCGATGCGACCATCGTTATTAAAATCGCTGGCTGCAACCCCGGCGCCGTTATAGAAATACATATAATCGAGCACATTAAAAGAAGAATCAGGATAAAGTTTGTTGTTGAAGTCGAGGCCGGTTTTATCATGCTGTAATGTTTCGAACAGTACCGGTTGATCTTTTTTCGCAGGCGATTGACAGGAAACAATAAACAGGAGAATGGAAAAAAACAACAATGCGCTGTTTATATGTGCGCCAACAGGTTGCTGCTGTGCAGAAGGCACACAACTGCACCGCGGTAACGCCTCGCAATTATTTTGAATCAATCGATATTGGTTGCTATTCATCCTCTTTATAAGAAGCAGTTCCTTTTTATTTGTATTAAAGATCAGTGCCGGCACAAACAGTACAAGTGTGCGACGCAACTGATGCCGCCCCAACTACAAAAGCCGGGCACCCAAAACTGTATTTCACTAACATAATATTTTACTATTATTTGTTACTTTGCGTGCTTTATATAATGCGTATTTCATGAAAAAAATAATTATTCTCGTTGTTATTTTTATAGTGCTGCTGCTTTCTTTTATTTATATATATATTCCTTCGCAATTACAAATTAATGAAACCGTAAGAGCTGCGTGTGCGCAGGTGAGCGCCAACAGGTCTCTAAGCGACTCTACTCAATGGCAACACTGGTGGCCCGGTGAAAAGGCCAATGGCCTTACTTTCGAGGGCGTAAATTACAAGCCGTCTTTTCCTGCATCCACCGGCTTTCGCATATTTATCGACGATAAACATGAAACGAAAGAAAGTCTGTTGATTATTTTGCCTGGCACAGATACTACTTCCATTAACTGGAGCTGTTCAATTACCACCAGTAAAAATCCGATTATAAGAGTAAGCGAATATTTTGCTGCTGCTAGACTCGCTAAAAATATGCGCGACATACTTGAGCATTTAAAAACCTTTCTCGGCAAAACGGAAAATATTTATGGCCTGAAAATTTTTCCGGGAAAGGTTACCGACACCCTACTAGTAAGTACGTTCACAACCATGTCGCATTATCCATCTACAGAAGAAGTGTATGCGCTTATAAATAAGTTGCGTACCGCACTCAATAAAGAGCATATTGATTCTTCGGGTTACCCAATGCTGAATGTTTCTAAACCTGACATTGTAAACTACGTAGTTCGTGTTGCCATTCCCGTTCACCAGGCGATCACCGAAACAAACGACATTCGTATTAAAAGAATGGTCCCGGGCAATATTATGATCTCGGAGAACATTACAGGCGGGCCTCATTCTGTTAGCGTTGCTTTTAAAGCAATGGATGCATATGTTGGCGATTACCAGAAAACAATTCCGGCAATTCCTTTTCAATCGCTCATTACAGACAGGTCGGTTGAGGCAGATACCTCTAAATGGATAACCAAAATTTATTACCCGGTTTATTAATGGACCCATTGCTTTTACAATAATTTGAAAGAACTTTTTGTTACACGCTTCACTGCTAAAGTTACGCACCAGTTGCGTCGCACACTTGTACTGCATTACTTTGTGCAACACTAATACCGCATCATCACGGGTTTGTCGTTGTTGCGCAGGAACAATAAATAATTCTTTCCGGCAACACTCAACTGTTGAATGTCTTTAACCATACCTTTTATATTAAGCCCTGATTGTTGCTGGCTCTTTGAAACAAAATTTCCTTTACCATCGTTCAGCAGCACATTTCCGTAAGAAGCATCTAAACGCTGCAACTGTGGCGCAAAGTCAAAATCGTTTCCTGCCATAACAATATCAACAAAGCCATCATTGTTCACATCTTTACATAACACCGCACTAACACAGGAAAACTGAACTTCGGAGGGTAGTTGCTTAACAACAAAATCTCCCTTACCATTATTCACCGCCACACAGGATGAAGTATAATTTATTTGCTTTTGGAACGATTTCGATAAAATATCCTGCGGGAAAAGATCCTGTATTGACCGTTTTGCGTAGTCCTCGTGCTTCAGGTTTTTCTTCTTAAGCGATGGAATTTGTTCTTCCATGTCATGCTTAAGAAAAACAGGCATGTCTTTACCCTGCTGGTAACTGGTAAGAATTTTATCTGTAAACCCATTTCCGTCAAAATCGTTGATCCAAATTTTTACCGGATTTTCTTTTGTAGGATACAAGTAAAAATTTTGTCCAAGGTTGCCAAGCACTATGTCATTTTTGCCGTCGCCATTGAGATCGGTCACAGCAAGCCCTCCCCACATGCCAAACAGGGAATTCAGGTTGCTTTTCAATTCTTCAAAACGACCATTTTTATAAATGTAGATGCGTGTCGACATCCATTTACCGGTAACGACCAGGTCATTTTGCCCATCCCCATTCATATCAGCCCAGGTCGCAGACGTTACCATGCCAACACTATCGAGGCCGTTCAATTTATCTTGTGGCAGGTCGCTGTAATGCCCTTTTCCATCGTTAATATAAATATGGCTTTTAGGCGTAACTCCGTACAACTGCGGAACGCTTAATGAGCCAACAAAGAGATCGTTATCACCATCATTGTCAAAATCGCAGTTGGCAACTACACTGCTATTGTCGGCATTTGCCGGAAAAGCAGCCACGTCAATCGTGAAGTTGCCATGCCCATCGTTTTTGTACAACCTGTGCTGTAGTTCGCGTGCAGAAGGCATTGTGTTATTGCCACCGGAACCAATAAAAAGATCCATGTCGCCATCTTTGTCGCAGTCAAAAAATAGGGCGTTAGTCTCTTCAAATTCTGCAAAGCGGTCAAAGTCTTTTTCGTCCTTCTTCACAAAACCACCGCTAACAGTCTGCAGGTACAACTGACCGGCCTGCCCAGCGGCACCACAAATAAAAATATCGGTTAGGCCATCGCTATTAACGTCACCTGTTGCAGCTTTGGGTCCTTGATGCGACAGCATTTGCGGAATATTTCTTTCATAATAAAAATCCACAAAGTCATCTTCTGCGTGCTTGTCAAAGTTGCTCCCGGTAAAAGTAAATATAGTCTGTGGCGCGGCACCTGTGCTTTCAATTAATTTATTTGCGTCAACGGCTTGGCTAATTTGGTGTAAGGTATCAGCCTTCAAATCTGTAAACGAAGAAATGGTTCTGTTCGGCCACAGAACTACAACAGAGTCTACTGTAGCAACTGCCCCAATACCGAAAACCTGTTTGTAATCCACAGAAGACTGAAAACCCCTGGTGGGCATTACTTCTCTTGTAAAAATTTGTTTACCGGCATACACTTTAATCCTGCTGCCGATAGCTAAAGTGTTTTTTCCTGTTCCGGCCAATACAATGCTTAAGAAATGATTTTTTGTAATCTCATTTGCATTATTCCTGTACAAGAATGCAGGACTGTTTTCGTTGTTCACTACAAGATCGAGATCTCCGTCGTTATCGAGATCGGCATAGCTCACTGCATTTGAAAAAGACGGCTGCGTAAATCCCCATTTTAGTCCCGCATCTTCGAACCGAAGATTACCAGAATTTTTAAAGGCCTTATTAAGCAAAGGCGTTTGTGGAATACGCTTCAGCAACTCATATACATCTTCCTGCCTGCCAGTCTGTTTCATTTTCTGGTAAGCATCGTTTGAAAAAAAGTCGAGAAAATCTAGGTTACTCAGATCGTGATTAATGCCATTGCAAACATAGATGTCGTTAAAGCCATCATTGTCGGCATCGAACATAAGGCTGCCCCAACTCCAGTCTGTTGCAGCAACCCGGCTATAATTTGCTACCTCCGAAAAATTACCGGAGCCGTTATTTAGCTGCAAGCAATTCTTTACATACTGGTAGTAGAAGCCCAGCTTTATTTTACTACGGTAGAGATCTATATTATCAAAAACCCCGGTTGTTTTTAAACGATAATCATCTGCGGGCAGCATATCAGTTGTATAAATATCCAGATAGCCATCGTTGTTTATGTCGGCAATATCAGAGCTCATAGACGACATGCTGGTATGTTGTATATGATCTTCCAATTCATCCCTAAATGTGCCATTTTTCTGGTTTATGTACAGGTAATCTCTTTCAATAAAATCGTTGCCGACATAAATATCTGGGTAGCCATCGTTGTTTATATCAGATACAGACACGCCCAAACCAAAACTGATAAGACTTGTGTGAATGCCCGCCTCTGCGGTTACTTCGGTGTAATGCAAATCATCATTTCTTAGCAAATGATTTCCTCCACCCTTATAGTTCGCCGTTACAGCCCAGTCTTTTTCCGGCAGATCGCGCATGTTTGCGTAGTTCAGTGAGCCAAAAGGAATCGGGCTATTGTTGATGATGAAGCAGTCGAGGTCTCCATCCATATCATAATCAAAAAAAGTGGCCTGCGTACAATAACCTGAATAATCAAGGCCATATTGTTTTGCAGCCTCTGTGAAAGTAAGGTCGTGGTTATTTATGTATAGCTTATTTCTGCGGCTGCCTTTGCTGTAGATACCTGAGCTGCATATATAAATATCTAGCCATCCGTCACTGTTTACATCGGCAAGTGTTACACCTGTGCACCACATGCCATCTTGTTTAAGACCAGAGCCTGAAGTAATATCATTGAATTTTAAATTGCCCTTATTGAGGTAAATACTGTTATTGCCCATATTCGAAGTGAATACAATATCGGCAAACCCATCGTTATTGAGATCTCCTGTTGCAACACCGCCGCCATTATAAAAATTTCGGTAGAGAAAACAATTGTCAGTGCTGTCATCGACTACTTTATTTTCAAACTTAATTCCACTGTCGGTTTGTAACTCAAACAAGGTTTTATCATCATGCTGCGTTTCGTTACACGAACAGAAAATTATAAGAAATAAAAAGAAAATATTGATAACAGTTCTCAAGCTAATTGGTATAAAGATTTGTTTATGATTTTTTATTGAACCAGCTGCTATTCATATGGCGGCTTTCGTTGTGTCACTCACTTGTACAATTAGTCCTTTCTTGAACAAAGACGGCAAAACACCAAAAGCCATTTGTTACAATAAGGCTTTGAGGATTTCCTTAATCCTCCTTTTTCGAATTGCATTCTACTGTACAAGTGTGCGACGCAACAGGGGCTCAATGCTTACACTCCAGCCTGGTACAAAAAACTATTTTCTATTTTTATTGATGCTGTACAAAGCAGGATAACCGTTATTCACAAGAAATAACAACTGCTGCTTTTGCGCATTTGAAAACAAGGCGATGTCGCGTACCACGCCGTTAACCATGAAACCCGATTGCTTTTGCTCAACCCATGAAAAATTTCCTTTACCATCATTCAAAAGCAAATCACCAAAACTTGCGTCGAGCCGCTCGAATTGTGGCAAAAAACCATTCTCGTTACCGCCGATAACAAGATCGGGGTGCCCGTCGCCGTTTACATCAACGGGCTGAATCGCATTTACCGAAGAAAGCTGCGCCATAGCAGGCAATTTGCTGATGATGAAATTACCTTTTCCATCGTTGATCGCAACAATAGAAGCGCAATAATTAAAACTGTCGACCGTGCTTTGATTGATCGCGTCTGCCGGGAATAGTTCCTGTACAGATTTGACTGCAAACTGCTCGTGCCGCAGGCTCTGCTTTTTCAGGTAAGGAATTTGCTCTTCCATGTCGCGTTTGAGAAACACGGGCATATCTTTTCCCCCGATTGTGCTGGTTAGAATTTTGTCGACATAGCCATTTTTGTCGAAGTCGTTCACAAATAACTTTACCGGTTCCTTTTCGCTTGGATGCAGGTAAAAATTTTCGCCAATGTTTCCAAGAACAACATCCATTTTACCATCACCATTCACATCAACAGCTTTTATTGTTTGCCACCATCCGTATAAATTTTGCAGATTGGTTCTTAGTTCTGTGAACCCATTTTTAAAGGAGAATATTCTTGGAGTCATCCACTCACCCGTAATAATAAGATCATCTGAGTTGTCGCCGTTAATATCTGCAAGCGCAGCACTTGTAACCATTCCGATGTTGCTGACTGCAGGGCAGATTGCTTTTGTTACATCTTTAAAATGTGCACTGCCGTCATTTAGGTATAAGGTGCTATTGGGCTTCATACCGTACACAGCGGGCTCGCTTCGGCCACCAATAAAAATATCCAGGTGGCCGTCGTGATTAAAATCCAAGGCAATTGCAGCTCCGGTATTCACACCTTGTTTATTATTTTCGAAAGCGTCGACCTTTAAACTAAAGGTCCCGGTACCATCGTTAAGGAAAAGCCTGTTCTGCATTTGGCGGCTGTATGGTGGATTATTGTTGCCACCAGGTCCTATTAAAAGGTCTGGATCAGAATCTCCATCCGCATCAAAAAATAGCAGTGCTTCGTCTTCAAAGTCGGCAAAAGGTTTAAATGCCGGTTCGTCTTTTTTAATGAAAGCGCCACCAGGTCGCTGAAGGTAGATTTGCCCTGAATGACCAGGTGTGCCTGCAATATAAACATCAACTAAACCATCTTTATTTACATCAGCGGTCGCAGCTTTTGGCCCCTCTCTTGAAAGCATTTTAGGCAATGCACGTTCGTAGTAAAAGTCTGTAAAATCATCTTCTGTATGTTTCTCAAAAACCGAAGATGTGCTGTCGAAATAAGTTGCCAAGACACTTTCTGACGCCGCTGATTGCTGTTTTGCATCTGCTCCTGATTGGGTGAGATAGACTGTTGTATTTATTGTGGGATTTAAAACACTGCTCACTGTTCGATTAGGCCACGTTATTACCATCGAATCGATTTTGCCTATTTTGCCGAGACCAATCACCTGTTTGTAATCAACCGACGATTGAAAACCTCTACAGGGAATAAGTTCACGTGTAAAAATTTGCTGCCCTGCAAATAGTTGAATTTTGCTACCGATTGCATAAGTATTTATATCGTCGCCCTTAAGAGTTACAGACAAATAGTTATTCTTTGTTACCTCACGTGAGTTGTTCCTATAAACGAAAGAAGGGCCGTTTTCATTATTAATCACAAGATCGAGATCACCGTCGTTATCAAGATCGCCATAGGCTGCCCCGTTTGAAAAAGACTTTTGAGTGAAACCCCATGTTTCACCTATGTCTATAAACCTGAGATCGCCATTATTCTTATAAACTTTGTTTAAGATAGGTGTCTTTGGGATTTTTTGAACAATTTCTTCCAGCTTGTCTTTTTGGCCTGTCAATACCATTTTCTGAAACACATCATTGGCAAAGAAATCCATAAAGTCAAGATCTGTAACATCCCGGTTTACGCCATTACAAACATATAAGTCGGTGTAGCCATCATTGTCTGCGTCGAACATCAATTCGCCCCAACTCCAGTCAGTTGCCGACACACCAGAATAATTTCCAATGTCAATAAATTTTCCATTCCTGTTATTTAACTGAAGGCAGTTCTTTACATACTGGTAATATAATCCTTCTCTTATTTTACTGTTGAAGAGATCAATATTGTCAAACGCGCCCATCGTTTTCAGCCGGTAATCGTCGCCGGGCAACATGTCAGTAGTAAAAAGATCTGGATAGCCATCGTTATTGATGTCAGCGATATCGGTGCCCATTGACGACATACTTGTATGCTGAAAATAGCTTTCAAATTCATCTTTAAATGTGCCGTCCCTCTGGTTTATGTAGAGGTAGTCTCTTTCGTAGGAATCGTTTGAGACATAGACGTCCGGCCAACCATCGTTGTTAATATCACCAACAGAAACACCTAGCCCGAAGCTGATAAGGCTTCCATGGATGCCAGCCTCTTTTGTAATCTCTGTGAAATGACCATTATCATTTTTGAACAGATGGTCGCCCCCGCCCTTTAAAAATTCCCCGACCTTCCATTGATCTTGGGGCTTGTCACGGTCAGCTATGTAGTTTAGCTGATTTACCGGTATAGGACTGTTGTTGATCATGAAACAATCAAGGTCGCCATCGTTATCAAAATCAAAAAAAGATACTTGAGTTGAGTAGGCCGAAATGTCTAGTCCATATTGTTTTGCCGACTCTGTAAAAGTGAGATTGTGGTTATTAATAAAAAGTTGATTTCTGCGGTGACCTGTGCTCATGTGCCCGGAATTGCAAACGTATATATCGAGCCAGCCATCGTTGTTTATATCTACGAAAAGCACTCCTGTGCTCCACATGCTATCCTGCTTAATGCCGCTTTTCGCGGTAATATCGTCAAACTGGAAATTGCCCTTGTTAAGGTATAGCTTATTATCGGCCATGTTTGATGTAAAAAAAACATCAGGAAGGCTATCGTTATTCAGGTCGCCAATTGCAACGCCACCTCCGTTGTAAAAATTCCTGAACAGGAAACTATTATCAAATTCTTTATCTGCCACGTTATTTTCGAAATTGATCCCAGTCGCGGGCATCAGCGTAAACAACGCATCATTGTTTCGTACCGTGTCGCCTTTGCACGATGTTAACACAAGTATCGCAACAATACATGTGAGTGAAAGAAGGCGTGTTGATATGTTATTCATGAAAAACGGTCTCAGATAAAATTCCGATAATATAGGCCTAAGATTTTGTCACCAGCAGGTTTAGCTATGTTCAACTCCTGTTGCGTCGCACTCTT
>DLKC01000011.1 GCA_002478885.1 Chitinophagaceae bacterium UBA7600
ATGAACTGTGTAAAAAACCAAATAAAACTCATATTTGCCGCAGGTCTTGCAGCGCTCTTTGCTTTGTAGGCCAGGCCTGTGTATTTGCGTCGCTTATGTTCAATGGGTGCCTGCTATAGCCATGCTTAAAAAGGCCACCCGGCAGCGTTTGATCTTTGTGCGGCACATGCGCAAAAGAAAAACGGATCATCCATCTCCCGTAAACCCGGGGTTTGGAGAAAATGCCCCGGTAACACGACCGGCTACATACGCCACCCGGTAAAAAGAACCTTCCCGCCGCCTGGCAGGAAAAGACGAATTGAATTTTATTTTATGATTTGATCCTGAATTTATTACAGCGTTTTCTGCTGGATTAAGTTGAACATTTTCTGGCTTTAAGTAGTCCTGCAACCTGCTAACAATAGCCGCTGCAGGCTTTCCCTCCTTTAGCAGGCCATTGGCTATCCCGGTAAGTGTTTTGTACAACCCGTTTTTCTTTTGATCAGCCGGCAGCGCCCGGTAAACAACAGCGGCAAGCTTGGCTGCCTGGCCGAACTGTTGGGCATAAAACATCGTTTTGGCAAATGCCGGGTCCTTCAACACCCGTTTGCGGGTAAGGGAGCTCTTCAGCCTGACATAGTGCTGCCCGTCCATCTTGTAAAAACAGAGATTGTCAATCGTGCCCGTGATAAGAATATTGCCACTTTGCTTCGCCATGATCAAATCTACAAAGCCAAAAGCAGGAAAACAATGGTAGGACTACTAAAAAAAGAGGTGATTTTTCACCAAACCAGGGACAGCGGGGCAGTGCTAAAGCAATACCCTGGCAGTACATAAGGAATACTAAAGCGGTATTAAAAGCGCACCATAAGCGTAAATAAAAGCAAAAACTCCCCGCAGGCTGAAAGCTGCGGGGAGTTTATCCGGCGGAGAGTTAGGGATTCGAACCCCAGGACCTGTTACAGTCAACAGTTTTCAAGACTGCCGCAATCGACCGCTCTGCCAACTCTCCGGGGCAAAAATACATTCTCAAACATATCTTCCAAAAAAATAAACGTCAAACCGGTATTTTTGAAAAAAAAATCTGTTGAAACACTTGTCAGCACTGAATAAATATTTTTGGAAGTACCGGGTGCGGTTTTTGGTGGGGATTCTTTTTGTGGTGGCTTCAAATTATTTTGGCGTGCTTGCCCCCGAAATAACCGGGTACGTGGTAAACGCGGTTCAGCAGCATTTGCCGGGGGCGAAGGCAACCGCCACCGCCGCCGGATCTTACAATTCGGTAGTGCGGTATTTTATCGGCTGGGTGGAAAAGATGGATTTTGGTAAACTGGTGGTCCTGTGCAGTCTTACGATCCTCGTACTCGCGCTGCTCCGCGGGCTTTTTATGTTCATGATGCGGCAAACGCTCATTGTCATGAGCAGGCACATCGAATACGACATGAAAAATGCCGTATACGCACATTACCAGCAACTGGATGCCGGCTTTTTTAAGACGCACAGAACAGGGGACCTGATGAACCGCATTGCAGAGGATGTGAGCAGGGTGCGCATGTACACAGGACCGGCGATCATGTATTTTGTTAACCTCGCCTCCCTGATCATCATGTGCCTGGTAAACATGTTCAGGAAAGATATTTCCCTCAGCCTGCTGGTACTCTCACCTTTGCCATTACTTGCTATAACAATCTATTTTGTAAATACCGCCATCCACCGCAAGAGCGAAAAGGTGCAGGCCTCCTTAAGCGATCTCACCACCAATGCCCAGGAATCATATTCCGGCATCAGGGTGATCAAATCTTTTGTACAGGAAAAAGCGATGCTGGGTTTCTTTAAACAAAACAGTGAAGAATACCGGAAAAATGCCGTTGGCCTGGCCAAAGTGGAAGCGATCTATTTTCCAAGTATGACGCTGATGGTGGGATTAAGCACCCTGCTAACCATCTTTATCGGGGGCAATATGGCGCTTGCTGATCCCCAAAAGATCGGGCTTATCGTGGAATTTGTGATCTACATAAACATGCTTTCTTTCCCCGTTACGGCAATAGGCTCCGTGGCAAGTATGATCCAGAGGGCCGCCGCTTCGCAAAAAAGGCTAAACGAATTCCTCGACACCCGGCCAACGGTGGTCAATGCGGCAACTGCGGTAAAAAACAACAATGTCAGCGGCGATATCGTATTTAAAAATGTGTCGTTCACCTATGAACACACCGGCATAAAAGCGTTGAATCATTTTGATCTTACCATTAAACGGGGAGAAAAAGTATTGATACTCGGGAAAACCGGCAGCGGTAAATCAACCGTTGCCCAGTTGCTCCTTCGTTTTTTTGATCCGCAGCAGGGAACGATCACAATTGGCCACACCGATATCAGGAACATAGACCTGGCTTCGCTGAGAAATAAAATAAGTTACGTGCCGCAGGATATTTTTCTTTTCAGCGATACGGTTGCCAATAATATCGCTTTTGGTTTAGACAAGCAACCGGGCAGGGACGACATCCAACAGGCTGCCACGAATGCCGCCATACATGGGGAAATACTCACACTGGAAAACGGTTACGATACAATGGTGGGGGAGAGGGGAGTAACACTAAGTGGCGGGCAAAAACAAAGGATCTCCATTGCGAGGGCCCTGATAAAAGATCCCGAGGTAATGATCTTCGATGACTGCCTGAGTGCCGTGGATGCAAAAACGGAAAACCAGATCATCAATAACCTTTACCATACACTCGGCAACAAAACCGCCATACTCATAACCCACCGCATCTTTACCGTGTTTAGCTTCGACCAGGTGATCATCATCGACGAAGGGGGCATTCTTGAAAAAGGTACGCATGAAGAATTGCTGGCGCTGAACGGCTATTATGCAGAATTGTACCAGTTGCAGACCAGCCAGGAAGTGGAAGAATAGTAAAGCCTTGCTGCCGGGCAAATTGCCTGGCCCTGAAGTGTGCGACGCAAGGAACGCTGCCCCCTGGTACCGTTGCCCGGTACAAACAAAATCATTGTATAAGCATTAATACAATTGCGCCGCATGGCAAACCGGAAGCCGCAAGGCGTAGTTTGAATGCTTTGCTATACAGGCTATTTTGCAGTTTTATCCGGAAGCCCGGCAAAAGCCAAAACGTCTAAAACCTTCTACCAGTGCGGATTTGCACATTTTAATCAAAAATTAAACCAGTGCGCATCTGTTCGCCCGTCTCCTGTAATCCTTTACAGCTGCGGGTTTCAGGGAAAAATGAATGCATAAATTTGCACGGCAAATAAAGCTGTTAAAATTTTGGCAATTTAAAAACAGTATTATATTTGCCAGCATAACGGATTTAATAACCCAAACTAATTACAGTGGCGTACGAAAACAACGACAAGAAAATGGAAAGCGTTTACAGCAAACGTATAAGAGCTGGTAAAAGAAGAACTTATTTTTTTGATGTAAGGGCAACACGCGGCAACGACTATTTTCTTACAATCACGGAGAGCAGGAAAAGGTTTAATGAAGATGGTTACGACAGGCACAAAATATTCCTGTACAAAGAAGACTTCAACAAATTCATTAAGGCGCTCGGTGAGGCAGTTGATTATGTAAAAACAGAGTTGATGCCCGACTTTGATTTCGACGCTTTCAACCACGAGTACAATGACAATGTGGAAGAAAATGCTGTGGTATCGCAACCGGCTGATATCGTGGCGGAAGAAGTGGTGATCGTTGCTGCTGCAGCCACGGTGGATACGACTCCCCTGGACAATGGTGCTACCGAAGAAGTAGACAAATGGTAACTTATTGAACGAATTAATAAAAAAGAGACTGTCACACAAAGACAGTCTTTTTTTGTGTGCAATGGTTTTGTACTTTTAATCCGGAAAATCACAAAATAAACGTTATGAAAAATCAACTTAATCTGTTTTCCCTTGTTGCTGGCCTGTTTGTTTTTTCACCTTCGCTGAATGCGCAGCTTTATAAAGTGGAACTTGACGACAAAGTAAAAAGTGCAATGCTGATTGCTGAAGGAAAAGTGATTGAAAAGAAAAGCTTCTGGAATAACGAGCATACCATGATTTACACGGCTAATACAATTGAAGTATACAAGCTGTTTAAAGGAAACCTTGTTGAAAAAAGTATCGAGGTCATTACGGAAGGTGGCGGAGTCGGCAACCAGTATATTGAAACAAGCGACCTGTTAAACCTCGACCAGGGACAAACAGGCATATTCTTCTGCTACCAGCGTGCATCAAAACCCCTGTCACCATTCACACGAAAAGCATTATTTGACGTTTACGCCAGTGACCAGGGGTTCCTGCGTTACGACCTGGAGAATGACCTTGCCTATGCGCCATTTGCCAGTTACAACGGTATCGAAAAAAACCTGTACCAGTTAATACAGGCCAGGACCGGTGAATCGATAAAGACAGTCAACAGTGCATTCAGGGCGTCGGCTCCGTCACCGTCAGGTACGGGAACGCTTGCCGCAACCATTTCATCTTTTTCGCCTGCGTCTGTAAATGCCGGCGCCATCAATGACCCTACGAACAATACACTCACAATAAACGGTACAGGCTTCGGTGCCGTGCCAACGGGGTCCTGCGCTGTTAAATTTAAAGACGGCAACAGCGCCAGCACTTTACCCGATTATTCGGTAGCATACAATTCACCATACATTATTTCCTGGAGCGATACCAAAATCCAGGTCAAAGTGCCAACCAGGGCTGCCACTGGAAAAATAGCCGTTGTTAATAGTACCGGTTCATCAACCACCTCAGCTACGGTGTTGAACGTGCTGTACAGTGTGTTTTCTGTTGACTTTAACCTGGGTGGCGTGATAACTCCGACCGAAGCAAGGCTCATGAATACCAACGGCAGCGGCGGATATTCGCTGCTTTATTGCACAAGTACCGCGGGTAACGGCGTTGACCTGAATGCCGCTCCTGAAAAGGAAACTTTTCAGCGCGCATTGGCTACCTGGAATGAAAGTGGTGGGGTAAACTTTGTTGAAGGAGGAACTACAACCACCCAAACAGTAAACCCAAATGATGCCAGCAATATTATCATGTTCGACAACACAAACAAAGGTGCTACCTATGGCTCACCGCTGGCCGCAGGGGTGCTGGCCACTACTTATAGCGGTTTTTCTACCTGTGGTGCAGGTTTTGGCGGACAAAAAACAGGCTTCGACATGGTAATCAGGAACAACAAAGTCTCGCTGGGTAGCACAACCTTCACGGTAGGGCCCTGTTTCCCGGCAAACAATGATATTGACCTGGAAACGGTCATACTCCACGAACTCGGGCATGCGGTAAACCTGGCACATATCAACGATTCCTATGAAGGAAGTTTTATTCCAAACCTCAACCCTTCAAAGCTCATGCACTATGCGGTCGTGAATTATGTAAACCGCAGGTCGCTGGATTACTCGGCATTTACAGGCGCTAAATATTGCACCAAAAAAGAGAACAACAATTATGGCAATTGTTTCGGCGGCTATACCAGTGAAATGACCCCCTTGTCTTTAAATGTAAGTGCCAATGATGAATGCCCGGCCAGTTTCCCCACAACCGTAACGCTGAGCGGTACCATTGTAGCGTTTGACCTTGCGCATGCCACGAGCAACAAAAACGGTGATCCACAATCCAACGACGTCAATTGCTCAGCCACAATTACCAATGTCACCAACAATGCTTATTACGCGATTAAAACAAATGCAGCCGACAACAATACACTTAAGATAACCATATCAGAATACAACACTTCACCGGCTACGCAGATAAGCTGTGCCGGCCAGGGGGTAAGGCTCGCGCTGTATGAAGTGAGTGCGTGCCCTTCGGGTCAGGCATTTCCCGCACCGGTCAAATGCGCAACGTTTGCTGCAGACGGCCCGCTGGCAGACATTACCGGTCTTAAGGCAAACACTACTTACCTCTTATATTTCGATGGTGTACGTAATACAAAAGCCAGCTTCAAAGCCACCTTTAACGGCACCGCTTTGCCAATTACCTTGTCAAAATTCTATGGCGAGTATATCAAGGGTATGAACAAACTGCATATCGATATCGAGCAGGCCGTAAACGTAAAATCTGTTACGGTGGAAAAGAGTGCTACAGCAAGCAATTTTAAAGCCATCGGTGACCTTGCTTTCACTGCTTCAGATATTGTGGGCATGCATACCTTTAACGATGCGCAACCTTTTGCCGGCAACAATTATTACAGGCTGGCGATCAGGGACAATGACGGCGCCATTCAATACTCCAACACAATACTGTTAAAGAATGATGCGGGCAGGCTGGCTTATATCTATCCAAACCCGGTAAAAGATCTGCTTAACATCAATATCACCGCTACAGGTGCGGGCAGGTACACTTGTAATGTCTACGATATGTCGGGCAAACTGGTGAGCACGCGTATAATTGCGGTTGCTAACGGTTCGCAATCGGTATCGCTGCCTTTCAGCAATGTAGGCAAAGGCGCGTATCTCGTGAAGATCACCGATGCAACCGGCGAGGTTATATTAAGACAAAAGTTGATCAAACAATAAATAAGAAAGGCTCTCAAACGGGAGCCTTTTTTATTTTGGTCCCGGCTATAGCAAAAAGCCCGGCTTCCGTTGCGTCGCACACTTGTGCTGTATCGCGTCATGCGGCTGCTATGCAGTAATTCAATGATAGAACTAAATAGCTTTAGCGGTTATCAGGAAACATAAAACCATGGATCGTTATCTTTAGCATTACTTAACTCAATTCATGTCAGGCTTGCTCAACATATTCAGCATAAACCAGGTTTTCATCATTATATTTTTCATTGCGTTATTGGTATGGATATCATTTCTATCTGACCGAAAGCCTAAAAGAAAGGTCTTGTTTTTTGGCGACTCGATTACACAACAGGGTGCAGGCCCAAACGGGTACATCTCCATCCTCGAAGGCATGCTGCAGGACGAATCAATAAAAACATTTTCGTTATCCGAATCAGGAATAGGTGGGAATACGGTTGATGATCTGTTGAGCCGGGTAGGTAAAGATGTATTAAGCGCAAAACCAGACCTGGTGATTGTTTACGCAGGTATCAACGATGCCTGGCGAAAACGGTTCACCGGTTCCCATACAGACGAAGCTTCGTTTGAAAAAACATACCGGAAAATTGTTGATCGCTTATGTAAGAACGGCATCAGCGTGGCAGTTTGCACCTTGGGTGTGATCGGTGAAAAGAAAAACAATGCCAATGAACTCGATCAGGTACTCGATGCATACAGTAATATCATCAGCAATATAGCCGCCGAATACAAAATAAGCCTTATTGACCTGCGGAGCATATTTAAAAAATATGAGGCCGAACACAATAAGGCCGACTATGATAAAGGCATTCTTACAACAGATGCTGTTCACCTGAATTTCGCCGGTAACGAACTGCTGGCGGGCATTATGCTCGACCTGCTAAAACAATTGTAATATCCCGCTGGCCCAAACAAATGCTGCCATACGGCGAGACTGTCATACAGGGGTGCGATGGGCCAGCTATAGCCCGGGAAAGTAGTATGCTGTATTGCCGGCAGGTAAAAGATCAATCTTCCAATTCCTTAATAAGGCCCTGCAACTGGGTAAGATAATCACCATACAGTTTTTTCAGGTACCATTTTGTAAAGAAATACATGGCTGTGGTAAAAGCCACCAGGTAAATACCAAGCAGCACGATGTATTTTATAGCTTCAGGGTTTTGCGCAACCTCGGAACCTGTTGCATGCTGGTAGATCAGCTGGTCGTGGTAGCCAAGCCAACCTGCAAGCAAAGTGGCAACCGGGATCAAAGCCATGGTAAGTTGAAAATACAATCGAACAAACTGGCGAAGCACCTCGTGAAGCTGCTGCAGGTTGCTTTTTACCGGCAGCGAGCTTAATGTAAGTGCTGTTACTTTTTTTAATAACACCAGTATCACCGGGAAAAACAACAAACACAGTAAGCCGAATATGAGCGAATAAATACGGAGCGACTCGAATGGTGCATACCAGGCGGTAAAAAACAACAGGATGGCAAACAGGATGGTTGCAAATAATTCAATTCGTAAGCTTCTGCTTAGCTTACCCAAAACAGATTGCGTTTTTTTGCCGAGTAATGCGCGGATCTCGGCAACGGATTTCTCCGGCGCCGGTATCTCCCGCTTAGAATTGAGTAGCAATTTCAGTTCATCTAATTCCATCAGGGGTTCAAATTTTATGAGAACTGGTAATGTTTTTTACTTTCTTCTTTCAGCCGCGCCTTTATCCTGTTCATTTTCACAGCAACGTTGTTGGCGGTAATACCTAAAACCGAACTTATTTCTTCGTAACTGTAATCTTCCAGGTACAGCATCACAAGTGCTTTATCAATCTTTGAAAGAGCTGCAATAGATTTATGCATTGCTTTTAACTGCTCCTCTGTGTCTTCAGCCTTATCGGCTATTTCAGGGAAGTCAGTCGCACTTTCAACAGATGGTTTTCGTTTCTCCTTACGATAAAAAGAGATGGCAGTGTTCAGGGATACGCGATAAAGCCAGGTAGAAAATTTAGCATCTCCCCGAAAGCCAGGAAATGCCTTCCATGCATTTAGGGTTATTTCCTGGAAAAGGTCTTCATGCCCGGACGCATTATTCATATACATATTGCATACCTTATGAATAATATTTTGGTGCTTGTTCAGCAACTCAATAAACTCATTCTCGCCCTGCATGAAAACTTAACTGTTGGTGATGATGTAAAATTCGCACAAAAAAGTAAGTGTCGACTGTTTGTAGCATTATTTTGAAAAACATTACAGCATTAAAACAAAAAACCCCGCATCGACATGCGGGGCAATAACCAAAACCAACTGCTATAATTCAAAAAAACATTTTATCTATTGTATGGTAATTGCTTTGGGTGATTCTTTCACTTCTTCTTTTTTAGGGAGCAAAAGATTCAATACGCCGCTCTCATACCTGGCCTGTATGCCATCTGCATTTATTTTTTCATCAACCATAAAACTCCGTTTGAAGCCAGACAGCCTGAATTCCCGGCGATGCGTGGTATGATTGCTCGTTTCCGTCTCTGCTTTCTTTTCATAGCTGATTGTCAGCAAGCCCTTCTCAAGGTTTACTTTAAAATCTTCCTTTTTTAAACCAGGCGCAAGCACTTCAAGATGAAATGCATCTGCTGTTTCGGAAATGTTCACAGGAGGTACATTCAATGCATTTGGTTTTCCCGGTGCGTTATAAGTTGCTCCAAAAAAGTTGTCAAATAAGTCATTGAACGATCTGTAGTTTTGTTTTACCAGTGTCATAATTATGCTTTTAAATTTTTAAAAATTTGTTTCGTTTACAGTTTCAAAGGCTGTACCAGCACCTGAATAACGCATTTTGAACAGCAAAATCGACACTATACAGCACAAATAGCAGTCAAAATGTCTGCTTTAGCATAAATTCACGTCGAATTGGCTTATTTTGATCAATTTTTTCTCTTTTAGAACTTTTCTTTTACATTTGTGTTTACTAAAGAAAAAAGAGGAACAAGATGTATCCAGAACAAATAGTAATGCCGATGAAGGCAGAGTTAACAGATAACGGTTTTGAGGAATTGGTTACACCCGAAGAAGTTGATAATACTTTAAAAAGTGAAGGAACAACTTTAGTAATGATCAATTCGGTTTGTGGTTGTGCTGCCGGCAGCGCAAGACCGGGTGTGGTAATGGCTGTTCATAATGCTTCTAAAAAGCCCGATCGCCTCACCACAAGTTTCGCTGGTTTTGATATTGACGCTGTTCAGAAGATAAGAGAACACCTGTTTCCTTATCCTCCGTCATCGCCCGCAGTAGCGCTCTTTAAAGACGGACAATTGGTGCATATGGTAGAAAGACATCAGATTGAAGGCAGACCCGCACAATTGATTGCGCGGAACCTTATCGATGCTTTTGAGACCCATTGCCAGTAAACATATTCCATGTTCAGACAGCTTTGTTCATGGATGGGTTAGTAAATACGACCTCCTTATTCTTAAGGAGGTCTTTTTATTGTTGTACCCGGCTGTCGTCACTTTCCTCAACGTTCCTTGCGTCGCACACTTATACTGCAGGTTAAGACCGGGCAATCTGCTGCAACCGGCGCAGATTCCATCGCACGTAATCACCCGCACACTTTATTATCTTTTTAACCAACAAATATTCAAACATGTTTTCTTTTGACTAACATTGCAGTTATTCAAATAATTGAAATAGATGTATCCGAATTTATATTATGCTTTCAGGGATCTGTTTGGTTTTGAGATCCCCTTTTTGAAAGTGGTTAATTCATTTGGCTTTTTCGTGGCCATAGCCTTTCTGCTTTCCGCCTGGCTGCTCATTAAAGAATTGAGGAGAAGGGAAGCGCTCGGGATATTCACTTACACGGATACAACTATTACCATTGGCGAACCAGCAGGCTTCGGTGAGTTACTGATCAATTTCTTACTTGGCTTTTTTCTTGGATTCAAGATCATTGGAGTTTTGATTGTTGACGGAGCATTAAACGATCCGCAGGCATTTATATTTTCAAAACTGGGAAGCTGGCCGGCGGGAATCGCGCTGGGCCTGTTCTTTGCCGGCTGGAAATGGTGGGAAAAAAACAAGACCAGGCTTGAAAAGCCTGTGGAGCGGACTTTGCGAATCTGGCCAAGCGACAGGGTAGGTGACATCACCATTATTGCCGCGGTTGCAGGTTTTGTTGGCGCTAAAATATTCGACAACCTGGAAAACTGGGACCGTTTTATACAAGACCCGATAGGCAACCTTATTTCGCCCAGTGGACTCACCTTCTATGGTGGGCTTATTGTTGCCACTTTTACTTTATGGTATTACTTCAGGAAAAAAGGGATAAGCTTTATTAAAGTAGCCGATGCTGCTGCACCGGTGCTCATGTTCTCTTATGCCTTTGGAAGGGTGGGCTGCCAGGTCGCAGGAGATGGCGACTGGGGAATCGTTAATACGTCACCAAAGCCTTTTAGCTGGCTGCCCGACTGGATGTGGGCCTATGACTATGCGCATAATGTAAACCGGGAAGGTGTGCCCATTCCCGGGTGTGACTGGGGCGACTATTGTGCGCACCTGCCAATGAAAGTGTTTCCAACGCCGTTTTATGAGATCGTTGTATGCCTCCTGCTTTTCTGGTTACTGTGGAGCATCAGGAAGAAAGTAAAGTTAACGGGGCGCATGTTTGCGATCTATCTTATACTGAATGGTATTGAACGATTTTTTATTGAAAAGATAAGGGTAAACACCCGGTACGATATTTTTGGCTTTCACCCTACACAGGCCGAATTGATATCTTCCCTGCTGGTGGTGTGCGGAGTTTTATTATACCTCTATGCTCCCAGGCTTGCCATAAATAAAAAGACGGAAGCTGTTGCCGCAGCAAAATAATAACTGTAATGTCTTTAAAAAAGCACCGGGCAAAAATGATTGCCCGGTGCTTTTGCTTTCAGGCATGCCAATAAGAGATCCGGTAGTTGAACGGAGCGTCGCAAGCGGTGCCGGGCCTTTTGATGCCGCCCGGGCCTGCTTCCAAATAACGCATTTAATAAAGGACCTGCATCGCTTCGTTAATGGGGGTTAACCGCCACTCATCAATGTTTTTTACCTTCTATGTTATGTCATTATACTATGTATTACATAGTACCTACTTTTGGTCTGTAATCAACAAAAGATAGTACTAAAAACCTAATAATCATAGTATGAAAAAGAAGATGCACCTGCTAACCTTATTAAGCGTAATGTTTTTAATATTAACAAGTTACGCTAATGAAATTGAAATTTCCAATGTAAGCGGAAATATATCGTCTGGGGATAAAGCAATTGAAGGCGCCACCGTAAAACTGCTGGCGGCAACAGATTCATCCGCCATTAAAACCACTTTTAGTGATCGTTCGGGCAGTTTTCATTTCCAGGAACAACGGGAAGGAAAATACCTGGTATCTGTCCAGTTTGTGGGTTTTGCCACTTACTACAGCGAAGTTTTTGAGCTGAATGAAGAGACTTTCTTCTATCAGCTTCGACCGGTTAAACTGGCTATTGCGAGCCAACAACTCAACGCCGTAACCGTTACCAGCAAAAAGCCGTTTATTGAGCAAAAGATCGACAAAACAGTTGTTAATGTTGATGCATCCCCAACCAACACCGGTTTAACAGCCCTGGAGGTTTTGGAGAAATCGCCTGGCGTTACTGTTGACAAAGATGGAAATGTAAGCCTAAAGGGCAAGCAGGGTGTTTTAATACTGATTGACGGCAAGCCCACTTACCTTGGCAGTGCCGATCTTGCCAATATGCTCAGGAATATGGCCAGTTCCAATATCGACCAGTTGGAGATCATGACAAATCCCCCGGCTAAATATGACGCTTCCGGCAATTCAGGCATCATCAACATTAAAACGAAAAAATCAAAAATTAAAGGTTTAAACGGCAGCGTTACGGCCGGCGCCGGGATGGGGCAGGAGCCAAAGGCTAACGAAAGCTTTAGCCTGAACTACCGCAGCGGCAAAGTAAATGTGTTTGGCAATTACAGTTATAACTGGAATAAAGGCATTCAGCAGCTCGATCTCAACAGGAATTTCCGAAATGCACAAACCGGCGACATTGAATCAGTGTTCAGCCAGCACACCGATATGCAAAACAACTACCAGCGTCACAATTTCAAGGCGGGACTTGACTATTCTCTGTCTCCAAAAACAACTGTCGGGTTTTCTGTGACTGGCTATACCAACCCTGGCAAATTTGAAAGCGTTAATACAACCAATATTTACAATGCAGCTAACCAATTACAAACGGTAACAGCATCTACAAGCAGTTCTACTGAGCAATGGAATAACATCGGTGGTAACCTGAACTTCCGGCACAGCTTTGATACAGCGGGAACTGAATTAAGCGGCGACTTTGACTATGTTCGGTATACTTCAGGTATGGATCAAATCTTCAACAATTACTTTTTCAACCCGGCGGGGGGTAAAATACAACCCGATGAAACATTAAGAGGAACACTGCCCGGCAACATTGATATTTACAGTGGCAAGGTTGATTTCAGCAAGTCATTGAAACACGATCTTAAACTTGATGCAGGCGTTAAGAGCAGCTTTGTTAAAACAGACAACAACGCATTGTACGAGAACTATGCCGAAGGTGGATGGATAACCGACTCCGGCAGAAGCAACCACTTTATATACAAAGAAAATATCAACGCTGCGTATGTAAACCTGAACAAACAACTCAGCAAAAAGTGGAGTGCACAGGCGGGATTAAGGCTGGAGAACACCAACTCCGATGGCAACCAGCTTACAACAGGCGAAACCTTTAAAAGAAATTATACGCAGTTGTTCCCCACGGCATTTGTAGGATACACATTGAACGATAAGAACCAATTCTCCTTAAGCTATGGCAGAAGAATCGAAAGACCCGATTACAGCGACCTCAATCCGTTCTATTATTTTCTGGATAAATACACCTACCAGGTTGGTAATCCTTACCTGAGCCCGCAGTTCAGCCACAATATCGAGTTAAGCCATTCTTTTAGCGGTATTTTAAACACAACGCTTGGCTACAGTAATATCAACAATATTATCCAGCAGGTGTTGGAGCAGGTTGACAGTACCCATACCACGTTTGTAAAGCAGAGCAATATTGCAAAACAGCAAAGCCTCACACTAAGTGTAAACGCCAATGTGCCGGTAACAAAATGGTGGAGAGCCAACATATACACGCAGTTCATGTACAACGAATACAAGGGTTATGTAAACAATGGCGAAATCAATGTTTCAGGTCCGGGCTTTATGACAAATATTACCAACCAGTTTACCATTAAGAATGGCTGGTCGCTTGAGCTGAGTGGATTTTACCGTGGTAAAATGGTAGAAGGTACCATGGTATCGAAGCCAATGGGTGTGGTAAACTTCGCAGTGGCGAAGAATATCCTGAAAAACAAAGGCAGCATCAAGCTTAATTTCCGCGACTTCCTCGATATACAGGAATTCAATGGATACAGTAAATACCAGAATATCGATGTTAATATCCGCAACCAGTGGGATAACAGGGTTGTTAACCTTAGTTTCACCTACCGGTTCAGCAAAGGCAAAGCAGCAACGCAATCGCGTCACTCCAATTCAGCCGAAGACGAACTCAACCGCGTAAAGGGAGGCAGAAATTAACAATATCGATGGTCAGCAACAAAGAAAAACCTGCATACAATAACTAAGGCT
>DLKC01000072.1 GCA_002478885.1 Chitinophagaceae bacterium UBA7600
TCGGCCTGGTACGGCGTGTACTGCGTGTACCAACCCGGACTCTCGAAAATGTTCCGGAGAATGACCGACGGAGTGATGGTATCATAGTACCCCTGGCCGATGTATGTTTTATAAACCTTGTTCTTAAGGCTCAGTTCTTTCACCAGCTTAAGGTAATCGTGCTCACTCATGGCCGCCGGAAGGTTCAGCGCGTGTTGCATACGGATAGCGGCGGGTACAGTCTTATTTACCAGTTCTTCTATACTACCTGCACCAATGGTATTGAGCATTTTCTTTGTGTCTGCTTCACCCGGACCAATATGTCTTTGCTTAAACTCCGAAGATTGTAATTCAAAAAGATTCATAAGATTAATTAAGTTGACCACTAAAAAGATGCGCAAAGTTAAGCGGAAGCGCCTGGATAAAAATGTGTTGACAGCGGTTGGGGATAGGGTGTGCGTATCGGGGATAAGCCGGGGAGTCCGAAAGATCGAAAGACGGAAGTCCGGAAGACAGAAAGCATCCTGTCGCTTCGGGAATGGCTTTAAGCCTTTGCTGACTTTGCTGAGTTCGGATTAATCGTTCCCATTACAACATACGGTAGTCGGCTGCTTTGCGGATGAGCATGGCGGTGTTGTTCACTTCAAATTTTGACAAAAGATTTTTACGATGCGTGTCGACAGTATAGGGACTAACGAAGATCTTTTCGGCGATTTCGTTGTTGGTCATTCCCCCAGCAATAAGCTTTAGTATTTCTTTTTCC
Organism: Chitinophagaceae bacterium UBA7600; assembly: GCA_002478885.1. Classification (GTDB taxonomy): domain Bacteria; phylum Bacteroidota; class Bacteroidia; order Chitinophagales; family Chitinophagaceae; genus DLKC01. The sequence continues at coordinate 743 of DLKC01000072.1, forward strand.
CTGCGGGTGAGCGTGGGCGGCTCATCGTCGGTTGGGGTTTGCACAGCATTGTTGTTGATATCAACACTAAAAAACATTCTGCCCGTAACAACTGCGTGAATGGCTTCTTCTATTTCCTCTTTGCCGGCGCTTTTTAACAGGTAGCCGGATGCCCCGCCGGCAATCATTTGCGATACATAGCTTCTTTGTTTAAAGGTACTGAGTGCCAGCACATGAACTGCCGGGAATTCCTTTTTGACTTTCGCACACAATTCTATCCCGCTTATGTCGGGCATATTGATGTCGAGAAATGCCACATCGACTTTGTTGGTCCGCAAGGCAGCAATGGCTTCAATCGCATTGCCGGCAGTAGTCACCAACGCGACAGAAGGAATTCTTGCAAGAATTGCTTTCATACCTTCAATCACCATGCTGTGATCGTCGACCACCAAAATATTTATTGCTGCTGCATTCATTTTAAACAGGTATTTCAATTGTAACAGAAGTGCCGTTTCCCGGCGTTGATTGAATTTCGCAGCTTCCCTTCAAATAGTCGACCCTTGATTGTACATTTTGTAGCCCGGCGCCTTTGAGGGCAGACAGCTGCGTTGTATCAAAGCCTTTACCATCGTCTTCTACCGTAAGGGTAATGCCGCGCTCATGTTTGATCAATTGTATAAAAATATTGCCGGCAGCAGCATGCCTGATGGCATTATTGCTAAGCTCCTGTATGATGCGGTAAAGAATTACTTCCGTTGACTTATCCAAGGGCTCCTGAAAGCCTAATTGGGTGTATTTCATTCTGACCACTCCGCTGTCGTTAATGCCGTCGCAATAATCCTGTATTGCCTCACCCAATCCAAATTTCAGCAAAGCTTCGGGCATCATATTGTGCGCGACCCTGCGCATTTCAGCAATGGCATTGTCAAGCTGTGCGATCGACTTTGTAAACAGCTGCGCATCTGTTTCATGGATGATCATGTTTCCTTTCATAGACGATAAGTTTAATTTGATACCACTAAGTATACCTCCCAATCCATCGTGCAGGTCTTTGGCCATCCGGCTTCGTTCGGCTTCCTGTCCCTGCAGGATGGCGTTTACAGCAATCAGCTGTTTTTCCTTTTCCAGTTCATTGATACGGATGTCCTTTATTTCGGTTGCCTGTTTTGCCAGTTCCTGTTTACGTTTGGCATTGCGGTAAAAAAGAAACCCTATAATGCCGGTTGCCAATAAGCCGATACCCAGCATTGCATTAAAAGTATTTTTCTGCTTAATGCTCAACGCCTGCAATTCCTTTTCTTTGTTTAACCGGGCTATCTGCGATTGCTTTTTTTCAGACTGGTACCTGGCTTCCTGTAATAAATTGTCTTTTTGAAGGTCTTCGTTATCTATTGAATCACTGTATAACCGCGCTGCTTCGTAATAAAACATAGCGTCTTTATAATTTCCATTGGCTACTTCAAGGTTGCTTTTTTGCAAATTCCATTCCCGCAATAAAATCCATGATCCGTCATCCTCCACGTATTTTTTAGCATTGTGTATAACCTGCATTGCAGTGTTCACACGCTTTTGAGCAAGCGCAATAATACTTTTTAATATCAGCCCTCCGGCGATATCCTGGTTAGATCCGAAACTGGAATATAACTGCAGGGAGCTGTCGCAGTAGTCCATTGCAGGGGCGTATTCTTTCCTGTTTAAAAGCCCACTTGACACATTTTGAAAGGCGGCGGCGATTTGCAACTTAAAGGGAGATTCTCTCAAATAAGCCAATGCGTTTAGCGACGCTTCATAACTTTTGACGGTATCTTTTCCATGCATATAAGCCTGGGCGAGATTTGTATAACACACACCGATTGTATTTCCGTCTTTCAAAATCATCGCTGTTCCCAATGCCTTGTTGCAGTAAAGCATTTCGTTTTCGAATAAGTGCTGACGGCTAAAGATGACTGCTACGTTGCTGTAGGATAAGGATAGTGCCAACAAATCATTTGTTCTTTCAATGTATTTTATTGCATCCAGGTCATATTTAAGCGCTTCTTCATATTTGTCCTGGTACAAATAAGTGTTGGCAATATTTGCGAGGGCTTTACCGGAGTATTGATCACTTTTTATTGCAACAGCCAGTTGGTATGCCTGCTGATAATAACTTCTTGCGGTATCATAGTTGCCATGTGTAATATTTAAAATTCCTTTATTGATTAATGACCTGCATTGGTAAAGCTTGTTACCAGTTTTTTTGCTTATTGCGATTGCTTCGTCATACACTTTATTGCAAAGGATGGTATCCGTTTCTTCCAGGGTATAACCAAGATCAAACAATCTTTTTATTTTAACCGTGTCGTCTTTCATTTTGCGAATCTCATAAAAGCTACTGTCGCTGCTGGTGTCCGACTGTGCTATATTATTTTCACTGCACAGCAAGCAGCATGCAAACAGCAATAATAAAATGCGCGAAACGGAATGATGTATCATTACCAACATTTTTATAAAAGTAATGAACCATGTACATTAAAAGTTACGCCAGGAATTAAATCCCCTTTTCCGGGTATTTCCAAAAACCACTCTTTTCCCCGATTGACTTTTGTTGCTGGCAGAAGTACGTTTGCTGTGTAATTACTTCATCATTTTTACGAAAACGGCGAAGCTGAAAACCGGTAAACAGAGTAAGCATCTTAATCATTAAAACGCTTTTTTATGAGAATCACATCAAGGTATGAAAACGGAACGGTGTTCTGGCGCACTTTTAACAAAGACGACGCCATGTATTTTGTCGGCCTAATGGAAGGCAATCTTTCCTATGGCGAATCGCTTCAATACGATCACCCGGCCGGGTATTTTAAAATGGAAATGAAAAGTAACGGCATTTTTGGAGGACCGATCATCGCGGCCGGGCGTGTTTATTCCAATAGCGACGAATTTATTCTTAGCAGGGAAGGCCACTTGGAACGCGTCACCAACTAAACGCAGATAAAGGTTGCTATAAAAGGCAACCTTCATTTTTTATCGGAATTTGTGGGCAGGCATTAACCGAAAAGCCTAAAAGACCGGAAGCCGGAAAAAGTTCAAGTATTTGGAGCAGGTTATATCACCGATGATATATCGAGATTACCTGTTTGACCTGTTCTGATATATTGACTGAGCATTAAGAACAATCTTCGTTAACGGGGCAACAGCAGAAATAAGTTGTTACTAAGCAATGTTTTGGTTAATTTGTTTTCCAATAGAAAGCCTGCGTTACAGGCCCGTACACCTGGAACCAATGAATAAAGAGATCGTGCCTGAAAGATGCCAGACCTTGTCGTCATCCAAGCCATTAACCAAGCTGTCATTGCATCATCAATTTCAATTTTACATACATGCAGGAAAAAGCTTATGCTGATATAGTCCCCCTGTTAAACCATCTCTGCATTGTTTTACAACCTGTAGCTGCTGCCCGGAATATCAAACTACATTTTGCAGGTGGTGAGCAAGCGATCAGGATAGCTTGTGCCGCGGAAAAGATTCTTACCGGGTTTAACAAATTACTGAGCACCATCATCGATTATATACCCGATGATAATTCGATTTATATAAGCACTGACATGATTGAAGAAGGTAAAAACGGGTATGTGTCGGTAAAGATCAGGAACACGGGCATCAACCTAAAACAGGTACCGGCCATTACAAATAATTGCGGGTTGCCGGCCCACTTGCGCTCCTATTCAGCAAAAGAAACTGTTTACGAAGTCTGCTTTTCTTTATCCCCTGATATTGCGATTGATACAGTAAAACAAGCAGCGCAGGGCGGGCCTTTTAATTATGTAAACTTTGTCGGGGGCATAAAATCTCACTTCGCTAAACTCCAAAATCCAGTTGACAAGCTTGCAGGGGCTAAACCAAAAGAAGCTGCCTTCTTTACAAATATTAACCTGTGCATTTTAGCAAACCTGGAAGATGAAAGATTTGATACCAATGCATTAAGCGATGCAATGGCCATGAGCCGTGCACAGTTGTTCAGGCGACTTAAATCACTAACCGGTAATTCGCCGGGTTATTATATCAGAACAATCAGACTTGAGAAGGCAAAAGAATTACTGGCAACATCAGATGTAACAATAAGCGAAGCAGCCTATAAAACAGGTTTTAACTCCCCCAGCAACTTTACAAAAGTGTTTAGTGAAAAATATGGCATTACGCCATCCCAGTTTCGCAGACCGAAGAACGATGCAACAAATGAATAAACAATTGCAACAAATGCGATAACACACAGGCTGCAGTTGAATATACCTTTATCAAAACTTATTTTATGGAACAGCAAAGAAAAAACAAAGAGTTTATCATTAACTACCTGAACGCAATTGGCGGAGCTGCCAAAACCAGGGAACTCCTGGAAAAGTATATAACCGATGAAGCATTGATCGGCCATATAGAAACTTTTGAACCTGCCTTTCCCAACTATGATGTAGTTGCAGATGAAATGACTGCAGAAGGCAATCGCGTTATCGTAAAAGCACGCATGAAAGGCACCCATCTTGGTGACCTGGGCGGCATTCCTGCCACTTATAAAACAGTCGATCTTCCTTTCATTATCTGCTATGAAATTGAAAACAATATGATCGTCAGCCATTGGATGCTTGCTGACAAAATGAGCCTGATGGAACAATTGGGCGTGATACCCGCAACTGCCAGCAATCCGTAAGCAGCCTCAACAAGTTGTTGTGTAACTGAATAAATACAATAACATAGTTCGTACCATGCAAGCATGGCTGAATAGCAGCCTTATTTTCTTATACCACATCCACGAATACAGGTCGCAGGCGGCAAGCTTTAAGATTTGCCTGCGGCATCGCCGATGCAAAAATTGGCAGTGCATTGCTGTGCTGATATTTTACCAGCAACTTAAGGCGAAGTGGATAAAAGCGCATAAACATACAGAGCGACAACGCTAGTGCCCTCCTCCTTTGTTTTTTTCTATTCAATTGTTTGTGTGAAGGCATGAAGAGGATTTGTATTGTGTATTAATAAGCAACTTTAAAACTCACTGTTTCCCGGTATTTCCAAAAACCCCGTTTTTCCCCGATTGACTTTTGCTGTTTGCCACAGTAGGTTTGTATTGTCAATTTTCAAAGCACCATATAATCTATTATGGACCGGGCAGCAGAATATACAGGAAGCATTTGTTGCGTCGCACACTTGTACTGAAGAACACTCTTCAGCCATTTGATTGCAACAGCAAACAACCTGTTGTATTCTACAGCTGCGTATAGCTGAGAACGATCAAGTGTGCGACGCAACAGCAGATCAACAGCAATACTTAAGCCCGGCCCAAAAAAACCGATGACTTAAAACACAATCATAAACCAAGGCTGCAAAAACACCAACTGCGCACGCCACAAAAATCAAATTATGAAAACGATCACCTGCTTTATTGCCTTATGGCTCATGTTACCTTGTTTGCATGCACAGCCTTACCAATTGAATCTTTTGAAAGATATTAACCCGACTGGTTCATCTAATGCACGGGGCATGATAGCAATGAATGGCATCTACTATTTTAATGCCTACAGTTCCAATGAAGGTTTTGAATTGTGGCGTACCGACGGAACAGCATCGGGCACTTTTATTGTAAAAGACATCAATCCCGGCAGTGCTGATGCCAGCACCAGTTTCTACCCTGTAAAGATGAACAACAGGATCTATTTCCCCGCCACAACGGTAGCAAACGGAATGGAGTTATGGAGCAGTGACGGCACCGCGGCAGGCACTCAATTGGTTGCAGATGTAAACCCCGGCCCGACGGGCTCGTTTATCTTCCAAATGACCGTATACAACAACAAAGTTTATTTTGTTACCGATCACCCAACCTATGGATCTGAATTGTGGAGCAGCGACGGTACTGCAGCAGGCACCCAGATAGTAAAAGATATTAACCCCGGAACGGGTTCGTCGAATATTTCTTTGTCGACCCTGAACATTGTAAATGACAAGCTGGTATTTACAGCCAATGACGGAACAAACGGTTCTCGTTTATGGTGCTCGGATGGCACTGCAGCCGGAACGAAAATGATCAGCCCTTCCATGAATATATTTAACATTATTGGCGCCGGATCAACCACCATGAATAACAATATTTATTTCCCGGGCACTTCGGGAAACACACAATTATGGAGAAGTGATGGCACAGAAGCAGGTACGGTTAAAGTTGCTGATATTGTTTCTGTAACAGGCGGTTCCGGCATTAATAACCTTGTTACCGTAGGCAATAATATCTTTTTCAAAGTGGGCACTAAAGAATTGTGGAAAAGCGATGGTACAGCTGCAGGAACGGTACTCGTAAAAAATATGGAGCCCGTTTCAAACGGCGGAACTTTTGCCCCGGTTTATATGCTGGCCTATGATAACAATACGCTACTTTTTACCTGCAATTACAGCAATTCATGGGATACCAATCCATGGGGTTGCGAGCTCTGGAAAAGTGACGGTACAGATGCAGGCACTTCGCTGGTGAAATCATTTAACAACCTATATGGTTCGACCGGTGTTACCCCAAATAGTTTTACCAGGTACAATGGCCGTTATTATTTTATGGCTTACAGCAGTTCCGGCTATTATGAGTTATGGAAGACTGATGCTACTGCAGCCGGTACATCAACTGTGAGAAATTTCCCACAACTGGATGGCAGCTTCCCTGAAGCCATAACAGTTGCCAACGGTTTAATGTATTATGTAGGCTGGGGCGCCACAAACAGCAGCAACTATGGCCTATGGCAAAGTGACGGCAGCAGCGGAGGCACCGTGAAGATTGCTGAAACCGGCAGTGGCTGTACACAAAAGCCTGCCAATTTATTATTGTATCCTGATAAGGAAATTGTTTTTGCCACCGCGATTGAAAACTTTACAGGAAATTATTATGGAGAAGAGCCCTTTATTACTTCTTTACCTGCAAAGCCCGTTTGCACGCAAAACAATACGCCAGGTATTTCCATTAGTTCCAATGCGGCGGGGCCAGTTTGCCCGGGCACCTCTATCTCGTTTACTGCAACGACAGTATTTGGCGGACCAAACCCTGCTTTTCAATGGAAGAAAAACGGGACAAACATCAGTTGGGCGACAGGTTCAACGTTTGCTATTCATTCACTAAACAATAACGACACTATCAGTTGCGTACTCAGCAGTAATGCAGATTGTATTACCGCCAACACGGCCAATAGCAATAAGATCATTGTACCGGTACTGACTGCTCCTGTTCCTGTAATTTCAACAAGCGGGCCAACGACATTTTGCCAGGGAGGCAGTGTTACGCTTACGTCATCTGCAGCAAACAGTTATTTATGGAGCAATGGCGCAACAACCAGGAGTATTACCGTAAATACTGCAGGTAGCTACTCGGTTACTGTTATCAATGCAAGTGGTTGCAAGGGAACGTCATCGTCAAAGGTTATTGCAATAAATCCGTTGCCGGTGCCAACAATTACCGCAGACGGGTTAACCACATTTTGCCAGGGAGGAAGTGTTACGCTCACTGCATCTGCAGCAAGCAGTTATTTATGGAGCAACGGCGCTACTACACAATCGACTACTGTTAGCAGTTCCGGGAATTATCATGTTACGGTTACCAACGCATCGGGTTGCAGCGCATCGGCAACTCCGGTGGCTATAACTGTAAATCCACTTCCATCGCCTACAGTTACCGCAAACGGCCCGACGACCTTTTGTGAAGGCAACAGCGTTGAGCTGGTTTCTACAGCAGCGACCGGTTATACCTGGTACAATGATTTGAACCAGCCAATCTGGTACCAGCAAAATATTACTATAACAACTGCGGGAAGCTACCATGTAACAGCAGTTGATGCCAATGGCTGCCCTGGAAGTTCGGACGTTGTAGTTGTTTCAACCAATCCACAACCAACCCCCACCGTTACAGCCTCTGGCCCAACCGCATTCTGCCAGGGTGGAAGCGTAACACTCACTTCCTCTGCGGCCAACACTTACCTGTGGAGTAACGGTGCCAGCACAAGAAGCATTACAGTGAATACCGCCGGCAATTACAGCGTTACCGTAACCAATGCAAACGGATGTTCAGGGATTTCAGGCACTACAGCTGTTTTTGTATATGCACTGCCTTCCGCCACTATTACAGCATCGGGCCCTACCACCTTCTGCCAGGGTGGAAATGTGAGGCTTACCTCCTCCACCGCAAACAGTTATTTATGGAGCAACGGAGCAACTACAAAAGCGATTTTAGTAAATACTACCGGCGATTACACCGTTACAGTTACTGATTTCAGTACTGGCTGTTCTGCCACATCTGTTGCCAAACCAGTTGTTGTAACCCCCCTTCCTGTTGTCACTATTACCGCTTCAGGACCTCTTACATTTTGCGAAGGAGGGTCGGTTACGCTCACATCTTCCACCGCAAGCAGTTACCTGTGGAGCACGGGAGCCACAACCAAAAGCATTATTGTAAGTGCAGCCGGCAATTATAATGTACAGGCAAAAAATGATAACGGATGTGCAGGAGTATCTGCCGTTACAAAAGTTGTTGTAAATCCAATACCCAAGCCAACGGCAACAGCATCGGGCCCGACAACATTTTGCCAGGGGGGCAATGTAAAACTGACCTGCTCCGTAAACGGGACTTATTTATGGAGCAACGGGGCGACAACAAAAACAATAGCCGTCACCACAGCAGGAAACTATAGTGTTACTGTTACCAGCAATGGTTGCCAGGGAATTTCTGCAAGTACGCCGGTAGTGGTAAACCCGTTGCCAACTACAAGCATCACCGCATCCGGCGCCACAACAAATTTATGCCCGGGTGCAACAGTCACACTGTCAGCAGATGCAGGTTTTAAAAGCTATTTATGGAGCAATAGCGCGACAACAAGAAGCATTGTTGTAAATGCTCCAGGTAACTATTCTGTTGCCGTTACCAATGCCGGGAACTGCAGTGGAAATTCAGCCGTAACAAAGGTTGCCTATATTACCTGTCCTGCACCAAAAGCATTGAAAGCAACGCTTACTTCTGCAACCGCGGTCAGCCTTACCTGGTCCGCAGCAACCTGCAACGCCGGATACCAATTACAATACAAAGCATCAGGCGCGCCTACATTTACAACGGTAAACCTAACGTCGCCTTCCTATAGTATCAACAACCTCACGCAAGGCACCACTTACCAGTGGCAGGTTGCAACTATTTGCCAGGGAAGCCCGTTGATATTAAGCGCCTACACAACCGGCGGCAACTTTAGCACAGTAGCATCGCTTTATTCAATCAGCAAGCCCCGGCCAGGTGCAGGATCACAAAACGGGGAAGAATTGTTTGGCGTTTCGGTAACGCCAAACCCGGCCTTTAATAACGCAATACTGCATGTCAATGGCACCGTTCAAAATGCAAGCGCCAGCATTATTGATTTATCAGGCCGTGTGTTGTGGAAGCGAAATCATATAACAGAAAAACAGGTGAGCCTTCCTGTTGAGCAACTTGCCCGCGGGGTGTACTTCGTGAGCGTAACCAATAACAACGAAACACGGATGCTAAAACTGGTAAAGGAATAAAGTGCAGAAGAAGTCGGGAAGACCGGAGTCTGAAAGCAATTTTTCGTAAGGAAATTGCTTTCGGGCTTTCCGGCTTTTGCTGAACTACGGACTAATTGCACAAGTGTGCGACGCAACAGGTGATGCCATCGTGCGCAAAAGCCGGGCACCAAAAGATCAATCCCGGTAGTTCAATGCGGGCTTGCGATCGCCAAGCAACGGAACGTATTTAAAATCGCTGCCCCTTTCGTGGTCAAATTCTGCTTTTGCTTTTGTGAGTAAGGAGGGATCCGTAAACAAATCAATCGCCGTAAGTGCCATTGTTTTCGCTGCGACCATCATGCCTTTTGTACCAATTTCGGTTCCATCGCAGGCAACTGCCTGCCAGCTGTGTGCGGGTGTTCCGGGAACCCATGTGGCGGCAGTCATACCGATCGTTGGCACGTTCCAGCTTACATCGCCCACATCGGTGGATCCAAGCCCGTCTTTGTTTTCCATAAGGCTGTCGATGTTGGCGGCATTGTCGATTGGCGGCGCTTTGTACGCAAAGCTTGCCTGTAGTTTTGTGGCAAACGCTTTCTCCGTTTCGCTGTAAACAACGCCGCCTGTTTTCAGCAAGTTCTGCTGCATTGCCGCAGCGAGTGTTTTATTGATGAGCAGGTCATAAGTGCCGCCGATTACTTCATAATCCATTTTTGTTTCGGTGCCCAGGGCTGCGCCCTGTGCAGCTTTTACCATGCGGTCGAAGATCTGCTGCACTACCTGCCTGTCGGGATGGCGCACATAGTAATATACTTCCGCAAAATCGGGAACCACATTAGGCGCCTTGCCCCCGTTTGTTATTACATAGTGGATGCGTGTTTCCTGCGGAATGTGTTCCCGCATCATATTTATCATATAATCCATCGACTCAACGGCATCAAGTGCGCTGCGCCCTTTTTCAGGGGCCATTGATGCATGCGACGCAGTTCCATAAAAGCGGAACTTGGCTGATTTATTGGCCAGCGCACCGGATATATCGGTGGCATTTTTGTTCGCAGGATGCCAGTGGATCACTACATCAACGCCGTTGAATAAGCCTGCACGAACCATGTACACTTTGCCGCTGCCGCCTTCTTCAGCGGGGCAGCCATATACTTTTACCGTCCCTTTTAATTTTCCCGACGCGATCATCTTTTTTATTTCGATGCCGGCGGCGACCGATGCGGTACCAAAGAGATTATGCCCGCAGCCGTGGCCGGCAGTCTTTCCATCGATTGGCTTCTTTTCAGGAGTAGCTTCCTGCGCAAGACCGGGCAAAGCATCATATTCCGCAAGGATACCAATTACCGGGCTGCCGCTACCGTAGGTCGCAACGAATGCAGTGGGGATACCAGCGACCCCTTCTTCCAATGTAAAGCCACTGTCGCGAAGCGTATTTTTTAACAATGTGCTGCTTTTTACTTCCTTGTATCCGACCTCTGCAAAGTCCCAGATTTGCAGCGCAATATTTTTGTACGCATTGTAGCCTGATTGAATATCTGCAATGGCTTCAGACTTTAGCGCATCAGCGGGGCTGGGTTTTGTTTTGTTTTTCTTTTGTGCATGAACGTTGGTGAAGCTCAGTAATAAAACAAGTGCGATGGAATAGTTGCGCATAAGCATGATTAAGGTTTTCAAAAATAGGGTTTTTATTAACCCGGCTTTGGAACATCAATTAAGCTTTGCTTGCGTCGCACTCTTGTGCGTTCACCGCATTATTCCACAATTGCGGTTGAATGAATGTTATAACGGCCTACATCTTCTGTTAAGAAATTAAAACATGCGTACGCCGAAACCGGGAAGCCATCCTGCCGCGTTAATAAATTATTATCTGCGGCGTAAACGTTAATGATGATGGCTTTACTTTACATTTGAAAAAAACTAAATCGAACAACCATATGCAGCCAACAACTTCAGTAATGGGCCTTCACCTCAGATGCCGTTTGTGGATCGCGGAAATGAACGCAGACATGACCGTATTGAGAATCTTTGATGATTATATTGATGAGATGTCTGAGAAAAAGAGCGGGCCGGAAGTGCGGGCAGGTATTAAACATTTCCAGGGAATGTTTGCGCAGTTCAGGAAAGACTCTGACGAGTTAAGGCATGAGCTGCATCTTTTAAAAATGCAGCTGGCAGCGCTGGCGCGTGATAATAAAGCCATCAACGATGTAACGGGTCTTGATGAGCACCAGGAAACCATCAAAAAAAGATACACTTCTTACCGCAAGGAATTTGACTCCGCAAAATATGAGTTCGATGTATTTGAAAACAAGTGGCTAAGTTAATCCGCCGGTTCCGGATAGTGACGCGGCGGCAAGTTGCATCATCTTTTTATTGCTGCGGGATCATCTTCCGGATTCAAGCGAACTTGCCATGACCATATTTTCGTTAGCTTTAACCTGTGCCAAAAAAAGTAATTTCCATAAGCTTTATTTTTTTGTTGTTGCTTAATTCGGCTGCAATGTTGTTGTACTATTTCAGCGAGATGAGTTTGCACAAAATGGAGATGCGGGAATATATTGTTTCGAGGAAAGATTTTCAATCAAGCCTGCTTACGGTTTTTGAACCGGGTGACAATTTTGAACTCGTAAACAAAGACGAAATAAGCAGTGACGGTAAGATGTACGATATTGTAAAAATTGAAACGGTAAAAGGCCACACGGCATACTATGCTGTGAGCGATGACAAAGAAGACATCTTGATCTCGGATATTGCCAGACTTACGAAGCAGTTCCCGGAGAGCGGCCAACGGCAGGAGCATAGAATCACTATCCAGTTCTCCAAATTTGTCAGCGACATTCAACCTCTAATCTACCCCGATAACAGCTTTTTGATAACAGGGAAATATGGCTGTATCTCCCCTAACTATTTATCGCGCTCAAGAAATATTATAGTTCCTCCTCCAAAGATTTTTTTTTCCTGAACAGTGCCCGGCCATGTTTTTTCTCCAAAGTACGTTGTAAGCTTGTTGCTGCTTGAAATGATGCAGTAAAAGAGTGCGACGCAACGAGGACGCCCTGTAATTGAAAGCCGGGTACATCACTGTTCCTTTTCTCCTCACCCGGTGTATTAGCACTTTACATTATGCAGCGTGCATGCTGCAAAAAATATTTCTGCGTTATGAAAAACGAAATAAAAAATTGTATGGCAAGACTATCCGTACTGGCTTTCCTTTTTATACTGTTACAGCACAATTCTTCGGCCCAGGTTCAGTTAAGGGAAAAACCCATAGAATTAAAAGGGGTAATTACTGACTCCAAAAGCAAGGCAGTATTGAGCGAGGCTTCTGTTTATATTCCCGATCTTAAGACCGGCGCTGTTTCAAAGGCAGACGGCGGCTACCTGGTCAAAAATATCCCTAAAGGAATTTACCTCGTTGAAGTAAGTTTCGTTGGCTATGCCTCACAATACAAAGAAGTTGATTTTAAAGAAACGGTTGCGCTTGATTTTAATTTAGAACAAACAAGCGCTGAATCACCTGAAGTGGTGGTTACGGGTGTTTCTTCCGCAACGGAACGGCGCCTAAACCCTGCGCCAGTGAGTTTTGTTACACGCAGCGACATGCGCGAAACAAGTTCGAATAATATTATTGATGCACTGTCGAATGCGCCTGGCGTATCGCAGATAACAATGGGGCCTGCCATTTCGAAACCGGTGATCCGCGGACTTGGTTACAACAGGGTTGTGGTGATAAATGACGGTATCAGGCAAGAGGGCCAGCAATTTGGCGATGAGTTTGGCATTGAGATAGACCCATACACGGTTGACAAGGTGGAAATACTTCGTGGCCCTGCGAGTTTGAGTTACGGTTCTGATGCGATGGCCGGTGTTATCAATATGCTTGCCGCTCCCACCCTTCCTGACGGACAAATAAAGGGAACGATCGCCGGCATTTATCAAACCAATAATGGCTATTACGGCGGTTCAGCCGACATTGCGGGCAACAAAAATGGCATATCGTGGGATGCCCGTTACACTTACACAGACGCACATGCTTACAAAAATAAATATGACGGTTATGTGTTCAACTCAGGCTATAGGCAAAACAATTTTAAAGGAAGCATTGGCATCAACCGCAATTGGGGTTACTCCAGGTTAACCTTGAGCAGTTTTGATTTGAAGCCTGGTATAGTGGAAGGTGGAAGGGATGAAGAAACCGGCCAGTTTAACAGGCATGTGAGAACAGATGACGGTGAAGACTCTACCGTTATTGTCACTGATGAGGAATTAAAGTCTTATGACCATGACCTTATCATTCACCAGCATGTGCGGCATTACAAAGCCGTGCTTGATAACAGCTTCGCAGTTGGCACCGGCAAACTGAATGTGCGCCTTGGCTTTCAACAAAATCACCGGCAGGAAGCAAACGATGCTACGCTCGGTAACGTGTATAATATCTATTTTCATCTGAACACCTTCAACTATGATGTGCGGTATACTTTGCCTGAGAAAAATAATTTTGAAATCTCTTTTGGCACAAATGGTATGCAGCAACAATCGCGTAATCTTGGGACCGTGTTTTTGGTGCCGGAATATAACCTGTTTGATCTTGGCCTTTTCGCCATTGGCAGAAAAACTTTTAATAAGTTAACCTTAAGTGGCGGCCTTCGGTTTGACAATCGTAACCTGCAGGGTGATGATCTTTATCTTGACGATGAAGGCAACAAACTCGACGGGCCGGAGCCGGATGCGTTGCACCGCTTCACGGCTTATAAATCAAATTTCAGCGGTGTATCGGGCAGCCTTGGGCTTGCCTATGACTTCACAAATGCAGTTTATGGAAAACTCAATCTTTCGCGTGGTTTCCGTGCGCCGAATATTGCAGAAAGCGGCAGCGATGGCATTCATGACGGCACTCCCTTCTACGAGATCGGCGATCCAAATCTGAAGCCTGAAACAAGCCTGCAGTTTGACGCAACGTTGGGTGTTTCCAATAAAGATATTACTGCAGAAGCCAACTTCTTTGTCAACAGCATCAACAACTATATTTTCCCGGAAAAGTTACAGAGCGTTAATGGCGGCGACTCGCTGCGTTCAGACCCTTCTGCTGAAGAAGGCAGCGATGAAGCAGTAACCTTTAAGTTTGTTTCAGGAGATGCAGTGTTGAGCGGGTTCGAATTTGTGTTCAATGTGCACCCGCAAAATGCGCAGTGGTTCCATTTCAACAATACATTTTCAACCATACGATCCATTCAAAAAAATCAGCCAGAGGAAACGAAATACCTGCCCTACACGCCACCAACAAAACTGGTTTCCGGTGTAGCGTTTTTGGCGGGCAAACAAAAGGGTGCCTTCAGGAATATTTATTTCCGGGCTGATCTACAGCATTGTTTTGAACAAAATAAAATCTATTACAAGTTTGGCGACGAAACTGTTACGCCTGCCTATACGCTATTAAATCTTGGCGCAGGTACCGATATTGTGTCAAAAGGCAAAACGCTTTGCACACTAAATGTTTACGCCGCAAATATTACCGATGTCGCTTACCAGAGCAATATGAGCCGATTAAAATACGGCGACCCAAACAATGTAACCGGCCGCATTGGCATATACGAAATGGGCAGGAATTTTACCGTGAAGCTTTTAATTCCAATCAATTTCAGTAAATAGATTTTGTTACCGGCATTGGTGCATGTGGCGACCTCGTTGTGTCACTCACTTGTACCCCAACGCAATCCGCAGCAAATGAAGAGTTGTAAAAAAAGCTGTACGCTTAAAAGGCGTACAGCTTTTTATTGCGGCCTGGTTGCGATCAATGCATGATCATTACTGTTTTCGATGCAAGAGTTTGTCCTTTGGAATCAAGTTGAATATGGTATAAGCCATTCTTCAGCTGGCCGACGGGAATCATGATCTTCTGAATGCCCCTGGCATATTTCTTTCTGCCGACCTGCAGACCTAAATTTCCCTGCGCATCGTGAAGATCAATCGTTAGCTCTATATCTTTTTGTGTTTCAAATTCTACGTAAACCTGACCGGCAGCGGGATTAGGATATACTTTAATATTCAGCCCGCTGACAGTTGTTTCAACAAATGCCGGCCCTGTTCTTTTCAGGATCAATCCTCCTTCTCCAACCGCATACCCGGTTTCTTCATCAAGCATGTATAAGGCTTTTATTGCACTATTGCCCTTGTAATCTTTTATCCATTTCTTCCCTGAATTAAAGGTCAGATAAATGGCAGCTTTGTCGCCTGCGGTATACCCCTTTCCAGACGGGAAGAATTTGCAATCATTGATCCTGTCGTGAAAACCCTGGCTGATGATCTTTGAATCAAATTTCCATACATAATTGCTTAGCGATTTAACCAGCCTGAAATTGGTTAGCAAAGAAAGCTGGCAACTATCGCCGGGAGAAAAGTGATCATAAAAATTACTTACCAGGTAAACTGAATCCCTGTTAATGGCACTTAACGCCGCAAAACCATTCGCGTTCGGGTAAGAAAAATTATCGAGCACAAACCAGTTTTTGCCGGCATCTGCTGTTCTTAGCATTTGGGTTGAATACTTCAGTATACCAGCTATATTGCCGGCGATGAGGCCGGTTGAGGAATCTGAGAATTCGATCCTGGTATATGTGCTCGTAAGATTTAATGGAGCGCCTTGCTCCCAGTTCCTTCCCCTATCGGTGCTTTTATAGATATATGAACTGGTGCTGTATAAACTTTTGTCCTGTGACTTCGCCCCTACGAAAGTCCTGGTATCGCTTAAAACCCTCACCCAGTTTTGCCCCTGGTCTTTTGACTCGTATATAAAAGCCCCGGCTCCGTCGTCATTGCTACTGATCATTACAGCATTGCTGTCGATGATGGTTACAGATGTAATATTGCCTGTTACGGGTGTCTTTAACTGAATCCAATTTTTACCTCCATCGTTTGTTATTAATAATGTTCCTTTTTCACCTGCAGCATAACCCAACCTGCTGCCTTTGAAACTTACGGCTGTGAGATTTGTTTTCACAGGAGAAGCCTGCATGTTCCATTGTGCTTTTGCCTGGCTGCAGATTAGGGTACCCGCGATAAAAGCTCCCTTCAAGATCCATTTCATTTTTTGTGTTTTTTTGTTAGTAATAAGATGCAACAGCAGCTTGACAGCTTTGCAACAGCAAAACGTAGAGGGATTTGAAATGTGACAGGTTTTACGCTATGAAGGAGCTATTAAGCGGATAAGCGGTTTGGTGAAAAGCTTCACAACGCAAAGGCGCTGACGGGTGCGACGCAACAACCGATGCTCGCAGTGAGAAAGCCCGGCACCCCAAAAAACAGAAAAGCCTGCAACCACTTGCTTAAATGGCCACAGGCTTTATAAAAAAAATGAATTAGTGTTTTATAGTCGGGTAATGATCGATCGTTTCAAAAACAACTTTGGGATTTTGTTTTAAGGTGGCGATCACTTTGCGCAGTGAATCCTGGTACTGCGGTTTTTCAAACATGCGGTCGTGCGCAAGGATCACAATATTGTTCTCTACGTTGCTGTAATAGTTCTCAAACTTCTTGTTCACTTCAGCGATCATCTGGTCGGCACTTTGTACGGGAACATTGCCGCCTTTAAACTGCCATTCTATATCCCAGCCAATTACGTTATAACCTAATGAATCAAGCTTGTGGCATACGGGCATGGTTGACTTTGGCCCTTTTACCTCGCCTTTCAACACCCATGAATTATTACCCGGCAGGCGGATGATCTTCACCGGCACTTTCATTTTTACTTCATTGTCCATGAAATCCTGCACGGCGCTATCGGGCATGGAATAGAATTTTTTGTAATTATTTCTAAAGCCATGCGAGGTGCTGTGGTTGGCCATTAAAAACTGCGGGTAACTGTTGCGTAGTGTATCAACGATCTTTTCGCGTTCCCTGCCAAACTGGTTCATCCCTACCACAAAAAATGTTGCTTTTACTCCTTCGCTTTCAAAGATGCGTTTGCAATCCATTGTGCCCGGAGGCTGGGGAGCATCGTCCCATGTGAGGTAGATATATAGTTTAGAACTATCGTAAGGGACCGCTGCACCGGGAACAGGTTTTGTGCTTGCAGCAGGTTTAACACTATCAGCTTTATTATCCTTGCTTTCGCCACCGCCGCATGCACTGAATAACAGCACTCCAACTGCCAGCATCACTGCAGCCTGCACGGGCATTTTTCCATTGAATTTTCTCATGTAATTGCGTATTGTTTGGGCAAATATATTTTTAAAAGGCTACACAAAACAACGGGCTGCATACATTGTGCATATTTAACTTTCCATTGAAAAACCTGCGGAACTGCCTTGCATTTTTTGCATTGCAGTGGCGCTGTTCTACCAGCTGATTGTGGGCCCGGCAGATGGCATAGGATGCGGCTGCTGTTGCGTCGCACGCTTGTACGTTCAAAACAATATGCAGCTAAAATAACTGCCGAAGCGGGTGCGGTTTCCACCTTATACTTTTTACGAAGATTAAGCGCTTTGCAGTCATAAGGCCTACTTTCGCTGAGCAGATTTTCGTCGCTGCAAAAACAGTGTTGGTCGCAGAATTTACCATTTATATAAAAAAAGAAATACTTTACCTGCTTTATGAGTCCTAACGATTATTTTTACAAGCCTATGAGGTTCAGTATTTTGTTTTTCTTTTGGATCATATGCAATTCTTCCTTCGCACAAGCGCCGGGAACCGACAGTTTAACTTATGTAAGGGCAGTTGAAAATGCCAAAGCGGTTTACTGGAAATTTATCAATCCATCGACAGGTTTATTCAATGGCAACGAGTATGTAGATTATTCGTTTGGTATAAAGGATGGCCAGCCATTTTTTCAAACACCGGATTTCCGGAATGGCTATGTTGTTTATAATGGTGTGAAGTACGAAGATGTTCCCATTGTATATGATGAGCTGAAAGACCTTGTTGTGATCAACGACCCTTTTAAAGTTTACAAACTCTCCCTTATTGATGAGCGCGTGACGTCGTTCAATATTGAAAAATACCATTTTGTAAGACTGGTTAACGACCAGGCAAATAACGAGGCTGTAAAGACGGGTTATTACCAGGTGCTTTACGGTGGCTACTCCACGGTGTATGAACGGCAGGAAAAGAAACTTAAAGAAGAGACCTCTTTGACAGAAGGACTTAAGAGGTTTATCGTTACGGAAACTTCTTATTATATCAGGAAAGACCAGAAGGTGCACAGCGTTGGTTCAAAAAAAGGGATGCTTGATCTTTTTAAGGATAAGAAAAGTGATATACAGCAATACATGAGAAAGAATAAACTGAATTATAAGAAAGATAAGGAATATACGCTGGCTGCTGTTGCCGCGTATTACGACCAGCTAAAGGGAAAATAGTTTCTACAGGCAACAGTACCCTGCAAAGTGTTGTCTGTTTAGCTGCTTCCCGTTGTGGCGCATAAGTGTGCGACGCAAGGGACGACGCCCGGAGCGATGGAGCCGGGTACCATAAAAGAAGGCCCGCAAAAGGCCAGCCTTCACACCGGGAGGATTAAGAATAATAAAACCAAACGAACTGCATGACACGCCTGTTTTACTTTTTGTTGATCTGCTTATTGATTGCCCAGGCAAATACAGCAAATGCGCAGCAACCAGCCTTTCCCAAAGTGAGTGCCGTATTTGACCGTGTGCCTGTTCAGCAATTCCTTGCTGAAATGGAAAGACAGAGCGGTTATACCTTTTACTACGACACGCTTCAATTCGATTCGCTGAAAATAAGTATTACCCTTAGAGACGAACCGCTGGATAAAGCACTTGGCGCCACATTCAAAGGGTCGTCGCTCAACTATAGCTTTGATGAAAACAAAA
>DLKC01000030.1 GCA_002478885.1 Chitinophagaceae bacterium UBA7600
GCGGCCGTACAGTTTTCATCAACCTGGCCATTGCAATTGTCATCAATGCCATTGCCACAGATTTCGGCAGCACCCGGATTAACAGCTGCATTGGCATCGTTGCAGTCCCCGGTTTTGGCAGAATAGCCAACGGGTGCAGTTGCAGCGCAGAGCATTGCCGTGGTTGCTGAGCCAAAGCCGTCGTGGTCGTTGTCCACGTAGTACAATTGCGGGGCATGAACACTTGCGTCTGCATCGTTGCAATCCGTGTTGTTCGTTGCATAACCAAGCGGCGCTGTAGAAGCGCAGAGCATAGCAGTCGTTGTTGAACCAAAGCCGTCGTGGTCGTTGTCTACATAATATAACTGCGATTGATGAACACTTGCATCTGCATCGTTGCAGTCGGTATTGTTTGTTGCATAGCCAACAGGTGCAGTTGAAGCGCAGAGCATAGCAGTCGTTGTTGAACCAAAGCCGTCGTGGTCGTTGTCTACATAATACAACTGCGGTTCATGAACGCCTGCATCAGCATCGTTGCAATCCGTGTTGTTTGTTGCATAGCCAAGCGGCGCTGTCGATGCGCAGAGCATAGCAGTCGTTGTTGAACCAAAGCCGTCGTGGTCGTTGTCTACATAATACAACTGCGGTTCGTGAACGCTTGCATCAGCATCGTTGCAATCCGTGTTGTTTGTTGCATAGCCAAGCGGCGCTGTTGAAGCACAAAGCATTTCGCTTGTTGTTGAACCAAAGCCGTCTTGGTCGTTGTCTACATAATACATCTGCGGTTCATGAACGCTTGCATCAGCATCGTTGCAATCCGTGTTGTTTGTTGCATAGCCAACAGGTGCAGTTGAAGCACAAAGCATTTCGCTTGTTGTTGAGCCGAAGCCATCATGGTCGTTGTCTACATAATACAACTGCGGTTCGTGAACACTTGCATCAGCATCGTTACAATCAGTTCCGTTTGTTGTTAGTGAATAGCCTGTTGGGGCTGTGGCACCATAACAAATATCAGCCTGGCCGTTATCATAACCATCGCCGTCCACATCTATATATAATGAACCGGTTTGCCATACACTTGCATCAGCATCGTTGCAATCAGTTCCATTTGTTGTTAGTGAATAGCCTGAGGGTACTGTGGCTCCATAACAAATATCGGCCTGGCCGTTATCGTACCCATCGCCATCCGCGTCGATGTAGAGAGCAGCAGTTTGCCATACGCTTGCATCAGCATCGTTGCAATCAGTTCCATTTGTTGTTAGTGAATAACCTGTTGGGGCAGTATCTCCATAGCAAACATCAGCCTGGCCGTTATCATACCCATCGCCATCCGCGTCTATATAGAGAGCAGCAGTTTGCCATACGCTTGCATCAGCATCGTTGCAATCAGTTCCATTTGTTGTTAGTGAATAACCTGTCGGGGCTGTGGCACCATAGCAAACATATGCCTGCCCGTTGTCATATCCATCGCCATCCGCGTCTATATACAAAGAACCGGATTGCCATACAGTTCCGTCTGCATCATTACAATCACCCGGGATACTGATATCCGTTGTATAACCGGGACCTGGGTTTGCACAAGCTGATACAGCAGTTACGTAATACCCATCGCCATCTGCATCCAGGTACCATGTTTTTGGTGTCGTTGTTATGGTAATGGGATCAGAAGCGATGCCATTGGCTGTAACCACCAGTGAATATGTTCCATCCGGCAAACCTGCAGGCAAGGCAACATTTACGCTGTCAGGCGCATTGCCACGCCTGACACCGGTACTGTTCCAATCGGTGGTGCGACCATAATATACATTGCTGCCTGAAGTAAGCCGGACGATCGGGTAATTCGTGTTCATCTGCCAGTCATCACCATAACTGGAGCCTTCTGAATTACCGTTAAAGCCGGTCCCGTGTAATGTATATGTTGAACAAGTTTTCTGATCAATTGATGTAATGACCGGTTTGCCTTCTTCTACCTGGCTACCTGCCGGCGTATACACATAGAGATTTTGATCTCCTTGTTGTGATGCCAATATGGTACCATCCGGGAGGTTTAGAAATGTAAACACAAAGGATGAATTTATTATATAGCTTCCGCCGCCGGGTGCCCCCACCTGTGTAAATGAATTGCTTACGTAATCATATTCATAGAAAGAAGTAGGAGATGGGAAATTATCGAATTGATCAGGAATTGGAGACACAGCACATAATACTTTCCCATTGGCCATCATCGCTGCAGCTGCATCAGGCGTACCTTGCCCGTCGGGAAAATCAGGGCCTGCTACCCATGAACCGGGGCTGTTGTTTCCGGATGGTGTATATATGGCAGTATGTCCTGTAGAACCAAAGAAGATAACCTTTCCATTCGGTAAAAGACAAGCCCCCCCCGTTTCATATCCAAACAGATCGAACAGGCTAACTGGTGCAGGTGCATCCAACACCCACTGGTTTAGTGATGGAATATAGCGTTCCGTGCTGTGATCATCGCCTTCGAAGGGAACATCAACCATCAATATGCTGCCATCGGGTAATTTTACCCATGCAGCTTCATTGTAGTAATCGAGTGTGTTAGGCCCGTTTGTATAGGTATTGGTGGCAGGGTCATATAGGAAGGTTTGTTTACCAGTGCCACCTACCGCCCCCTGCAGCACACGCCCATCATCCAAAATTTCTGAATTGGCATCAGACAATGTGATACCCGGCAAATTTGCCAACTTCCAGGTATTGGTAACAGGGTTATATATCTCCCCCCTACTACCCCCGGTTCCATATTCACCGCCAGCAACATATAGCCTGCCGTCTTTTAATAATTGCGAAGAATAATACAGCCTTGAATCAAACATTGGCCAAATAAAAGACCATGTGCCATTGATATAACTTCCCGAAGCATCAGGCGTTAATTTCTTATACAACAAGGAACCCGAACTCGCATTCTTTACCAATACAGTACCGTCAGACAGCAGTGTCATAGCACCACCGCCTGAAGGCGCCAGGTTTGTAAGCGTTGTCCAGGATCCTACGGAAGGGCTCGCAACAAAAGGAGTTGGGGCAAGTTTGCTAACGTTCATTCCCTGCGGGCGTGCTTTGTACCCTTTGTTTTTTAAAGATAGCGGATACTGTACCTGTGCATGTACAGAACAGATTCCCGCAAACAGCAGCAACAAACAGCACCAGGCCTTTGCTGTACTGCATTGCTGATCATGAACATGGAATAGTAACTTTTTTTTCATGTGGGTTTTTTTTAATAAAAAATGACGATAGGAGGATATGGCAGGCATATTTGTTTCAGCCGGAATTGTAAAAAAAGCACGGCGGCCTGCCAATAAGTTTGCGCCCATATAAAAGGTTTGGTTGAATTAACGGAAACGGATAAAGGAGTTATGGCATTCAGAGGATTGGGGTACGGATCACTTATTCCAACATCAGATCGATGATGAAAGATAATATTAGTCTTACAGACAGACCCTGTATAAACGCGACAAAACAATTATGCTTTCCTGGTCTTTGCCATTTTTACTGCGGTGGTTGCAACAGGAAGTACAAAAACGATGGTTCGATATCTACCAGGTCAGCCGGTTTTATGGTGAGATACCTGGTAAAATCTTTTGTTATATGTGCCTGGTCATAATAACCAGTGGCTGTACAAAGTTCCAACCAAGACACTGATGCATTCAAGCGTATAAAATTAACCAGGCACTTAAACCGGTATATCCTTATATATTCGCCAGGGGTTAACCCGATATAGCGACTGAAATAGCGTTGCAGGCTTCGTGTTGTAATAAAACAATCCCGCTCAACATCCCTTACCGTAACAACCGCTTTGCGCTCATGGATATATTCAAGGGCGGCACTTACTTTATCATTTATTTTCTCTACAGGCCTTGCCATGAAAAACCGGTTCATCACGGCAATTATTTCTTCATCGGTGGCGGCAGCCCTTAATTCAGCAATCAATGTTTCACATGCTGCTTCCCCCAGCAGTTCTGAAAGAGGCATGGTGGTATTGGTAATTGATGCCATATCAAGCCCAAACAACCTGTACAAACCGCAAGGCTGAATAAATACCATCAGGATCTTGCTTTTGCCTTTTATTGCCCCTATCACCGGAACGGTAACCTGCCCGGTAGCGCAATATCGGTCTTTCATAAATGTGGCGTCATTAACGGTAGCATTAACGTCACCCTCAAGACAAATGATCAATCCGCAAAAACCTAACGGCGGTGATATATATGGTTCGTAAAAATCTTCTTCAACAATAGTAATACCGTAAAATGCTATGTATGCTGCAAGTGATTCAGGCGGGGGAAATTGAATGGGTTGCATATAAGTAAGCTAATATCACTACAAGCTGCAACATTTGCTGTTTTTTGCGTTGCAGCTTCCTGTAAACAAATTTAAAAAAGTCATCGTGTGCACCTCTTGTAAAATACCTTAAATCTTTTATGCATACAGGGAATGCCTTGCAGGAAATACTGAAGAAATTCATACTCAAGCATTTCGCTAAAAATTTATGTTAGCGCTTTTATATAATTGGGCGGAAATACCACTGAACGGGTATCATTTGCCGAATGAAGCTATAGTGCTCCAGTGTGCGACGCAACCGGTGTTGCCATTAGCAGGAATGCCTGGCTCAAAAAAATGCGTGAACGCGTTTTATAAAGAAATGCGTTGCTTATTGCTGTGTATTTTAAACTTGTCTTCGCGAAGATGCTTTCGATTTCAATGCGTTTCTTTCATACCACATGATTAAACGGTAGTACCACTTTGGCTTAAGCAGCGAACATTGTCCAGGCGAACTCAAGGCTTTCAGTTTTTTATAAAGACAGCGCTTGCATTTCCTTTTGGCGACTCTGCCCGCAGCAGGTAACTGCCTTTGGCGAATGCTGAAACATCGATACTATATGTGCCTTGTGCGGCAGTCGCTTTGATCTTTTTTAGTATCCTGCCGGTAATATCCAACACGTATAGTGCATTGATGGCATGATCCGCAGGCAACGTAACCGTTAAAGTATTTTGGACAGGATTAGGATAAATGATGAATTTCCCGGTATTGTTGCCTGATGCATCCGACGTAACTGTGGATGCAAATGCAGCATCATCATTACTGATCTTACCGATTCCCACACTGTCGAGGAGCACAGCATTGACAGGACTAAAGAGGCCTACTGCAAATCTTTCGTCGGCTTCCGGAACAAGATCGCCATTGATCGTAACCCGAATCACTTTTACTGTATCACCCGGTTTAAATAATATTAACCCCGATGCAGGCAGGTAGTCAGCAGGAGCAGTCGCGGCGATGTCCCTGGTTTGAAAATTTACTACTACTGAATCCTGGGATGCTTCACTTAAACTGACGCGGAAGCGCATGGTTTTCGTGCCGCCATCACCTTCTGCTATTTGTGCGTTTGTTATATATAACCCGGGCAGGCTGCATTGGCTGCTCAGGATGTTTTCATTTTCTATTGTCGTGCCCGGTGCCAGCGTATGACCCTGCAGGCCCTGGTAAGCCGCGGGGTAAAATGGTGACCGGAAAACAAGGTTGTTTACAGGTGAATCACCCTGTTTCACGATACCCAGGTCTGTAACAGGATTGATATACCGCCACACAGTTTGTCCGCCAGGGTTGTATTCAAAAAAATTACCGTTGGCCCCTGAACACACCAGTACATTGGCATTCTCCAGCATTTGAGCGCCCGAAATAAACGGTGAGTATAAATGATTTTCGTTGCCTTCGTTGTATACCAACGCTGCGGCTGCCGGACCATATGGCAAACCTGGCGCATAATTCCCGGCGCTATCAACAGGCGGAATGATAATATCTACCGTAGAATAGTCGTTGATGCCGCCGTTTCTGCCCTGGCCATTATTAAAGACCATAATCTGGTTGGCATAAGGCAAGCCGGGTTCTATCCAATGCGCATTGTGTTGAAAGAAGAGTTGCTGGTCAGCCTGGGTACCACTTTTATAAACAAGTGGATTGCCCCAGCGATAGAGTATGTTGCCACCCTTGCCATAGCGACCACCTTTGCCCGTCCTGGCTTCAGCCGTGGTTGTACTATGATCGATGATGTACAACTCATTAAAATTGGGAGAGTTTATCATGACCTGATCAAACGCCGGGTTGTAGTCGATCGCGTTCAGGTGTACCCAATCAGGCACCGTATCTTTTGGTGTATAGTTAATGTCGATCCTTCCCGGCCTCGATGCCACTGCAGCATAATTTGGTTTTGTTGCGTCAAAATCCTGTACGAGGTGATCCCATAAATGCCACTCCCAAACGACCGTCGCTTTTTTATCACTTACCGGGTGCAGTTCCAGTACGGCTTCACTCCAGACACTGCTGCCGGCATGTAAAGGATTTCTGCCCGCAGCTATTGCCTCGGCTGTTGTTTTTCGTTCCCATGCCAGCACCAGGATATTCCCATTTGGCAGCGCCCTGACATCGTGGTGGGACTGGTAAATTGAATCTGACACAATATATGCCCCTGTCACGTTGCTGTTCCAATCCAGCACCTGCACAATACCCCCGCTTCCACCCGCAGGGAAGAGCGGATTAAAATACGTTCCGGCCCTTAGCAGATAACCATTGGGCTCAAGATAAACTGAGGCGCCCGGTTTATAACTGCTATGCCATGTATGAATCTTCCTGCCACATTTGTCTATAAGATAGGTAGTCGTGTCTGCAAGCGGTGCAAACAGGATATACCCCTTTTCCGTTGTGCCGGTGTCTTTTTGTACCAGGCCAACTGTAGTTTGGGCAGCAACATCATTTGTTAAGGCAACTAAGAGGTATACCAATAGTAAGGTAACGCAGGTTTTTATAAAACTTGTCATAAGCAGGGTTCTAATTGTAAGGAAAAAAGGAAGGTCAGCGTTGTAAGAAAAATAATATCCTGATCAGCAAATTAAGCAAAAACCGGGATAAAAACGCGGTTTGCGGCAGGTGTTATAGAACCAACGCCCACGGATAGCTGAAGCCCGCCCGGAAAAGTTGTTATCCATATACCCGCAGATAAAAAGCTCCGCCCCAATTGTTTTGATGTTATTGCTTTGCATAAATAACGCACATACCATTCTCTATGCCGGCAGCGGCGTTGTATATATCCCCGTACCGGTAATAGCGGTTCTTCCCCTTAAGACTTCCGTCGGCGTGTGTTAAAGCAACATTCCATGGGTCGTTTACCTGGAAAAAGATTTCATCATCAACTTTTTTATATCCATACACAACTACAAAATGATTAAAGTTTTCGGGGTAATAACGATCTGCATACGGATCACCTGATACGCCAATAAAACCTCCCAGCTTTTCCGTAGTAATCAACAAAATGCCAATACGCCCTGAATCGATCTGCTTTTTGATAATGTTGAATGTTTCTTCTGCAGTGCCACCCAGGTTTACGTAGGAGTGATCAAAATCGTGTTCCCGGAGGTACTCCCCTATTGTACCAAAGCCCCAGAGCCCGGTATTTTGAGGAAAATAAGCCCTTGCATCAGCAGGCGCCAGGTTAAAAGACGAATCAGCCCATTTCATTGCCATCGTTACGCAGGCTGGCCCGCAGTTGATGTTCCAGTATTCCCCGGTACCAGCCTGCGTAAAATACCAGTTATACAACCTGTCATTACTCCCCGATTCTTTTATAAACCTGCCTAGCCCCCATTTAGCCGTATAATCGTTATTGGTAGCTGAAACAATCCAGTGCTTTATTACCCCACTTTTGTTTTTGACTGAATAGTTAAGATAGTTGTTGTAATTGTTAGCCGTTTTACCGCTTACCTGCGCCACACCATTGATACTGGCAGATGCGCCTTCAGTTAAACTGAAAGAAGCCACGAGATTTTCAGGGTCGGTAACCGTATCAGCAAAGCGCACATCGACCAGGCCAGGTGATACTGTAATCACCGGTTGCATACCATCGATCGTGTAGTTTAAAATATCGGCCACAGAATCTTTAACCGGGCCGCCGGGAGGAACGGGAGTGTTTTCCGCTTTGTTGCAGGAACAACAAACGATTGAAAAAATGAGCAAGGCCTGTAGCAATTTCATCGGCAGCATTTCTAACAATAAATATACGGCAAAATAGCCGTGATGCGTCGCCGATGTGCGTTGGTTGCCCTGGTTAAGCTGCCCTATCCATATGGCTTACCCATCTTCCCTACTACTATGATGCTTTTGTTGTGTCACTCACTTGTAGGTTCTGTTCTTTACTGAACAGGATCGTGTTTGCCAGAGCCTGATGGATTTGCCAGGGGTATTTATTTTTTAACGGCCTTCGCGAAGCTCCTTCGATTTCAGCCTGTTTCTTTCATACGCCTTGCTATAGCTGGAGTGCTGCTGTGACTTCAACTTTTGCAGGTACATGCGCACATTCGGAAGTTTGATTGAAGCAAATTAGTCATCCGGATGGCCGAATAAAGTTATAGTGCTCCAGTGTGCGACGCAACCGGTGATGCCATTGGTGCGGATGGCCGGCTCAAAAAAAAATGTGTTACCACTGTTATAAAGGAAAGATTATTCTTCTTCGCTATAGGCCATTTGCATGAAATGGATGACTTCCTCATTCAGATCTTCTTTATACAACATCCTGAAATGATGATTGAATTGCGCCATGCCGGGAACCTGCGCTATTTTATTAAAACACAGGTTAGCGGGATAAGCCTGCCTGAACGGGAATACGATATGAATAAAGTTTTTGCCGAGCTGTGTTATCCAGGCAATGCGCCTATGTGCATTTGAAATGCCAATCATCGTTTTGGCCGGATGAACCCCGATGATGCCCATATTACTATACGTTTCAATAAAATGATTGTACAGTTCAATCGTATGCCCGGACTTACCGGCTAAAAAATCTGCTATGCTTTTATCCGACATTGCAACAAGGTAAGCAAAACTATCTTCACACTTAAGGTAAGCCTCCTGTAACATTCCGGCAGGTTGGGCAGCAGCCAATAGAATACATCCACCCTGCTAAGACGAGTCTCCATATGCTTCCTCCCTTTTAACCGTTATGCAAACCGCTTAACAAAAAAGCGTTCTAAATTATTGCTGCGGGGCAACATCTACGAACATATTCGTTAATTTAAGCGCAAAGAAACCGCTCCTATGTTTAAGAACATGCTTCGTGTTGCGCTTCGCAACTTTTACAGAGACAAATGGTACAGCCTGCTTAACATACTAGGCCTTACCATTGGCATCACTTTCAGCGTATTCCTGGTCTTTTATATAAAAGATGAGCTTAGCTATGACAGGTACCATGAGAAAGCAGACCGGATCTGCCGCATCAATGCTTACGTGAAGGAACCGGAAAAAGATACCATGAAATGGGCTATAACGCCTTTTCCCATGGCTGCTGCACTGAGTAAAGACTATCCCGAGGTAGAAGCCGCCGTGCGTTTGTGGGATAATGGAAAAACCATGTTTAAGAGCGGCGGCCAACGCTTTTATGAAAACAAGATATTCTATGCAGACAGCAACCTGTTCCGGGTGTTTACCTATCAATTTATTGAGGGCAACCCGCAGACATCCCTGATGGCGCCCAACTCGCTTGTGCTTACTCAATCACTTGCGGTAAAATATTTTGGCAACAACGGCGGATATGTTGGCAAAACATTGGAAAACGAAAGTGGCGACCTGTATAAAGTTACCGCCGTGATCAAAGATGTTCCAAAGAACTCACACCTGCTTTTTAACGGGCTTATTTCCAGGAGTTCGCTTCCTGCAAACTTTGCCGACAACTGGGGCGGGTTTGGTTTCTTCACCTATGTTTTGCTGAAACCGAACGTGGATGTTGCCGCTTTTCAAAAGAAACTGGCACCTATGTATGATAAATACCTGGCGCCCATTTTTGGACAGTTTAACATCAAAATGCGTTTTGGTGTGCAGCCGATCACCGCTATTCACCTGCATTCTGACATGACGAATGAACCGGAAGATGTTGGCAGCATGTCGTATATCTACATCTTTTCCGCAGTTGCATTTTTTATGTTGCTGATCGCCTGTATCAATTACATGAACCTTGCTACAGCAAGGTCTGCCAGGCGCGCCAAAGAAATCGGCATAAGAAAAGTTACCGGTTCCAATAAGCGCCTCCTGATCTGGCAATTTCTCCTCGAATCTACGTTAACCGCCCTGTTTGCTTTGCTGCTGAGTATCGGGTTTATTGCCCTGTTCCTGCCAATGTTCAACACCCTAGCAGGAAAGTATATTTCCTTTACAGGCTTGTTTCAGCCTGAGATGCTGTCCATCCTGCTTGCCATTGTTGTTTTTGTTGGTATAGTCGGTGGGAGTTACCCAGCCTTTTATTTATCAAAATTCAATCCTGTATTTGTTCTCAAAGGAAGCCTTTCCAAGGCGTCGGGCAATGTCAGTTTAAGACGTTCACTGGTGGTGTTACAATTTTCGATATCAATGATCATGCTGATCTGCACATGGGTCGTTTATGGACAAATGGATTTCCTGCGCAACAAAGACCTTGGGTTTAATAAAGACCAGGTACTCACGGTAGCGGCCAATTCAAATAAAGACCTGACCAGTAATATCCGCGCTTTCAAAGACGAGGTGCACAATAATCCACATGTACTTTCCGCAGGCACCGCACAGGGAGCGCCCGGCGGAGGCGTTCCTTTTAATCTTTTCTCTATTGAAACAAAGAATGGTTTTATCGAAAAGGGTGTTGATGTTTATTTCGGCACAGACGAAGATTTCTTTAAAACGCTTGGCATAAAGCTCGTAAAAGGACGCAGCTTCACCGGCCTGGCTGATACGCTTCGCAGTGTTGTGGTCAACGAAAGAATGGCCAAAGAATATGGCTGGGGCGATGATGCGGTGGGTAAAAAAATAAAATTCGCCGGGGATACCACCGGTTTTTATCTCGAGGTAATCGGTGTGGTGCATGATTTTAACCAGCGATCATTATACAACCCTATTGCGCCATTGATGTTTCTTTACAGGCCAGTCAATAATGTGATTGCTATAAAACTTGATGCAAAAAACATCAACGCCGGCATCGCGTACCTGGAGCAAACATGGAACAAATATTTCCCTGATCTTGCCTTCAGTTACAGCTTCCTCGACCAGGATTTTAATTCGCAGTACAACGCAGACCAGAAACGGGGCAAGATCTTTTCCGCATTTTCCGTCTTAACCATTATCATCACCTGTCTTGGTTTGCTTGGCCTGATCGCTTTCACTACTCAACAACGGCAAAAGGAGATCAGCATACGCAAGGTAATGGGTGCAAATGTGTCGCAGCTTGTTCCGCTTATCACGAGGAATTTTATTGCATTGGTTGGTTTATCCTGTCTCATTGCATTCCCGGTAGCATGGTATTTTATGAGCAACTGGTTACAAATATTCCCCTACAACACGGGCCTGGGGCCTATGCCATTCCTGCTGTCGGCCATGACTGTGCTCCTCATCACCTTTGTTACCGTTACGTTTCACACATTGCGCGCCGCGGTTGCCAATCCTGTAAACGCATTGAGGTCTGTGTAGCGGAATAAGCGGTGATCTTTTGTGCAGCTATGCATCAGGATGGGAATGTGGTTTTACCATATCACAGCGCCTTAACTATACGGCGAGTGCCACAAAACCAATATGCAAGGCCGTCTGACACCCGCCTGATAACAGATCCAGTAAACGCATTGAGGTCTGTGTAGCGGAATAAGCGGTGATCTTGCCAAGCCACAGCTTTCCCTTCCGGTAACACTGTGGGCGGGCACGAAAGACGCCTGATGAGCTGAGCCGGTCACAAAAAATCATTTGCCATGGCTGTAACTTCTATTTTAGTACCCCGTTAAAAGCATTAATTCTCAACGCACAAACCAGTAACATGCCAACTCCAACAAAATGTTTGGTCATTCTATTTTTTGCAGCTACACAGTTCAACGCTTTTTCGCAGCAACACATAAACGAAGTAAAAAAAATAATGGATGATGCCAGGATACCCGCCATATCACTTGCCTATATAAAGGAGGGAAAGCTCCAGGAACAAATCAGCATTGGCGTTAAAGCTGCTGAATCAAAAGCCCCTGTAAATGACAGTACCGTATTTGCTGCCTGTTCGCTTAGTAAAAGTGTTTTTAGTTATGGGGTATATAAACTGGTAAAACATACATTGCTTGATCTTGACAGGCCTTTGTATTTATACTATGACTACCCGGATGTAAAAGCTGACGAGCGTTATAAAAGAGTAACCGCACGGATGATCTTGTCCCACTCATCCGGTTTACCAAACTGGCGAAATGGTGACCTGAAGTTCAAGTACGATCTAGGCAAACAATACTCCTATTCAGGTGAAGGTTTTGTATGGCTTAGTAAAGTAGTTGAGCAAATAACAAATGAGCCTGTTGAGGCATACCTGCAGGATGCAGTATTCAAACCACTCGCCATGACACACAGTTCCTATATATGGCAAAAGCATTTTGACAGTAACTATGCGTACCCACACACAGACAATGGACGCTCCACACAAAACTATTTTCCCTCCAATGCAAATGTGGCGGCATCACTGCAGACCAACAGTACAGACTATGCAAAATTTATCATCGCTGTGCTGAATGATAAAGATTTTCTTACTGCGCTTAAAACAGATACGGGAATGTATGTGGCGAACAATATCCGGTGGAATAAAGGTTTGGGGATAGAACAGACAACGTATGGCAGCGCAAATTTTCAATGGGGCGACAATGGTACATTCAAAGCGTTCCTGGTCATGTATCCCGACAAAAAAGAAGGGCTTGTTTATTTTGCCAATTCAGAAAATGGCCTTGATGCAGCAAGAGACATTTTGAAATTATTTTTTAACAGCAATCAACCTGCGCTTGACTGGCTTGCGTATGACAGTGTATATGCACCACGTTTTCAAATTTATACCCGTGGCCTTTCAATGCCCGTTGCAGATGCCGTTGCGCCATATCTTTCCGCCAGTAAAAAAATTGATACTGCTTTATTAAGCGACGAGCAAATCGTTGGTATTGCCAGCCGGTATACAGAGCTGGGCTACTACGACAAATCGCTGGAACTGCTCAAAATGAACCTTGATAATTTCCCGTTGTCTGCACCTACTTACAGAGCGTTGGGAGAAACCTATATGCGCATGGGCGATGCAGTAAAATCGGCGGCAGCATGGCAACAGGCCTTTGCTTTAGATAAGCAATATGATTACCCTCAAAAACTTGCCGCACGCCTGCTAAACAACGCTGAGCCAAGAGATACCACAAACAAAAAGATTACACTGCGTTTTGCCGATTATATCAATGCCCATTTTGTTACAGTTGCCGGTTCTTTCAATAACTGGAACAATGCCATACAGCCGATGCATTGGGTAAATGGTGCATGGGAAACAACGCTACAATTGGCGCACGGCACATACCGATATAAATTTGTCGTAGATGGTGTATGGCTGCCCGATCCCAAAAACCCTAACCTTAATAAAGACAGTTTTGATTCTATCCTGGAGGTAGATTAACAAGCGGATCATGGTTGACTGTATTAACAGACACCTGTACTCTGCCGGGGCTGTATTTCATCACGATTGCTGAAGTATTAAGGATAACCAGCGACCCATTTACCCGGTGGCCGCGTGCTGCAACCAACAGAGCGGAACAATATCACCTGTCATTCAAAACCGCTTTGTTTTACTGCCCATTCTATTGCATTCCCCGAAAGGAATTTTTACATTTGAAGTAATGTTATTATTGACAGTTGGTTTGATGTTAATACTATAAGGAGGTGCCTATGCCTGAAAGTAGTTTTGACCATCCATTGTTTGGTCATATAACGTTTCGCACTGTTAGTCCTGAGTGGAAACGCGGCGATAAGATAATTTTTCTAAGCGGCTTCGACCTGGGTGATGTAACAGCAGTGGTGATACCGCAACTTCGAAATGTTCCTGGTTCCAACCGGGGCAAACTCTTATTTCATAAACGCGGGCAAGCCCAGTTGCTGAAGGTATTTGCCGCGATAGAAGCACAGGGGTTACTGCATCATGTTAAAACCTGCGCAGGTACGCTAAACCCGCGATTGAGAAGACCTACCAGTGGCGCATTAAGCAAACTTCCATCCAACCATTCATTCGGTATTGCTATAGATCTTAATGAAGGCGATCCCGGGTTTGGAGACTCTGTAGCGCCGGTGGCACCTGTTTTCCAGTCGTTTGGTTTTACATGGGGCAAGGCATTCAATGACCCCATGCATTTTGAGTTGAACAGGTTTATGGATGCCGGAGATGCGGCCGTAAGGTCG
Organism: Chitinophagaceae bacterium UBA7600; assembly: GCA_002478885.1. GTDB lineage: Bacteria > Bacteroidota > Bacteroidia > Chitinophagales > Chitinophagaceae > DLKC01. Next base: position 14,216 of record DLKC01000030.1, read on the forward strand.
CTTAGTAATTTTGGCGCTACCAAACAGCATGTCTTTAACCGGGGCGTCCCGCCGGATGAATTCCTCGCCCAACTTGTAACATGGGGCAAAGAAGCTGCGGATGAAATATTTGCACAAAATTCTTTTAGTGATGTGTATTCGAGTGTAAAGAATACACTGGGGCCCTGGAGAGGCCTTAGTCACCGCCGGGCTGTAATGCTGGAAGTATTGCGGGTACTGGCAGGTTTTGAATCTTCATGGGATTGGAACGAGGGCCGCGACAACAGTAACCCAACCTCAGTCACGCCTGATACTATAGAAGCAGGCGCATGGCAGGTAAGCGCCAATTCAATGAATTTTGGACAGGAACTTAAAGACCTTGTGTTAAGGGAAGTGGGCACACTTGATGGAAATGCTTTTCAAAAAGCCATGAAGGAAAACCATACGCTGGCAATGGAATATATTGCCCGTTTGTTGCGTCGGACTGTGCATCACAATGGCCCGGTCCTCAGGCATGAAATTGATCCATGGCTTCGCCGAGACGCTGTTGATGAGTTTGAAGTATTGGTAAATACGTAGCCATTAACAGGCCCACACCGGTGCTTCGACGAGTCTACAGGACCAACACACAAAGCTGACCGACATTTGCCTGAAAACATGCTTCCCGGGACAGTTGCGGCGTAAGGAATTATTTTAATAACCCATCCTCACTACTACTATTGTTCTTTTGTTGTGTCACTCACTTGTGCGTTCTTTTCTTTAATGAACAGGTTCTGAATTCCCACAGCGTTCGCTTTGCGTAACGCTGTGGGAACACGAAAACTTCCGGATTGCGGCTACTGACCAACAACAATTTTTTTTCCATAACTGATTTATTGTCAACACTGTCACAAGGGTACAAGTACCTACTGTACCTTTTTGAATTTTCGACGTGTTTATTTTTGCTTTGCCTGGATCATGCATAACTGCTTCAGCCGGTGACCAGCAAGAAACGTATTCATCATTTAAAAACAATTTTATGGCCAGACAGGCAGGCATTTTTCCTTTGGAAGGAACAATCGGGAATGTTAATTTTTACAGATCAATTGACGGCTACCTCGTTCGCCGCAAGGGTGGTGCTTCTGCCGACAAGATCCAGAAGGATCCAACATTTGAACGAACAAGGGAAAATATGTCTGAATTTGGTCGTGCCAGTACGGCCGCGAGATTACTCCGTAGTTCTCTCCGCCCATTGATACAACATGCGGCAGACTGCAGGATGGTATCACGGTTGCATCAGCGGATGCTGTCTGCTATCCGTGCAGACACTGTCAGCCCGCGCGGCCAACGCAACGCTACCGACGGCGACATGCGGTTACTTAAAGGGTTTACCTTCAACATGGCGGTAAAGCCTGACGCAATCCTTTTTATCCCGTATGCGATCAGCTTTACCCGGAGCAGCGGCGTGATAATGGCTTCTTTTGAGCCTTTCATAGCAGCTGCGACTATAGCTGCCCCGCCGTGTACTACCTATTTCAGGATCTCCCTTGCAGCCAGTGCAGTAGATTTTGATAACGGCGGTTTTCATGTGGCAACAACTGAGTCGGCGTATTACCGATGGGCCCACGAAACTGTGGCAGCTTTTAATCTTTCTATAGCACTGCCTGCTGCCTCAGGGCACCCGGTCTTTTGCGTATTGCTGCTGGAATTTGTGCAGGAAGCAAACGGAACGAAGCGCCCTTTACCGAATGGCTGCTTTAACGCAGCATCGATTGTTGATGTATTTACGGTTTAGCGGCGTTTCCAGGCTGACACAACGTTCCCTTGCGGGCAACACTGTGGAACACGAAGGTTTTATTTTTGGATTTCAATTTTAAATGATTCAGATTTCTGTTTTGAATTTAGTCTTACTATGTAAAAGCCTGTTGCAAGTTTGCTTAAATCCAAACTGTAGTTACTTACCTTTGACATCGAACTAATTTCTTTCCGGAACATTACTTTTCTACCCGACAAGTCTGTAACATCTATCAGATATTTTTCCTGTTTGAGTGAATTAATTGTAATATTAAATATGCCCCCAGAGGGATTAGGAAAAATATGGAATTCATTGGCTTTATTTGGAGCATTGGCTTCTGCTATAAGACAGCTTTTGGTTGTAACGTTTAATGCTATGCTAAAAGACAAGCATGTACCATTAGACGCCTTGGCAGTGACGTTTCCTCCATACGCGCCAAATTTGACATTTATCGAAGTACCTGTTGATGAACCAACTATTACAGCATCCTGCGGAATTGACCATTTATAAGAAGTGGCTCCTTTTACCGGTCTAACTGAATATGTATACGTAGATCCTTTACACACAGAACCCGGGCCACCTATGCTATCTGGGCTTGGTGGAGCACAAAGTAATTCCAAAACATCTTCATGAGGGTAGCCTCCATCTGTACTACCACTGGAGAACGTATGAATTTTTTTAAATTCCGCTGTCGAAGGGTCATAATAAAACACGGTACCCTTGTCGTATTTGCCTCCGTAAAGCGTAGTTCCATAGAGCCTGCCATTTGAGGTATTTATCAAGCTTCCATCCGGGTTTGATCCTTTTTCCAATCCATTAAAATTAACGGGATAACTTTTGCCGAAAACCAAGCTGTTAAATCTGAAGATGTTTCCCTTTCCAAAAGTTCCACCAGCAGAAGTAAGGCCGTAGAAGTCAGAACTGGATACAGTCGTGGGGATTTCTACTAATTTCCCCTGTGGGAATGAACCAAAATTTTCCTGGTTACCACAAAATTCCAAATTGTTTTGAAAAGTGTGGGTTGTTAAGTTAAACCGGAAAACCGTTCCGCTATCACATTTGCCTCCATTGAATGTGGTGCCATACAAGTAAATACCTGTTTGGATTAAACTGCCTCTAGGTTTTTGTGCAGCCGGATTTGCACCAAATTCCCAGTATTGCATAGCCTTATTTGATCTATTGAAACTATATAATACACCTCTATCATTTGTATTGTATCCGCCATTATATGTTAGTCCATATAGTAGGCCGTCGGTGCCTTGTAATAAAGAACCAACCGGAGTTATTGGGTGAATACCGGAAACAGGATTAAAGTCACTTAATTTGTTAAACCGGTTGGAGGCTGGATTGAAGCTAAACAACACTCCGGCCTGATTATTTCCACCGGCAGCGGTTGTTCCATACAACAAGCCATCGTCGCAAAGCAGTAAACTGCCGGTTGGGTTAGTCCCAAATGAATGGCCTGTGCCCGTTGCTGCATCAAAATTTACCAGCACCGCATATTCTTCCGTTGCCAGGTTCAGACTAAACAAAACCCCACCATTATTGGTACCGCCCCTAAACGTCATTCCATATAACTTATTATTTGCTTGTGTAAGATTACCATAAGGCCATGCTCCCTGAGATCCATTAAATGAATAAATCAAATCAAATTTATCCCCGGAAAGAGATAACTTATAGATGGTACCCTGACCGTAGGCTCCACCTAATGCAGTCATTCCCCATAATTGAGCATGCGCATTTTTTGGTTCGTTAATACCATCAAAACCATCTTTAATGACGGTGACAGTTTTTTCAATTTCCTTTCCTATAAAACCCATTTCCGGACTTGCCAGGCTTTCTTTATCTACCCCGGTGTAATTAACCTCTTTGCTGTGGCTACCGAAATTAGTCGCTGCAAAATAGTTTCCCTGGCTGTAAGCATTAGCATGAAATATTATGCAGGTAATTACTACTGTTAACGTATAAAGCGCTTTCATAAACATGATTTTTGATTTAAATGATGCATCAAAAATCTGTTCGTGTTTATGTATAATCAATACCACATTGGGGTATTTTTTTGAGTTCCGGAACAGGAAACAGATAGCGGATACTTTAATGCAATACACTGAAGTATTTGAAACGACATAGCCATCTTCCTGTACAACATTTCCTTTAGATAACCATGTAGGGAACACAAGAAATACACAACAGCTTGTTTCAATTCAGCAGTGAATGTTTATTGGGCACACTTGATTTGATTGGAGGAGGCGGGTTTTACCGGCGAAATACAAAAATTATTTCAGCAGGTTGTCGTCAAACAATTTTAAAATCCTTTTGTATTCGTCGGTCCAACTGCTCGGTTCAACAAAGCCATGGTCTTCAACCGGGTAGGCCGCCAGTTCCCAATTGTTTTTACCAAGCTCAATAAGCCGTTGTGCCAGCCGCACCGCATCCTGGAAATGTACGTTCTCATCAACCATACCATGGCAAATGAGTAAATGGTTCTGTAACCCGGCAGCGAAATTTATGGGTGAGGAACGCTGGTATGCGATACTGTCGTTAAACGGTTCATTGAGTATAGCCGAAGTGTAGCCATGGTTATAGTGGCTCCAATCGGTTACCGGGCGCAGGGCCGCGCCGGCCTTGAATACAGCGGGCTGCGTGAACAAAGCCATCAGTGTCATAAAGCCACCATAACTACCACCGTACATACCAATACGCGTTGAATCGATGCCGTATTCTTTTACCAGGAATCGTGCAGCATCCACTTCATCGTCAAGATCCTTGCCGCCCATGTAACGATAAATACCGGTGCGCCAATTACGGCCATAACCTGCGCTTGCACGATAATCAATATCGATCACCGTATAACCCTTATCGGCCAGCAAATTATTGAACATAAATTCATGATAATAATAACTCCACCAGTAATCTACATTTTGCAGGTATCCCGCGCCGTGTACAAAGATGACTGCGGCGTTGTTTTTCTTTTCCTTTGCAGGTTCATAAATGCGTGCATAAACCTGCGCGCCGTCACGGGCTGTAATAGGAATAATCTTCGTATCACGCCATGCGTAACTTTTAAATTCATCGCTCATCCCCTTGTTTGTTACCTGTTGCGGTTGTTTACCCGGTGCATTTTCCTGTATATACAATTCCCAGGGTTTGTTCTGGTAAGAATAGCGATAGGCGATGTATTTTTCATCGGGTGAAACACTGACTTCGTATCCGCCCGTCATGGAAGTGATCTTTTGCTTGTTGGTTCCATCGATATTAATACGATAAAAATTTTGCTTGCCCGGGTGTTCTTCATTGCTCAGCAGGTAGAAATATTTTTTATCGCGGCTGAGTATGGTTTGCTGTATCTCATAGCTGCCGCTGGTTAGCGCTTTTTTTGTTTGGGTACCGATGTCAAAACTATAAAGATGCGAATAGCCGGTGACCTCGCTTTGAAAGTAATACAACTGGTCGTTGACCCAGCCCTGCTGATCTGAGCTTTCCCAGCCAACACCGGGCCCACCGATCCATGCTTCGTCGTGTTGATGATCGACCAGCTTAAGTTTTTTCGTAGCAGTATCAAACTGCATCAGCCACCGGTCTTTGTTATCAACAGATCGTATGTCGGCGATCGCCGCACTGCCGTTACCATTCCATTCGAAGTAAGCCAAGTACACGGACTTAACAGTAACCGGCGTGTCTTTAAATTTCGAAGGGTAATCCTTCATATAAAGTGGCTTCTCCGTTATACCCGGGAGCGAATCCGTATTGATCTTTTGTAATGTATCATTTAACCGGTCAAGTACAAACCACTCCGATTTTCCCTGAGGAGCGCCAACATTGGTGCGGCCAGGGATATCTGTCGTATAACCTGATTCCGTTACATAACTCGGAACAATAGTGGTTTTTTCATTTGCAGCGGGCTCATACAAAACATAGGTAATGAAACGTGTATCAGGGCTCGTTTGTACGGACTGTATCTCATTGTCCCCGCTGTAGATGATGTGCAGGGTGTCTTTGTCTTTTATAGCATCGAGGTATGCCTTACGCTTGTCTTTTTTATCCTTGCGTTCTTTGATAATATCAGATGTTGCAAGTTGCTGCTGTTGCAGAAATTTTTCTTCGGCACTCAGTTTTTTTGCCGGTTTGTTTTCCTTCTCAAAATCAGTCAGCTGCCTCGTAATACCTGTCTTGATCTCCCAATCAAAAAGATCATCGCCTTTCTGATAGGCAATAGCTTCACCGTTCAGCACAAACACCGGGTTGCTTTCATAGTCGGCTGTTTGCGTTATACGAGTGGTTTTATTCAACAAAACATCCACCAGGTAAATATCACCCTTGTAAGCATAAGCCAGCTGCGTGTAACTCTTGTTATGCGCTGCGTTGCTTACTGCATTTACAACCTGCCTTTCGTTGTAAGTGGTTTTGAACGGTGCAGCCCCACCCGGCTCATATTTATAGGCAGAATCACTGGTTGCTTTTTCCGGGTTCCATTGAAAGTAAACAGCCTTGCTGTTGTACGACCAGGCAATGCCCGAAGGTGAGGTGCCGATCCATTTTGAATCGCGCATGATCTTTTCAACGGTTAGCTGCGAATAGCCTGATACCGATACCAATAAAATAATAACAACGAATAACTTTTTCATGAATTCATTTTTCCTGTCAAGAGAATTGGAAGGCCAGCCAAATTAGTGAAATTTTCAGGAGCCGGGCATTTGATTTACTATAGGGCTTTCGCTGCGCGAAGTGCCGGCTTGTACGGCATTGCACTCTTGTACTGCATTGCCTTTGGCAGCTATACAAAAAGTTCATACGGCTTTCTTCGGGCAACCGCGGCAGTATGGCAGTATGAAAGCCTGGCTCATAAAAACAATCACTTTCTTACCTCAACTCAAAATCCAATAGGGGCTGCTGCCCCGGTAAATGTTCTACAAAACAATTCCATTTCTTTTTTCTGTTCTCACTGAGTTTCCCGCCAGGGACTCTGTGAAAGGTCTTAAGCGAATGCGATTATATGTCCACAGTCTTTGCGATGCATAACGTTGTGAGAACCTCCTGAACAAAGTTCCGAACGATGAAGTGAGTGACACAACAGGCGATGCCAAAAAATACAAAAGCCTGGCAAAAAAATCACACCCTTACCTCAACTCAAAATCCCATATCGGCTGCTGCCCCAGTAAATGCTCTACAAAATAATTCCATTTCTTTTTGGTGAAATAGTCGTTGTAAATACCGGTGTATCCGTGATGCTGGCTGGGAAGAATAAGCATATCAAACTCCTTGTTGGCTTTTATTAATGCTTCGGCCAGTTTAAAGGTCGCGGAAGGATTTACATTCTCATCGATACCGCCGTGGGTGATGAGCAATTTCCCTTTAAGGTTGCCTGCCATTGTTATGTTGGAAACGAGATTGTATGTTGAGTCAACGGGCCAGCCCATATACATTTCGGGCCACCAGTCTTTTTCCATCCTGAAATCATGATCGGCGGAACTGGCAACGGCAACTTTGTAAAAATCAGGAAACTCAAGCACAGCATGTCCTGCATCGTAACCACCCGCTGAATGGCCAAAGATGCCGACCCTGTCAGCATCAACCCAGGCATATTTTTTTGCCAACTCTTTTATGGCAAGCACATGATCGGTGAGGTTCTTTCCCATATTCTTGTACGAGACATTGTGAAACGCTTTTGAACGGCCAGCCGTTCCCATGCCGTCAACACATACCACAATAAAACCCAGTTCAGCCATGGCCTGGTTATTCCTGGCAAGTGTTGACATAAATGTGCGCGGGAACATATTGGTATGTGGACCGGTATACGACTGATCGATCACCGGGTATTTTTTGGAAGGATCAAAGTTGGTGGGTTTCCATATCGCGCCATAAATAGTGGTAACGCTGTCTCTTGCAGTGGCTGTAAAAGTCTCTGTGAAATGAAAGCCCGTTGCCATCAAATCATCAATATTTGCCTTGCAGAGTTCTTTTATGATTTTGCCCGATGTTGTTTCCCTGAGCACTGTTCTTGTTGGCTGGTCCGGGGCAGAGAAATTGTCGGTAAAATATTTTCCGCCGGGAGATACGGCAATATCGTGATTGGCATTTTCCGGTGTGAGCAATGCAAAGCCTTTTCCATCTATGCCCGTTTTATATAAGTGCTGATAGTATGGATTGCGGCCGGGTTCTTTTCCAGAAGCAAGAAAGAAGATCGTCTTTGTTTTTTTATCAACTGAATAAATACTGTTGATGTAATAAGCGCCACTGGTTATTGCTGTAAGCATTTTGGTTTTTAAATCCAGCGAATACAACTGGCGCCAGCCGTCTTTTTCTGAGAGGATGATTATTTTTCCAAACTCTTCCTGAAGCATAGAAGCATAACCGTCGATGTTCGTTGTGCTTTTTTCGTGGTAGAGTAATTCATTGATCTTTTTGTTAAGGTCAAGGCGATAAAGGTCAACCTGCCGGTAACCCCGCGGATAGTTTTCACAATAAATAATGCCCGGCTCTTTTGACCATTCAAATGATGCCTGGTTAACATTACGAAATTCGTTATGCACGGTTTCCCCGCCGGTTTCGATATTAAAAGTAACCGGCGTCATATAAACCATATCGGTATCGCCGGGAGAGCCCCGGTAATACGAAAGCAGTTTTGCCCTGTACAGCGTATCTACACTCCAATCGAGCAAATACATTTTTTGCCCTTTGCGCAGATCGCAGATATAAGTCTGAATCCATTTTGAATCGGGTGACCAGCTAACAGCAAAATGCGGTGGCCGTTCGCCATTTTCTCCTTCCATGATTTCGCCCCAGCCATACCAGCTCGCATATTCATAATTTTTAAACCCATCGGTACTTAATTGTTTTAATGCGCCCGTTTCAACAGATTTAATGTACAAATTATAGTTTTTGGCATAAGCGATCCATTTGCCATCAGGAGACTTTGATTCGAACTCATTCTCGGTTGCACTGACTGCGTTTGACAGTTGATTATTGTTTAGATCAAGCAGGTAATCTTTTCCTGCTGTGGTAAAGGAGAGCTTGTTTTTGTCAATATATTTTAAATCGTCCAGTGGAAGATCGTTTGATTGCACCGTCTTTTTTAATGAATCGGTAAGCAGGCTGGCAACACGTTGTTGGTCAAACAACGGTTCCACCTGCATTTTCTCCAGGTCAATTTTATTGAAAAGTTTTCCGTCTTTGCTTTGCGTGATGAATGCAAAACCTGTACTGTCGCCCGACCACAGTGGCTGCACATGCAGGTTAAAAACTTTTTTATTGTTCAGGTTCTGGAAAAGAAAACCTGCAGCTCTTGCATAATCATTCTTTGTAATGCCCTGCGCTACGGAGGTATAAGCCATAAACAGGAAACTCATGAAAGAAAAGCACTGCTTCATACAATTGTTTTTAATCGTATAAATATACTTATTTGAAAAGCTGGTAAAATTTTATAAGCTCGGCATTCAATTAATATGCGTCTTTTATTGCGCGAAGTGCCGGCTTATCCGGCATCGCACGCTTGTAGTGCATCGCTTTGAGCAGCGAGACAAAAAAAACAGCACACATATCGTTTCCTGGCTTTTGCAGCCTTGTTACTTTTTTAATAAAGCTATCAGTGGAATAAATCACCTCATAGCCAATTCAAGTAAATTTTTTTTGTCGTTTTTGGACAAAGAATTTTCAGTAGTGCTTTCTTCGAAATGAAGACTATTGAACATAACGCACAAGTGAGTAACATACCGGATAGCTATCAGTCTCAGGGTTTTTGTGCTGCCATGAAAATGGAACCTCGAACCGAGCGTGGCAACAACAGATGCCACAAAGAACAAAAGCTGGCTACATAATTACACATTATTCATCATTGATCATTCACCACCTCACCATCCAATACCATAATCATCTTCGTAATTGCTTGCCGCGCCCCAGAAACTGCTGTGTTTGTTATCCAGGTAAATAGCGGTGATTGGGCCCGATGTACGGTCTGCAAAGCGCAACGTATAACCCATTTGTTTTAACTCTTTCTGAGTCCATGCAGGCGTATTGTTATTGAGGAGTATAACGCCCGGCTTTGGTTTGCGGTCCTGGTCGCCGAGCGATAAAAAGAATTGATACGTGTTGATGTTCGGCGCTTCGGTGGCTTCCTGAACGTTCATACCAAACTCGGTCATATTGAGGAAGCATTGCAAGAGATTCTGATCCTGCGTGTCGCCGCCCTGCACACTGAAACAATACAGTGGCTTGCCATCTTTTAACGCGAGTGTGGGCGTAAGCGTTACCCTCGGTCTTTTGCCGGGCTGCACCACGTTAAAAGGATTGAGCGCCGAATCACAAACAAAACTCTGCATGCGCTGGCTCATGCCGACACCTGTTTTACCGGCGATGCAAGCCGGTAGCCAACCGCCACTCGGTGTTACGGAAACAACCCAGCCATCTTTATCTGCTGCCTGTACAGAGGTAGTGCCTGCCCACACATTGCTCATATAACGATCGGTGATGGCGAGATCGGTATTCGGTGCATTGATAACCCCCCATTGCTGCAGGTAGTTGTTATAAGGATTTGTTTTTCCTTCGAACGGGTAAGGGTCGCCGGGCTTAATGGCCGGATCATTTTTATCAGGATTAATTTGAGATGCACGTTGCTTCGCATATTCTTTCGAAAGCAGGCCTTTGATCGGAATACCGGGCGAAAAATAGGGATCGCCATAATAAAAATCACGGTCAGCAAAAGCAAGGCTCATGGCCTGGTAAACGGTATGTATGTATCGCGTAGAGTTATAACCCATGCTTTTGAGATCGAAGTTTTCAAGAATGTTCAACGCCTGCAACATGGCCGGCCCCTGCGTCCATTGCTGCAACTTGTATACGTCGATGCCTTTGTAATTTATTTTAAGCGGCTCTTCTATCATCACTTTCCATTTTGCAAGATCATCCACAGTTATAAGTCCACCCTGTTCCTGGCAACCCCGTGTAAATTCCCTGGCGATATCGCCTTTGTAAAAACGATCATATGCGGCGTAGATAGCCTCTTTACGTGTCTTCCCTTTTTTCAATGCATCCTGTTCCGCCTCTACCATTTTGGTCAGTGTTTCATACAGGTCTTTCTGCTGAAAAATCTCACCAGCTTCAGGCGCTTCCCTTTTCTCACCGGGATGTGTAAGAAAAACCGCTTTTGAATACGGCCATGTTTTCAGCATGTCTTTATTTTTTTCAATACTGTTGGCGGTTTGCGGTTCTATAGGGTAGCCATCGGCCATTTGTATGGCAGGTCCGAGCACATCCTTTAAACTCATGGTACCGTATTCTGCAAGCATGGTGCAAATGCCACCAGGCGTACCCGGCGTTACGGCTGCAAGCGGACCGTATTCCGGCGGATAGTTCATTCCTTTCTCTTTAAAGAATTTTGCCGTAGCGCCGGTGGGCGCCATTCCAAGTGCGTTGATGGCAATTACTTTTTTTGTATTAGGGTTGTAGATCAGTGCCTGTGTTTCACCACCCCAGCTTAGCACGTCCCACATAGTGCAGGTTGCCGCGATCATGGCACATGCAGCATCAACAGCATTGCCGCCTTTTTGAAAAATAATGGAGCCGGCTGTGGCTGCCAATGGCTTGCCTGTTACGGCCATCCAGTTTTTGCCATAAATAATCGGCTTTTGTGTTTGCTGTGCCATGACGCATGTAGTGATCACTGCTAACAAAATAACGTGGACAATCTGCCTTCTCATATGCTGTTGATTAGTGCTTAAAGGTAAAACAGTGCTATCAATAAAACAGTTGCTAATGCCTGCAGAAATTAATAATTGTGTACCCGGCTTAATTACAACAATTGAGCTTCCGTTGCGTCGCACACTTCAGCTGAAGAACAGCCATATGCAAACACCCGATTTTACCATTGTAAATCGCCATATACATTCTCTGAGCGAACTGTAACGGAAAAGCCTGCAAATATTCATCGTGTCCGACATGAACTTTTTTTCAATAATTTAGACCCATTAATTTCACCACAGCCCGCAGGCAATAACTATTGTATGGAGATATCGCCCGAACAGTTTGAGTTATTCAGAAAAAAGATGCATTCATTTCATGTGGTGCCCGGCGCATCCTTTCAAAGCGTTGCAGAATGCCTGCGTGTAAAAAAATACAACAAGGGAGAAGTGATCCTAAGGGAGGGAGAAGTATGCAGGGGTTTCTGGTACATTGTTAGCGGATGTATCAGGAGTTTTACGCTGGAAGATGGCCACGAGATCAACCTCAGTTTTTATTTTGATGACCAGATCGCCAGTGATTTTTTCAGCGTGCGCATGGAGAAGCCATCCCAATACTTTTTTATTGCTATGGAAGATTGCGAAACACTTTATTTTTCCAAAGCTGATACCGCCCAGTTGTTTTTCCGGGATTCCAATCTTACACATCTTGCAGTACGGTTTTACCAGGAAAAGTTCTTCAATGAAAAGTTCCACAGCAACAGTTTTAAATTAATGAACCCGGAAGAGCGTTACCAATACCTGCTCGGTAATCAACCACATTATTTGCAAAGGATCCCACTCACACATCTTGCTTCCTACCTGGGTATGAGCAGGGAAACACTCACAAGAATCCGCAAAAAAATCTCGTAGGTTTATTTTGTGTCATTTGACGCATTGCAGCGCGGTTAACGGTTTTAGCTTTACGGCATAAAATAAAACACTATGTCAATGCTTGAAACTAAAACACTTACCCAAATGCGTACATTAATCGATGCAGCCGGTGTAAAACTCGAACTCAGCGAGCATGAATCCGGTAACTATTTGTTGCGTTCCACCTTAAAACAACCACAGGCCGTAGCATTTTATCAAACCACCGATGCATTGCTTGGCAGGTTTGTTGCCGGGGTAATAACACTGCAGCAACTATTTGATGCAACCCCTTCGTTGTTTATAGAAGTGGTTGATCATACAGGCACACGCCTGCTGCTGAAGCACGATGTTGACCTGCTTTTAAGATTCGGCAATAAAACCTTTGACTGGTTTTGTACATACAATACGCTATAATTTCATATCAAATCGCCGGCATTTTGCATTTGCCGGTACTAAAGAAAAACCAAGGCTGTCCAATACGCATGTAACCCCGCAAACGGGGTTATTTTTTTATAAAAAAGACCGCGGGCCGCCTCACCTCTTTGGGTACGCCACATGTTGCAAAACCATATTTTATTCCTTAAAAAAAAGCCAAATAATAAGCGCACCCATTTTGTGTCATTTGACGCAATGTGCTGCTGGCAAGGGTTTTAGCTTTGCATTACAAAAGGGAAATAATGTTGATCGTAGAGCATATTAAGTTACTGCATTTGAGAACGCTGGTCAAAACTGCCGCAGTGGAACTGCAGCTGTTTGCTCATGAGTCAGGCAGTCTTGTACTGGCGTCGACAATGCTCCATCCTGAAGGGCTGGGTTATTATGTAATCACTGATGCATTACTTTCCAGGTTCACCAATAATCTTTTAACACTGCAGGAAATATTTGATCTGAGCCCATCCGCATTTGTAGAAATTGTCAGAGACGGGGAGGCAAAATTGTACCTGCGCTATGATATTGACAGCAAGGTGGCAGAAGGTGATAAAACTTTAAGCCGTTTGCTAACCACAGGATAAATACTTAAATGAAAAACCAGTTGTTTAAAAATGTTTTCATGGTTAATTGGTATTAGTGTTTTTATTGTTGGGTAGACGCGTGCCGGCATTGAAAAATACGGCATGCAATTCATGAATGCTGAGAGCAAATGATCAGTATTCGGCTACGAGCCCCGGTTCTCCGGGGCTCTCGCTATTTAAACAACCAGTTATTGTGTTACAATGTATGCGCATCGGCGATGCTGATGGCTTCTGCTATAATGGCCAGGCCTTCATCAATTTCTTCCCTGCTGATGCAGAGTGGCGGAGCAATGAAAATATAATTCCACCTTACAAAAGTGTACATGCCCAGCTCTTTTATTTTGGCAGCCACTTTATTCATCACGGCCATCTCATCGGGCTTTGCATTAAATGGCGCCATCGGTTCTTTTGTCACCCGGTTTTTAACAAGTTCAATACAACCCAGCAAACCGGTATTCCTGAAGTCACCGATAGAGGGATGCTGTGCTTTCATCGCTTCCACGCGCTGTTCGACATATTTCCCCATCGTTGCCGCATTGTCAATAAGGTTCTCGTCTTCGTAAACCTGCAGGGTTTCGAGCGCGGCGGCACAACAAACGGGATGCGCTGAATAGGTTAATCCAAGCATCAGCATTTTATCGTCGAAATGATGTGCGATTTTATCACTCACCATCAACGCACCGAAAGGAAGATAACCAGAGGTTAATCCTTTCGCAGTGGCGATCATGTCGGGAACTACACCGTGGTTATCTACGCCAAACCACTTGCCTGTTCTGCCGAACCCACTCATTACCTCATCGGCAATAAGCAGGATGCCATATTTATCGCAAATCTCCCTCACTTTTTGCAGATACCCTTCGGGGTATTTTATACAACCGCTGGAGCCGCTTTCCCCCTCCATAAAAATAGCGGCAACATTTTCGGGGCCTTCAAACTGCACGACCCTTTCAATGTGGCTTGCACATTCGTAACGGCACAACCCGAACTGCTGACCAAACGGGCAACGGTAGCAGTAAGGATCTTCCACATGTATAAAGCCAGGCGCCTGCTGTGCATCAGATTGTAATTTCCGTGGATCACCGCCAAGGCTTAGGCCCCCGTATGACGCACCATGGTATGCCCTGTACCGCGCAATGATCTTATGCCTGCCGGTGTACAGTCTGGCCAGCTTAATGGCATTGTCTATCGCAGTGGCGCCGCAAACAGTAAACAACGCCTTATTCAAACCCGGCGGCGCAATGGAAGCCAGTTTCTTACCGAGTTCACCACGCACTTTTGTAACGCAAGATGGCGTAACATAACTCACCTCCTGCATTTGCTTTACCACTGCATTGGTAATGCGCTGGTTACCGTGGCCTATGTTTACGTTCATCAATCCAGATGAAAAATCGATATAGCGTTTGCCATCATAATCGTAGAGATAAACACCTTCGCCATATTTCACAGCAATTGGTGAAATACCTTTTTGCTTGCTCCAGGAAAACAACGTATGATCAAGATTATCCTGGACAATTTCCTGCGTTTCAGTTAATGTTGTTTGCATAATGATTGGCTATGATCTGATAAATATTTTTTTGATAGTCCGCTTTTGTTCTTCGTTGAATCGGCGCTGGTGCCTGTCCCGGCAGGAACGATCCGGGATCGCTCACTTCATTTCATTCTTGTTGAGCGAAATGGAAATGCCGCTAATGCGGCGTGTCACTCAACTATACGTTCAGCACCCAATGCAGCAAAAGTCATGAGCTCTTAAATACAGCCGTTTCACCACGATGCGTTACGCAGTGCAGCACAAGGGTGCGACGCAACAGGCGATGAGCAGGGTACAGAAGCCGGGCCCAAAGAAAATCAGGCCCTGTGGTGATCGGCACGCCATTGCTTTATTGCTGCCTTTATTTGTTTTGATGACAGGTTTTCTTCGGCAGCTTTCCTGGCAAGATCTGTAAACTCTTCATCAGGTGCAAAACGCAACGCAATAATCTGCGACATGGTTAAACGGCCATCGAGTTTTTTGCCGGTAAGCACAAAATGCCTGAAGTTTTCTTCAGATCTTATTGAACGATCCTGCACTTTCAAAGGAAAACTGCGGATATAATAAAAATTTAGGCAGAGTACAATGGCTGCCACAACAATAAGCGATGCGGAGTAAAGATTGCCTTCGCTGTTTACGGAATTGTAAAGATTTACAAAAGAACCGATAAGCAGGGCGAGTGTTAATGCGAAAGTAATGATGTGAAAGCCTACGACATAACGGGCATGGTTTTGTTGATTTTGTTCTTTCATGCTACAGAGATTGTTAGATAAATAAGGCATAAAGTACGTATTTAAACAAAGCAGATAAAAAATTTCTATGCAACACAACACACATAAAAATAAAAAAAGTGCGGGGCTGTCATCTGTAACATAAAAATGTTCAACAGCCACTTAAACATTGTAACTGCGCTGTTATTAAGCAAATTTTAAAGACTGATTGCCTTTGTAGGTTTTAAAAAGAAACGCAGTTTTTTGTCAGACCGAAACCAATGCGTTAATTTGCCGTAGCCAGAACTAAGCCTAAGCTGCTGCATTGGATAAATGACCCGAAACTCATATCAATAGTAAGCTCCCGGCTGAATCAGGTACAAAATATCATCTCAAATTTCCGAAAACCACCGCACTTGACTATGAACACAAAACTCCGCAAGCCATGCTTGAAATTTCTTTGCATGTCATTCATCATTTTTTGGACTGCCACATTTGTTAAAGCGCAACCTGTGTTAACCTATACTCCTGTTCTGAAAAACATGAGTAAACCCATTGATATTAAAAATGCTGCCGATGGATCAGGCAGGATGTTTATCGTGGAACAAACCGGTAAAATAAGGATCTACAAAAACGGAGAACTTCTGCCTAAACCGTTCCTTGATATTACGAATATGGTGGAACAGGGGACCTATAAGGGGATTATCAACATTGCTTTCGCACCGAATTATAAAATCAACCGGACTTTCTTTGTGTATTACCTCGACACATTAAACCGTTCAACAATCGCACGGTTCACCGCAAGTAAACAGAACCCGGATTCCGCAGTGGTTAGTTCACGCAGGATCTTGTACCAGTTTAGTCCTGTTGACACAGGCGATACGAAAATCAGCATTGGATCGATGGGTTTCGGTCGAGACCGGCTTTTATATATCTCACTCAGTGATGGAAGCTATATAGGCAAGGTGACCAACCTTGCTCAAAATGGCGGCCTGCCCTATGGAAAAATATTAAGGGTTGATGTAAACAAACTGGATTCGCCCTATTATAAAATACCGCCATCGAACCCATACGCGAATAACCCGGACATAAGACATGACATATGGGCCATTGGCATCCGCAATATGTGGCGCTGGAGCTTTGACAGGCTTACAGGAGATATGTGGCTGGCAGATGACGGCAATTCAAACCGTGATGAAGTAAATTTCGTAACACCGGCCGAAGCCAAAGGAGGCATTAACTTCGGTTGGAAATGTTATGAAGGCGACCAGGTTTACGATACTACCGGGTGCCTGCCCTCAACCAACTATAAATTCCCGGCTTTAAGCCTTATTCATGACAGTATTGTGGGCTGTTATGCCATCATCGGCGGACACGTTTATCGCGGTACTCAATTTCCCGCATTGTACGGTTATTATGTTTGTTCGGATTATGTCACCGCAAACTCATGGTTAATGAATCCCAATGGTTCAGGGGGGTGGAATGTTTACCGGCAGCCAGGCGTTCCGCCGGGAATCGAAAATTACGGGGAGAATGAATCCGGCGAATTGTTTGCCACATCGCTCGATGGAACTGTTTACCAGGTTGGCGGAATTGCGGGTACATCCATTGTTTCTTCCAGCATTAACGAAGTAACAATCCCGGCGACCGCTGCCACTCAGCTAAAATCGAGAGTATATCCAACACTGGTCAATAACAGAATGATTGTGCTCGAACTGAACGAGCCATTTGGTTCTTTCCGGCTTTTTGATATGAATGGCAACCCTGTTTTGAAGAAAGATATAAAAGGACTAAAAGGAAATGTGCCTGTAGACCTTCCTGCCACATTGCTGCCGGGCATGTATGTTGTAGAATTATCGGGACAGCATAGCCTGAAGCAAAAAATATTTATCAGCAGGTAATGGCGTAAAAAAAAATCAGCAAAAAGAGCCGTCAAAAACGGCTCTTTTTTATAACCTGCAGAATACCTTGTTCAACATTCCAAATATCCCGGTTAACAGGTAAAAAATCTGCTTCAGCACAAAAAGAACAGGTAACTGATGTTTGATAGAAAGGCTTTTACTGGTTTTTTAACCCTACATGTTAGAAAAATAAACAGCCCAGCGGCCTTTTTGTACGAAATTTGATGTACACCTGTAAAACGCCACCTATGCACTATTTTAAAACCCCGCTGGCTCTCGAGCAAATAAGCAAACTATTACAGCTTTACAGCATGCATCCCGAAACAAATTTTTGTATTGTTGAAATTCAGCGCAAGAAAGCACTGGTTATTTCAGACGATGAAAGTGCTTCGCTGCTGTTGAGGAATGATGCAAACTTTAAGCCTGTGAATATAAGTGAGCTTGATCTTATCACGATACCGGTAATGTACCATGTGATGTCTGTTACCGGGAACAGTGAACTTTTTAATCAGTATATAAATCCGCAGGTCTGAAAATTTTACTACATTGGTCTCAGTTATACAGTTTGTACCGGGCCTCCCCGCACTTAAACACCAAAACAATACCACGCTGGAAACTGAGGAAATTATAAGCACCAATGAATTGCTTCATGCTGTTCGCCTTCACAACAAACAGGCCTTTGCGGAATTATACAACAGGTTCGCCGGCATTCTTAAAGGATTGATTGTAAAGATCACCAATGATTATTCGATCGCTGATGACCTGTTGCAGGACGTTTTTATAAGAATATGGAGAAATATTGAAACCTATGATGAAAGCAAAGGAAGTTTTCTCACGTGGTCAGTAAGAATAACCCGTAATACCATTACTGACTATTACCGTTCAAAAAATTATAAGCAACAGCAAATCCAGAAACCGGTTTCAGACGAATTATATAAGTTGAGTGCTGCCGGTGCCGAACCAGCAAGCGCATCGGAAGCCATGGGGCTGGTCTATAAGCTGGATCCAAAATACAGGGTACTGGTAGAAATGATTTATATCTATGGTTATACCCAGGAAGAAGTTTCCGGTTTAATGGGTTTACCCTTAGGAACAGTAAAAACAAGGTCGAGGACTGCCATACAGTTATTGCGATCGATGATGGAATTACAATGAATACAAATTACAAACTGGACGGGAAGCTGGAAGACTATGTGCTTGGGCTTTTGAGCGAAGATGAGTCGGCTTTGGTCTGGCAGCAATGCCAATCGCAGCCCGGGTTAATGCAGGAATTGCAGGCCCTTGAAAAAACGCTCCATCAATACCTGGCGCAAAGTGCATTGCCCGTTGGTGAACAGGAAAAACAACGTTTGTTTGATACAATCGGCTCGCTGGGAAACGAAGATTTCACGGGTGGCTTATTCCCGCTGATCCACAAATATTCGGACAGCCACGCATGGAAGGCCGCACTCCAAAACGATATAACAAGAATGCCCGATAAGCCTTTTTATGCGAAAACACTGCGGCACGATGCGGAAGTGGAAATATGTATCATTAAGACGCATGCAGACATCCCCGAAGAGATTCACCACAACCTGCGGGAAAGTTTTCTTTTACTCCAGGGAACCTGCACCTGCCTTGTGGGCGAAGCGACCTACGAGCTGAATGCGGGCGATTTTCTCGAAATACCGTTAGACGCAGAACATAACGTGATCGTAACGTCTGAGGAACCCGTCATTGCCATATTGCAGCGGCTCGCAGCGTGAAACGAGCAAAGGACCTTTAACGCAGAAAGTTTCTCAACCCTCCTTCCGCATACATTTTACGGATCAGTTTCTTATCAAATTTCCCGACGCCGGTTTTGGGGATTTCCTTCAATGGCACATAAAACTCAGGCACCTGGAACCTGGCAAAATCTTTCAAAAGGAATTGCTGCAATTCGTTTACGGTAGCAGACTGCTCTTCACGGAAAACAATGCATGCCAACGGCCGCTCCACCCATTTCTCATCGGGTACGGCAATAACGCTTGCTTCCTTGATAGCGGGATAGGCCATTAGCGCATTTTCAAGTTCAACACTTGATATCCATTCACCACCACTTTTAATCAGGTCTTTTGTACGGTCTGTAATATGCATATAACCCTGTGGGTCGATAGTGCCTACATCGCCTGTTTTAAACCATCCATCTCCGGAGAACTGTTCCGTTTTATGCTCCATACGGTAATAGCTGTTGATTACCCAGTTGCCCCTTACTTCAAATTCGCCTACGGTTTCCCCGTCCCTCGGCGCAACATGACCATCGTCTGTAACCACTCTTATTTCAACGCCCGGTACTTCAATACCCTGTTTCGCTCTCAATCTTATTTGCTGGCCGTGCGAGAGGTCATGATGCACATTTTGTAACCTGCTGACAGTAACAACAGGCGAAGTTTCCGTCATGCCCCAGGCATGTAAACCCGGGATGCCAAAATGCTTTTCAAATTTTTCTATCAGGCCGGCCGGCAAGGCTGAACCACCTACAATATATTCCTGCAGCGTAAGCTTTTCGGCTGGCGGGTTGCGCATCATTTCCTCAAAAATGCCAAGCCATATCGTTGGCACGCCGTTCGCCTTGGTGCATTTTTCTCTTTGAATAATGTCTATCAACGCTGCGGGTTGCAAATGCATCGAAGGAAGAATCATATCTACGCCACCCAACATTGCGATAAAAGGGAATCCCCAACCCATCACATGAAACTGCGGGGACACAAGCAGGCAGCGGTCTTTGGCGCTGAGATTTGCTGCATTGGGCGTAAGAGTCGACAATGCATGCAGGTATGTTGACCGGTGTGAATACAAGACGCCTTTGGGGTTACCGGTAGTGCCGCTGGTATAGCACATGGCACAGGCATCAGGCTCATCAACAGGTATCCATTCAAAATGCTCGTTACCGCCTGCCAGGAGGTCTTCATAATGAATGGCAGCGGGCAGCGTTGTTGCAAAACCTGCCGGCGCATTCAGCAATACATATTGCTCAACGCAGGAAATATGCGGCGCTATTTTTTCAAACACGGGCACCAGTGAAGCATCGATAAACATTACCCGGTCGGCTGCATGCTCAACAATAAACGCTACCTGGTCTGCAGGCAACCGCAGGTTTACCGGATGACAGACCGCCCCTGCCCCCGGAATACCAAAATACAATTCAATATGCTGGTAATGGTTCCACGCAAATGTCGCTACGCGGTCGCCCGGCTTTATGCCGAATTGACTCACCAGCACAGAAGCAAGTCTTTTTGCTCTTTTATAAGCGTCGGCAAATTTGTACCGGTGCCAGTCGCCATTGGGCAGCTTGCTTACAATTTCTTTGTGTGGGAATACGCGGTTGCCATATTCAATAATAGCGGTAGTAGTGAGTGCGGATTGCATCATCTGGCCAAGCATGATCGTTTATTTGACGTTGAGAAAATTAAGCTGCTTTCACATCGATCGAAAACCTCGCTAAATATAAATAATTATACAGGCAATCATACAATGCATTGAGAAAAGGAATTTCTTTTACCTGAAATTAAGCAGCCTGTTGCAGACGGATTTTTATGGCCCGGGCAATTGAATAAATGGCATCGTGCCTGCGCCTGTCACGGGAGGAATGATTCGCGATCGCACAATTAACTGAAGTGCATCGTGTCAGCAATAAATTATCGTATCAAAACGGTGGTACCTTTCTGAAAGACTTTCTGCCCGAACTCATCGGTGTATTCAAGTGTCCACACATACACGTCGGAAGGTTGTGCCTGCCCGTTGAGCGTGCCATCCCACTTGCGTGTCCAGTCTTTGGTATCATAGACCACCTGCCCGAATTTATTGTACACCCGGAAGGTCAGGTTGGTTGCCTTATATGCATTGAGCGGATACAAATAATCGTTCTTGCCATCGTGGTTTGGCGTAAATGCCGAAGGCACCGCGATATAACAGTTGGCTACCGCCTTTACAAATTTTATAGTTGTATCAAAACAGTTCTTGTCACTTTGCACCGCAAGTTGAACCGGGTAAATTGTCTCCCTGTTCACCAGCCTGTAGGCCTGCGATGGCGGGTTTTGGGCATAACTCACGTTGCCGTTGCCAAACGACCAATACCAGCTTACGATCTTACCATTACTGGAGTCTTTGAATGTAGCCAGTTCATTCGGGCAATAGAAAGAAGGCCCCGAAATAGCTGCCCTGAGTGAGTCATGATCGAGGTAAAAACTTACATTGCTTGTGTCGGAACAAAAACCATTTGTTACGGCAAGCTGTATGCTCTTGTTACCAAAACTATTGTAAACAATCATCGGGTTCTGATCGGTTGAAGACTGCACGCCGTCAAACAGCCAGCTCCATTCCGTTACGCCGTTTCTGCCGTCATGAAACAGATAAAGTGTGTCGGCCCTGCAACCTGCAATGAGATTGCTGGTAAAATCAGCACTCACGGTATCTTGTACAGCAAAAGCAAGCGTCGACCCAACACTGGTTTCTTCGCCACACTCATCAATAATGCTTGTGCCGTCGATACCCTTTAACAGTGTTACGAGGAAATTACCTGCTGTGTATAAGGGCTTACTCATTTTTATATTGATCACACTGGTAAGCCCCGCATTGCAAACACCTGAAGCTGCAACAACATTTACCGGGTAAGGGCCTGTTATAGAGAAATCAGTTCCATCCGCCGATATGGAAGCGCAACGGATATTTTTCTTAAACACCACCTGCACCTGGTCTGCCGCACAACCGGGCGGGGTAATACTGTCGAATGGTGTAGGTTGCTTTACGAATACGGAAAAGTTCACGGCATTACCCTTTGGAATATTCCTGTCGCAGTTATCTGTTACCGATGTACTATCACTGCCGAATTGCGCAACCACCTGGTAATTGCCTGCCGCCAGCGGCGCATCGAGTGTCAGAATAACGGTGTCCATCTCAAAACCGCTGCTGCAGCCGACACCCATTGCCGAAATGACTTTTGATGTTGTGCCGGGTATAGTAAAATCACTGCCATCAACTGCCAGCGACGCACATTTCATTTTCTTGTTCAGGTGTAAGGTAAGCTGGGTTGCATCGCAACTGGGTATGGCACTTTGAATAGCCGGCGGCGTAGTGTCTGTAATCACTGCGGTGCCGCCACTTCCAGGCGTATTGAATGAAAGGCCATAACCATTTGGCGAGTCTGAATAGTGGCTCACCATCAGCAGGTAAGTATGCCCTTTAACGAGCGTTGGCATTGCCGAAAAAGTATTTACGCCGGCGGTTGGGTTGGAGGCGCATTCAATATTGTTGACGCCCAGGCCCGATGTACCGGTTGGCGCGTAAGTGGCCGACCAGTTACCCACGACAAACAAAGATGGGTTGGTATATACTTCGTCAGGATTATGACCTGTTATATCAAAGATTTGCCAGTCATAGTCTTCGTTAGGACTATTTGGTAAAATAGTAAAAGCAAGCGAGCCGGATTGATAGCACTCAAATTTATACCAGTATGGATTTTTATCCTCGTATGCCACCCCATCGTTTGCGCAAAGGGCTACGGGTATTTTTCCGTTACTGCAATAAGGCACCGTCGTTTGTTTAAACGTATCGACAGCGCAAACAGGAAACGCAGAGGAGGGCCTTTGACCGAGCGTGGTACAGACCTGCGCCAGCACCTTTGAGTTTATTGAAAAAAGTAATATCAGGGATAAGAGATATCTCAAAAGCTATAGTTTTTCCGTTTTTTAAGACGCTGTAAAAGTATAAGAACGTTGCATACACCCGTCTTATTTTTTTATTCCTGCTTTGCGCGAAGATTTATTATTGTACCAGCGCTTGTTTTCATGGCAGCATTCGTTGCGCGAAAGTGCCGGCTAATCCGGCATCGCACCCATGTGCGCCGGAGAACTAATTGAGCTGTGCGCTATTCTGAAGCGCAGCATGGCCTTCGTTGTTTATTGCTCAAACAATCACTGCCGCCAAAGTGTGCGACGCAAGGAAAGCTTAATAGCGACTATACAGCCCGGCCAAAAAAAGACCGGGCCTTCTTTTAAAAGACCCGGTCTTGATATATTATAACGAACAATTATTTTACCGGAACCATCTTAAGGCAGACAGGCTGCGGAACATCGATCTTGATATTGGTATCCTGCAGTATGCCAAAGTTCTTATTGATAATAAAGATCTGCACTGAATTGGCATCGCGACTTGCAACCAGCAAAAACCTGCCCGTGGGATCGATCATAAAGTTGCGTGGATGTGCGCCCACAGCCTGGTGACCATTCTCGGCAAGTTTGCCATCGGTCGCCACTTTAAACATACCAATATCGTTCTGCGTTACGCGGTTGGAGGTATAGAGAAAACGCCCGTCGGAAGTTGCATGGATATCCGCACTGCCCTTATCGCCTTTGCCCGCCGTGTTATCTGATGCAATGGTTTGTACTTCGGTAAGCTTGCCGTTGTCGTAAGCGTATACGATGATATTGCCCGAAAGCTCGTTAAGCACATACAGGAATTTTCCGTTGGCACCAAAGCACATATGACGGGGACCGCTGTTATCAGGCAATTCATAATACGGCGGATCGAGCGGCTTCAATGGGTTGGCTGCATCTTTTGCATCGAACCCGTAGCGGTATAAACGATCGTTGCCAAGATTTGCCACGAATAAGAATTTCTCGTCAGGTGAAAGCATCGCAGAATGCGGATGCGGCATTTCCTGGCGCTGCACATTTACACCATAACCATCGTGCATAATATTTTGTACCACAGGTTGCAGGCTACCATCATCATTGGTTTTAAATACCACCACATTTCCGCCGCTGTAATTGGTAACGATCACATTCTTACCGGTCGAGTCAACCGCAACATAACAGGGGTCATCACCCATTGATGGTTGCTTGTTCAAAAACTTCAATTCGCCTTTTGTTTTGTCGAGTGCGAATGAACTTACGTTACCACCATTATCCCCATGGTCTTCATTAACAGCGTACACATATTTCTGGTCTTTGGAAACTGCGAGATAAGAAGGATTGGACACGCCTTTCGCAACACTCATCAACGTTGCTTCTGTGCGGTTAGGATTAAAGCGGTACACATAAATGCCTTCGCTTTTTCCATCTTTGGTATAGGTGCCGATCAATAAATACTGGATAGGGTTCTGTGCATTAACAAAGCTTGCCATAAACAATAGTACCGGGATCAATATTTTTTTCATCTGGAAGAATTTTGCTTAAACGATAGGTTTTTCTTTGCTGCCGAAGATAAAGGAATAACGCAAAATATTTGGTTAAGGTTTTTATCGCCCTGCCTATCATCCTTTGGGCATCGGCTCTTGCGCGATGGTGCCGGCCTATCCGGCATCGCACGCTGTTAATATCATCTTTTATGGCACCATTTATAAAAACCGCAGAAGATCCACTGCCGGTCTTTCAATGCCAGTCCGGCAAAATGTCCAGGCTGTTTGCCTCCCCGTTTAAAAGCTGCACGGCAAAACTTTTGCTGCCATTGGTTATTACGAGATACGATACATCCAGCTTAATATTGTACCGCAACACCTGCTGCACAACAGCGTCTGTAAGGTCAGCATCCTGTTCTTTGCATTCGACGATCATCCACGGCAGCTGTTTTTTGTAAACAACAATATCACATCGCTTCTTCAGGTCGCCAAGTTTGATCTCTTTCTCTACTGCAATAAGGGAAGCCGGGTATTTTTTTATTTGTAACAGGTACTGGATAAAGTTTTGACGCACCCATTCTTCCGGTGTAAAACGCACCCATTTTTTTCGCACTTCATCAAAAATGATGCGCCTGCCTTGTTCTTCTTTTATTTTAAAAGGAAAGCCCGGGTATTCTATGCTGAGCATCTGCAAATGTAACCGCTGCGGAAAATCTTTTATTAAATTTACAAAAGGCTTTGCCGCACCCGGCATAGAACAAAACGATGAAAACAAAAGAAGAAATTGTGAAGAACTGGCTGCCCCGCTATACCGGGCTTGAACTAAAGCATTTTGGTGCATACATCCTGCTCACCAATTTCGATAGTTATGTTCAAATGTTTGCTGAATGGAACAAAGTAAAAGTGGTGGGCGAAGGTAAACCGTTTCAATGCGCAACTGCGGGCAATATCACCATCATCAATTTTGGCATGGGTAGCCCGGGTGCTGCAACAGTGATGGACCTGCTGCATGCCATAGACCCAAAAGCTGTATTGTTTCTCGGCAAATGCGGCGGGCTCAAAAAGCGCAATAAACTGGGCGACCTTATCCTGCCAATCGCTGCCATAAGAGGCGAGGGTACCTCGAACGATTACTTTCCTCCTGAAGTGCCGGCAATGCCTGCATTTGCCTTGCAGAAGGCCATCTCAACCACCATCCGCGACAACAAAGTAGATTACTGGACCGGCACCGTCTACACCACCAACCGCCGCGTTTGGGAACATGATGAGGCGTTTAAAGATTACCTGAAAAAAATTCGCGCTTACGCGATCGACATGGAGACCGCCACTATTTTCACCGTGGGCTTTTTTAACCGCATACCCACGGGTGCATTGTTGCTTGTGAGCGACCAGCCAATGATTCCGCAGGGAGTAAAAACAGCCAGCAGTGATAAAAAGATCACCGAGCTTTATGTAGAGCGCCATCTGAAAATAGGCATCGATTCACTGAAACAACTTATCAATAAAGGCTTAACCGTAAGGCACCTTCGCTTTTAATATTGTTATATACTGGAAAAACTTCTCTCCATACAAGATCTCACGATAAACTTTATTTCGGATAATTCCGTTACAACTGCAGTACAACATATTTCGTTTGATGTACATAAAGGGGAGATCGTTGCAGTGGTAGGCGAATCCGGCTCCGGCAAATCGGTAACGGCACTTGCTGTTCTGCAATTGCTGCCATCGCCACCGGCGCAGTATGCCTCTGGTGAAATTATTTTTAGCAACAAAGGAAAGCCATGCGACCTGCTCACTGTTTCAAAAGATGAGCTGCAACAATTGCGGGGCAACGCTATCGCCATGGTCTTCCAGGAACCTATGACCTCGTTGAACCCCGTCCACAGCTGCGGCAAACAGGTAGCCGAAGCAATTTTGACCCACAGTGATATGTCAAAAGAAGCCGCATTCAAAAAAACGATCACGCTTTTTGAAGATGTAAAACTGCCCAACCCGCAAAAGATGTTTCATAAACACCCCCATGAGATCAGCGGCGGGCAAAAACAAAGAGTGATGATCGCGATGGCCATGAGTTGCAACCCGCAGCTGCTTATCTGCGATGAACCCACCACCGCACTGGATGTAACCGTGCAGAAAAACATACTCGGGCTCATCCGTAACCTGCAGCAGGCGCATGAGATGGGGGTAATCTTTATCAGCCACGATCTGGCGTTGGTAAGCGAGATCGCCGACAAGGTTGTTGTAATGTACAAGGGGCAAATCGTGGAACAAGGCACCACAACAGCTGTACTGGCATCGCCGCAGCATCCTTACACAAAAGCTTTGCTTGCCTGCCGCCCAGCATTGCATCAAAAAGGCCAAAGGCTGCCGGTACTAAGTGATTTTATCAATGATACCGCCCGGCCAATGACAACGATTGTTACAGAAAAACAAACCGGCACCGATGACAACAACAGAACAGAAAAGATCATCTCTGTGAATGAACTGAGCGTTTGGTACCCCTCAAAGAAAAACCTTTTTGGTAAAACCCTCGATTACCAGAAGGCTGTGAACAATGTAAGCTTTGATATTTACAAAGGCGAAACACTCGGGCTGGTTGGTGAATCCGGTTGTGGTAAAACCACGCTGGGCAGAACACTGCTCGGATTGGTTCCGCCAACAAAAGGCGACATCCGGTTTAACGGAAAAAATATGGCAACCGCTACCAGGCACGAGACGATTGCAATGCGCCGGCAAATGCAGATCATTTTCCAGGATCCCTACTCTTCCCTGAACCCAAATAAAAAAATAGGCGACGCGATTGCCGAACCTTTAAAAGTACACGGCATTATCTCCAACGCCGCACAACGCAGAGACAAGGTTGTTGAACTGCTCGAAAAAGTGAAGCTAACCGCAGATCATTATCATCGCTACCCGCATGAATTCAGCGGCGGCCAAAGACAACGGATTGTTATTGCACGTGCACTGGCCTTGCAGCCATCTTTTGTCGTGTGCGACGAAAGTGTATCTGCGCTTGATGTTAGCGTACAGGCGCAGGTGCTCAACCTGCTCAACGATCTTAAAAAAGACTTTCAGTTCACAGCCCTGTTTATCTCCCACGACCTTTCAGTTATCCGGTATATCAGCGACCGCATCATGGTAATGCATAAAGGAATGATCGTTGAAGCAGGCAACAGCGAAGATGTTTATACGCATCCTAAAACGGCTTATACCAAAGAACTCATCGCGGCTATACCGGGAAAAGCTTTCGGTAGTACGTTGTAGGCATTTTTGTCCCGGCTGCAGCACGACTCACCATTGACCATTCACCATCGACCATTCCCGATTGATCATTCACCAACCGTACGCCGAAGTGAGTGACACAACAAAAGCTGCCCAGAGAGCTGGTGCCGGCAAATAAAAAGCAAAACATCCTTTGTAAACAAAGCATCAATTCATGCAGGTATTATTCCGGTTCATGCATTGAGCAATGAACTTCGGTGTTGCAATAACTGAATTTTGTTCCATCAATTTAATCTTGAAAAAATAAAAACCTTTTTATGCAACGCTACAATGGATTCACCATTATTCACAAAGCGCTTCGTGCCATGCTGTACGACAGTGCGCTTACTTTACAACAAACATATTTCGCTGACGACAAAGAAGCGGAAGTTGCTCTTTCAAAAGTAGAAGACGTGCTCTTCCTATTTGAAAACCATGCGCATCACGAAGATCATTTTATATTTCCATTGATCAGCGCACAGGAACCCGCGCTTGTTGATGCTTTCGAAAGCGAACATGTTACCGATCTTACGCTGAGCGATCACCTTAAAAACATGATCAATATTTTTCGTAATGCAAATTTTACGGAAGAGAAAATAGCAGCGGGTTCTGCGCTCACAAAATCTTTCGTAGAGTTCATGGTCTTCAATCTCCAGCATATGGCGAAAGAAGAAATACGCATCAACCAGGCACTATGGAAATATTACGGCGATGAACAACTCATCGAAAACAACCGCAGGCTTATTGCTTCCATAAAACCCGATGAAATGGCTATTGCTTCCAAATGGATGATGCGTGCAATAAACTACGGCGATGCCATCTCGTGGCTGAGCGGCGTAAAAGCAACGGCGCCGGGCTTTGTGTTTGACTCTTTTATGCAGCTTGCGTCAAGAGAAATGAAGCCGGAGGTTTTTGCCCGTGTTGCTGCGGCGTTCCTTGAAGCCAGGGTTGCCTGATTGATGTAACTTTCCTATCTGTAAAAACAGCGCCATGCTTAGTGCTCTTCCTTTTTATATCACTGCAATATTTATTGTTACCGTAGTACTAACCCTGTTGCTGTTGCTCAACGCGCTGCACAAGAGAAGTACTGTTGGCATCATCCTTATTGCATGGCTGGCATTGAACGCGGCATTGGCGCTGAATGGCTTTTACCAGGAGGCAGGCAGTATTCCACCACATTTTTTGCTGGCGGTGGCGCCTGCCTTAATTACCATTATTTTATTGCTCAGCACAAGGCGAGGCAACCTGTGGCTGCAATCAGTGAACCTGAGAAGCCTTACGTTAATGAGCGTAGTAAGAATTCCTGTTGAGCTGGTGCTGCTCTGGCTTTACCAATACCGGGCCGTTCCGCAACTGATGACTTTCACCGGCAGCAACTTTGATATACTTTCCGGCATCTCCGCTCCTGTCATGTATTTCCTTTGTTTCCACGACGACCGGCTTATACGGCCCAGGCTGTTGCTGGCATGGAACATCCTTTGCCTTTTGCTGTTACTGAATGTTGTGGTGCGTGGGTTATTGTCGGCGCCATTCGTTTTCCAGGCATTTGCTTTTGATCAGCCAAATATTGCTGTGCTGTATTTTCCATTTGTGTGGCTGCCTTCTTTTATTGTAATGGCTGTACTATTCGGGCATTTGTTTTCCATCAGGCAGATCATCGGCAAAAAATATTGATGTAATCATGATCATCCGGAGACTTCAACTATATACAAATGATATTGCCGCAACAAGAGATTTCTATGGCGCCAAAATGCAACTGGTAATTGACAATGAGTCGGCGTCACAGATAAGCTTTGTTGCCGGTAATGCTGAACTGGAGTTTATATACAGCAAAGAAGCTGATCCATTCTATCATATCGCTTTTGGTATACCAAATAACAAACTGCATGCAGCGGTTGCATGGGTAAAAACATTCACTTCCTTATTACCCTATTCAGCGAAGGAAGAAATTGCTGATTTCAGCAGTTGGAATGCCAAAGCGTTTTACTTTCATGATAACAACGGGAACATACTCGAACTGATTACCCATTATGATTGGCAGCTTACCTCTGCCGGGCAATTTTCTGCAGCACGCATTACCGGCATTTGCGAAGTGGGGATCGTCGTAGATGATGTTGTGGATGTGACAAACATGATCCATACAAAATACCACGTGCCTTATTTTCCCAAAGGGCCGCAGCTTGCAGACTTCGCTGTGATGGGCGATGCCAGGGGCATGTTTATCATTTCAAAAAAAGGCCGCGGCTGGCTGCCAACACAAAGAGCAAGTGAATATCACCCGCTTGAGGTTACATTTGAAGAAGCAGGTAACAGTTACCATATTCGCTTTTAAACAGACAGCGAACCTGTTGCCTTTAATTAATTTCCGGATAAAAAATTAAGCACATTTTGTTGCCCGGCTTCACACTTTTAGCATCGTTCCCGAGAGGTACGATTCGGGATCGCACGCTTGTACGCCATAGCCTTGTGCTGCGGCGTGCTTCTGCTGCTGATATAAAATCATCTTTGTGCCCTTTGCGGTTAAAAACATAAACCACAAAGTACACAAAGAAAAAACCGCACAAAGGACACTGAGCAAATACCTGCCCTGGCATTTTCGTTATTGCTTTGCCGAATAACGTGATGAACGCTCAAGTGTGCGATGCCGGATAAGCCGGCACTTCGCGCAACGAAAGCCTCATAAAATATTCTTATGCCGGGCCACTAAAAATTCTCTCAAAAAAAATGTAGATTGCTTCACCAAATATGTACGCAATTGTTGATATAGAAACTACAGGCAGTCACCCGCAGGGAAATGGAATTACCGAAATAGCGATTGTACTACACAATGGTAACGAAGTGGAAGGCCGCTTTGAAACATTGGTAAACCCCGGCTACAAAATACCGCCCTATGTTGCGCAGCTAACCGGCATCTCTAACGACATGGTAGAAGCTGCCCGGCCCTTTGAAGATCATGCCTACAAGATCTTCAACCTGCTGAACAACCGCATATTTGTCGCCCATAACGTAAACTTCGATTACAGCTTTGTAAAATATTACCTGCGTGCAGCAGGCTACGATTGGAACCCCAAAAAATTATGTACACTTAAACTCAGCCGCAAGGCTTTCCCGGGTATGCATAAATACGGGCTTGGCCATATATGCCGGGCACTGGATATACAGGTATCGAACAGGCACAGGGCCGGTGGAGACGCCGATGCTACTGCCCTGCTCTTTGGAAAAATTGTTACAGAAGGCGGTGATAAACTCATTAAGGAATTCCTGAAAAAAGAGAACCGGGAACAGATACTGCCGCCTAACCTGCCGGCAGAACAGGTGAACAACCTGCCTTACACACCGGGCGTATATTATTTTCATGATGAGAAAGGAAAAGTGATCTACACCGGTAAGGCAAAGATCCTGAAGAAACGCGTGGTGAGCCATTTCACCGGATTAAACACGAGTAAAAAACGCCAGGACTTTCTTCGCGATATTTTCTCCGTAACATTCAAAGAATGCCCGACAGAATTCACCGCTTGTTTATTGGAAAGCGTGGAGATCAAAAGACTTTGGCCTGTTCACAACATCAGCCAGAAAAGATTTGAACACCGTTATGGCATTTACACATTTGATGATGCAAGAGGTTACCGCAGGCTGGCAATCGACAAGAAGCGCAAATACTTTGAACCAGTCCTGTCGTTTAACCTGTTCACCGACGCGCACCGCATGTTGTGGAAGATGGTGAAGGAGCACGAACTGCACCCCTCATTATGTTTTCTTGACCGGACTACAACAACTTCCGGCAATTTTCCTGAAGTAGAAGTATATAATTCACGCGTGGAAACGGCGCTGACCAGCATGCAATCGCAGATGGGCACCTTTGCCATTTTTGAGCCTGCCGCATTCAGCAACAAACATGCTTGTGTGCTTGTGGAGAATGGAAAATTTTATGGCATGGGCGAAATTCCGGAGAACCTGAATTTTATGCAGGTTGACCAGTTAAAAAGATTCGTAACCCAGTATCCCGAAAATGAAGTGATCACTTCTATGATCAAAAGTTTTGTACAAAAATTTCCCGCACGGGTTGTTGATCTCAGTTAGACATTTAGCATAATAAATCTTTGGCTCCGCGCATAAGCACAAGCGATAAGTTTTGCTTGCCCAATTTACCCCCAAAGGCGTGACACGCTTCCTTAAAATATCCATCAGCTGAACCACATAGGCACATAGGTATATAGCAGGAAATCTATGTGGCATATTATGGAGCTATGTGGTTAACTACCTTGGAGCATTAGTCATCTTCCATATTGGAAGAAACCGGAACACGGGCAAATTTTATCTGCGGGTTGCGCCAGATAATAAAACGCCAGATAAGCTCACCCGTTAGCAAAATAGCCAATGCAAAAAGTACCGGCGTTAGCGTGCTGCCCGATTCGGAGAAAGCACCTACAATCGCAATAGAATAAACACCAATCGGCAAAGCAAACATGATACACAGGCCGGTAATTCCAAGTGGAATTTTAAACGGACGGTGCTCGTCCGGGGCTCTTTTTCGCAGAATAATCAGCGTAACAAATTCAAGGAAAAGTGCCGCTCCATAAAGTATCACGTCGATAATGATAAGGTCGGCAAAGGTCCACATAACCATCAGGCTTACCACCATCGAGCAGCCGATGATCGATACATAAGGCGATTGGTATTTGGGATGCAGTTCATGCAGTTTGGCTGGCAGCAGTTCATCGTCTGACATTACCTTTGGTACACGTGACACGGATAACAACACGGCTGAATATAAACCCACGCCGCTGGCCATTCCGCCAAGCGCGATCAATGTGCCAAGCCATTGCCCGCCGACCAGCGTACCCAATGCAGGAAAGCCCTCATTGCTCAGCACATCGTAGTCTATCCCTGATTGCATCGCCACCACAACAGCCATAAAATAAACCACGAAGATCAACACAAATGCAATGGCCACTGATTTAAGATATGATCGTATCGGGTGCGCCACTTCTTCGGCATAGGTGGTTACATTATCCCAACCGAGAAAATTCCACATAACGGTGTAAAGCGCCATACCAAGCGTAGGGAACTTAATGCCCTGCAGCGAAGGCGACGGTAATTCAATTGCACCGGCATGGTGTGTAAGAAAATACGCGAACAAAATAACAAACGGCGTCAGCACCAGGGCGCCGAGCACAATGGAGGCTTTACCCACGGGCACGATGCCGCGAATATTTAACCAGGCAGAACCCCAGATGATGACAAGGCAAACAGGTATTTTATATGCTTCAATCCCGGGGACAAAAAAGCCGAGGTACTCCACGAACAATACCGGGTAAATCGCCAGGTCAACAAATGTGTAAAGCCATGTCCACCATCCCTCGTACCACGCAAAACGCATACCCATGGCGCGTTTTACCCATTGGTAATATCCACCCGTTACGGGCATCATACAGTTAAGTTCCAATACGGTAAAAATGGTGGGAATATCCCACAGCAACGGCGTTATAAATAGTAAGAGCAGCACACCGTGTGTACCTGCATAGGTAAGCAAAGATTCCAGTCCGTACGGCCCGCCGGAAATGGTTAAAAATATGATGGCGGCAAGTTGTAATGGCCGCAGTTTTTTTACAGTTGAAGAGCTCCTTTCTTTCATTCTTGCATAAAAAAATAAAAGTAAAGTATTCTGTAATTATGGAAGTGAAAGTTTTTGAGCCAATATTATTCATCGCTGTTATGGCGTACAGGAGCGGGGTACCCGATAAGCAGGCACTTTCGCGCTGAGCAGGCTCTTAAACCGGATGACCTGCCTACCCGAGCCACTTCACAAGATCAGCGTGCATTGCTGTATTTAACTGGTGGCCTGCCGGATATTCGTTGAAAGTTGGCGTAAGATCAAGTGATGTTAAGAACGCAACTGCATTACGTGCATACTGCACAGGAAGCACAGTATCATTTATGCCATGAGAAATATATATGCGCAGCTGCTGCAATTTTTCTTTGGGCGCCATGGATGGTTTTATTTCTTCCAGGAGCCTGCCACTAAGAATGGCGATACCTTTTACAAGATCCGGCCGCGTTAACGCAACGCTGTAACTCATGATAGCTCCCTGGCTAAACCCACAGAGATAAACCTCCTGCTCATCATAATCAAGTATTGCTCTCAGCCGGCCGATACAATCAATGATGGCTTGCCTGCTTTGTACTTCCTGCGCATGATTGATGACAGGCTTGCCGCTTGAAAAATCGGCCTGGTACCAGCCATACTTATTTTCGCCCAGGCCGATGGGCGCCCTCAATGCCACGACCAAATATTTGCCCGGCAACTGTTCGGCAAGTGCAAACAACGCGTTTTCATTACTGCCAATGCCATGTAATAAAATCAGCAGCGGCGGCTTTTGCAACGCGGTTTGACGTGGTCGTACGAGGTAGGTTAATTCCATTTTTGATAACAATTATGCCTTATCTATTTTAACCGAAGTCATGGTAAGTGAACCTGCAATGGCTTTATCATTGAACAGGCTGACTGTTTCATTTTTGCCTTTCAACGCAAGCACGTACAGCAGCGGCAGGAAATGTTCTGGCGAAGGGATTGACAGTTCAAAAGGTTTGCCCTGTGCATGGTAATTAATCAACGATTGATGATCATCGTTCAGGATAAATTTTTTCATTTTATCGCTGGCTTCCAAAGCCCAGTCGAAACCATATTCAGCTTCATTCAGTTTATTCCACGCAAGCATGCGCAGGTTATGCACCATATTACCACTGCCAACGATCAGCACGCCTTTTTCCCGCAGCGATGCAAGTTCGTTTGCCAGTTCGTAATGGTATTGCGGCGTTTGATAATAATCAAGGCTCATTTGCACTACGGGCACATCGGCATCAGGGTATAAATGTTTTATAACTGACCATGCGCCGTGATCAAGTCCCCATTTGTCATCAAGGCCTACGGCTGTTTTCTTTACGGTGTCCTTTGTTTCCTGCGCTAATGCAGGGCTTCCCGGTGCCGGGTACTGCACATCGAACAAAGCTTTTGGAAAACCACCAAAGTCATGAATGGTAGGTGGATTTTGCATGGCAGTTACATAAGTGCCTCTTGTTTCCCAGTGCGCGGAAACACATAAAATGGCGTTGGGCTTTGTTATAGTTTTTGCCACATTTCTAAAACCTGTTACAAACTCATTTTCTTCGATTGCGTTCATCGGGCTGCCATGGCCAAGAAACAACACCGGCATTTTTTCTGTGCTGCCAAATGGCGAGGTGATTTTATTCAGTTCCTGTAGTTTCATTGCTTTTATAATTAACGGCGCAGAGGCCATCGATGTTAAAAAATGCTTTCAGCGCATAAACAAGCGCCGGCGATCCCGACTATTTTCCAAGACCGATCTGGTCAATATAGGTCTTATTGTCCCAGAACAAATGTTCTTCTGTCATAACCCCATCCGGTCCCCATATGCCTATCGTGGCCATTGGCATCTTAAATGCTTTACCTGTTGGTTGAATAAATTGTCCGTTACCTATTGGCATTGGCCGGGTAAACGTGCCTTCGAATACACCTGTTACGGCGGTCATATTGCCAGAACCAAAACGAATCGGGTGTTCTTTGATTCGTGTATCAGGTGCATATACAAAAAGCGCCTTTAGGTCCTCGATATGTTTTTCAAGCCCAACAGTCATGTGGCCATCAGGCCAGTAAACTTTTATGTCTTTGGCGTGGCTTTCCTCCAGGCGTGACCACTCCTGGTCGCTAAAGACGGTAAAGTCAAGCGTGTCAAACTTAGCCAGGTTATTTTCAATACCGGCATTGGCTGCAGTGAGCAGTTTCAACGCCTTACCAGCCGAATCTGTTTCTGACGGATTTACCGACGCTGTTCCATTGTTACCGGTACAACTGCTTGTAATGATGATGGCCAGGATTGCCAACGATGCAGTAAAAGACCTGATGATCATGCTCATTTGTGTTCTTTTAAATGTTTTGCTTTATCGTTAACTGACAATGCAAAGTTGCATCGGCTATCAGGGCCGGTGGTAACAGTTTCAGGAAAATCTGTTGTAATATCAGGAAATAATCCGCTTCATTTCGTCGCGGAAAGCCGATGGCGTTTGCCCTGCCTTCTTTTTAAACACGCTGGTAAAATAGGCCTTCTCTTTAAACCCGAGCTCGAAACCAATTTCAGAAATGGTTTTATCGGTAGAGATCAAAAGATTTTTTGCTTCGATCAGTTTTCTTGTCTCGATGATCTCCGAAACGCTTTGCTGCAATATGTCCTGGCAGATCAGGTTGAGGTTGCGGCTACTCATAAAAAGTTTTTCAGCATAAAAGTCAACCCCTTCAGGCCGCTTAAAATTTTCCTCCAGTATCCGCAGGAAATTTTTGAATGTCACACTTTGTGTTTTCATCGAACCGGTTTCCGGCACCTGCTTTCTTCGCTCCGATTCGATCATGGTGAACAACGCGCTCAGCAGCTGCCTTATCACCGCGTAATCCGGCGCCGGTTCCAGCATTTCATCGTTCATCATTTCACACACAGAAACAAGCCTGGTAAAACAGTTACCCGTTTTCAATAACAGGTTCGCATTATCGTGGTAATAGGAATACAGCTGAAAAGTGGTCTCGGCAATAAACTCACTTCTGAAACGGATCACCCACATTTTGCATGCACCTTCTTTCAGCAAAGGCCTTACGCGATGCACCTTGCGCCTGGTAACAAAGCTTACAAAAGGAGCGTCAAAAACGGCTGTTTTAAAATCAATAAAATGTTCAAGCTGCCCGGCAATGCCAATGATCAACTCCTCGAAATCATGCTGGTGCGGTTCATTCACCGAAGCAGCGATCGCTTTTACATCATCGGCCGATATAGAAAATATTTTAAAGGTCGCAGTCATAATATGTCAAATGTTACCCGGCGCTTGCATACGCAGTGTATCTTTCAAAAATAACACAAAGCAACGGAGAACGAAAGGCTTCATAACGAGGGGGGCTTTGCTTTTTAAAGGGAATATTTTTTAGTCGCCGGCATTTGTACTTCGTGGCATCTGCCCTTGCCACGCTCGGTTCAAG
>DLKC01000059.1 GCA_002478885.1 Chitinophagaceae bacterium UBA7600
GGGTGGCGCTCACCGTAAATACGATTGCAACTATTAGTGGACAGCCAGCCAATCAAACAACCTGCGCAGGTACAGCAAAAACGTTTAGTGTGACGCTATCAGCAGGAACCACCCCCACTTACCAGTGGCAATATTTTAATGGTGCTACCTGGAATAATGTGGTTACCGGAACACCTGCAAATATTACTTACAGCAACGCCACCACAGCTACACTAACCGTAACACCAGGTGCAGCAGCTGTCAATGGCACTTACAGCTATCGTTGCGTAGTAAGTGTAAATGGCTGTTCTGTAACAAACAGCAATACAGCAACGCTCCAGGTTTATGCGACGCCGACAACAGCGGTAGCAGGCACAGATCAGACAATATGTACAACAACCTCCAATACCGTACTAGCAGCTAATACACCTGTTAATGGCAGTGGATCATGGTCGATTACGAGTGGGCCCAGTACATCATTATCGCAGTTTAGTAACGTAAATAGTCCGAATGCGGTATTCACACCTGCGGGAGGAACCGGAACCTACGCATTGGCCTGGACTATATCCAACGGCCCCTGCTCCGTTTCAACAGATGCCGTAAATATTGTAGTAAACACAGCAGCATCCATTAGCGGGCAGCCAACCAATCAAACAACCTGTGCAGGTACAGCAAAAACATTTACTGTAACTGCGGGTGGCACGGCCCCTGGTTATCAATGGCAGTATAGTCCGGACAACTCCACCTGGTCTAATGTTACCAATGGCACACCTGTAAACATTACCTATGCCAACGGATCAACTTCCACACTGACAGTAACACCGGCTGCGGCAGCAGCTAATGGAACGTATTATTACCGATGTGTGGTAAGTGTAAGTGGTTGTTCCAGTGTAAACAGCAACTCAGCAACACTCCAGGTATACGCAACGCCAACAACCGCAGACGCCGGCCCTGATCAGGCAATATGTTCCAACACCGCCAGCACGTTGCTTGCAGCCAATGCCCCGGTCAATGGCACCGGCGCATGGTCAATCACCAGTGGCCCGAGTACCTTACTAACCCAGTTTAGCAATCTGAGCAGTCCGACAGCAACTTTCACCCCTGCTGTAACAACGACGGGTACCTATGTCCTGGTTTGGACAATATCTAATGGAAGCTGCAGCGCTTCAACTTCTTCAATAAATATTACTGTAAATCCAATTCCTACAGGATCACTGGTGGCTACAGAAACTTCAGGGATTACGAACAATGATAATATTATCTGTACCGGAGCGGCTGTTAAATTCACAGCGACGGCAGGTTATGCTGCTTATACATTCAAAGTAAATGGCACTACCGTTCAAAGCGGGATCTCAAATATTTATAATACCTCAACGTTAGCCAATGGGGCATCCGTAACGGTCGACGTAGCCAACACGCTCAATTGCGGTACTACATTCGGACCAATTGTTATTACCGTAAATCCTTTGCCTACCGGAACACTTACAGCCACAGAAAATTCCGGCACCGTAAATGATAACATTATCTGCCAGGGAGATGCTGTTACTTTTACCGCGACTGCCGGATTCAGTAACTACAATTTCAAAGTGAATGGTTCGGCGGTTCAAAGCAGTTCATCCAACACCTACACTACGACAACGTTGACGAATGGTTCATCCATTACGGTAGATGTCACCAATGCAAATGGATGTTTATCAACGTTTGGTCCCCAGGCAATTACCGTAAATGCCTTGCCTGCAGGAACGCTTACCGCAACTGAAACGTCCGGCAATGCCAATAACGATAATGTGGTTTGTGTGGGTGACAATATAACTTTTACCGCAAGCGCCGGGTTTACCAGTTATAATTTCAAAGTAGACGGCGTAAGCCTTCAAAGTGG
Source organism: Chitinophagaceae bacterium UBA7600 (assembly GCA_002478885.1). GTDB lineage: Bacteria > Bacteroidota > Bacteroidia > Chitinophagales > Chitinophagaceae > DLKC01. The sequence goes on from DLKC01000059.1 coordinate 1,859, forward strand.
TGTTTCCAATACCTTTAGTACAGCGCCTTTAGCTGCGGGAACCCGTTTTGTAACAGTCGACGTTGTTAATTCAAACGGATGTATATCAACGTTCGGTCCTTTGACCGTAGTTGTCCGTGCACTTCCGAATCCTACTCTTGCTGCAACAGAAACCTCTGGTATACCTAATAACAATACAATATGTGCGGGTGCCAACGTAGTGTTTACGGCTACACCTGGCCTGGCGAATTATATTTTTAAAGTAAATGGTATAACTGTACAAAACAGCTCTTCAAATATTTTTAGCAGCACATCACTCTCGAACAATGATAATGTTACCGTTGACGCCAGAAATGCAAATGGTTGTTCGAAGACGTCCAGCGGCGTCGTGATTACTGTGTTTGATTTACCTACAGGCACACTTGCGGCGACCGAAAATTCCGGTATTGCCGACGATAACGCGATTTGTCCCGGAACAAATGTCCTATTCACCGCCACTGCAGGATTTAGTAATTATGATTTTAAAGTGAATGGCATCATGGTACAAAACGGCGCTGCAAATACCTTTAACAGCAGCAGCCTGACAAACGGGGCTTCCGTTACTGTAGATGTAACAAATGCCAATGGTTGTATATCATCATTCGGGCCGGTAATAATAACAGTGAATCCATTACCTGGTGGTGTCCTTACCTTTTTAGAAAATTCAGGCAATCTAAGCAATGATGGTATCATTTGCGCTGGCGCCAACGTAAATTTTACCGCACCTGCCGGTTTTGCCAATTACGATTTCAAAGTAAATGGAACCACTGTTCAAAGCGGTGTTTCAAACATTTATAATTCCACCACCCTCACGAATGGTGCTGCAGTTACTGTGGACGTAACGAACGCCAACAGTTGCTCAGCCACATTGAACACCATAACCATTACTGTGAAGGCACGGCCAACCGGTTCTCTGACTGCGTCAGAAAATTCCGGCACTGCGAACGACGGTGTTATATGTGCAGGTGACAACGTGGTGTTTACTGCGACTGCAGGTTTTAGCAACTATGATTTTAAAGTTAACGGTATAAGCGTGCAGAACAGTGCCTCTAATGTTTTTAGTACCGCCAGCCTTGCTGACAATGATATCATCACTGCTGATGTTACCAATTCCAACAGCTGCGGATCATCGATTGGACCGATCGTTATAACCGTAAACGCGCTTCCGACCGGCACTCTTGTTGCGAGCGAAGCTTCCGGCACGACGAGTGATGACGATGTTATCTGTGCCGGAGATGCTGTGGTATTTACTGCAAGTGCTGGCTTTGTCAACTATGATTTCAAAGTAAACGGCGTAAGTGTGCAAAACGGGGGGGCTAATACATTCAACAGCAGCGTGCTTGCAGACAATGACCAGGTGACTGTAGACGTCACTAACGCGAATGGTTGCATATCTTCATTTGGCCCAGTCATAATCACGGTTAAGGCACTACCGGCAGGCACACTTACCGCGAGTGAAACGTCCGGTACTACCAATGACGACGCTGTTATTTGTGACGGGTCGAGTGTCGCGTTTACAGCAACAGCAGGTTTCAACAATTATGATTTTAAAGTAAATGGTGTAAGTGTACAAAACAGTGCTTCCAATACATTTAGCAGCAATAGTCTTGCAAACAATGACCAGGTAACCGTTGATGTAACAAATGCGGATGGTTGCACGTCTTCTTTTGGCCCAATCGTTATTACCGTAAATGCTTTACCCAACCCGACACTTACTGGTCCAAATCCTATTTGTCTTGGTTCAACCGACAATGTTTATACAACCGAAAGCGGCCAATTTAATTATGCATGGAACGTGGTAAATGGTACTGTTACTGCCGGGGGTACCAGTTTGGATAACAGTATCACTGTTTCCTGGTTATCGGCCGGGGCTAAATCAATCAGTATCAACTATACCGATGCAAACGGATGTGCAGGCGCAACTTCAGCAACGGTTGTTAATGCAGTGGGTGCATCCCCAACCATAACGGGGCCGCGACCGGTATGTCAAAATTCTACCGGTAATATATATACCACTGAAACCGGTAAGACAGACTATACCTGGAACGTGAACGGCGGTATAATAGCCTCCGGTGGAAGCCTGACCGACAATACCATCACGATCACCTGGAATACAGCCGGTGCTAAATCCGTTTCTGTCAATTATACTGACATCAATGGTTGTGATGCAGCGTCTCCAACCATCTACGGTGTAACTGTGAACCCGGCGCCAACGGTTATTACCCATAATCCGGCAGCTGTATGTTCCCCACTTACTGTTAACTTAACTGCCAATGCTGTGCATGCAGGATCAACGGCAGGCCTGACTTATACTTACTGGATGGATGCGGCAGCAACGATAGCTTACGCAACCCCGGCTACAGCCGGAGCGGGTACTTATTATATCAAAGGAACCACGGCTGCGGGATGTTTTGATATTAAACCGGTAACCGTTACTGTTAACCCTACCCCGGCGTTGATGATTACCAACCCCGCGGCAGTATGTTCACCATCCACCGTTGACTTAACAGCGGCTGCGATCACAGCAGGCTCCACAACAGGTTTAACTTATACCTATTGGACGAATGCGGGAGCAACCGTAGCTTATCCTACACCAACAACCGCCGGAGCTGGAACTTATTATATTAAAGGAGTGACTGCAGCAGGTTGTTTTGATATTAAGTCAGTGACAGTAACCGTTAACCCGACGCCAACCGTTATCACCCACAACCCTTCAGCGGTTTGCTCCCCCGGAACTGTTAACCTTACCCTGGCAGCAATAACGTCGGGCTCTACTGCTGGCTTATCTTATAGTTACTGGACTGACGCAGCAGGTACCATTGCCTATCCGACCCCGACTACAGCCGGCGCCGGCACTTATTATATCAGAGGCACTACCGCCTCAGGCTGCTCTGACATTAAAGCTGTAACCGTAACGGTAAACCCGTCACCTACAGTGGTTATTAATAATCCCGCGGCCGTTTGCTCTCCTGCTACCATTAACCTAACTGCAGCGGCTGTTACAACAGGTTCTACTACCGGTTTAACATACACTTACTGGACGGACGCCGATGCAACAGCAGCTTATGCCACTCCTGCTACAGCAGGTGCGGGTACCTATTATATCAAGGGAACCACTGCCGCAGGATGTTTTGATATCCAACTGGTGATTGTAACTGTTAATCCGACACCAACCGTCGTAATCACTAATCCGGCACCCGTTTGTTCCCCGGGAACAGCTAATTTAACCGCAGGTGCGGTAACAGCAGGTTCAACAGCCGGACTGACCTACACGTATTGGAAAGATGCGGCGGCGACTTTATCCTATACAACGCCATCTACCGCCACTGCAGGCACCTATTATATTAAAGGAACGACAGCAGCTGGGTGTTATGATATTAAACCTGTAACTGTGACCGTCAATCCGTTGCCAACGGCGACCATCAGCGGGACGGCATCTGTATGCCAGAGCGGAACAGCGCCAATCATCACTTTTACAGGTGCAACAGGAACAGCCCCTTATACTTTTACGTATAAAATTAACGCAGGTGGAAACTTAATAGTAACATCTGCGGGCAGCACTGCAACGGTGTCGCAACCAACGGGAACCGTCGGTGTCTTTACCTATACACTGGTGAGCGTTTCTGATAATAACGGATGCTCGCAGTCACAAAGTGGAAGTGCTGCTATCACGGTAAATGCTCCCCCTGTGATCACTTCTGTGATTGCAACTCCTTCTGCTATTTGCCTCGGTGGGTCCAGTAATCTTGTGGTATCTGCACCGACCGGTGGAGCAACTACGATCGTCAATTATGATTTTAACAGCGGAACAAGTTTCGCAACGCTGGCACCAACACTGGCCTCAGGCATAACCAGTACAGTTTCGGGCACTGCGGTTTGGGGAACTACAGCAGGCAGTACCGCAACGGTTCCGAATGCCTTTACAGCTAACCCGACGGCTGGAAATGCAATCACGACGATTCCCAACAAAAACTGGATATTTACGCTGGGTGGAACATCACTTTCCAGCTACAAAACTTTCAAAATATATTATGAGGCAAGCAGAAATAATGGTGGCTCAAACACAGTTACCGTGTCTTACAGTTTGAACGGGGGTGCGTTCACAACTACAGGAATTACCACATCCGTAGGCGCAAATGCTTTAACCCTTACAAATGCAGGGACCTGGTATGAAGCAGTTCTAAACCTGCCTGCCGCAACAGATAATCCGTCCAGCTCACTTGCCTTTCAGCTTACCGTTGCAAACACTGGCACGGGCAACGTACAGATAGATAATTTCCAGGTACAGGCTTCCCTTCCTGCAGTTGCTTACAACTATTCCTGGACAGCCGCACCTTCAGCTTCTGCGGGCCTGCCGGCAAATGCAGGTAATCCATTGCCTACCAATTCTTCCATTAGTGTAACACCAACAGCAGCCGGCTCTATCGTTTATACAGCTGCCGTTACAAATGCAGCGGGCTGCACATCTACGCAAAATGTGACCTTAACAGTAAACCCACTCCCCGTTGTAACAGTCGTAGCGGACTATTGCGTTGTTGCCGGAAAAGTGCGCTTAACTGCAACCTCTTCAGTAGCCGGCTCTACATTTTTATGGAGTACAGGTGAAACTACGTCAGTGATAGATGTCGACGTTTCCGATTTTTATACAGTTGTAGCAACTTCACCTGCAGGTTGTACTGGTAGTGGCTCCATCAGCGTTGCCCAGGACCTGGTGGTAAATGGCGATTTCACAAGTGGCAACACAGGTTTTACAAGTGATTACAATTACAAACCCGATCTTCCTGGCCTTGTGCCGGCAGGTCAGGGCGAACTGTATGATGACAGTGGAAATAATGGCTATTCCGTGTCAACCAACGGACAAAATGTTCATACTAACTTCTGGGGGCAAGACCATACGGGTAATACCAGTGGGGCAAGAAACTTCATGCTGGTTAACGGGCATGGCAATACACTTGTAATATGGAAACAGACCGTCAATGTTCTTCCAAATACAACGTATTATTTTTCTGCATGGGCAATGAGTTTAAACAGTGCCGGCAATAATGCACAATTAAGGTTCAGCGTAAACGGAACGCTTGTCGGGACGACCGCGATTCTCTCTAACCATGGTGAAACCGCCGGATCCGCAGATAATTGGACAAGGTTTTACGGCACCTGGACTTCCGGGCCGACTACGACAACCGCTAATATTTACATCAATGATTTGCAAGCCGCTTTAGGTGGAAATGATTTTGGCCTGGACGATATCTCATTTGGCACGCTGTCCACTTTCATCAACCTGGAATCAGCACCCGGAACGGATGGGCAAACTGTTTGTGCCAACACGCCATTGACTGATATCGTTTATTCAGTAGGAAGTACAGCATCAGGTCCTACTATTACCGGCCTGCCCCCAGGACTTACCACTTCGTTTAATGGTATTTACTTCTTTATAAAGGGAACGCCGACGCAAACAGGTACGTTTGCCTATACGATTACAACGACCGGCACCTGTAACCCTACCAGTGCAACCGGAACAATAACCGTGCAGGCACAAACACTCGACCTATCGTCGGGAAGTACATCTCAAACTCCTTGTATTAATACGCCAATATCAAATATCGTGTTTGCTGTAGGCGGAACGGCAACCGGCGCATCGGCTACTGGTCTGCCTCCGGGAGTTACCGGCGTTTATAGTGCCGGTGCCTTTACGCTTAGCGGTACTCCCAACACTGCGGGAACCTATAATTACACCATTACAACGTCTGGAACCTGCTCGTCGGTTACTGCAACCGGAACCATAACAGTTAAAGCAGCCCCTACGGCGGTTCTTAGCGGATCGCAGATTATTTGTGGCGGAACGGCAACATTGTCGATGGCAGTTACCGGTTCCGGCACCCTATCAGGAACTTTATTGCCAGGCAATATCCCTTTCAGCGGAACAGCTCCAAGCATATCGGTTAATGTGAGCCCGTCGGCGACCACTACCTATACTATCGGCACCCTGACCAATGGAGGCTGTAACCCTAGTGGAACAGATATCAGTGGCAGTGCAACAATAACAGTACCGTCGGGCACTCCGGGACTTTGGACCGGCCTGGCCGATAACGATTGGTTTAACTGCCGGAACTGGGCCGATGGCAAAGTGCCTACTATCTCCGTTGATGTAACTATACCAATAACGGCCCAGGCGCCATATATAACCAACTCAGGCGCTGTTTGTAAAAATCTTACGGTAGATGGAGGCTCACTGAACTTCTTCTCTTCTCTCGGCTACCTGACCGCCGCTGGAAACGTATCAATAGTAAATGCCGGAACAATTGATATGTCACTCGGTGGAGGCGTTATCGAGGTGCAGGGAGACTGGGACAACCAGGTAAATGCTGTTGGCAAAGGGTTTAAATACGGCACAGGATCGGTATATTTTACCGGTTCATCAACGCAGGGAATAAGTTCAGTGAATGCAACAGAGTTATTCTACAGTATACAGATCAATAAGCCAGCTGGTAATGTAAACCTCAACACAAGCATCTCGGTTAACCGAAACCTTGTTTTAACCAAAGGAATCTTCACAACCGGCGATCATTTGTTCACATGGTCCAATAGTGGGGGAACACTTACAGCGCCTAATACACCGTGGGTTACCGGAAATACCACTTACAGCAGCAGTTATATCTGTACCTGCGATGGCGCCGGATACCCCATTATTTCCACGGGTGCCAACGGTTTCCGTATTATGAATGTTTCAGGAAATTCTGATGTCTTCTTCCCGGTAGGAGCCGACCTGGTCTCTGCAAACAGGATGTCGTTAAATATGAATGGATTTGCAACCGATAATTTTACGGTGGTTGTAGGCAAGGGAGACCTGCTCAATACTCCTCAGCCAAGGGTTAACAGAATCTGGTATGTAACACCTACAAATGGCACCAACATACAAGCCTCTATGAAGCTTTATTTTACAAAGCGCGATTGGACTTCCACTGCATTCCCCAGTCTCCAGGATGAGATCGAAACCGGTTATCTGTTTAATGACAATCACCTGGTGCAGAAAAACTATTCCGGGTTGTTTATAAACAATTCAGCCACCACTGATATGCAGAATTTCATACCGGCAGCAAATAACACCGAGATCTTTGCTAAATATACTTACAACATAAGCCCTGACGTATATGGGTTGAAAAAGGGCATTAATACATTCACGAAATTCTCGGTAGTAAACGCCAATAATATCATCTTACCGGTAACAATCATTGATTTGAAAGCCGGCCAGCAGGGGCCGGGTATCAATGTTGAATGGAAAGTTTTGAACGAAATCAATATTGATCATTACGAACTACAAAAATCAATAAATGGCATTACGTTTGAATCGATCAATTCAACAACAGCTTTAAATAATAACAAGCCGGTTAATCAATATGCGGTATTAGATGGTAAGCCTGTTACGGGAAATAATTTCTATCGCATAAAGACGATCGACAAAAACGGCAGTATTGACTATACAGAAGTCATCAACGTTAATATAAGAGCAGGTAACGCCACAGTCAGGTTCTATCCAAATCCTGTAGTAAACAATGCGTTTAATATACAATTGAACAATCTTGTTGCCGGCCGGTATAACCTGTCTCTTTACAATTCGGCAGGACAAAAAATATTCGACCGTGTTATTGAATATGCGGGTGGCATTGCAACACAACAGGTGTTGCTTCCAAGCACGACTGCCAAAGGCACGTATCTTGTCAAGTTGTTTAATGACGCAACCTACATTACAACAAAAATTGTCGTTCAGTAATACGATTGCAGCAAAAAAAAGCCGGCAGTAATAACCTTACGCCGGCTTTTTTATGAACCGATTTTAAGAGAAGTGTATCTTGATTACCAGCTTCCCAACCTTTCCCGGCTATTGTTGTGTCACTCACTTGTACGCCACCATCTTTCTTCAGCAAAGTTTGGACGACCAATAGCAATTGTAGTATGGTTGCTTTTGTGTCAACCCGCACATTATACATCTCCCACATTGTTAAAAAAAGTTGCTGACTAATATTCCGGTCGCTGAAGTGTGCGACGCAACAAAAGCTCAAAATGGATCTTGGCGCCAGGTACAAAAAACCAACACACACCTGGAAAAATAACTAATTCAGTTCGCCTGAAACAACTGCTCCGGCCTAAATGGTTATCATCATTTACGTCCTGGCCGTTTGCGCAAGTCATGATCGCTTCAGAATCCCTCCTATTAAATTCTCATTAAAAAAAGCGCATATATTAGATATACTTTCTAATCACCCCATTATATAGCAAAGGATTTGTATTTTTCCATTTCATTAATGCAGCATTCCGGATTTTTTCGGAATACTGCCTTTTTGACCAATACCATAAAAACCATGTGTCAGCTTCCAACCAAAACCCCTTTCCGGTGGTCACCCCTTAATAATCAGCCCAACATCACGCTTTCAGAAAGGCTAATTTTTATAGTTGACTGCATTCTTTGTAACCAGGTTTGGACGAAGTGCCTCGGCCTGTTTACGTTTATGGGCGCTACAAAAAAAAGGCGCATACTGCCTTTTATTTCAACATCGTTTTTCTGTTTATTTTTTTTACTAAATGCCTTCTTAACACAAGGCCAATCAATTTCGGTAACAAGCCTTAGCGGATCGCCTCTGTGTGCCGGTTCAAACTTTACTATTACTTTCAGAACCACCAACGGCAATGGTTCATCAAATTATTATACAAACTCCACTACTTATACCGTTTATCTTAGCTCATCAACGGGTGGCACACCTTATACTTCAATAGGAACTTTTACGACGACAGGGGTAAGCTATTCGAATTCCAACGGTGGACAAACAACGGGCATTACCAAATCTTTTACCATGCCCGCCACGACAGCATCAGGTTCGGGCTACAAAATAGCCCTTGGGTCTACTTCACCTACATTCAATGGCAGCGGCGGTTCCGGCGCTACGGGAACACTAACGGTGAACGCCATTCCGGTATTTACAACACAACCTTCTACTTCGGTACAAAATATTTGCCTGAACGGTGCCGCTACAGCTTTGTCTATAACTGCCAGTGCAGGCAGCGGGTCGATAAGTGGATACCAGTGGTATAAAAATGCTTCAGCTTCAAACAGTGGCGGCACATCAATTGCCGGCGCCACATCCGCATCGTATACACCGTTGACCTCAGTTACCGGCACTTTGTATTATTATTGCGTTGTTACCAACTCAAATGGCTGCAGCACTGCGTCCAACGTTTCCGGGGCGATAACAATCAATGCGCTGCCCTCGATAACTGTTCAGCCCTCCACAGCCACGCAGAGTCTTTGTCTAAACAGCACCCCAACCGCATTGTCTGTCACCGCATCGGCGGGTAGTGGTTCAATCAGTGGTTACCAGTGGTATAAAAATGCTGCTGCATCCAACAGTGGCGGCACCTTGTTAGCAGGAGCAACTGGTTCCAGTTACAACCCATCGACTGCAGCGACCGGAACGCTTTACTATTATTGTATTGTTACCAATTCGAATGGCTGTACAGTCACATCAAACGTGTCAGGAGCAATAACGGTTAATGCTTTACCGTCCTTTACGACCCAACCATCAACTGCAGCACAAACGCTTTGCCTAAATGCTACTGCAACCACTCTGTCAATAGCTGCAACAGCAGGAAGCGGATCTATTACGGGATACCAATGGTACAGTAACAGCGTAGCATCAAACAGCGGAGGCTCTTTAATTGCAGGTGCAGTTTCCACCTCTTACACTCCACAAACAACAGTCGCCGGCGTTCTTTATTACTATTGTGTAGTAACCAATTCTAACGGATGTACTTTGGCGAGTAACGTCTCAGGTGCCATCACCATTAATGCGTTACCCGCTTTCTCAGTTCAGCCTTCCACTGCCACTCAGAATCTTTGTTTAAACAGCACCCCAACTGCTTTGTCCGTAACCGCGTCTGCAGGTAGTGGTTCAATCAGTGGTTACCAGTGGTATAAAAATGCTGCCGCATCCAACAGTGGCGGCACGTTGATTGCGGGGGCAACTGCTTCCAGTTACAGCCCGTCGACGGCGGCGACCGGAACGCTTTATTATTATTGCATCGTTACAAATTCAAACGGGTGTACAGCAACATCAAATATCTCCGGCGCCATAACAGTAAATGCTCTACCCTCCATTAGTATTCAGCCATCCACATCCCCTCAAAATCTTTGTCTTAACGCTGCAGCAACCGCTTTATCGATCACCGCAGCGGCGGGCAGTGGCTCGATAAGTGGCTACCAATGGTATAGCAATACCACTGCTTCAAACAGCGGGGGTACTTTGATTGCCGGCGCCACAACTTCATCGTATACACCCGTAACCACAGTAGCCGGCACTTTGTATTATTACTGTATCGTTACCAACTCGAACGGATGCAGCATTACGTCAAATATTTCCGGAGCTGTAATAGTTACAGGATTTCCAACTATTACGGCCCAGCCTTCCACTGCAATACAAAGTCTTTGCCTCAACGCCGCAGCTACAGCCCTGTCTGTAACCGCATCCGGCACCGCCTTGACGTATCAGTGGTATAGCAATAGTGCCGCTTCAAATACAGGTGGCACCCTGATACCGGCTGCAACTACAGCCAGTTACACACCCTCCACAGCAGTTGCCGGAACGCTTTACTATTATTGTATTGTGACGGGAACCTGTTCACTCTCTGTTACCAGTAACATATCAGGCGCCATAACAACCATTTCGGTACCGGTAACACCGGGAAGTATTACCGGGAACGCGACATTTTGTGCAGGGTCTACCGGTAACGTCTACAGTATTGCCGCTGTTCCGGGCGCTACTTCGTATACCTGGAGTTATTCCGGAACAGGGGCCACTATCACCAATGGTACGACTGCCACTGCAACTATTAATTTTTCACTAACCGCTACGAGTGGCACGTTATCGGTGACAGCTAATAACAGTTGCGGATCAAGCGCCGCATCCACATTAGCGTTGACGGTTAATGCCATCACCAGCCAACCCGCAAATGATGTATCAAATCCCGGGGGCGCAACTACCACATTTTCAGTCACTGCCAGCGGCACCGTAACCAGCTACCAGTGGCAATACAGCGCCAACGGCACGAGCGGATGGGCAAACGTTTCCAATGGCAGCCCCACAGGCATAACCTATGCGAACAACACTACTGCCGATCTTGATGTAAGCCCAGCAATTTCCACAACTTTTGGCACCTACTATTACAGGTGTATTGTAACCACCAGCAGTTGCACATTCACCAGCAATACAGCAACCCTGATCATTAGCGATGTTAACGACCTTTGCGCAAACGCCATACCTTTAACAATCAATGCGCCTGCGGTGAACGGTTCCCTGGTCAACTCAACGTTCAATGCTCCTTTTGGATCTAATGATGTCTGGTATAAAATAACGCCGTCTTGCACGGTAAATCATACAATTACTGTATCGGGTTTTAGTGGCAGTGGCGGAAACGTGGACTGGGAAATCTATAATAGTTCAGGCTGCCCTGTCTCCACAAGTTATCTCGATCAGTCGAACAGCGGCTCTGACCCCGAAACAAAAAATATAAGCCTTGTTTCAGGAACAACCTACTACATAAGAGTGCTGGCATTTAATGCCGCAGCCAATAACAGTAATTTCACCATCGCTGTAACAAGCAATGCACCATCATTTGCGCTCGACAATACCGGCACGCCTGCCACAGGAAATGTTTTAGTTAACGCTTCAAATGTTCCCCTGTTCGGATTTATGTTAACGCCAACAGGTTGTTCTGCGACTTTTAATTTTACCGGGATTAGCATCACGGCAACAGGTACAGCCAATGCAACTGATCTTTCCAATTTTCAAATTATTTATGATGCCAATAATAACGGCGTCAAGGATCTCGGGGAAAGCAGCATATCGGGCGCTGGAAAGAACTGGTCGCCGACCTTGAACTTCACCATTACCGGCCAAACCGGGCTCACCGGGGCAAAAAGATATTTGTTGATTGCTGATGTGGCTTTAGGTGCGACAAATAACAGGACGTTTACAGGTAACCTGGTCAACACCGGTGTAAGTGCCGGTGTGGCGGTTACAGGCAGTGCTGCGGGAAATGTGCTAACCATAAAAAGTCCGCTGGCAACCATTACGGCTATTCATCCCGCAGCGGGAACCATTGATCAAAACACGACGGGCAACATTCTGGCAACATTCAAAATTGATGCATCATTTAATACCGTCATTCCTACAGGTATAACTGTAACCACTGCGGGAACTTACATACCGAGCACGGATATTACGCGCTTTAGTCTTTACCAGAATAATGCTAATAATACGATCAGCCCAACACTGATAGCAACCATTACAACCTTTGGATCTGCGCCTGCCACACTTGTTTTTTCCGGTACAGGCAGCCCGATATCAGCAGGTTCAACGCAATACCTGTTCGTTACGGCAGATGTGCCGCTTTCCGGCACTGATCTGAATACTGTAAATATTACTGCCACAGCTTTAGCCAACTTTAGTTTTACCGGTGCCAGTGGCGAAACCGTGGTAAAAGCCGGGACCGACCCTGCCACCGTTGGCCCGGTGAAAACAATTAACGGGCCGAGAATTAACATATTGCAGGTGCATCCTGCCGCCGGAAATATCACACAGGGCACTATTGATAACCAGATCGCGACTTACCAATTGAATGTAACCAACTTAAGCACCGGTTTTGTGAACATCCAAAACGTTAGTTTAAAAACAGCGGGAACCTATGTGGCCGGTGATATCACCAGTTTTAGTTTATGGCAGAACAGTGCAAACACATTAACAGGCGCAACCCTTGTCGGGACCATTTCAGCATCTTCGTTTGCGTCAGGGCAAACCCTTACGTTTAACTCCGGTTTTCTTCAAATTGCGAATGCAGGCTACAGTTATCTTATGCTAACGGCCAATGTTAATTCCACCGCAACCCTAACCAAAACACTATCGATCACCAGCACCAGTTTCACTAACCTCAATTTTATCAGTTCGTGGGGTAGTAAAGTAGCAAAGCTTGGTACTGATCCTGCGCCTGCCAGCAATACACAAACCATTGTTGGTCCGCAGGCGGCCATTTCAACTGCACACCCGCTGGCAGGAAATATGCTGGTAGGTAGTACGGATAACTTATTAGCCGCTTTCAAAGTAATTGTGAGCAACGCGGACGTTATGCCAACGTCGGTAAAACTTGTTACAAGTTCGGGTACGTACAGCGGCTCTACTGACATCCTGAAATTCAAACTTTACCAAAATGATGCTAATAGTCTTACCAGCGCAACCCTGGTAGGTACCATTAGCGCTACTGTGGGCTCATCACAAACACTTACTTTCAATACAGGGTTTACAAGCATCCCTGCCGGCACAACAGGCTACCTCCTACTTTGTGCCGACTTGACCGGCAGTGCTACTTCGACAAAAAATATTAGTATCACGGCCACGCCTATTGGCAATTTTGCTTTCTCAAGTACAGGTCCGGTAGTTGTGTCTGGTTCAGCATCTCTGCCAGTTTCCAATAATCAAACGATTGTTCCAAAACTTGACGTTTATTCCAGCAATACAAAAAATTGGGACAACACGACTTCAAACTGGGGACAGAATGCCAACGGTGCAGGAGGCGGCTATGCCAACAGCGTTTGGATAACCAACGGATACGCGCAACTGGAGGGAACTGCCGGACAGCTAACTGTAACCAATCCTGTAGTCGCTGACAAGTTGATTTCACTTGTCAATAATTATAAAATTGATGCAAGTACGACATCTAATGGAATTACACTGACATCGCCGGGTACCGTCAACGTGAGCACAGGCACCTCATTTATCGGCAACACATCAACCAACCCGGTTATTTACGGCACTAATGGCTTTACAAAAATTGGCTCCGGCGAATTGCAGATTGGCAGTGACCTTGCTTCCACGTTCAGTGGTACTATTTACGTAAACGGCGGAACACTAACCCTGGGAAAGAAAGCCGGAGGTTATAACCCTCTCACAACACTTGAGAATAACCCTATTGAGATGGACAATGCACGCCTGACTATTGCAGCCAGTTCCGGTTCAAGCGGCTCTATGCAAAATTTCACTTCGTTGTCGGTAACGGGAGCTGACACAATTGGCTTGTATTCGACAGGAAGCAGTGTTTATATGAATGTAACGCCAGTCACAAATGCCTCAACCTTTGGCTCTTCTAACGGAGTACCTTTAACTATCAGTGGCAGCCTTAAAGTCGATAATGGTGGCTCGGCAAATACAAAAGGATCTTTTGCCAATGCTACAAATCAAAACTTTATAGCCTTTGGAAGTGTCAAATACAACAGTGATGTTACTTTCGAAGCCTGGGCCAGTAATGCCAGTTTGAAAAAGAGAACAGGTGATATGATCAATATTAACCTGGGGGGCTACGGACATTATATAACCGGCGTTGCCGTGGCGTCCGGAACAATTGACGACAATGGTTACACTTCAACATTTTTAGGTGGGGGTGGTATTGCAACGGATGGAGGTGCAGTTTGCCTAAATGCAGCAGCAAGCACTATGACAGGTAATTGGGTAATAGGCGATGCTGCCGGGGTTAATGCTGCCTGGGTGGTTACAAATACTTCCACCTGTCTTACAACAGGTTCAATAACCATCAATAACTATAGTAAGCTGAACCTTCAATTGTCAACTCCGGGGAACTCAACCATTACTTATTCTCCCAGTGTTATCAATGTATATGGACTGGGGCCATACAGCAAAACCAACAGTTATACTTTTGGTTCTGCTCTTGATTTCTACGACTTTGCAAGGGCCACCGACACCATCACACTTCCAACCAATATCACTTTGAATCCGGTTTACAACTCTAAACTCGCGGCAATTGGTGTAATGATCGGGGATGATTCAACGAGCAGTTCATCGGGTTCGCTTGCGGCATTTCAGCTAAACGGCACTGTTACAGGTACCGGAGGCCTTGAAAAAACAGGTCCAGGTATTTTAATACTCAATGCACAAAACGGTTCCGGCTTTTTCAACACCTACTCCGACAGTACCAGGATCATTAGAGGCACTTTGACCATCAATACGGGGTCAAATTTAGGTACGGGTCCAGTATTGATGTCTCAGATCACAAAAAACAGCACAGCCCTGAATTTTTACAATACCAGTCAAACGATCTCTTCCCTGGCAACGCAATGGGCCGACAATTCAGGCCAATCGCAGGTAATTACTTTGAACGGCACCACACTCACTGTAAATCAAAACGTATCCACCACTTTCGGTAATGGCACCGGCACTTCAACAGGCTATATAAAAGGCACCGGTAATCTTATTAAGGATGGCAGCGGCACACTGACCTTAACCGGAGTGAATATCTATACAGGCTTAACGCAGGTTAAAGGCGGCACACTGGAATTGAAAAATAGTGCTGCTACTACCCTTCCAACTACCAACAGCGTGGACATAGTTGGCGGCACTTTATTACTATCGGCCAACCAAACATTGAATAACGTTACGCTTTCTACCGGTAATCTAACCCTGGGTGCCAATGTTACCCTCACTATCAGCGGTACTTTGACCCTGGCGACATCACCTGCAAATATTACACTTGGAGCAAATGCCAAAATAATTTATGGCGCCAACGCCTCACTTGTTTATGCAGGCAATGCCTTACAGCAAACGAGTGTGAATGACAAGGAATTGCCTTCTGCGAACCCTCCTACGAATGTCACCTTTAGCAATTTTTCAACCGCTGGTGTTCAATGGACCAGCAATCTTTCCTTTGCGGGCACTACAACAGTGGCTGGCTGGGTGGATATGAATGGCAAGACCATCAGTGGTGCGGGAAGTTTTGTATTGAACGGCTTCCTGGGTGGCCCCCTGTCTTCTAAAATTGTATCGGGCTCTCCCATCGTTTCAAGCGTAAATACCAATAATGTAAGAATAGGGATGACTGTTACCGGAACGGGCATACCAGCCAATACAACCGTCATCTATATTGATCCACTGAATAGTAAGACAGTTACATTGAACAACAACGCAACTGCCACAGGAACCGTATCACTCACCTTTGGTTTCAGGGGCGGCCTTATCGTTTCACAACCAACAGGTATTGACGGACATATCCTCGTGTCGGGTACCAAAACTTACAATTCGGGAGCAAATTATATATTCAAAACACCCTTATCAGGCACCACTATTTTCCCAGCATTCCCAACTGTAGGCACCCTGAATTACAGCCCTGCAAATGATGTAACAATCGCTGCCGGTGTAACCAACAAGGTGATCATGAACACAAGTTCTGCGAATCTCACTGTTTCGAACAATCTTTCACTGACGAGCGGCATCTGGGTTACCAACAATAACCTTATTACCTGGTCTAACAGCGGAGGAACACTCACTGCACCCAATACTCCATGGGTTTCGGGTAGCAGTTCGCATAATAATAGTTATATCTGTACCTGCACCAGCAGCGGGAACCCGATTACTGCCACCGGCAGCAATGGCTTCCGCATCAATAGCGTTACAGGGAATACCGATGTTTACTTCCCGATTGGCGTAGACTTTGTTTCGTCAAACAGAATGGCATTGAACATGAACAACTCGGCTACGTCAAACTTTACAGTCGTGCTTGGCAAGGGAGACCTGTTAGGAACACCTCAGTCGAGAGTAAACCGAATCTGGTACATTAGTTCATCCGGCACTGGGGTTAAGGCTAGCATGAAACTATATTTCACCAAAAGAAACTGGAGTAGCAATCCATTCCTTACTGCCCAGGATGAAGTTGAAACAGGCTACCTTTATAACGATAATCACCTTATCCAGAGAGATTATTCCGGCGCGTTCCTAAACACCTCTGCTTCCACAGATATCGTAAACTTTATTAGTACTGCAGATAACACCGAAGTTTATGGCATGTACAATTATAATGTAAGTGCCGATTACGCCGGAGCAAAGAATGGTATTAACAGTTTTTCAAGATTCTCGATTGTCAATGGCAATAGCATCATTCTTCCGGTATCGATTGTTGATTTCAAAGCCGCACAACAGGGTTCAGGAATCAACGTGCAATGGAAGGTGCTTAATGAATTGAATATCGATCATTACGAAATTCAAAAGTCGCTCAACGGCGTTGCGTTCTCCACGATCGCTTCTGTAAAGGCGTTGAACAATGACATGCCGGTTAATCAATATGCAATCGCCGACGGCAAACCTGTTACCGGGAACAACTTCTACAGGATTAAAACTTTTGACAAAAACAACACAATCACCTATACCGAAATTATTGATGTTAAAATAGCCGAAGGTATCGCTTCGTCATCGATCAGGTTTTATCCCAACCCCGTTACCAACCATGCGCTTAACATCCAGTTAAACAACCTGCCTGCCGGCCGGTACAATGTTTCGCTTTACAATGCTGCGGGACAAAAAGTGCTTGACCGTGTTTTTGATCACGCAGGCAATGCCGCAACGCAACAGGTTATGTTGCCTGCCAACATTTCAAAGGGCACTTACCTTGTAAAACTGTTTAATGAAACAACTTATATAACCACCAAAATAATGGTGCAATAGACCCGTAGACCGACCCAATAAAAAAGCAGGCAATCATTCGCCTGCTTTTTTCTATTACAACCAGAAAATTAAAGATTGTGTACCCGGCTTACTCCCGACATCAGCACCCGTTGCGTCGCACACC
The DNA here is from genome assembly GCA_002478885.1 of Chitinophagaceae bacterium UBA7600. Lineage (GTDB taxonomy): Bacteria > Bacteroidota > Bacteroidia > Chitinophagales > Chitinophagaceae > DLKC01. The sequence goes on from DLKC01000059.1 coordinate 19,547, forward strand.
TGTGCTGCAACAATACTGCTGAGCTGCAAACAGCCTGCTATAACAGTCCCCCATTGAACTGAATGATGAACGTATTGCGACGCAACCGGCGATGCCACGATTGCTACAGCATGGCTTAAAAAAATCAGCTTACTGCAAAATGTGCTTTCATTTTTTTCGAATAATCTGCAATGGCAATTTCAGGCGCATCAATTTCGGGATGCCATAGCTTTTCCCATTCGAAACTAAAATAGCCGTTATATTTTTCCTTCGCCAACAGGTCTATCGCTTCAAAGATGGGCGTCTCGCCTTCGCCAAGCAACATGTATTTATCCTTTCCATCGAGCACTCTTAAGTCTTTGATATGCGTGTGGCGAACATAGTTTTTCAAACGCGCATACACATCTGCGACGGGTTCTTTCGTAACCGACCACATGTTTACAATATCCCAAACCAGTGCAACGCCCGAATGCTGTGTGTAGTTCATAACAGCGATAATATCGTCGACATGAACTAGATCGCCATGCGTTTCCATCAGCACGGTAACCGAGCTGCCTTTTGCATAGTCGCCAAGGGTTCTTAAGCCTTTTGATATTTGCTCAATGGTTATATTTTTATCCACGTCTTTTGGAAGGTTATTGGGAAACACTCTTATGTAAGGACAATTGATCTCGTTTGCGAGATCGATGAAACGCCGGGCTTCATCTATGCTTTTGTCCCGGTCGGCGCCATCAGGTAAATGCATGCTGGCGGAACTTCCGAGATTAACAATGTGCAAACCATTGTCGGCTATCTTCTTCTTTGTAGTTGCAATGTTGGCTTTTGTGCTGAATTCCGGGCATTGTGAAAGATCAAGCTGGCGCTGGATTCCACGGATCTCAATTCCCGAAAACCCGTTGCCGGCAGCAAATTTAATAATGCCATCAAACGTCCAGTCGGGGCAACCCAGCGTTGAGAACGAAAGATTCGGCTGGTATTTTTTAAATTCAAAAGACGATGTTGTAAAAGCAAGTGAAGCCAGTGCGGTATTCTTCAGGAATCTGCGGCGGGAAGCAATGCGTTGCATGAATGTTGTTTTTGTAGCACTAAGCTAAAGCAAATATGTGCATGGAAATAGCCTATTTACAGATTGCAGTACCCACCGGTAAAAATTGCAAGTCAAAATCTAAACAATTTCCTACTTTAACGAATAGAACAAGATGCCTGGTAAATCACGCTCACACGTTAAATACACTACCTATGCAATCGAAAGCAGCAACAGTGGAAGCCTACATTAAATCGTTGCCCGAAGAAAGACAACAGGCAATGCAACAATTGCGCAGCCAGATAAAAGCGCATTTACCCGGTGGCTTCAAAGAGGAAATGAGTTATGGCATGATCGGTTATGTTGTGCCACATGCATTGTACCCGGAGGGTTACCATTGCAATCCCAAACTGCCACTGCCGTTTATGAATATTGCATCTCAGAAGAATTTTATAGCCATTTATCACATGGGGATCTACGCGGATAAAAAGCTGTTCGATTGGTTTGTGAATGAGTATGAAAAAAACAGTAAGCAAAAACTTGACATGGGCAAATCATGCATCCGTTTTAAGAAGCCGGAGCATATTCCCTATGCGTTAATCGGAGCGCTTGCCGCTAAAATGACGCACGAAGAATGGATAACTATTTATGAAAAGCTCAAAAACAAGTGACATGTTTTTTCTTCGGGAAAAGCATAAGCAACTCTGTTTCCACTGTTTTCGAAATGTGAAAGATTGAGGCTATGCTGTGCAGTTAAAAAATAAAGGCTTTAAATTGCCGCTTCAATACTGTTGCATGGAAGTAAACGCTACTACAATTGCTTACGAACAAACGGGATATTTTTCCAAACTGGCCACAGACTATTTAAACGGTTCAGAAGCCCTTCGCCCTTTTTACCAGCACCCGGTTAGCATTGACGGCATAAAGGCATCCATTGAAGCCAGGAAGCAGTTTGCCCAGCAGCGGGGTATTTTAACAACAGAATTGAAACAGCAATACAGCACTTTACAACTGCATCAAAACCTGGCAACAAATCTTGCATTGCTCAACAACGACAACTGTTTTACCATAACCACCGCGCATCAACCAAATATTTTTACAGGCCCGCTATATTTTTTATACAAGATACTGCACGCCATAAAGCTTGCAGAAAACTTAAAGAAACAGTTGCCGGAATATGATTTTGTTCCGGTGTATTATATGGGCAGTGAAGATGCTGATCTCGATGAAATTGGCACATTCACCTCAGACGGTGTAAAATACCAGTGGAAAACCAAACAGACTGGTGCTGTAGGCAGGATGAAAGTGGACAAAGAATTTTTACAGATCATCGCTTACCTGAGAGGCCAGCTTGGCGTACGGCCCTTTGGAAACGACATCATTGACTTGTTCAGCAGGATTTACACGACAGGCAAAACCATTCAGGAGGCAACCCTGGAGTTGGTGAACGAATTGTTTGGCGCATATGGTTTAGTTGTTGTTATACCAGACAATGCAAGCCTGAAAAAGCTTTTTCATTCCGTCGTTGAAAAGGAATTAACGGAAGGTTTTTCTCATACTGCCGTAAGTGAAACCATTATTGCATTGGAAAAGCATTATAAAGTCCAGGCAGGTGGAAGAGCATTAAATCTTTTTTATCTTGTCGATGATAAACGGGAAAGGATCGAGTTGATCAATGGTATTTATGAAGTAAAAGCTCTTGGGCTCCGGTTTAGCACCCAGGAGATTTTAAAAGAACTCGAAACATATCCCGAACGTTTTAGTGCCAATGTAATTTTACGTGGCGCCTTCCAGGAAACCATTTTACCCGGTATAGCCTTTATTGGTGGCGGTGGGGAGCTTGCTTACTGGCTCGAATTAAAAAAAGTGTTTGAGGCTGCAAACATCCCCTACCCTGTGCTGCTGTTACGCAATTCTTTTTTGATAGCAGAAGCCGCACATCAACAAAAGCTCGAATCTATTGGCCTGTCAATGCACGAACTTTTCCTGCCAATCCATGAGCTAATGAACCTCGTTGTAGCAAGGAACGGCAACGGCAGGTACCAGTTAAACGGCCAGCTGGCAGGTGTGCAGGAACTTTATGATCGTATTGCGGAGCTTGCAACACAAACAGATAATAGTTTAACGGCGCACGTTGCTTCTTTAAAGGCAAAAGCAGTAAAACGTTTGCAGGAGTTGGAGAAGAAAATGCTGCGTGCCGGGAAAAGAAAATTTGAAGCAGAACAACGTCAGTTGCAAAAGATAAAGTCTGTTCTTTTTCCTGGCGATAGCCTGCAGGAGAGAGTGGAGAACCTGTCGGCATTCTATGCAAAGTATGGCGGCGCACTTATTGAGTTATTGTATACGCATTCCCTCTCACTTGAGCAGCAGTTTGTATTACTTACAGTTAGCCAATAAGCCTATTCCTTAACAATCTCCGCTTTGATTATTTTGTCAAGCCCTGGAAATTTCCTGTTCAGGAATTCGCTTCCTTTTAAGAAAAGCGAGTCGTGATTTTTATACATAATATCATCGCCGTACTGCGTGTTAAACTTCCGAACAACGTCCATTCCCTCAACAATTTTTGCCACTGGTATAAAACCTTTTGACCCATTAAAGCTACTTGTATCAAGCCCGGGATGATTGAGCAGATTAATAAACACCTGGTTCGACCTTCCATTCGCACCTACTGATGCAAAAGATACCATGCTGTCAAGATTGCTTTGCAAAACGGGTTCATCGGGCAAAGGATGTTTACTCCAGAACCTGGTTAGCTTCGGGTTGTCTGTTATACCAAATTGCACATAATGTTTGGTTGCGCGAAAGATCATATTATTATCGTAATAACCCGAGGTAATCAACTGAAACAACCTGTCGGCACCCGCCGGCGACCACGACCTGTTCACCAGCATCACAAAATCGCCCTGCGATGTTGTAAACCTCGCTTTAAAAATATCCGGTGCCTGCAATTTCAAAATCTTTACGGTATCTGCGGGCAGTTTTTGAGCCATCGCGCTATGGCAAAAACAGGCAGGCATTAACAATAAAAGTAAAAGCCTTACATAAAATATTTTTTGCTGCATAAATAAGATTTGAAAAAGAGAATATATATGGCGAGCCCGGCTGTATCATTCCATGGCGACCAGGTTGCGTCGCACTCTTGTACTGCAGGTAAATAATGAGCAGGCTTATTCAACATCGAACTGGTTGTTCCAACCATCTGTCTTTAACTTTCCGACTTTCTTTAAAACCTCCGTTTCAAGATCAGCCTTGTATGCCTGCACTTTTTTTCCTACGATTTCATCAAAAGCTCCGATCACCGACGCTGCAAGGATACCCGCATTTTTAGCGCCGTTCAGTGCAACCGTGGCCACGGGAATACCGTTTGGCATTTGCAGAATAGATAATACAGAATCCCATCCATCGATGGAGTTGGAAGATTTAATCGGAACGCCGATTACCGGCAACGGTGTAATAGAAGCAACCATACCCGGTAAATGAGCCGCGCCACCAGCACCGGCAATAATCACTTTCAGCCCCCTGCCAGCTGCATTTGACGCATATTCCACCATGCGCAATGGTGTACGGTGTGCTGAAACAACCGTAAGCTCAAATGAAATTCCAAATTGCTCCAGAACTGCTGCAGCCTCTTTCATAATGGTAAGGTCGCTGTCGCTTCCCATGATAATGCCTACAAGTGGATTTGCCATATTCGCAATTTAACCGGGTTTAAACTTTACAGGTTGTCGCTTACAACCTTTAAAGTATGCTTTATTTTATTTGCTTTATAAGTGAGCTCCTGGTATTCGTCACTCATAATGGTTACGTGCCCCATCTTTCTTCCAGGCTTGGTTTGAACCTTGCCATATAAATGCACAAAGCTGTTATCCATCTTCAATACTTCGTCCAAACCTTCATACCGAGCAACACCTGAGTAACCTTCGGATCCAATAATATTTACAATAGACGAAGGCATAATAGGATCCGTATTGCCAAGCGGATAATTCAACATGATCCGCCACAGCATATCATATTGGCTGCTGTAATTTGCTTCAATCGTGTGGTGCCCGCTGTTGTGAACACGTGGTGCGGTTTCATTCACCAGCACATCATCATTTATGTCGATGAACATTTCTACCGCAAATAACCCCGCGCTACCAAATGCCTTCACAAGCTTCAATGCAATGGCTTCTGCTTTCCACAAAACCTGCTGGGGCAGTTTTGCCGGGCTAACCTGGTAATCGAGTAAATTAAGCAAGGGGTCAAACACCATTTCTGCCGGCGGATAAATGGCGGTTTCTCCTTTATTATTCATGGCAACGATTAATGCAATTTCTTTTTTGATCGTTACCATTTTCTCCAGCACAGAGGGTGCATTAAAACCTTTCTCAATTTCTTTTTCTGTTTTTATCAATTGCACGCCTTTTCCATCGTACCCGCCCTCCCCGATCTTATGCACGGCTGGTAGAAAATGCTTTTGTGCCTGCAGTTCCGATAAATTTTCCGTAATGACATAATCGCTGGTGGGCAGCGCGTTACTCTTATAAAATTCTTTTTGTGCTATTTTGTTTTTAATGGTCTTTATAGCAGCCGGTTTTGGATAAATCTTCACACCTTCCTGTTCCAGTTTTTCCAGCGCTGCAACATTCACGGCTTCAATTTCTATTGTGAGAGCGTCGAGACCCTGGCCGAATTGATACACCGTATCGAAGTCTTTAATATCGCCTTTTACAAAATGGTGGCAGAGATGTGCTGCCGGGCAATCGGCATCGTTCTCCAGTACAAATGTTTCCACTACATAGTTGGCAGCTGCCTGCAATAACATTCTTCCTAATTGTCCGCCACCGAGAATTCCAACTTTCATGCTGTTAAAATATTGGGGCGAAGATAATTTCTGTTCTGCATTTGCTGCCGGATTTTTATAACTTTACGCCGTCGATGCTACCAGATTATCCACATAAAATATTTAAGGACAGGCGGAACAACTACAATCTGCTGATGGAAGCGCTTGCCATGGACGCCCGTTACTACTGATTACTCTTCTCATTTATTTTTCTGCCAGGTATTGTTCCGGAAGTACAAGAGTGCGACGCAACAGGCGTTTGGCTATGTACTTAAGCCGGGTACACAAAAATAATTTTAACCAAAAAAAGTTTGCATGAACACCATGATTGCTCCATTAAAACCGGCTGCTTTGCAGGCCGATTTTCTGCCGTTGGAAGGCACTGATTACATTGAATTTTATGTAGGCAATGCCAAACAGGCCGCCCATTTTTACAAAACAGCATTTGGCTTCAAAAGCCTTGCTTACGCCGGGCCGGAAACCGGGATTAAGGACCGTGCCAGCTATGCCGTAAGACAGAACAAACTCACTTTTGTATTCACAACATCGCTCCACGGCGGCAATTCCATAGCCGATCATGTTTACAAACACGGCGATGCCGTTAAAGTGCTGGCACTTCGGGTGGCCGACGCCAAAAAAGCATGGCATGAAACCGTAATCCGTGGCGGTAAAAGTTACCTCGAGCCGCTGACGTTGCAGGATGAATACGGTGAAGTCGTGTTAAGTGGCATTCATACCTACGGCGAGACCGTGCACTTGTTCGTAGAACGTAAAAATTACAGAGGCGCTTTTATGCCAGGCTACCGGGAATGGATAACGCCATACAATCCAACGTCAACCGGGCTGCTGTATGTAGATCATTGCGTTGGAAATGTTGGCTGGAACCAGATGAATAAGTGGGTCAAATTTTATGAAGATGTGATGGGCTTTGGCAATATTCTTACGTTTGACGATAAAGATATTTCCACAGAATATTCCGCATTAATGAGCAAAGTAATGAGCAGCGGGAATGGGTTTGTTAAATTCCCCATCAACGAACCGGCGGAGGGAAAAAAGAAATCACAGGTGGAAGAATACCTCGATTTTTATGGAGGTGAGGGTTGCCAGCATGTGGCTTTGGCTACCAACGACATTGTTGACACTGTTACTCAATTGCAAAACCGGGGCATAGAATTCTTGAAAGTGCCCAGCACCTATTACGACGATCTGCTTCAGCGCGTAGGCCATATTGATGAAGACCTTGAGCCTTTGAAACAACTCGGCATTTTAGTCGACCGTGATAATGAAGGTTATCTTTTACAAATATTTACCAAGCCCGTGGAAGATCGCCCTACGCTCTTTTTCGAAATTATTCAACGCAAAGGGGCAAAAAGTTTTGGCAAGGGGAACTTTAAAGCATTGTTCGAGGCCATAGAACGCGAACAGGATTTACGCGGTAACTTATAGTCAATAAAATATAGTCAGGATTTTACATCGCAGGCACGGGCACAAAGGCGCACGAGCCTGCGCTTTTTTATGTCCCCGGTTTCTGTTTACATGGTGCAGCTTCGTTGCGTCGCACACTTGTACTGCATATCAAATGGCCGCTGCGATTACTGTCTTTTAGCAAGATTTAACCGTTTCAATGTTTCACAAAAAGATTAATTGGATATTTTCGCAATCATGACAAGGTCGATACTCTTTGCTTTTTCTCTCTTGCTGGCGGTTAGCGCCCAGGCACAAACCTCTTTCCTTGACGGGCAAAAAAATTATCCCTCAGTTGCAAGCGCAGTTAAAACAAAACAGGATACGCTTAAAAAGCAATGTGCTTTAATGGGCATTCAGTGGCCTGTAAAAGAGATGTACATAAGGTCATTTAAATACGACAGCCAGATGGAAGTGTGGGTGCGCAACAATAACAATGAACCTTTCAAACTATTTAAGACCTATAAAGTTTGCGCACTGGCAGGTACCTTAGGCCCTAAAAGAATGGAAGGTGATTTCCAGGTACCTGAAGGATTTTACTACATTACGGAATTCAACCCCAAAAGCGATTATCACCTTTCCCTTAAACTCAATTACCCCAATCAAAGCGACAAGTTACTAAGCGATACTTACAAACCCGGAGGCGGCATTTATATACATGGCAGTTGTGTTACTGTTGGCTGCATTCCTATTAACGATCAGCAAATCGAGGAATTATACATACTCGCAGCGTCGGCCAAGAACAGCGGCCAGGATTTTATTCCGGTACATATTTTCCCGGTTCGCTACAACAAACCTGAAAGTGTTGAATACTTAACAAGAATTGTAAAAGACAATCCCGTTGTTCAAAAATTTGAAGATCAGTTGAAGCAGGCGTTTGAATTATTTGACAAAGACAAACAATTGCCCGTTATCACTATCAGCAAAAAAGGCGAGTACATGATTATGTAACTCACCTTTCTGTTATTATTTTTCCCCGTCTAAATCAATCTTTTACTTCGTAAACCACTATTGGGGCTGTTTTGTGTTTTAATTGCAATTCACCTATACGGTTGCAGTTAAAAGATTCCTTTACCTGGTGAAACGATGCTTCTGTAATAAGTATTTGGCCGTCTGACGCAGCGCTTTGAAGCCGTTGAGCAACATTTACCGTATCACCGATCACTGTATAATCAAGCCTTCGCAATTGAGCAGAACCTATATTCCCTGAAACCATTTCGCCACTGTTAATGCCAATAGAAACTTTTGGAAAGAAGTGAATATTTTCAACAGCTTCTTCGGGAAATCTTTCGATTTCGTTCCTGAGATTAATGCAAGCTTCAATTGCACGGTCAAGATGAAACTCGCCTTTAAAAACCGCCATCACGCAGTCACCTATAAATTTATCGATATAGCCCGATTGTGCAATAATCGATTTTACGATCACGTCGAAATAGCTGTTCAAGAGTTTTACCACTTTATCAGCTGATTCCGTTTCACTAATGGAGGTAAACTTACAAATATCAATAAAAGCAACGGTAGCTTCGATCGTTTCATTCTGCATCAGCTGCTCTTCGAACTCCTTCCGGTTCATGAACTTTAAGACCGTTTCGTCTACGTACATCCGAAGGATATTGTTCTCATGAATGGCTTTAAATGTTTCGTGCAGTTGCTTTACGTGTCCGAGTGTTCTATTAACGGTTAGTTCCAGGTCTTCAAAATTGATGGGTTTGGTTACAAAGTCGAAAGCGCCCCGATTCATAGCTGTCCTGATATTATCCATATCGCCATACGCGGAAACGATAACTGCTTTTATCATTGGGCTTACTTCATTCAGTTTAAGCAAAAGCGAAAGCCCATCCATTTCCGGCATATTAATATCGGTGAGTACGATGTCAATATCGGCATGTTCGTTCAGTTTAACCAAAGCATCTTTTCCATTAACAGCAAAAACGAATTCATATTTCTGCTCCCTGATCTGTTTACGGAATTTCTGCTTGATTAAAATTTCCAGGTCGGTCTCATCATCTGCCACCAAAATTTTAGCCATTACATCAATTGTTTTAATTTATCCTTCAAAATAGTAAAGTCCAATGGTTTCGTCAAAAAATCGTCGGCACCAAGGGAAATCGCAGAATTGTAGTTTTCGGCGTCGCCATATGCTGTAATCATCATTACAAACGGCGGCGGAGTTTTATACTCCGTCTTTATTACTTTCAATAATTCCAGGCCACTCATACCCGGCATGTTTATATCTGACAATATCAGTACAGCTTCATGATTGTGTTGCCTGAGATAGTTGATGGCCTGTTCGCCTGATTGCGCGAAAACAAAATCCATTTCGCCCGACCGTATTTCCTTTCTGAACTTCTGGAGAAACAGCGTTTGGATATCTATTTCATCGTCAACAGCTAATATTTTCATAGTAAGTTTTTACAAGTTTTATATGAGAATATACAGTAATATTCCAGAATATCTGAGCTCCAAAAATAATGAGGTATTTTTTGTTATTAGCCTTGAAGTACGGAATTATTACTAACAAATTGTTACGGCATTTTACCGGAAACTGTGATTGCTGTTACAACATAGTCAAAAAACGCGAATCAATGCGCAAATTTATTTATATCCGGCGTTGTATTGTTATCACAATATACAACCTGTCTGTGGAATTCAAAAAAAACTACGCTTTGCCACAAACGCGCAGTTCACTTAAAATTGTGGCATGCAATAGCTTTTTTTAGATAAAGCACAGGGAATGAGCGGCCGTAATGTAAGTGCTTCTATTTTTAAAATAAGGGCTATTGGCTGCCATTTTTGTTGCCGTACAAGTGTGCGACGCAACCAAAGCTCCATAAGAAAACAGCAGCTGAGTTCATATAATTTACGAACCGGGCGATACTTGACAGTCGGTTGCTTTGTCAAAGAACCTACATATCAGGCCGTGGCTTTCTCCGCATAAAGTTCTTCTCTCAGTTGCTGTACCCGCGTATCTTCCATGTATTCATCAAAGGTCATTAAACGGTCGATGGTGCCGCGTGGCGTTAATTCGATGATCCTGTTAGCCACGGTTTGCATGAAAGTATGGTCATGAGAAGTAATGAGCACAATGCCCGGAAAGGTCTGGCAACCCTCGTTAAATGACTGGATGCTTTCGAGATCGAGGTGATTCGTGGGCTGATCGAGCACAACCAGGTTCGGATTCTGAAGCATCATACGACTGATCATACAACGTACTTTTTCACCACCACTAAGCACGTTTGTTTTTTTCATGATATCATCGCCGCTGAATAGCATCTTCCCGAGAAATCCACGCAGGAATGGCTCGTCTGCATCCGTAACATGTGGCGGCACAAACTGGCGAAGCCAATCCATCAAGCCGAGACCTTCATTAAAGAATTCCTGGTTTTCCAATGGCAGGTAAGCTTTTGTAATGGTTGTACCCCATTCAAATTTGCCACCATCGGCCTTCATATTGTTGTTGATAATTTCGAAAAAAGCAGTAACAGCCAGTGGATCTTTGCTCAGGAAAGCGATCTTCTCGCCTTTGTGAATACTGAACGACAGTTTATCAAACAATTTACGCCCGTCAACATTCTTACTAAGATTTTCAACGTTCAGAATCTGGTTGCCCACTTCGCGCAAAGGTTGAAAAATAATACCTGGATATTTCCTGTTCGAAGGCTCGATTTCTTCGATATTCAATTTCTCCAAAGCCTTCTTTCTCGAAGTAGCCTGTTTGCTCTTCGATGCGTTCGCCGAGAAACGTGCAATAAAATCGAGCAACGCCTGGCGTTTGTCTTCCATTTTCTTGTTCTTGTCTGTCAACTGCCGGGCGATCAACTGGGAACTTTCGTACCAGAAAGTGTAATTGCCCGTGTATACTTTGATCTTGCGTTTATCAACATCAGCAACATGGGTACAAACCGAATCCAGAAAGTGACGGTCGTGGCTCACCACCAACACTATATTTTCGTAGTCGGCAAGAAAATTTTCCAGCCAACCAATCGTTTCGATATCAAGACCATTGGTAGGCTCATCGAGCAAAAGAATGTCGGGATTGCCAAACAATGCCTGGGCCAACAGCACCCGCACTTTTAATGTACCAGGAATTTCCTTCATAAGGCTTTGATGGTATATTTCACTTACTCCCAAACTACTAAGCAAACTGCCTGCATTGCTTTCGGCCTCATAGCCACCCATTTCACCAAAATCGCCTTCCAACTCCCCGGCACGCATGCCATCTTCTTCTGTAAAGTCTTCCTTGGCGTAAATCGCTTCCCGTTCGTGCATCACGTCCCACAGGTGTTTGTGCCCCATCAGCACGGTATTAAGCACTGTCTGTTCATCAAACTCAAACTGATTCTGCTTAAGCACAGCCATGCGCTCGCCGGGCGTTATTTCAATGGTTCCCTTATTTGGTTCTATCTCACCACTGAGTATTTTCAGGAAAGTACTTTTGCCTGCGCCATTGGCACCGATCACACCATAACAATTTCCCTTAATGAAATTGATGTTAACTTCTTCAAACAATACCCTTTTACCATACGCAAGGGTTATATTTTTTGCACTGATCATTTACTTGCTCATTTTTTCGAGCCGCAAAAGTAAGGCTTATAGGCGAGATAAGGGTAATTACCAGAAACAAAGAATCTCCGGAACCAGCAGTGTTTTTTGCATTGACAGGGCTGCAATGCTACTATCAGCTTCGTTGTGTCACTCACTTGTACCTACGGTTCTATACGGGTCGATACCGAAAATCCGTTGACTTAAACGGCCAGCGATATCAGTTTGGTAATCTCAACTCATTTGCTTCACTGTTCCAGCTTTCCACCACCAGTGATGACTGCAATCCGTTTAATTTTGAAACAGGCACACTTACCGAAACCGTTTCTGATTCTTTTGCCGGCAAAGAGAAATAGCTGTCGCTCCAAAAAGCCGGAAGTATCTCCTCCCCGTTTACTACAATTTGCGGATGAATAAAAAAGGCCATTTGCGGACTGGTGTTAGTGAATTTGAGTTGATAAGTGATCATATCCTTTTTTTTCTCCTGGCTTAATACCTTCATCGCCAAATTTGCCGGTTTCATGCCTGCAAACGCAGCGTAGTCATGGTTTTTCTGCATCCAGTAAACGTTCCGGGAAATAACTGCACCTTTTGTATCCACAAGTTTAAGCACAACAAATACCAACGCGTTTTGCTTTTCCAGTTCCGATGCAAGCGAAAACGATTCCTTCGCTTCCGGCCCTTTTGTTGACAATTTTGCTTTTTTCGAATAAAGTAAGTTCCCATTCAAATCAACAACCGAAGCCTCAACGGTCAGGTCATTTTTTTCTGCATAAGTCCTGTTCACTACCGCCACAAAAGAATCGTCAAGATTCAATTGCACATGCACTGGCTCGCACGCTCTTTGCATAAAATAGTATCCGGCGTTTGGTTCCATATACCAATCATACACCTGCCATATAACACTGGGAAAGGCAGCGTTGAGTTTCCACAGCATCACGCCACCGGTTTCATTCAATTTATGCCCGGCCGATTCAAAAATGCCACGATAGCCATCTGCATTCATGATCTGCATTTTGTCACAGAAATCTTTTAAAGAAACAGGCTTTCCCAAGCGCCTGGTCATATCATTATAATAAAGCTCATAATGCCCATTACCTGAACAGGCGTCATGATAACCCCAGGTATTATTCAGCGGGTAAGGCACATTCGGATCAGGCAGTAGGTTATTGATGATCTTATGCATGATCGAATAAGGCGGTTGGGAAGGAATGCCTGTCTCATCTTTAAATACCCAGTCTTTGCCATTGTCAACAAGCCTGTAATAAGTAGCCGGGTCTTCCCATTTGTATGACCCGCCGCTGTATACGCCGGAAGCTTCATCATCTGGCCAGGAACCTTTCCAGCCTGAAGGTTTACTTGCAAATCCGGAGGAACTGGGAATAAACGGCCGTGTTCCATCCAAAGTGGCCACATTCTCCCGCATGGCATCATACAATTCTTTTCTCGCATGCCCTTCGTTACCTCCTGTCCAAACCAATAAGCTTGCATGGTTACGAATCCTTAAAATTGTACTGACAATATTTTTAACAAAGATGCTGCCATCAGGCGGGTAGTCTTTCGATCCTTTAAACTCTCCATGTGTATCGCCTGTTACCCAGAAATCCTGCCAAACCAGCAATCCATATTTATCTGCAGACGCATAAAAATCGTCTGTCTCGCCGAGACCGCCGCCCCATATACGCACCAGGTTTACGTTGCCGTTCCTGCACAGGCGAAGTTCATCGTCGTAGCGCTGTGCATCCCGGTTAAGCATCATGTCCGGCACCCACGCGCCACCAACCAAATGCACTTTTCTTCCATTAACCAAAAAGTCGCGACGCACCCATCCATTCAATTTTGTTGTTGTTGAACTGACTGTTCTAATACCAAATAAAAAGGAAGTGTCATCAGAAATTGAATTGGCGCTTATATACTGAATCCTTATGCGGTATAAATCAGGGTTGCCATAATTATTCGGCCACCATAAATGAGGCCGGGATATAATCAGTTGTTTTATTTCATCGCTGCTCAGCTTAATTTCCTTGCTTGCTGCCGCATCAACCATTACATGCCGTTCCACCAAAAACGCTTCTCCCTTAAAAGTTTCGGGCGAGATTGTTATTTTCAAGCTACCCGTAGAAGTGGTGTTCCCCTTATTATTTAAAACCAGGCTTAGCGACAGTTTTGCCAAACCGGTATCAGGCAGGTTGGGAAGTTCTGTAACGAGATGTGGCTGCTGAATAATCACCTTCCCTGTAGTGCGCAAATAAACCGGTAACCAGATTCCCATGTTCCTGTCATGCACTTCCGGCAACCAATCCCAGCCAACAGAACAAAGCATGGTAATGTTTTTACCGATATCACCTGTGGGCCCGCCATTTTCGTAGAAGTCGCCCATTGCAGCCAGTTGTGGCTTCGCTGGCAAGCCCGGCTCATCTAATGGATAAATTTTTACAGCAAGTATATTTTTTTTGCCAGCGATTATAGCGCGGCTTACGTCAAGATAGTATTCTGCAAACATGCCGGCCATCTGCGATGAGTCTGAAATCAGCTTTCCATTCAGCCAAACCTCTGCGCGGTAATTGATGCCTTTAAAGATCAGTTGAAATATTTTGTCTTTGTCTGCGGCCGGCACATCAAATGATGTTCTGTACCAATATGGTTTTTTCCATGGATTTGGCTCGCCCGGTAAAAAACTATATTGTTCCAAATGATATTGATGATTGAATGAATCCGATGCATCAGGTATAAGCATATTGTTTATCCCGATGTACGGGTCAGCATATACTTTATTTTGCACCAAACCCGTCAAAACCGTGCATGGTACACGAACAGGAAACCAGTAGTCAGCGCTCTTGTATTGCGGCGCAGATAATGTTGCTCCGTCTTCTTTAATCAGAGCTGACGATTGCAGATCGAATTGGGTTAACTGCACTTGCTTTACAGCATTCGGCTGGGCAAATAAAAAGAGCGGGAACAACATTGTAGCACACAGGGCAATTTTCTTTCCCATAACGTAAACTTTTGAACCTGCAAGGTACCACGCATGTTACTTTCCATTGCTGACAAATATCATTGCATGGTAACAAATAAGCATCGAAGGCAAACCAATCTGCATACTTTTTTAACAAGGTTAAAAAATGATGCTATGAGCCAAGGGCCAGTACCGCTATTTGGCTTTGCTTGCGTCGCACTCTTGTACTGTGGCACACAGGTCGGCAAGGCAAGAAAACGACAATACGGAAGTATTTTATTATTGCGGAGATGATTTTGGCTGTAGCCTATTTGCTGAGTTACGGACCAATTGCACAAGTGTGCGACGCAACGAAAGCATTATGCCTGCACATCAGCCCGGCCCATAATAAAATCAATTTACTTTTTTCAACAAAACTATATAGGTAGGAAAGTGATCGCTATAGCCGCCGCGATAGGTATTACCATCCCATGTGCGCATTGGGTAACCTTTGTATTTTCCCATATTCTCGATCATGAACTGCTTGTTGAAAATATGCTGCCGGTAATAAAAAAATCCCTGTTGATTTTTATCAAGCCATGACTGGCTGATGATGATCTGGTCAAACAAGCCCCAAGCGTCGTTGTAAGCAAGTGTGCCTATGCCTTTTTTATACATTTCAACCCATGGATTAAACAAGCCGCCGGGCTTTACTTCGGCTGCATTGCCTTTGGCGCCGAGCACTTTGGTAATACTTTTATTTACAGGGTCGTCGTTGAGATCACCGGTAACAATAAATTTTGCACCAGGTTCGGCCTTTTGAATACTGTCGATAAAATTTCTGTCAACCTGCGCTGCGGCGAAACGCCCGGGCGCACTGCGCTCTTCACCACCCAAACGGCTTGGCCAGTGGTTTACAAAAACATGAACAGTTTCTCCGTCCAGTTTTCCTTTTACCCACAATACATCTCTTGTGAAAATATTTTCTTTGGCCCCTTCCGGCAGGCGTACAAATAATTTCCGGCTGTCTTCAATGGTAAAATATGTTGGATTGTACAATAGCGCTACATCTACACCTCGAAGGTCATGGGAATCGTAGTGAACAACCTTATAATTGCGGCTTCGCAACAACGGGTGATGAATGAGATCGTTCAACACCGTATCATTCTCGATCTCGGCAACGCCTATGATTGCCGGGCCGTCGGGATTAATATCCGTTCCCATTTGAGAGAGCACGGTTGCAAGATGCTGCACTTTATCGCGGTAAATTTTGCTATTATAATTCCTTGCACCACCCGGGGTGAAGTCATCGTCGTTCACTACAGGATTATCAATCGTGTCATAAAAATTTTCAAGATTATAAAAAGCCACAACGGCAACCTTGTATTGCTGTTGCGCATGCAAAGAAATAGCAGGCAAAATAAAAAACAGGCTTAAGGCAATTCGCATAGGGATAAAACTAACTAAAACCACGAAAAACAAAAACAGCCGGCGCTATTGTATTCTTCAAAAAATCGCTGTATTTTTTTTCACCAGTGATTTAAATAAAACAAAACCCGCCATGCGATCGTTGACTTCAACCCTGCTTTTCTGCATGATTGCTTTTATCAGCAACGCCCAGAAACCTAAAGAAAATATAAGAGATAGTGCCTTTGCCCAGGACTCTGTTCTGATAACAGATATGAAAGAGAATGTAACTGACAATATCCCGATTATCACTGTTGACGAATCCGAATTTACCGATGCCGGCAGCCAGAACATTTCCAGTTTACTTACTGCAGGCCGTGAACCATTTTATACCGCGGCAGCCTATTATTTTAGTCCGCTGCGTTTCAGGATAAGAGGCTATGATGCAGATTTTTCAGTCACCTACATGAATGGTATACCGGTATACAATATCGATAATGGCCTTACGCCGTTCGGGCAATGGAGCTGGCTAAATGATGTTATGCGTAATCGCGAAGTTGTTACCGGCCTCAGGCCAACAACCTACGCATTCGGGGCGCCTGGCATAAGCACAAATATTGATGCCAGAGCAAGCAAACAAAAGAAGCAGACAAGTTTTGGATATGCATTTTCCAACCGCAATTATAATCATAGATGGACACTGACGCATAGCAGTGGCATCAGTAAAAAAGGTTGGGCCTTTTGCTTCTCCCTAAGCAGAAGATGGGCAGATGAGGGATATATACCAGGCACCTATTACAATGGCTGGAGTTATTTTGCCGGCGTTGATAAGCGGCTCGATCAAAAAAATCTTCTGTCGCTCGTTGTATTCGGCGCTCCGACAGAGAACGGCAGATCGGGCGCCACCGTTACAGAAATAATGGACCTCGCAGGCACACATTATTACAATCCATACTGGGGTTTTCAAAATGGTAAAAAAAGAAATGCCAATGTTGCCAGGAGCAATCAGCCTGTAATCATTTTCACACATGATCATCGTTTCAATAACAACACGACGCTGGTAACTGCCGCTGGCTATTCGTTCGGAAACCGCAGTATCAGCGGGCTTGATTGGTACAACGCTCCTGACCCGAGACCTGATTATTACCGATACCTGCCCGGCTACCAAACCGACGCGGCATTAAAACAGCAAGTAACCGATCTTTTTGTCAGTGAAGAATCAGCACGACAGATCGATTGGGAAAATCTATACAACACAAACCGCGAACACACAGAAACCATTTACAACGCAAACGGAACAGACGGTAACAGTGTTACCGGCAAACGAGCTTTGTATGTTTTACAGGACCGGGTAACGAACACGCAAAAAATAAATGTTAATGCCGTAGTCAACTCAAGGCTGAGCGAACATGCAGATATTTCAGCCGGGCTTTCTTACCAATGGCAACAGAATCATTATTATCAGCAATTAAACGACCTGCTTGGAGGCGAATTTTATGTAGACCTGAACCAGTTTGCCGAACGCGATTTTCCAAACGATCCCAACGCCGCGCAAAATGATCTTAATAATCCCAATCGTATTATCAGGGTTGGCGACAAATACGGCTACAACTATCATATCAACATTTCCAGAACGGCAGCATGGTCGCAAAATGTATTCCGGTACAACCATTTCGATTTTTTTGCCGCGTTCGAAATTTCGGAAACAAGATTCTACAGAACCGGCAATGTGCGCAATGGCCTATTTCCGGATGACTCCTATGGCCGGTCTGTAACCAATATTTTTAAAAACCGGGCCTTCAAGGCCGGCATCACTTACAAGATCAACGGGCGCAATTACATCTATGCAAATGTGGCGGATATTACGCGGCCGCCGTATTTTGACAATGCTTACATTTCGCCGCGCACAAGAGATTTTGAGCAGCCGGCACTTAGTAGCGAGTCCATTCAATCTGCCGAAGCAGGATACATACTTAATGCCCCAAAAATCAAGTTACGGATCGGCGGTTATTACACCGCACAAAACGACGCACTTAATGTGCTTACTTTTTACCACGAGACTTATAGAAGCTTTGTCAATTATGCACTAAGCAATATTGACAAGCTCTATGTCGGCGGCGAGTTCGGCTTTGAAGCCAGTGCCGCAAAAAACATTTCGGTCAGCGGCGCTGCTGCGCTCGGCCGTTACTATTATAGCAGCCGCCAGCATGCAACAATCACGCTCGATAATACTGCAGAAACGGTCGACGACCAAACCGTTTATTCTGAGAATTTCCGCGTGGCAGGAACACCGCAAAACGCCTACAGCATAAGCGTTTCGTACCGGTCGCCTAAATTTTGGTTCCTGAGCTTAACGGCAAATTATTTCGACCAGGATTGGCTTGATTTCAACCCGGTTCGCAGAACAGAGGCGGCTATTGACGGCGTCGATCCCAAGACCGATCAATGGAAAAATATTCTTGCACAAACCATGTTGCCGCCACAACACACGCTCGATTTTTTTGGAGGCTATTCACTCAAACTGCACAGCAATCCCAAAACGAGAAAAGCTGTTTATCTATCGCTGAGTGGAGGTGTGAGCAACTTACTCAACGATAAAAATATTATCAGCGGAGGCTACGAACAGTTGCGTTTTGATTTTGATACACACGACCCAAATAAGTTTCCTGCAAAATATTATTATGCTTATGGCCTCAATTATTTTATCAGCGCAACAATCAGGCTTTAACAATAAAAAAATCCTTGGCCCAGCACCTGGATATCGATCAGGCTTCCGTTGCGTCGCACACTTGTGCAGTTAAATCATATATGGGCAAAGATTATTTTTTAAATACAACCTCCTTTCCGTGGCTACTGAATAGCACGCAAAACGTCTAAGTTATGAAGCTGCGAAGCACAGTTATGGTAACCAATAGAAGTAACAGTACTTATATAAATAAACTCAAAAAAATATGACGAAATATTACAACCCAAAAGCGTCCCTCAATTTTTTAGTTGGCATGTTTGCGTTCGCAATACTGCTAACACTTTCGTGCAATAAAAAATTTGATGAGCCGCCGGCCTTTACACCGGCAGAGATTACGCCAGACCTGACCATTGCCAACCTGAAGGCCATGCACCGCACCGGGAGTTTCGAAGTGATAACCGAAGACAAAACCATCGGTGGTATTGTAATTGCTGATGACGAGAGCGGGCAGTTTTACAAAACGATCGTAATACAAGATGAAACGGGTGGAATCAGCGTTAATCTCGACGGCTATGATCTTTATACCTCGTACCCGGTCGGCAGGAAAGTCTATGTAAAAGTGAAGGGCCTGTATCTTGGTGATTTTAACCGTATGATCCAATTGGGCGCCGGTGTTGATTACAGTGCATCGGCCAGGCTGTTGCCGATACCGGCTCCGTTGCTCAACCAATATTTAATTAAAGGAACATTGGATAACGTGGTTGAACCAAAGCCGGTAACTGTAGCCGATCTGAATGAGAGCCTTCAGAACACTTTAATACAGTTGAACGGTTTTGAATTTACAGCAGCAGATACCGCTAAAACATTTGCCGACGCATCATTGGGCGTATCGGCAGTCAACTATACATTAAAGAATTGCTCGGGAGAAAGTATTATCCTGCGCAACAGCAGTTATGCGGATTTTGCCGGTTACAATTTGCCAAACGGAAATGGAAGCATAGTTGCAGTTTACAGTGTATTTGGTTCGACTAAACAGCTAAATATCAGGGATACAAGCGATGTGCAGTTTTATGACCAGCGTTGTAAGGGAACAATTACCGGGAACGGAGCTATTATCAGTATCGACAGTATCAGGAATTTGTATCCAGGTTTCAACGTAAAGCTGGAGGGATTTCAAATGACCGGTACAGTGATATCGGATGTTTCCGGGAAAAATCTACCGGCAGGAAAAATAGTATTACAGGAAGGCAACAAGGGAATAGCGGTTAGCTTCAGTACATCTGCCAGCTATAACACCAGGGATTCAGTGTTGCTTGATTTAACAGGCGATTCTCTTATAAATAACAATGGCTCGCTGGAAATAAAAGTGCCGGCGGGTTCCGTGAAGCCCGCACCTGTCGCAACCAGCAGAATCGTGTACCCGGTTGAAATTACCATCAGCAAGCTTACAGCCGATTTCAGGAATTATGAGTATGTCTTGGTAAAGATCAGGAATGCCACAGCGAGTGGCAGCAACACTTATGCAGGCAATAATACTTTAACGGATACAACAGGTTCAATCACTTTATTCACCTCTTCCTCCGCTTCCTTTGCCGCAGCCAGTTTGCCGCCGGACGAAAGAGACTGGACCGGCTTTTGCAACACTTACGGAACCACAAAAGAATTCCAGATACGTAACCTTGGTGATGTGGAAGGAGGTACCGGTAGCGGTGGCTCAGGAACGGGAGATTTGTTCATCAGCGAATATGTTGAAGGTTCGTCGTACAATAAATATCTTGAGTTGTACAACGGATCATCTTCACCCATTGATCTCACAAAATACACAGTCAAACTGTATCTGAACGGATCATCATCAGTAGGTAGTTTGGCAAAACTCGATGCTCTCACAGGATTGTCAACACTCGACGCCGGAGGCGTCATCGTATTAAAATATACGTCTGCTGCGCTTGAATTGCCAGCCGGGGTCATAGCATATCCTGCAAGCGTCTGCAATTTTAATGGCGACGATGCGATAGCACTCGAAAAAGACGGTGTGGTAGTCGATGTGTTTGGTGAAGTAGGGGTCGATCCTGGAACCAGTTGGAACATTGCAGGCTCTGGCAGTGGTGCTGTAGACAAGACCGTGCGGCGGATCAGCAGCATTACGCAAGGCAATGCAAGTTGGAGTATCTCATCAGCAAGTGAATGGATTGTAATCACCGCAACAGATGATGTTTCTAACCTGGGTGCAAGATGACAGGAAATTATTTCAAGGTTTAAAAGCATCGAACAACCAGGGGCCGGAACCAGGTAAGGCTTTGCGCGGAAGCTTATCCGAGCGCATTGCTGCATTGTAAACAAACCACGCGACCACCATCGAAGCCTGTTTAAGATCATCAGGCATCAGATGATCGTAGTTATCCATATTTGTATGGTGCGTACGGGTTTCATAATCGATTGGATCCTGGATAAATTCAAAAGCGGGAATACCAACCGCATCAAAGGAAACATGATCTGTTGAGCCTTCCCGCCCCGGTGACAATCTTGTAACAGCATCATTTTTTAGCGGACTTATCCATTCTTCAAAAACCGACCTGACACTTTCATTTCCTTCCAGGTAGAGTCCACGGATACTTCCGGTTCCGTTATCAAGATTAAAATAAGCGGAAATCTCGTTGTATTCTTCCAATTGCTGCATACTATTAATATCAGCGAAATGCTTTTTCACGTAACCATGCGATCCGAGCAGGCCCTGCTCCTCGCCGCTCCAAAGCGCAATTCGAATAGTTCTTTTTGGTTGAACATTCAAAGACTTGAACATGCGCACTACTTCCATCATCACTGAGCAACCGGCAGCATTGTCTGTAGCACCTGTTGAGGTATGCCATGAATCAAGATGTGCACCGATCATAACCATCTCTTTTTTTAAACCAGGGTCAGTACCAGGAATCTCACCAATAACATTATACGCTATCTGATCCGCAATACTAAAACCCGTTTGCACATCAAGTTCCATTAGCAATTTGGCACCTTGTTGCAAAGAACGCTGGATTGCTAAATAATCCTCGGAACTTATACCCAACGTTGGTAACCCTGGCGTCACATTTTTTTTCCCGCTAAACCACAAAGAATTGTTGATCGTTCCATCCCTGTCACCACTGCTCATGTTTAATAAAGCCACGGCGCCCTGTTCCTGTAATAACACTATTGCGCGTTTCAATTGTGACAAGTAGCTAACCATGCCTTTTATCTCTTCTGCCCTTATCACACTTTTATCGGTATGCATTTTTAGATCTGCTTCACTAAATCTCACTGCATCGGGTGAAAAGTCTGAACGAAGTATTGAATCGGTCTGCAGCGGTAAAATGATTTTACCTTTTACTTTGTCGCCAAGACTTTTTACGACATCCGGATCGAGCGCGGGGATTTGCATGACCTCCGCTTTAATAGGGCCGCCCGTTCCTTTTGTCCACGCAAATGGATAAGCAACTACGGTATGATAGTACGGCATTGTTACCGCCGCATAAGTTTTTTGTACAGACCACCCCGGCCCGAAGTCGCCCCATGGCTCAAGATGTACATTTTGCAAGCCCCAAGACTTCAATTGCTTTACCGCCCATTCACTGGCACTGATATAACCCGGCGAGTTGGTGAGCCTGGGGCCATTGATGTCAGTAAGATAATGAGCTATCATCATTACCTGCGAATGCCCGTCTGATTGCAGCCTGAACCGGTGAAGCATAGCTGTATAAGCGATTTGTGTTTGGGCAGAAACAAGTGTTGGCATAGCCAATAAGGTCACCGCTAAAATGATGTAGCTGGATTTCATGATGGTGCATTTATGGTGAAACGCATACAAGCAAGAAAAGTTACGAATAAGTTTCAGTAACGAACCATATGCACAAGAGTGCGACGCAAGCAAAGCATAATATTGGGCTGAAGCCTGGCAAATAAAAAAGCCTCACCAAAAGATGAGGCTTCGAATATTATATAACCACTTTTACAAATTGAATACGCCTTTGTTAATAAGTTGCAGTGTTTGCTTTTTGTAAGAAGCGGGAATAAGAATGGAAATATTGTGTTTGCTGCCGCCGTAGCTCACCATGCGCACGGGAACACTACTGATTGAATCAAACACTTTTTTCAGCACATCCGGAGTCTGCGCAATTTCGTTGCCAACGAGCGATACAATAGCCTGGTCGGTATCGATCTCAACATTGCCAAATGGGTCGAGCTCGCGGATGATCGCATCGAGATGAGTGTCGCTGTCGATTGTTACACTTACCGCCACTTCGGAAGTGGTGATCATATCTATCGAAGTTTTGTACTTTTCAAACACTTCGAATATTTTTCGCAGGAAGCCATAAGCCAGCAACATACGGCTGCTCTTGATTTTGATCGCGATAATACCATCCTTTGCCGCGACAGCCTTTGCGCCAACACTGTCGGCATCTTCCTGGATGGTTGTGCCTTTCGCTTCGGGCTGCATGGTATTGAGCAATTTAACAGGAACGTTATAATGTTGCGCAGGCCATATACATGCCGGATGCAAAATTTTGGCGCCGAAATAGGCAAGCTCTGCAGCTTCATCGAAACTGAGCAGTTCGACCGGGATCGTTTTCTCTACAATGCGTGGATCATTGTTGTGCATACCATCGATATCAGTCCATATTTCGCAAACAGATGCATTGATCGCCGCCGCAACCAGCGATGCAGTGTAATCACTGCCTCCACGTTTCAGGTTATCAACTTCACCTCTTATGTTACGGCAGATATAACCTTGCGTGATAAATAATTTTACACTTGCGTGCTGTTGCAGCAACTGGCTCAGCTTAACTTTTATACTCCCGATCTGCGGTTCTTCATTGGCATCGATGCTCATAAATTCAAGCGCTGGCAGCAGTAAGTGGTCTATACCGTTTTCTTCCAGGTAAACACAGAAAAGTTTGGTGCTCATCAGCTCGCCCTGCGCAAGGATATCTTTATTAAGTGCTTCGCTGAAAGATATTTTCAGGATGATATTTAAAAATTCGAAGTGCTCTGTAACAATAGCATTGGCATTTGCAAGCGAAGCATCAGAGTGCACCAATGTTTGCACAAAATTCCGGTAATGTGCTTCCAGTTCATCGATCTTACGTTTAGCGCTTTCGCGGTCGCTGTGAGCTATTGAGTCACTTATGCCAACCAGCGCATTGGTTGTTCCGCTTAAAGCACTAAGTACAACTATCTTTGGTTCATTGTCCGCAGTGATCAGTTGCGCCACCTGGTGCATGCGTTCAGGCTTACCAACACTGGTGCCGCCAAACTTCATTACTTTCATGAGAAAATTCCCCCCGCTCCCCCGTCCTCAGAAGAGGATTATTTTAATGGTTAAAAAAAATTGACTGCAAATGTATACTCTGCGCAAGAAATTGCGGAAGAATTTTTCCAAACGTTGATTGGGTGTGAGTTGTAAGATTTTTGTTGTTTTTTTGAGCCCTGCTGTTGAATAAGAATGCGGCTTCCGTTGCGTCGCACTCGTGTGCAATTCCTCCTAAACTCAGCAAACACGAAAAGGCCAAAGCGATTTATACAATGACAAAGTTTTCCCGGGCTTTCGGCCTTTGGTCTTTCCGACTTGTATTCAACCGTACAAGTGTGCGACGCAACAGCAGCTTAATAGCGAAATGATGCCGGGTGCCAAAAGTTTCACCTTCCCTTGTACACGATTTTACCTTCGAACATGGTCCAAAGCACTTTTGTGTGCAGCATTGCCTCGGGAGCTATAGCAAGAATATCGCGGTCTACAAGTACCATATCAGCAAACTTGCCGGGCTCTATCGACCCGATGGATTTATCCATCATCAGCAACTTTGCAGCGTTAATGGTGTAAGCATACAGCATATCAATGCGCGGCATGCATTGCGTTGAGTCAAGCACACCAAGCGGCCCCAGCCTTGTTTCTGCATTGTAGATCGCTTCAAAAGGATTGGCGCTGCTCACCGGCCAATCGCTGGCGCCGCAGATCAACGCGCCGGCCTGCAACAACGAGCGCGCAGGATATTGCCATTTATAAATGGAAGGATCGATAAAAGGTTTAACAATATCAACGGTTGTTACATCGCCAAAAGCCCAAAGCAATTGCAATGAAGCAGGAACGTTCAGCTTTTTGAAGCGGTCGAAATCAGTTGGCTGCGCAAACTGGATATGCGTGATGCTATGCGGAATAATGCTGTTGCCATTTGCTTTGCGGGCAGCTTCAACACCATTCAATGTTTCGGTAACAGCGAGGTCGCCAATGGCATGAGTATGCACCAGCAGTTTTGCCTTATCAGCGGCGATAACAAACTGCGCAAATTTTTTCGGATCAAACATCAACACGCCTGAAGATGGCTTGTTGGTATAAGGTTTCGAAAGCGCTGCCGTTTGGGTTGGGTTTTCCACCACCCCATCGGCAAATATTTTAAAGCCAAGAATGGATAAATCTTTCACCTGGTTATACTGTTGCTGCAACGCTTTAAGTGCTGCGATTTGCGGCTGCGGATCAAGGTTCGCATCTGCAAGCACCACAGCGCTTACATGAGCAGTGAGTTTATTTTTATCAGCCAGCATCTTATAACCTGCAAGCATTTCGTTGTTTGCTTTCTCAGCAATATTGCCGACACGTGGATCGAGCCATGCAGTTATACCATAACTATTGTTGTATTCCATCGCTTTCTCCCCTGCCAACAACCAGTTTATTTTAGAATCGGGCAGTACGGGGTCGATTTTGTCAAAACCGCTGTCTGCAAAAAAACCGTTTGGCGTGAGAGACTGGTCGTACCCAAAATATTTTCTGCGTTCATCGTTCAACGAGCTAATATAAATTCTATTCAACCCCGCCTTGTTAAGAATGATCTTGTTTGCCCAGCCGGTATGGCCGTCAGAGCCGCGCATCAAAACGGGCATGCCCGCATATTTGCCATTGTTGAAAAGCTCATCCAATTGGTCAAGATGTGACCATGTTGAGATGTTGATGCCATCTATTATAACGAATCCATCCACAACAGCTTTGCCGGATTGAACATTATCATCAACAAACCTTGCAAGGGAATCGCCGAGCAGTACTTCATCAAATGTATTGGCATGCGTAAGCCCATCGCCGCCATCCAGTGCATGCTCATGGCTGTCGATAAATCCGGGTACCAGCAATTTGCCTCCCAGGTCAACCTGCAAAGCATTTGTGCTTAAAGATTTTTTTACTTCTGCATAATTACCCACCGCAACGATCTTATCATCCCTGATAGCAACAGCTTCTGCATAAGGATTGCTCCTGTTTGCGGTAAATATTTTTCCGTTATAAAAAACCTTCTCCTTCGCGTTACTTACAGCATCCTGCTGCGAAAAAGAAACCCTGGCCAGCAGGCAGCAAAAAGAAACAAGAAATATTGTTCGTAACAAAAACATGTAATGAATTTTATTGTGAATTGATTGTCTGTTATTGCAATATAATTCTATAAAAACGTTTGTTCAATATCTTTCCTAAACGGCTCGTCAGCAGGCAGTGGAGTTAACCCGATGGTGAGACCTTCAATTATCAGTCTCTATTAACACATTGACCGTAACCAGTAATTGGCCGGTGTGCCGCATCGTATGTTCTGCCGAATGAAAAAGCAAACCCAATACTGTTGACGGCAATTGCTTTCTGCCCACGCCACGAAAATCAGTAAGCGTTTGCTCATCAGTAGCGGAGAGTTGTTTCAATGCAGCTTCCACCTGTAGTTTAAAATTTCCGAGCAACAGATCTTTGGTTATTCCAATGTTTTCTTTGCCTTCAGAAGATAAGTAAGCCGATTGTTGTTCATTTAACTGTTCATTTTTTGCATAGGCAAACAGCCTGTCAAGCACACCTGTCACATGCTGCAAATGAAAAGCCGGCGAGGCCATACCAGCGGGTTTATGCCAAAGCAATGCTTCGGGGAAATCCTGCACTATTTCCATCACCTCATCAAGGGCCTGCAAGAGGGCATGCGCAACAGGTTGCAACAAGGCTGGAATATTTTCTACCGGGCCACGCATCCAGTATTCCGGTTGTTTTAATGCTGACATTGTGTTGATTTTTAAAATTCAATGATCACGTCCCCGCCGACAGGGTATGACTGGCAAACCAATATTCTGCCATTTGCCACTTCATCATCTGTAAGAACCTCATTGTAGGCCATCCACACCTGGCCAGACACACATTTGGCTGCGCAACTGCCGCAACGACCTGCTTCGCAACTGTATGGGAGTAAAATATCATTAGCTTTTGCTACCGCCAATATAGTCGACGGGTATTGTACCGAGAAATTAAATGTTCTTCCTGCAACATGTATGGTAGCATTATGTCGGGCGGTGTCCGGGGGGACAGGTTTTACCATCCGCGGTAACGTACTGAATTGTTCCTTATAAATATTGGCACCCGGCACACCATAAGACAGCAGCGTGATCTGTATCATCAGCATATAGTCAAAGGGTCCGCACATATAAAACAAATCAGCGTGATGTGCATCGTACCGTTTCAAAATAATATTAAGCAGGTAATTGCTTAGCCTTGCTTTCAGTACATTGCTGCTATTACTTTGCAACCATTCAACTGCAAAGCGTTGATTATAAACCTTTTGAAGCGTCATTATTGATTGCCGAAAAATAGTTTCCTCTTCATTGCGATTGCTGTAAATCAGCACTATTGTTACAGCAGGCCATTTTTCCAGCGCATAGCTAATAAGCGAGAAAACAGGGGTAATGCCGCTGCCGGCTGCAAGAAAAAATAAGCGTTTAATTCTTTCATCTTGTTGCTCCGGCAAAGTAAAAAAGCCGGCAGTACCAGTCGTATAAAATTCATCCCCAACCGATGTGCGATCCAACAGGAATCTTGAATATTCTCCATTCGGAACTCGCTTAACAGTTATTCTTAACAGCGATTCCTTACCGGGATGTGAAACGAGTGAGAAGGACCTCCTTTTTTCAACACCCGTGTTATAAAAAAGCAGTGTAAGAAACTGCCCGGGTTGGTATTCCGGGTTCCATCCGTGCAACGGCTTCAACACAAACGTTTTTGTTGTCGCTGTTTCTACGATAATATCTGTGATCTCAACTTTATGGAGTAATGATGTATCCATAAAGTTGAAAATAAGATTTACTTAACTAACAAGCGCAGGCATGGCTGTTTATTGCTGAAAAATGTGCCGGCGTACAAGTGTGCGACGCAAGTAAAGTTGCTATGAAAAATTAAAGCAGGGCACAAAAAATCTAACACTCACTAAGGCTGATTGGAATATGCACGGCAAGGCCGCCGTCGGCAGTTTCCTTGTATTTGCTGTTCATGTCGAGGGCTGTTTCCCACATGGTTTTAATGACCTTATCAAGACTTACCATTGCAAAGTCGGGTGTGCTTTGCAATGCAAGTTGAGAGGCCGTAATAGCCTTTATCGCACCCATTGTGTTACGCTCGATGCAGGGCACCTGCACCAGGCTCTTCGCCGGGTCGCAGGTCATGCCCAGATGGTGCTCGAGCGCGATCTCGGCAGCGTTCTCGATCTGGGCATTGCT
>DLKC01000044.1 GCA_002478885.1 Chitinophagaceae bacterium UBA7600
TTAAAAAACTTTTAAGCCAAATAACAATTTTATTTTTTTGAACCAAGCTTTTGCCTGCCTATTAAGCTTTAGTTGCGTCGCACACTTGTGCACCTTGTTCTTTGCTGAGCAATGGACCGAAAGTACAAGAGTGCGACGCAACAGGCGATGCCATGAAATGCTGTAGCCGGGCTCATACAATATCACGGTTTGTTGAGTGTAAAACTTGTTGTGCCCACTTTTGTATCTCCCAGGTATGCTTCCACCTCAAATGTGCCGGTACCGGTAATCTCTGCACTTTTCCAAATGATGTTCCAGTCACCTTGTACATTTGATTGTAATGTCTGCAGCAGTTCCTTTCTTACAGCTGATATTTGTTTATACACTTTGAGAGTGATAGCATTCTCACCAAAATTTGTACTGGTGTTAAGCATAAAGTACAGCTTTGTTTTGGGGATACCGCCCTGCACAGTTGCCGTATACGAAGGACTCGACTCCTTGCAAAAAGATGATTCAGTGGGCTGTTCTGTACAGATATAAGTATAGAACCGGCTGTTCAATATTTTATCCTGCTCTGCTTTTTTCTGAGCAGCTTCTTCCTCCTGCTGTTTCAGCAATGCGGCTTTTGCCGCCGCTATATGATCGTCGTAGGGTTGCTGCAAATTCACCACTTCAATCGCCTTGCCGGGAAACGCTTTGCTGCTGATTGTTTTTGAAGCGGGTTTTGGTTTACTGAGAATGGTGATCACCAATTCGTCAAGGCGTTTATTACCGGGAGCGATCTCATCGTTTTTGCAGGAGAAACATTCCAGGTTGCTGTAGAGCATTGCACGGAAAGGTTTTTGTACATAGGCAGCACGGGAAAACAAATAGCCGAGCGTATCTCCCTGGGATAGGTTCAGAAAATAGGTAATATGCCCCAGGCTGATCAGTTCTCCTCCCCAATAAGTGGTGTCTAAATTTTCATCATCCACTTCATTCAATCTTATTTTTGTTTGAATGCCAAGGTTTCTGTCGTGGGTCAGCACTACACTCATGTAGACCCGCCCTGGCTGTAACTGTAATTGATATTTGCTGAAATTGGATGTGTCACGATTCCAGCCATATGCGGCACACCAGACCTCGTTACCACGGAATTGCTTTTCCACTTTCCAGCCTTCATTTTGCAAGGCAGTTAGTTTCTTTTCCGCTGCTATGTTGAAATAAGGTAAGAGCTCTTTTCTTCTTTGGAGGTCGGCTCTGTCAACAGCCAGTTTTTCAGCATGTTCAATGGAATCTTGTTTCGCTTTTTCAACTTTAGCCAGTGAATCATCCTGGTATTTTTTGTATTCACGCCAGTTGACCAGGGTAGCGATTTTCTGACCTGTCTCTATATTCACTATATCCACAGTTGCCCTCAGGTTATGGTCCTCATAACTGATCGTTTCGTAAAGGTTCAAGATGGCACATACAGGCAATCCCGGGCAAATGGCAGGATTGCTGTATTGTATAGCGTTGGGAAACTCCTGTCGTTTCTGAGTACTTCTCATATCCCCATTATAGAAGTTTCCCATTTCAGCATAGGCCACAGCGTGAGCACTTTCTGTTTTATGCCAGGCAGATGCCCATTGGTCATTACCAATTTTTGTATAATCATGGAGGTATTTTTTCAGGCTTTCGTCTACTTTGGGTAGTTCATCTGGTTTGCAGAACATTTCCAGCGGATTTTTGCAGTATTGCATGCGCAATTCATATTGCTGCCACGCCTTGCTCCATCGGTCGGTATAATCAAGGGTGCTTGGGCACATCGCTACCGGAAGCCCGGTATGCCAGTTGTAAACAATATACCCCGGTGATGAAATGGTGGTAAAACCAAGTTGGTCATAGTTTTCCACATCGCGATCTGCTGTCCACAAAACCAGGTGGGTGCTGTCGGGCAGGAAGAAAAATTGTGCTTCCAGCGGTCCGGCTTCTATTTCGCCGGTAGTGGCCCTGTCGTTATATTTCAGTTTATCAATCGTGGGCCTTATAGAAACAAAGGCAGGAATAACGGGTTGGCTTAAAGCCTTCAAAACAGTAACACAAAAAATAACAATACAACTGGCCATTTTCATGTTCAACCAGGATTTAAAGCATTTTGAATTATTTGTAGTCATAACGGCTGATACCGGTTTGCATGTAAAGCGCTATCTCTTTCCCGCCATCTGCCTGTTCTTGTTTTGAGTACCACCAACGGCAGGTAACCTGTACCGAATCGCCGAGGTTTTTTTTCTCTATCATAATACTGTTGCCTTTGTGGTAGTTCGTATAATAAGGAATATACAACAGGGAGTCATTTTGCTGCAAAGCACCGCCAGCGATCAACCTGCGACGCTCTTGTAGAAAATCTTTTGCTCTTTGCCACACAACAGCGGCACTGTCGGCCTCAATGACAAAAGGGTTTTGCTGCTGTGCCTGTTTTGCAGCAAATTCCGCCGGCAAGGTTTCGTCTAAAAAGTATTTCCAGGTTAAAACGGATAATATGCAGATACAGCATATGAGCAGTATGTATTTCATATTCAATAACTGATCTCTCCGTTTAATTTAGGTGTGCCGCTGGTCATCCAGGTTGCAAACACTTCGCTAATGTGCCATGCACCGCCGGAGTACTTCACCGGCCGTGCCCATACATATCGCAGAAAATTCATCACATCGCCTTCTTTTATGGCAGTCATAGCATCGAACAGGTTGCTGCCTTTAAAATCCCCATCTTTGATCAACTGCTGCTGGCTGTCGTTTTGCTTCAGCATTGCAGCTCCTGTGTAAACAATGTCTTCTTTTAGCCTGGCAATGAGGCTGCCCGCTTTTTCTTCACTCCAACCACTGAAGCTATTGATTGCGTTGAACAACGTATCGCCGGCAAGTGATAAGAAGCTGATATTAAACAGGCCGATCCTGTAAAAAACATCTTTCCTGTTTTTGTCTTTGGGTATAATAAAAAAGCAAAGATCTCCAGCCATTGGTTCAGCAATGGCACCGGCCTCAGTCATCTCACATTGAATATAGTGCCCGTCGATATAGCTAACCATGCCGCTGCCTTTGGTAAGCGTATCCTGGTCTGTCTTTTTGTAAGTGCCTTTTAATACAAATTTTTGTCCCTTACTGATTTTTATACCTGCCGGCTGTTCAACCCTCAGGTACCAGTGTTTGTTAGAATACTCCGGATCGTGGAACACTTTAAGTGCCAGTAGCACTTTATCCTGGGCAAATAGTTGCGGGGATAAAAAAATGTAAGCGAAAAAAATAGAAATAGTTTTCATATTCGCTCAATTCAATGCTTACAAAACAACATGCTACTTTTAGTGTCGGTCAGAACCCCGAACGCTGCAATGTGCGACGCAACAGAAGCTTCATAGCAATCCTTTGCCCGGCCCATAAAAGTTACTGGTGTTTTATTTCAACCATCAACGGAATAACGCCACCCTGGTCGCTGTTGTAGTTAAATCCAACGTTCATGTCGTTGTATTTAATATTTGTTTTGTCTATCAGTTTATCACCAAGCGCCGCTTTAATTTTTGCGGAAAGGCCACCGGAAGTTTTACTCATTGCCGTAGCAACATCAGCCGAGTTTAATTTTTCTGTACTGAAAAGAATGAGCATATAATCGGTGCCTTTATTCTCATCGAGCTTTACAATTTTTGTATCGCTTGGAAAGGCCACCACACTGTTTGCCCCAACATGGGTTGAAATCATATCATCGTAAGGAAGAATCCGGTTGACTTTGCCAGACAGATCGGTTGCAAAAGCATAGATATAGGCCTCCTTATCGATGTTGATATAAAAACGGAATTTATCGCCGCTGTGATAGCTGTTCTGCATGGTATAAGCCACCAGGTCTTCTTTTGAAGCAGCTTCTTCCTCCACAACGAGATTGCGCGTGGAAACTTTTGACACCGGCATATTGGTGCCATCGTTCATTTTAAATTCAACGCTGCCGCTCATGGAAAAACTATACAGCGGTGTTGGTGCAGGCTGTGGTCCTGGTTTTGGCTCAGGTTTCGGTTCTGGCTTTGGTTCTGGTTCGGGCACCACGTTTAACTCCGGGGGTGCCGGTGTTTGCATGTCGGGAAACGCCTGCACGCCGAGTACACACCATTGGGTAAAATCTTTGTACTTGATCCAAATAAAACCATGGTCGGCCCAATCTGTTCCCCAACTGTTCAATACGCGAAAGGCACCACCGGCAATATTATCATCGTACCCAACCACAAGCATTGCGTGGCCGCTATGCTTCCAGTCGCTTAAAGTATCGTCGGGCGTAGTTGTCCAAACCGAAGTTTTTATGTGAAAAAAACTTTCGGGCAAATAGAACGCGGTTGATACGGGCGTGCCCTCAAGCAACGCTTTTTTTGTATTCTGTATCTGAGCTTCAGGCGACACAACATATTGATCTGTTGTAAGCATATCCTTTGCGGCAAATACGATGGCGATATCAGACAACTTGTACTTACTTGCTTCTGCCTTTGCATCCTGCGAAATGGCAACGCCACAGTTGTAAGGAACGGTTCTAAGCAAAGCATCGCCATTATCAATAAGATTATACACCGCTGTAATAGGGTCACTTCCGTTCTGGCATTCATTATCGCCCTCGTTCTTTATCTGCTCATATAAAAAAGTAGGTGAGAAAATATATTTATCAATAAGCGATTTGTCTTTAATATCGTGTGTTTTAGCATATAACAAAGTGGCGAGTCCATAGCCGTTTGCAAATGCTACGCAGGTGCCATGATTACCCTGATCGCCTGGTGTTGGACAATATTGCTCCAATGAAAAAGATTCGGGCATGCCGCGGAAACTGCGAAAAGAAAGCTGCACTTTTTGCGGCGTTTTGGCAATAGTTTCTTTGTTAATAATCGCACCAGTCGGACGGCGTTGAGCAAAAACCTGCGTAAAGAAAAACAGGAACAGGATTGAAAAAAACAGGGAGTAGCGCATATGGGTCTTATTTCAATTGATGATAAATTAAGGCTAAGATGCACAGAATAAAAAGATTACACAATACGGGATAGAGGGTATTTATATCCATATTAGACATAATATATTGTTATTGTCCCGGCCATAGTTCATTGAGCAGCCCGGTTGCGTCGCACGCTTGTACTGTAGCATAAAAATGGACAGAGCTATAGAAGCAAATAACCTAGCGCGTAAAGCCTGGCCCGTATATTACAGCACCATTTCGAACATTGTTCTGCACGCCATTTTCGATACTAAGCCTGCCATTAACAATCACAAAACGAAAACCCTGCGAATACTGGTGAGGTTTTTCAAAGGTTGACATATCCTTCACGGTAGCGGCATCAAACACAACAATGTCGGCAGCATATCCCTTTCTCAGCAAGCCGCGGTTTTCAATATGAAATTTCTGCGCAGGCAGCGAAGTCATTCTTCTTACTGCCTCTTCCAGTGGTATGAGTTGTTGCTCCCGTACATATTTGCCAAGCACCCGTGCATTGCTTCCATAACCTCGCGGGTGCGGAGCGCCTTCATTAAGTATTCGAATGCTCGCATCGCTGGCGATCATATTAAAAGGGTACTTCATAATGTTCTCTACATCCTGCTCACTCATGCCGTGAAAAATCATTCCCGATCCGCCATTCATCATCATATCCATAATCGTTTCCGTTTCGCTTAATGCTGTATGCTTTCGCTTCCACGCAAGGTTAACCTGTTCAATGCTCTTGCCGTTCATGGTCGTGTCTGCCTTGTAATAGGCCACCACCGCATAATTAAAGTGCGCCAGTTTTCTCTTTTTTAGTTTGGCCAGCATGTAATCGCTGCACTGCTTTCTGATTGTTTTATTTTGCAATTTCAGTTTTATGGAATCGTTGTTACCCGTAAGTGTCCAGTCAGGCAAAAGCGTGCTGAGTGATGTACTGCTTGCAGTGTAAGGATATTGATCGATCGTTACATCAAGCCCTTGAGCCCTGGCTTTTACAACCATTTGCAAGGTTTCATTACTTCTTCCCCAGTTTTGCTGGCCGCTTAATTTGAAGTGAGAAATTTCCAGGGGAATATTTGCTTCCCTTGCAATGGTCAAGGCTTCTTCAATAGCCTCAGTAACACTATCGCCTTCATCGCGCATATGTGTTGCATAAACGCCGTTATAGGCAGCCGCGACTTTTGCCAGTGCAACGATCTCGGGTGTTTTGGAGTACGTGCCGGGAGTATAAATAAGCCCGGTCGACAGGCCGACAGCGCCATTTTTCATTGCTTTATCAACAAGCGCTTCCATTTCGTGCAGTTCACTGTCAGTTGGGAGGCGGTTTACATTTCCCATAACGGCTTTGCGCACATCGTTATGGCCAATCAGGGAGCCTGCATTGACAGCAAGATGCAGACTATCCAGTAAACTGAAATATTGTTGAAGGTTCGTACGGGAAAGTCCGCAATTTCCAGTAATTACCGTGGTTACACCATCCATTAGAAAATTGGTCGCCAGTGGGTTTCTTACTTCATCGTTCTCTATATGTGTGTGCACGTCGATGAAACCCGGTGCTATTATCAACCCGTTTGCATCAATGATCCTTTTTGCCTGCCAGTGCTGAAGATTGCCAATAGCAGCGATGGTGTCGTTAACGATGGCCATATCGCCGTAGAACCACGGATTGCCGGTACCGTCTACTATCTTACCGTGCCTGAGTAAGATATCCGCAACCTGCTGGGCCTGCAAAAAACAAGGCATTAACAATATCGCTATCCAGGAAAATTTTTTCATGATCAATTATTGTTCCTGCTGAAAATAATACATTTCAACGGTTTCCCGGCATCGCCCAATAAATAAGCTGCACACCTTATTAAAAAAATTTCATCCTGATTTCAGCATCCTGTAAATTCATGTTGAAATGCACATCCACCGAAAAAACAAACACCTCTTGATAATACCGCTCCTGCTTGCAATTCTTTGTGCCTGTACAAGTGGCAACAATTACGATGTAAACCGCGATACATCTGTCAATTCGCTTACCTCCTTCAATAACCTGTTTTTAGACAGCAGCAAACTTGAACAATTCCTCGGCGAACACCCCGAATACCGGTCATATGAAGAACAGTTCATTGCTTTTTATAAACAGCGTAACTATGAATTTGCCTGGTTCGACAGTACCGGGTTGGGCGAGCAGGCAGGCAACTTCATCAACCTCCTGAACGAGAATATGACAAACCTCGGCGACAGCAGCATGAACAATTCTGCAATGCTGAAACTGTACAACGAGTTTGCGGACAACGGCATCCGAAATCATAACAGCATAGAACTCGTTAATACCGAATTAATGCTCACTGGTGGCTTTTTTAAATATGCCGCAAAAGTGTATAACGGAACCGACAGCAGCATTACCGATCTTGGCTGGTTTATCCCGCGAAAAAAAGTTGATCTCACAGCAGTGCTTGATTCTGTTGTCATCAATAAACAGTTGAAGAATTCGCATAACCTGCTTAACGACCAATATGAAAGGCTGGCATCTTTTCTTCCGTTCTATTACAACCTGGAAAAGCAGGGCAACTGGGATAGCATTGAAAAACCTTTGAAACCGGTTCACTTTCTTGAAAGGTCACCTATTGTTATAAAAGTAAAAGACCGTTTAAAACGGTTGGGCTACCTGCCGAAAAACGATTCCACCCCGCTACTCGATTCAGGCCTTTTCAAAGCCCTGAAGGTTTACCAGAAACGAATGGGACTGTCCGTTGACGGTGCCATTGGTCCCAAACTAATTGAAGAAATTAACGTAACCCCTGCAGGCCGTGTAAAACAAATACTGGTGAACCTGGAGAGAATGCGATGGATGCCCGTTGAAGAAGCAAGCAAACACATTTTTGTAAACATACCCGATTACAAAATGTACGTGTACGATAGCGGAAAAATCAGTTTCAGCATGAATGTTATTGTGGGTACCACCGCCAACAGCACGGTAATATTTTCGGGCGACCTCAAATACATTGTATTCAGCCCTTATTGGAAGGTACCAGTAAAAATCGTTAGAACAGAGATCGTTCCCGGTATAAAAAAAGACCCCAACTATCTTGCAAAGCACGATATGGAAAGATTGGGGGGCAGCGACACGTTGCCATCTATCAGGCAAAAGCCCGGGCCATCCAATTCGTTGGGGAAGGTAAAATTTCTGTTCCCCAACAACTACGATATATACTTTCACGACACGCCTAACCGTGAGTTGTTCAGCGCTTCGAGCCGCAGTTTCAGCCATGGATGTATAAGAGTAGGCGAACCAAAAAAACTTGCGCAATTCTTATTACGCAGTGATACCCTTTGGACCAGCTACAGAATCGACACCGCCATGAACAACACAAAAGAAACCTGGGTATCGCTACCGAAAACGGTTCCGGTAATGATCGCATATTTCACTGCTTTTGTTGATGACAAAGGCGAACTCAATTTTAGAAAAGATATTTACGGACACGATGCAAAACTCGCCGGGAAACTATTTGTTTCGAGGTAGCTGCTTAGTTCAGGCATTGCACCTGCAGAAAATTGTAAGGGTTAATGCTTTCATTTTTCTCAACACGTTCCTGGTTTTCGCCCATTTCCATTTCGAGAAAAGAACTGCATAATTGTATTTGCCACATATAAAGATTGGTACTGGCAGGAATTCTCTCAAACAACTCTGGCAGCATTTCTTTAATCACACCATTCCAACAGGCAATCTCCAATTGCTGTTCCTGTGGAAAATAATGATTGTTTCCGTCTTCGTCTTTTAAACACCATTCCTTGGCAGCGAAGCTCGTGCCCGTCACCAGCAGGATTTCTTGTTTTACTGATTTAGTTTTCATAAAAAACCTCCGTTAATTGTAAGACGTTTCTCCCTATCTTTTTGCACAAACCATTCCAGAATATTGCGTTAAAACATTCATAAGCTTATAGGTTAGTTTCAGCAACCACCAGTTAAGTAATCACCGGGGCAAAAATTTGAGGGTATTTTTTAGAACCCAGCTGTGCATTTTCATGGCGGCTTCGTTGTGTCGCACTCTTGTGCGATTAATACGAAAGTCAGCGAAGTCAGGAAGCTGGTAAATACCTGCTTCTTCCGACTTCACACCTGCCGATTTTAGTGCTTAGTACAAGAGTGCGACGCAACGGCCGATGCCACCTGCACCAGAGCCGGTAACAAAAAATGTTTGTGAAAAAAATTGCTCCTAAAGGTTGATGTCGATCTCGTTATCCCAGTTGGCTTTAATGTTGAGTTTGCGACGGATATTCTGCACTTTTTCAGGCTGAAGTTTCAGTTCGAAATTGCCGGGATCCCAAATGCCATTCCTGTTATCGTCGAAAAGAATGCGAATGCTGTATTCGCCGGGAATAAACAATTTCTGAAACCACTCATTTGACTTCAGCACAACAGACTGGAATATTTTTGAATCCTGCATAAGCAGCAACACGGGGTTTCTGCTCATATCCAGGTTATTGAAATGTAGTTTTATACTACCGTACTGACCTTCTCTTTTGGTAGAGAAAGTTAACGTGTCGTTGGCGGCAAGTTTAATGCCCGTTGAATCGGTGAATGCGTCTTTGTTAACGATAAGTCTGAATGGCTGATGATCGGGCCATTTATATTTAAGCATGAATTTATTTAAAATGGTATCGCGTAAAAACTGGTAGCCGCTGGCGGGCTTGCCAAGCGTATCGGTTAGCAGCACTGCATTTGCGGAGTCGTAAATGGTTATGTCTTTATTGAATGTAAGCGTAAGATTAGAGAGAAGATCCTGCTCGTTGTTATCGAGACTACTCACAACTTTTAAAGTTTTTACTTCGGGTGCCTTTTCTTTTTTGTTGCTGTTATCGGTTGTTCCGGGTTTTTTCTCACCTTGCTTAAATTGCTGGTAGGCATACAGCAGGATGTCGGAAGTATGCTCACCGGCATTTACCGTAGTATCGTAAAACGCAAAAATCTTCGTGCTGTCGTCGTAACGTTTGGAATAATCGGACGGCACCACATAAATAGCAAAGGTTTCATTTGGAAGATACCGGAAATTAAACCGGCCAATACTGTCGAGCCTTGTAAAATAATCCGGCTTGAGCTTTTTTACAGCTGTATCGTTACGGTTGCGGTAAAGCGTTACGATCAAAGTAGAATCTGCCACACCTGTTTCTGCCATTATCACCTTGCCGGATAATCCCCCGTTGGCAATCGTACTGCCAGTGGAGAAAACATAAGTAAAGTTTCTGAAAGGATTTTTTTCATTTACGTCTTGTATGCCGTTGCCGAAATTGATCGCATAAGTAGTATTGGGCTTGAGCGAGTCTTTTAATTTTACGGTAACCGTTCTAAGTTTGTTTTCTAATATGGGCTGATTGTCAGGGTTAGGAGATACCACAATATTTTCGTTGATATTATTATCAAGCTGCACATACTCATTAAAGGTGAGTACAATCTTCTTCTCGTTAAAGTTAAGTGTGGAATCTTTTGGTAAAGCCGTCACAAGAAACGGAGGAAGTGAATCTCTTGCCCCGCCGGTCGGCGGTATAATATTGGCGCAGCCCGTGGCATTCACCAGCAACGCCAGCGTAACAATAAAGCAGAGAAACAATGAGGAATGAAATAATCTTTTCATAAAGAAGCGCAAACATAAATGCTTTACGGCGAACAGATTCCTAATATTAGTATAAATGATCGCTACAATTGTTCTTCAGTCTCTTCGTCGATGCTGTGTAGTGCTATCGCAAGATTGTTTGTTTTTACAAAATTGCACCAGTGGCAATCTTCTTTCCCGCAACCCGTATAAAATTCACGGTTTTGGATTTTGCGCCATACCGTGGTTATCTGCTCTTTAACCGTTGCAGTGTCTGCATCGGAAATGAGCAGTTTAAATTTTTGAAAATTTTTCTTTTTGTCAGGTTCAATAAAATCAAATTCAGTGCTGGCAACCCGCCATTGTTTTGCTTCGTAGTTGTCTACAAGTATTTTGTAAAAGACCGCCTGCCGCCAGTAATCCCCACCCTTAGGTTCTTTGTCGTTGGGAGCAAGTAGTTTTGGCCTGGCCTTTTCCGGGTCACCGGTCTTATAATCTACTACGTTCACGGACTTACCATCGAACTCGAGCTTGTCGAGTTTACCTTTAAGTGGCACGCCGTTCACTACCACGTTCCTTATGCTGCGTTCAACTGAAACGATTTTGCTCCAGCTATACAAGTATTTTTCGTAGTAGTCTTTCAATATTATGTACCCGTACTCGATTCTACGGTTGAATTGTTCCTTTGTAAAGCTTTCGCGGTGGCGGTTCATATACCATTCGAAATCGTAAATGAAGTTTTCTACCGGATGAAATTGCTCTTTCTCCTGCATTTTTTTGAACAGTTGTTCCAAGGCGTAATGCACGGCTGAGCCAAACTCGGTTGCTTCATTTTTAGGAGAAGGAATTCTTACCAGGTTGCGGTAGTAAAATTCAAGCGGGCATTTAAGATAATTATTCAACGCTGTTACATTCATCACAAACTTTTCCAGCAGCCGGGAGACGAAGGCCTCTTCTGCCCGCTCAATTTCAGGCGCATGTTCCAGTATTTCAAGCACCTGGAATTCCTCCAGCACAGCTGAGTCCACAAACAGTTTTTCAACAGCGAGATTGAGTTCCCCGCCTGCTTCAATCACGAACATAGACGGCTCTGCCTGCCTGCCATCGTTGTTAAACCTGCTGTAAGAAATACTGAGGTGCTTTTCTGCCCTTGTAAGTGCCACATAAAACAGCCGGCGCAACTCTTCATCCTCTCCCTGCCCGGCAGTTAATGAGGAAAAAACAGTGTCGGGCATGGCGTAACCACCGGATGGTTTTCTTTTCTTTTCCCAGGAAGCCGCATTGCAGCCTGCAAAAAATACATACTCAAATTCTAGGCCTTTGGAACCATGGGCAGTTAAAAGATTTACGCCCCGCTCGCTACCGCTAACTTCAACCAGTGGAAGTGGTAAGCTCTCTTTCTGCATAAGATTTATCATCTTGATAAGACCTCCAAGATCGAGCTCAGGATTGCGGTGTGTTGACTCTTTTATAAAATCAAACAGCGCAGTCAGCTCCTGCATCAATGCTGGCTTTTCTGCATGCTGCATAATCACTCTTAATATTTCGCATTCCCGGATTACTTCTTCAAACAATACCTGCAACGTAACATTGGGTACCGCTTTTATCAGCCGTTCCATAATGTCGCCGGCCTTTTTAAGTTTGGGGTGCACCTGCAGTGAGAAAAGATCGGCTGCCGGCTTATTGGCTTTCTCGTGTATCAATGCGCGAAGCGATGTTTTGGAAGGAGAGAATTGTCTGTCCGCTACCTCCACACTTAGCTTTGCGATCTCCAACGCAGGAATATCGAACCAATCAAAATGCAATAGCTCAAACAGCATTTCGTCGCCGCCAAAAGGGATGTCATGTTCCGCCGCGAGGTATTCCAGCACAAGCAGTATCTTTTGCGTAAGCGGAAGCTCAAGCAGGTTGATATTTCTTTTGCTGTAATAGGGAATACCTTTCAATTTTAAATATTTTGCCAGCACTGCACCATACTTGTTCTCTTTGTAGATAATACCTATGCGGCCGGGTTCG
The DNA here is from genome assembly GCA_002478885.1 of Chitinophagaceae bacterium UBA7600. Lineage (GTDB taxonomy): Bacteria > Bacteroidota > Bacteroidia > Chitinophagales > Chitinophagaceae > DLKC01. The sequence continues at coordinate 12,532 of DLKC01000044.1, forward strand.
GTTCCCTGCAACAACAATTTTTCAACCTGCAAACTGATGTCGATCATCTCCTGCCTTTGCGTATCATATTCTTTGATCACCGGCTTGTTCAAAATATCTTTTAGCCGTTCATTCGACGATTCGAGTTCTTTACTCAACCCCGGCAGTTGCTTTACCAGGCGGTCATTGTTCTTATCAATAAGAAGTTTTGATACATCAAGTATTGGCTGGGTCGACCGGTAGTTTTTTGTAAGTACTACAGTAAGCAGGTCGTACTGGTAATTGCTGGCAAAGGCCAGCATATTTTCAACGTTAGCGCCCTGGAAACGGTAAATACTTTGGTCGTCATCCCCCACAACAAATACATTTGGCCGTTCCCAAAAACTGATGAGCATTTCTACCAGCTTGTTCTGTGTGCCGCTGGTATCCTGGTATTCGTCTACGAGTATATAGAGAAATTGTTCCTGGTAGCGCAAGAGCAAATTGCTGTTTTCTGCAAAAGCCTTCAGCACCCAATTGATCATATCATCAAAATCGTAAAGCCTTCTTTTGCTCATCATTTGTTGAAAGCGGTCGAACTCATTTACTGCTGCACGCAGTTTATCCATTTTCTCTTTCTCCTCTTCAATTTTATCCGTTCGCACATCGCCTTTCTTAAAATCTTTCACTGCACGTTTTGCTATATATGCATCGCGTGTGGCCAACGATTTAATGTATGCATCAATGCTGTCATTGATGAAAGAAGGTGTCCACCCTTCCCTTTTCATGGTGCTGAATAATGACTGCAAATTATTAATCTCAAAGTATACGTCGCCGCGGTAACGCTTCAGCGGGTGATTGGCCGGAAACGAATCAATAAGTTCCTTAAAAAGTTCAACCCGCTCAAGGTCTGAGATGGGGTCAAGCGCCGTTTTTTCGAAGTACGAAAGGTTTTCCTGGATAACATCGTTGCAGAACGAATGAAACGTGCAGATATTCACCTTGTATGCATCGGCACCGATAAAGTGCAGAAGGCGCTTACGCATGGCCACAACGCCGGCATCGGTATAAGTAAGGCAAAGAATATTTTGGGGCATCGTATCCGTGTCGAGTAATATTCTGCCAATACGTGCAGAAAGTATTTGTGTTTTACCGGTTCCGGGCCCGGCAATCACCATCACCGGCCCTTCAATTCTGTCAACTGCAAGCCGTTGCTGTTCGTTTAGTTGCCCATATATTTCCTTGAATCTTTCTGCCTGGTAATGCTTGTCTGCCATCGTTCAAAGTTAGTAGTACAAAGTATGATTTTTTTGCAGCAATCGCATGAGGGCATGAAACAGGAATAAATTTTTTGGAGACCGGCTTTTGCACTTTGAGCATCTTCGTTGTGTCACTCTCTTGTACAACGGAAACATCGCGCAGCAGGCCTCCAGAGTGCACCGCACAAAGCTGCTACGGTACAACTGTGCTACGCAACAGCCGACGCCACCTGCACTAAAGCCGGGTACATAATGCTGTTCTTTAAAACTGTTTTAAATAGCTAAGCTTTATAATTGCATGGTCTTCGCTTTGCTTAACCTGCTGCAAAGTTTGCATACTGCCATGATTGAAGATGACGTATATATAAGACAGCGGTTGATATTCCCAGGAAAACCGAATGTTGTAATTATTTGAATTATCGAGCGAATTTTTTTGATAAAAACCGGTAAGCTGTATGCGTGGGTTCAATGCAAAACGGCCTTGCAAAATATATAAATCAACAGTGGAGCTTGTTTTAGGCTCACCAACATCGGCAAAATGGTTGCGGTTGAATTCTGCAATTAACGATACATGTGGAATGGGTGCAAACTGTAATTTCCAGTCCCCCGACTGCAGTTTACCGTTGAAATAAGTTCCCCATTTATAGTCGGCAGATAAGCTTAGAATCTTTGACGGGTCACTGGTAAATATGAGCCAGTTTTGCCAGTAATTATATTTACCCGGATTAATTGTTATACCGAGTGGCTGAAAGGGCTCGGTAAGATTTTGATAAATCGGTGTTACGCTAAATCCAAACTGGGTGCCGTTTTGGAAGTTGAGCCATATGGGCCAGAAATACATGCTGCTCTCTATAAATTTTCCTGTGGAGGCCTGCCAGTAAACTTCGGGCAAAAAGCCAGGCTCGAAGGCCCGCAATACTTTTTTAAACGGCAGCTTATCGCCCCGGTAATACCAGTTCATTCCGGGTGTTGTTCCAATGACATCTTTGCGGGAAATAAAACCCATTTGCGGATCGAAGTCTTTTGTAACCACTGATTGCGTAAACCAGATTTTATAATGCGTTGTGGAATTATAATACTGCGCAAGGCCTGCAAAGCCCTGCTTACCAGTTCCTGTTGTTACCGTGTGCGTGAGAATGGTGTTAAGCGATTTTGATTCACCAAGCCGGAAAAACCCATCAATGGTGCTGGTTATGTTTGAACCACCAGGCGTATTTTTTATTGTTACCAGTCCGCCCATGCGGTTCTGCTCACCAAAATTCTGGGAGTATCTACCCACAAAAAAATTCGTCGCAGGGCTTTCGCCTTTCTCCTGCTGCCGCATAATCATGGCGCCGAAATTTTTATTGGTCGACCTGTTAACAAACCTACCACCCGCAACAATGGGAATTGGATTTCCTGCATCATCAAGGCCGATGGTTCTGCTAAAGAATGGTTGTATATGCATAAAGCCGCCCGAACCATCGGGAGCCTGTTGTATTGCAGGGCTAAACAATGACGCGTTCTCTAAAAAGAACTGGCGCTTCTCGGGAAAGAACACGTCGAACCTCGTTACGTTATTCACCTGTAAATCGGCATCGGCCTGTGCAAAGTCTGTGTTGAATGTAAGGTCGAGCACGTTGTTTGGGTTGATGGCCCATTTTACATCGCCACCCAATTTCGTGTTCGCTTCTTTTTCTTTTACAGAAGGATCATAATTTTTGTAATGGTCGAACGAGGTAAGCACATAAGGCTGTACGCGTATGTTTGGCTTTGGTGGTGGCGGGTTAAGATTGGTAAGCGTTCCTGCATACTCCATACGCGATGCGCTGAACACCCTTGGAAAAGGAGACATTGCTGTTATTTCGTTGGTAAGCCTCCTGTTCCTGTATAGATTGAAGCCCCAGTTTTGCAAAGAATCTCCTGTTTTCCTGTAGCGCAGTGTTTGCCATGGAATAGCCATTTCTGCATACCAGCCAGAGTCGGTTCTTGTAGTGCGCACACGCCAGAGCCCGTCCCAGTCGATATCAAAATAGAGATCATCAAAACTCAGGTAATCACGTTGCACACCATAAGCGTTCGTGGCAAAGCACATCGCATTGCGCTTGTCGTTAAAGCCGTCGAAAGTAAGGGTAACAAGGTCGTGCGCCTGGAAATTAAAATCCCGCTTAAAGTCGGTTGCGCGAATGGCTTTTTTGCCGGCAGAATCTTTTGAGAAAATACCAAAGTATAAAAACTGTCTATTGTATAAAACCTTTACAAAAGTTTCAAAGCTTGGAGCGGCGCCCTGGTATGGTTCTATCTGCGTAAAGCGTGGCGAAGCCTTCGCAAGTGCCCATTCGCTTTCGTCGAGCACACCATCTATACGCAAGGACGTTTGTATCTGAACAGCATTTAATTGTTTTTTTACGGAGTCGGGCTTAAATATTTCAGCAGTTTGTGCTAATGCCCCAAAAGAAAAAAATATAAATAACAATGGCCAAAAGCGTATCATGTACGCAATATACAACAGGAAAATTTATGAAGCCGGCCTTTGGGTTAAATGTCATCTTCGTTGCGTCGCACTCGTGTACGATCCGTCCTAAAGTCAGCAAAGTCAGAAAGCCGGGAAGCAGGTAAATGCCAGCTTCTTCCAGACTTTTCACTTGCCGATTTTATGCATTAGTACAAGAGTGCGACGCAACGCAAGCTGAATAGGGCTATACAGCCCGGTTCAAAATACTTCGTAGCTTTCCGGCCTGCATAAAAACAGTTGCTATGAATAACATAAAAATCTCCACGGCGCAATTTGAAAACAAAAGCGGCGATAAAGCATACAATCTTTCGGTGATTGATAAGCTGTCTGCAAAGGCCGCGGCGGAAGGATCGCAGGTGATCGCATTTCACGAATGCGCTGTTACAGGTTACAGTTTTGCGAGGCATCTTTCCAGAGAACAAATGCTGGAACTGGCTGAAGTAATCCCCGGTGGTGAAAGCATAAAAGCGCTCAGGTCGATTGCCGCGAAAAATAAGATCGTCGTTCTTGCCGGGCTTTTTGAAAAGGACGTGAACAATAATTTGTTCAAGGCGTATGTATGCGTTGATGAAAATGGACTGGTGGCCAAATTCAGAAAACTGCATCCGTTTATCAACCCGCATTTAACGCCGGGAAATGACTATTGCGTCTTCGACATTCTGGGTTGGAAATGTGGCATACTCATTTGCTACGACAACAATATTATCGAAAACGTAAGAGCCACCAAATTGCTTGGCGCTGATATTATTTTTATGCCTCATGTTACTATGTGCACGCCATCAACAAGACCAGGCGCAGGTTTTGTTGATCCGAAACTCTGGGAAAACAGGGAAGCTGATCCAACATCGCTGCGGCTGGAATTTGATGGCATGAAGGGCCGTGGCTGGCTGATGAAATGGTTGCCTGCGAGAGCTTACGATAATGCAGTATATGCGATCTTTTCGAACCCGATTGGTATGGACGACGATCAGTTAAAAAACGGTTGCTCCATGATCATTGATCCGTTTGGAGATATCATTGCCGAATGCCGCTCTTTCGACGACAGTCTTGTTACCGCCACCATTACAGCAGAAAAACTTCAACAGGCTGGTGGAACAAGATATATAAAAGCGCGAAGGCCCGATCTTTACAAACACATTATCGGGCAGCAACACCAACCGGAACAGAAAGTGGTTTGGTTGAATGCAGAATAAATTAGTCTGTTACTGCTTGCATAAATATTTTATTTTCATCGGGCATTTAAAAACCCAAAGCAATTATTTATGCAACTCGCTGCCGAACGCATTAATACCAGCTGGCCTTTATGGCAGAAAGTACTCTTTCGCTTTTTCTTTATTTTTCTCTTACTACAAACAGAGCCCTGGACATGGCTGGAAGCGATACCCGGCGTTGATTTTGTGATGCAGTATTACCACCAGTTTATGGAAGCTGCAGTTGATTTCAGCAACCGCATATTCTTTCATTTACCCGGCGATGTACTCGCGGCACCCAACGGTAGTGGTGACACCTCCGGCGGCTGGGCCTCACTCGATTTTTCATTGACTGTATCGTGTATTGGCTGTATTGCCTGGAGCATCGTCGATCGCAAAAGAAATAATTATGAAACACTTGGTTATTGGCTGCGTACGATTGTGAGGTATTTTGTTTGTTTGGAAGCCTTTTCTTACGGCATAATAAAACTGTTTGGCTTACAAATGCCTTTTCCCAATTACAGCCAACTTGCAACGCCACTCGGCGACTATCTGCCCATGCGCTTTTCGTGGTTGTTCATCGGTTATTCCGCTCCGTATCAATTCTTCTCTGGCCTTATGGAAGTGCTTGCAGGCATTTTCCTGCTCTTCAGAAGAACCGTAACGCTGGGATTACTTATCGCTACCGGTGTTTTTATTAACGTGATGATGCTTAACCTCACCTACGATATACCGGTAAAAATATTTTCCATGAGCCTTGTGTTCATGTGTTTTTTCCTGCTATCGTTCGATTTTAAAAGGCTTATTGCATTCTTTTTTCAGAACAAAGCATTACCAGCTTGCGACCTCTACACAATAAGTTTCAGCAAAAGATGGCAACGTATCAGCAGGTTGGTTATTAAATTACTGTTCATCGCCTTTGCAGTTGTGCTTACCGTTTACAGCACCATTGAACGCTATAACTATGTAAACAGTGTTCGTAACAATTACCCCATATCGCCGGGAGTTTACGATGTGGCTGTATTCCGCATAAACCACGATACCATTCCTGCATTACTCGGCGATACACTGCGCTGGCAGGACATGATCTTTGAAAAAGACGGCCTCGGAAGCATCAACACAAAAGACACGCTGTTTCGAAAAAGATATAACCGGGCTTATTTTAACTACGAGCCTGATACGGCAAAAGGTGTTATTGGTTTTAAAAAATATGTATTCGACAGCACCTATCTTTTTTCGCTTAAATATGCTGTGCCCGACTCAAACAGCTTGCAGCTATACGGGCTTTACAAAAATGATTCGCTCTTTGTTGAATTGAAAAAAAGTAAGCGCCATTTTCAGTTAGCTGAAAAACAATTTCACTGGCTGAGTGAACAGAACAGGTAAAGTCTTTTGACCGGTCTTTTTATCGCTGCCCAGCTATTTGACGATTTTAAATACTCTAGTACAAGAGTGCGACGCAACGAAGCTGCCACATGCATTGCAGCCGGATACATAAATCACTTTATGCAACATTAACTTTCATTAACCTTTCACTTAAGTTAATTAACCCGGATTGCTGTATGCGCGTTTTAGCTTTGGGAAAAACAAGCAGGCATGCGGAACATTTATACCATGGTGATAGTTTTAGCAATGGCTTTGGCAGCAAATGCTCAAAAAACAAGCGTCAAAGGCAGGATTTACGACTCCGTCATAAAAAAGGCGCTTCCTTATACTACCATTTCACTGGTTCATGCCGAAGACTCGAGCCTGGTAAGTTTTGCAAGAGCCGATTCGCTTGGCTATTTTAAACTCAACGGTGTTGATAAAGGCAGCTATCTTATCTCTTCATCCTATGTTGGCTATTTGCCTGTGTGGAAACCTGTTGAGATAAATGGAAGCTCCATAATGGTCGATATCGGCGACGTGCTCATGCTGGATCTTAAATCTGCCGGCACCCTCACTGTAATTGCAAAAAGACCGCCGGTAGAGATCAATAACGATACGCTTGAATTCAATACCGAAAATTTTAAAACGCAGCCTAACGCAGTGGTGGAAGACATGCTGAAAAAAATGCCAGGTGTAACGGTTGAAAGCGACGGCACTGTAAAAGTAAATGGGCAAACAGTGCGTCGTGTATTGGTAAACGGCAAAGAGTTCTTTACAGGCGACGTAAAGATGGCGACAAAAAATTTAAATGCAGATGCTGTTGACAAAGTACAGGTGTTTGACAAAGCAAGCGATCAATCGTCGTTTACTGGTGTGGATGATGGCAACAGCGAAAAGACCATAAACCTCAAATTGAAAAAAGATAAAGCTAATGCACTTTTTGGCAAAATCGCCGCAGGTGGTGGTGATGCACCCGCAACGTCGGAATTAAAATATGATGCTCAGGCCAACATCAACAAATTCAAAGGCGAAGAACAAATGTCGTTGCTTGGCATGAGCAACAATATCAACCGCCAGGGATTTTCTATGGAAGATGTGCTGAATTTTACTGGTGAACTTTCGCGTGGTATGAGAAATGGTGGTGGCGTTACTATAAGAACCGACGGGAACGACAATGGCAGCTTACCTGTAACGGGACTTGGACAAAATCAACAGGGTGTTGCCACCACTACTGCAGGCGGAATAAATTACAATAACACATGGGGCAAGGGCAAAACAGATCTCAGCACCAATTACCTTGGCAGCGATATTCACCTGGTAACCGATAAGCAAAGCAACACACAGAATTTTGTTCCAGGCAGCGAGTACAACAGCCAGCAGAACAGCAGCACGGTGAATGATAATGTTCAACACCGGCTAAATCTCATTCTCGATCAGAAAATCGACAGCAGTACATCCATAAAAATAACGCCATCACTCACGTGGCAGCAAACAAAAAAATCGGCCCAGATAGATTATTTCTCTGAAACGCCGGAGAAAGTAAAGCTGAACGAGGGCTACAGCGATACTTACACTGACGCCGATGCCTTTAATTTCAGCAGCAATGCCTTGCTGCGAAAAAGGTTTAAAAAGAAGGGAAGAACTATTTCGCTCAATCTCACGACCACATACAATCACAGTGAGTCAAACGGTACGCAGGTCTCTGAAAATAAACTTTATGACAGTTATGGCAATTATATCGATTCATCATTGAATCAAACGAACCAGCGCGATGCGATCAGCCGCAATCTTGGTGCAAATGTTACCTATACTGAGCCGCTCGGGAAAAAATCCCTGTTTGAGTTTAGTACTTTCTACAACACAAACACCGGTACAAATAACAAACAGACTTTCGACTACAACAGCAGTTCAGGAAAACATGATAACCTTAACACTGCGTTAAGTAACGACTTCAGGAGTAATTACACTTATACCGGCGGCAGCATCAATTTCAGAAGTAACATGAAAAAAGTTAACCTTATTCTGGGCACCATGTTGCAGGCTGCAAATCTTGAAACAGAAAATAAAACTGTAAAACAAACGATCACCCAAAACTTCACCGACCTGCTACCCAATGCAATGCTGCAATACAATATTACCCGCATGAAAACATTACGGTTTGAATACAGCACAAATACGACGCAACCATCGTTAACCCAGTTGCAACCCGTTGCTGACGTTAGCGACCCGTTGAATATTGTTATAGGAAATCCCCTGCTGAAAAGGCAATACAACCATAACGTTCAGCTGAATTTATTTGCGGCAAGCCCCGCGAAAAGAAAAAACCTCTTTGCCTTTGTAAACTTCAGAACATCGCAAAACGCGATTGTAAGATCAGATACCGTAAAAGCATTCGGCAACCGCACCACTACCTATACAAATGCCAACGGCACCTACAGTGCTTTTGGTAATATTGAATATGGCTTCCCTATCAAAAAACTAAAATCCAGGATCGAAGCCGGCATTAATACGAGTTACAGTAAAGGTGCATCGTTTACCAACGGTGAAAGAAATGACATCTATACATCAACCATCGGCCCTAATGTTTCGTACAACTTTTCCATTGATGATAAGATTGATCTTTCTTTTGATGCCCGTGTTGCGCTCAGTAACAGCAAATATTCCCTGCAGGCGCAGGCAAACAACCATTATGTCAAACAAACCTATGGCGTTAATATGACCAACTATTTGCCGTTTGGGCTTTCGCTTAACAACGATTTCAATTATATCATCACCACTGGCCGAAGCGATGGTTACAATACAAACGTGCCCTTATGGAATGCTTCACTTGCCAAAGGTTTTATGAAGAACAAGCGCGGTGAAATAAAATTTAGCGTGTCAGACATTCTTAACAAGAATACGGGCATTGCGAGAACAGTGAACCAGGGTTATATAACCGACGAAAAATACAATGTGCTCCAACGCTATTTTATGCTGACGTTTACTTATAGCCTCAATAAATCAGGTTTGAGTGGAAAAGGTGGTCCTGGCCTCAGAATAAAAACGATTGATAACTGATACAATGATATTATGATCCCGGCTTTGGCAAAAATGGCATCGACTGTTGCGTCGCACACTTGTACTGCTGAGCTTTGGGGCGGCAAATGAAAACGATTGTAGTGAGCGGCTTAGAGCCCGGCGTTTAAAGCTCAGGACTATTCTTTAGTACAAGAGTGCGACGCAACAAAAGCCCATTGCTTATTCTTTAGCCCTGGCTACAGATAAATCAAAACTGCACCGTAAACGTAGTGCCTTCGCCGGGCGTACTGCAGACATAAATATTTCCTCCCATAGATTGCACCTGGTTTCTTGTGATAAACAAACCAATGCCATTCGACTCGGGTTGCTGATCAAAAGTTTTGTACATGCCGAAAATCTGCTCATGGTTCTTCTCGAGATCGATACCCTTGCCATTGTCGGTAACTGTTAAGAAGTAATTGTGATTATTGGAGTACGTTTTTACGGTAATATGCGGCGCCCGTTGCGGATGACGGTATTTGACGGCATTTGAAATAAGATTCAACAAAATGCTTTCGATGTAGGCCGGCACATAAGACACTAACGGGCAGCCCTGAAAACTGGATTCGATCGTCGCTTTGGTTTTTTTTATGGTGGGTTGCAAAATATCGAGCACGTTATTGAAAACTGTTTCAAAATAAACATCTGCCCGCGAAGGCGCAGTATTGTGACGCGTTTTTACAAGATCGCGAAGCTCGCTGATTGTATTATTGAGCGACGCACACATTTTTTTCATGTAACGCATTACTTCATCTTTTTCCGATGGCGTTTGTGCTGCCTCGAGCAGGTTAACCAGCGAGCTGATGTTGCCTGCATGCGAATGGAGATTGTGCGTTACAATATGGGCAAAATTGCTAAGCCTTTCATTTTGCTCAATATTTACATCATTTATTTTTCTAAGCTCCAGCTCTCTTTCCTTCTGACCTGTTATATCTTGTAGAATACCGCCGGCAGCGATAGTTTTTCCAAAATTATCTTTAAGCAAGTTACCGGTTGTTCTCACCCATTTCTTATTTCCTTTTGCAGTTACAATCTGCAGCTCCAGGTCGTATGGCTCATCGAAAGCCAACAGGTTTTCAAATGCATGCCTGATAACTTTTTTTGACTCGCCATGGTAGTAATTTATCGACTCATCGACCGAGGGTTGACGTCCTTCCTCAATTTCGTAGATCTCAAATATTTGTTTAGTCCATGCCGCACAGTCGCTGCCAAATCTGAACTGCCAGCCACCGGTTTTAATTATCCTGCCAGCCTCACCAAAGAGAAACTGGTTTTTTTCCAATTCCTGTTCCAGCATTCTTTTATTATGCCTGTTAATTATGGAGCCCACCATTTTCTCGGCAGTCCCATCATCCGAAAATTTTGCTTTGCCGGCAGTTTCGAACCAGTAGTAGTTGCCGTCTTTGTGCAGTAATCTAATTTCAACAAGGTAAGAGGCGCGTTGTTCGAGATGTGCATCAATTGCTGCGTTCATTATCTCAAGGTCGGCCGGGTGAACAAGGTATTCCCGGAAATTATGATACGATGCCTTTATTTCACCGGGCCTATAGCCAAGCAGCTCGTAAAACTTATCAGACCACCACTCAAACCCGGTTTTCAGGTTGCGTTCCCAAACACCCGCGTTGATCCCTTCAAGGATCATGTCATACTTCTCGTTTTGCTGGATGAGTTCATTTTTTCTTACCACAAAATTGGTGATGTCCATATTACAGCCCTTCATACAAGTTGGCTCGCCATACTCATCCCACTTTGTTATTGCAGCTTTCACAAGCATATAAATATTACTGCCATGCCTGGAAAGATAACGGAGCTTTATTTCGAAGGGCAGTTTACCTCTCGAAGCAACATGAGCATCGAACAGATCCATTGCTCTTGAAAGGTCTTCCCTGGTAATATTTCGAATGCTGTTCTTATAAGGTATTTCGTCACTGCGGGTGATCATCTTTTTGAACGCCGACCTTATTGAGTGAATGTTGCGGGAGATTTCCCAATTGCGGTATCCAGGCACAAATTTCGCCTGTTGCATATAAGCAAAAATATCAACGTTGTCTATGAACATTGAAGGAATAGTTTGGATTTTAAAATATTGTTCTTTTAAGGATAAGGCAAAGCAAATTATCGAATACTGTATAAGCAACAATATATAAAGCCGGCTTTTTTTCAACATGTTCTCAAGAAAAAAAGGGCCTGATATACACAGCGCCCTTTTCTAATGCCGCTTACGGTATCTATTTAATTCTTCCTGATTATCCGCCCGTTGGCATCGGGAGGGCCAAAAAGATCATCCATTTTTTTACGAAAATCTGCGCGGGTAATATGTGTTCCTTTGACCGGCTCTTTCAGGTCTTTGGAGGCAGGGCCGGGTTTTATTTCAACTGCAGTGTAAATCATTTCGCCATTATTAATATCCATTGCGAGTACAGCACCCGGCAGTCCGCCAAAGGTTTCCGGTCCGGCCGGACTTGCGATATCTTCGGCATACCATGCGACCACATCGCTGCCACGCTCGGTTCTCATGATAGCTTTTTTACAACTATGGCCAAGTACCGTTTTTGTTACTTCAGAAAGCTTCCATGACAACTGTTTTATTGTATCGTCTATTATGTAAGACTTCTCTTCCAGTTCGGTTTGCTCTGTGTGTTTTGCATTATTGTAATTGCGGTATATAACGCCACCGTCACCGGGACCACCAAACCTGATCATAATCTGCGGGCCACCCGGGCCGCCTGGACCACCGCCTGCAAACGGGTCAGGCGCTTCTTCATCCTGCACATTCCGATACAGGGTTTCATTATCCTTAAAAAGCAGCTCATGTTTATCTGTTCTAAACTGAGGTACCATTGCCTTCATTTGATCGTCTTCCATGCGGCGGTGTACATCGATCTTTCTTTCATAAACAATAGCGCCCTCTTTTAATTGGGCCTGCACAAGGTTAACGGCAGCTAATAATAAAGCGCTGAGCAGATATTTTTTCATATCGATTTTTTATACCTCCAAAACTACTTTCAGCAGCCGTTAAGCAATCTTGCTTTAAGGTTAATTAAGGTTAATGAAAAATATGGGAGATTACCGATTGGTTACTTTTGTAAAGAAGATCTTTATGGGCCTGGCAGCATTGCAGGCATAAGGTTTTTGTTGCGTCGCACACTTGTGCAGCAGAAAGGGCCTGAGCATTCACCAGCAAGCTTCTGCATACATTCCAGCTTATGTAATGGCTGTTTGATATTAAAGCTTACCGGTTCGCTGCTCACAGCCCAACAGTTCAAGAGTGCGACGCAGGAGGCGATGCCACAGGGCCATAAAGCCTCGCTTTAAACAATATTGCTGCACATAACAGGCACAAAAAAACAAATGAACAAGCTGAAAATATCCAGGCTGATGATGATCGTTACGATCTTGCTGGTAGCGGGCTTCCAGGGCTATTGGATAACACGTTTGTATAACGACGAATGGCATAACCTGCAACGCGAGTCGGATTTTATTTTCAGGGATGTCGTTTATAAACTGCAATTGCAACGTTTTAGAAACGACACATCAATTTTTAACAAGAGCTTACCAGACAATCTTTTTGTACTGGACCTGATTGACAGTGTAAAAACGCAAATGACCGACACAGTACTAAGAAGGGAAGACAGTAATCACAAGGCAATACGCGTGTCGATCAATACAACCCATATTCATGGAGAAGAAGGCCCGCTTCCACCTTTTGAACGGGTTGAGTTTGACCACAACGATTCATTTACCATACCGATGCCTCCACCCGGAGGTGCCCCGAGGTTGATCAAATATTTTTCAAACAACAAGTCAATTACTGATTCACTCTCTGTTGCCAAAATCGATTCAGCTTACCGTGCAGAATTGAAAAAAAATAATATTACCGTTGGCTTTACCGTAACTAAACTTTCGGGCACGGAAAAGGAAATGACAAAACAAATGGACCCGCAGGAGCTAAAGACCAGTGTTACTTTTGTGGGCCTTACAAAAGCATATGCGTACCAGGCCGAAATTGCCAACCCATTTGCTTATATCATTGGCCGTATAGCCATGCCGATCGTTGTTGCTATTCTGCTGGTTGCTTTTACTATTATTTCATTTGTGTTTTTATATCGCAATTTGCTAGCGCAAAAAAGGTTGTCTGAAATAAAGAATGAATTCATCAGTAACATTACGCATGAATTGAAAACACCCATCGCCACTGTAAATGTTGCCATTGAAGCTTTGCGGAATTTCAACGCCATTCAAAACCCCGAACGCACAAAAGAGTACCTCGACATTTCTGCGACAGAACTACAAAGGCTTTCTTTGCTAGTTGACAAAGTACTTCGGTTCTCTGTGTTTGAAAACAAGGAAGTTGAATTGAAGAAAGAATGGTTTGATTTAAAAGAGCTGACGCAAAGCGTAATCAATTCAATGGGGTTACAATTTGATAAACAGCATGCCGAAGTAAGCCTCGAAACAACCGGGGAAAACTTCGTGATTGAGGCTGATAAATTGCACATCACCAGTGTTGTTTACAACCTACTGGATAACGCGTTAAAATACAGCAAAGAAAACCCCTCTATAAAAGTGGAATTAATAACACACAACCAATACATCGATCTCAAAGTAACCGACAAGGGTATTGGCATTCCTACGGAATACAAGCGCAGAGTATTTGACAAATTTTTCCGTGTGCCATCACATGATCATCACAATGCAAAGGGTTATGGATTAGGATTGAGTTACGTAAACCATATTGTGCAAAGACACCAGGGATTTGTTGAGGTCGAAAGCGAGCAGGGTAAGGGCAGCACTTTTATTGTGAAACTCCCTTACAAAGAAGAAGCTATTATACATTTCGACAAGGGGAGACGGATTACAAAGAGTAATAAGCTATGAGCATAAAAGTATTATATGTAGAAGATGAAACCTTTCTCGGCAAAATAGTAATGGAAACGCTTGAAGGCCGGGGTTTTGAGGTAAGCATGGAAACCGATGGAGCCAGGGCACTTGATGCGTTCAGGGCATCGCAACCGGATATTTGTGTGCTCGATATAATGCTTCCCAACCGCAACGGTTTTGAAATTGCCGAAGACATAAGAGCCCTCAACGACGATATCCCCATCATTTTTCTCACCGCTAAAACACAAACGGAAGACGTAGTTAAAGGGTTTCGCACAGGTGGCAATGATTATATTAGAAAACCCTTCAGCATGGAGGAGCTGATCGTGCGCATCGAAAACGCTTTACGAGTTAAAAAAGAAGATACAAAGGCCGCCGCAAACTCACGCATTATTGAAATTGGCTGCTACCGGTTTAATACAAACAGGCAATTACTTGTTTTCAACAGCGACGAACGTAAACTTTCTTACCGGGAAAGTGAACTCTTGAAATATCTCTGGCAAAACAGGCAAAATATAATCGATCGTAAAGATATTCTCAATGCTATCTGGGGAAACGATTCGTTTTTTAACAGCCGAAACCTTGACGTATATATTACAAAGATGCGCGGCTATCTTAAAGAAGATCCTTCGCTTGAAATATTAACGATCAAAGCTGTCGGTTACAGGTTTGTTACAGGTTAAGGTAATTGCTAATATTTCACGCCCGCTTCAATTTTTGCAGCCAGGGTGTTTTCTCTTGGCGGAATAGGGCAATTGTATCCTTCTGTATAGGCGCAATATGGATGATAGGCTTTATTAAAATTTATCACGATTGAATCACCCTGCGGGATAAGAAGGTCAATGTAACGACCTCCACCATAGGTCTCTTTACCACTGGTCGAATCCCGGAAAGGAATAAAAAGGTAGTCTCTGTATTTACGTTGCTTTGCCAGGTCGATCGACTGGTAAATATTCAGTTTGTACTCCTTGCCTTTTAAGTTAAAAATTGCCTCGCCATACTTTACATAGTCTTTGGTTATTGCCCCCGACGTTTTCATGGAAAATATTTTTTCATCAGCAGTTCGCACAAACTTTGCTGTTACGTTGTAGGCTTTATTAACGGAAAAAAAATGAATGCCTTTAAATTCTTTTTTCGCTTCTCCGGATAACGGGCTGGTAGCAGGATTCCGGTATTCGTTCACCAGGTCATCCTGGAATCGTTTCATGTCGTTTGCAAAAGCGGTATCCGTTTGCGCGGCCACCACAAAACTTGTTGAGAGAAAAATAAAAAACGGTAATAAAAATTTCATGCTGTATCATTTAAACCCAAAGGTAGTTCACACTAAAAGCTGTTCTTCCACATCATACTTTCGATGGGTTTGTCGGGTTGTCCACTGTATTTGGCATTTTTTTTCTGGTTGTATTTTACCTCAATTTCGCCATCAACAGGAAAATAGATCAACTGGCCAATCGGCATTCCTTTATAAATTTTAACCGGCTGCTTTACCGATATTTCCAAAGTCCAGTTGCCACAAAAACCAACATCTCCTTTGCCTGCAGTTGCGTGAATATCTATGCCCAGCCGCCCCGTGGAAGATTTGCCTTCAAGGAACGGGACATGCGCATGCGTTTCTGTGTATTCTTCCGTTACACCCAGGTAAAAAATATGCGGGTACAAGACGAAGCCATCTTCCGGAATTTCAAAATATTCAATCTCGTTGTGCTTTTTGGCATCGAGAATATGTTCGCGGTAAGTTGCAAGCCACTTGCCCAAATGCACATCGTAACTGTTGCTGCCAAGGCAGGCGCGATCGTATGGCGCAATTTTTATCGTGCCTTTTTCAATTTCCTCCAAAATCCGTTTGTCTGAAAGAATCATTGCTTCTTCTTTTTAAAGATGTGTTTTGCTTAATATTTATGATACAAGCTGCAGGCCTTCGTGGCATCGTTCCTTGTGTCACTCACTTGTACGGAAGATCAATACTCAGCCATTGCAGCAAATATTCAGTAAATAAATTGTAAAACCCTGCCTGAATAAAATTATTTTTGACCACTTGCAAGCTAAAGCCGTAAACATATAATTGCCCCTCTTTTATCAACATAATATTAACGAACAAACCAAACTCGGCATCTGGAAAATAGCTGAGCCAGAAGTATTTTTTACAGGCAAGGTGCCTTTGCAGCGTGAAATTACACATCCGCACAAAAGACTGCAGCATTTAGCTGGCCGCTGCCTGCTTACCCAACTGTTTAGCGATTTCCCTTACGATGAGATACTTATCGCTGACACAAGAAAACCTTACCTGCCTTACGAACAATATCATTTTTCCATTTCACATTGTGGCAACTATGCAGCGGCAATTGTAAGCAGTGTCAGCCGTGTTGGTATAGATATCGAAATACCAACAGAAAAAATTGAGCGGATCAAACATAAATTTCTAAACCCGCAAGAAATGGCTATGCTAGCAGCACCAGGGCACTCCATATCGCAACTTGAAAAACTAGCTATTATGTGGAGCGCAAAAGAGGCCGTATTTAAATGGTGGGGCTGGGGAAGCGTTGATTTTAGCGAGGAGATTCTGCTACAACCGTCAGCACTGTCGGGACAGGGTTTTATGGCTGCCGGTTTTGTTAGAAATGCAGAAGTCTTCCCCTTAACGCTTCAATACAAATTATTCGAAGAGCTTTGCCTGGTTTGGGTTGCTTCCTAGTGCTTTTATGAAAAATCGCTGGGCGGCGATGGCTTCGATCGTGGATGGGATGTAAAACAAACGGCAGATGGCGGATATATTTTAGCAGGAGAATCTAACTCAGGTGGCAGTGGAGATGTAAGCGACGACCACCCGGGTAACAACTGCTGGATAGTTAAACTATTTAAAGATCCGGTAAGTTTGGCTTCGGCAACTCTTGAAGACAATTTGTCCATTACCAGTGACCCCAAAAACCATGATTTTAAAATCTATCCCAATCCTGTTGCCGATGCAGTGCATATTCAGGTTAGCGGTAGCAGTACATTTTCACTAATCGATTTCTCAGGTAAAATTTTAGTAACTACAAAAATTACAGGTTCCGGGAGCATTGCTGTAAACAATTTTTCGCCGGGTATTTACTACTTGAAAAATAACACAACCGGTAAGTTGCAAAAGGTGTTGATAAGCCGCTAAAAAAATTAAATACTGTTATAAAAAGACCTGCCAGGTTTCAAGTCCTGGCAGGTCTTTCTTTTTTTGCTGCATTGTATTGTTCAGTACAAGTGAGTGACACAAGGGACGATGCCATGAAAAATAAATGCTTGCTACCTGATTGCTTCTTTTTTTACTCTTCGAATCTTTTAAAGACCGCGATCGCATTGTGACCGCCAAAACCAAAAGTGTTACTCATGGCAACATCAACTTTATGATTGATGGCCGCGCCTGTAACAATATCGAGGCCGGCCGGAATTTTAGGATCTATTTCAGTTGTGTTTATGGTAGGCGGAACAATTCCCGTATTGATGGCCATGATCGACGCAATAGCTTCGATGCCACCGGCGCCACCCAGCAGATGACCTGTCATAGATTTGGTTGCACTAATCTTGAATTTTGTTTGCAGATCGGCTTTCAACCGGTTAATTGCAATGGTTTCGCTTATGTCGCCCATTGGTGTTGAGGTTGCGTGTGCATTAATATAATCCACATCGGCAATGGTTAAGCCTGCATCCCGCAGTGCAAGTTTCATTCCGCGATAAGCGCCTTCGCCTTCGGGGTGTGTAGCTGAAAGGTGGTAGGCATCGCCCGTCATGGCGCCGCCTACAAGTTCGGCGAGAATATTTGCGCCACGGTCCAATGCATGCTCAAGTTCTTCTATTACCAGTGCACCTGCACCTTCGCCCATTACAAAACCATCGCGGTTTTTGTCGAATGGGCGCGATGCGGCTGAAGGGTCATCATTTCGGTGAGAAAGCGCTTTCATTGCAGAGAAACCGCCGACAGGGCCCGGACTTAAAGGCGCTTCAGAACCGCCTGTGATGAACATTTTGGCTTTGCCCCAACGGATCATGTTTAAGGCTTCGATCATTGCCGTATTGGAACTGGCACAGGCTGTAACCGTTCCAAAGTTTACGCCCTGGAAACCGTATTTTATAGAAATAACGCCTGAGGCGATGTTGGTGATCATTTTGGGAATAAGATATGGATTGAAATGTGGCGTGCCATCGCCTTTGTAAAACTCAACCAACTGCTCTTCGAAGGTGGTCATACCACCCTGGCCGCAACCCCATATAACGCCCACCTCTGTTTTATCGATCGTATCGAGATTAATCTCCGCGCTCTTAATAGCTTCAGCCACAGCGGCAAGCGCAAACTGCGTAAAGAGATCGGCTTTTCGTGCTTCGGCTTTATCAATATAATCGAGCGGATCATAATTCTTTACCTCGCAGGCAAAACGGGTTTTATATTTTGAAGCGTCGAACCTGGTAATAGGACCAGCTCCGCTTGCGCCATTGATCAATGCATTCCAGAAATCAGGCACATTTTTACCAATGGGGGTTAATGCACCCATACCAGTGACTACTGCTCTTTTCATAGTTTGTTGAATGGTGGTTAAATGTTTATTGTTGGTTTTTTAAAATTGCTGCAAAGATGCAGGGATAAATGTTATCACAATCCATGGAGTTTAACCGGCTGGGAAAATATAACGGGTAACCGTTTCGTTATAAATAAATTGGTCAGCACTGGTTTTTCCGGAGATTGAACAACTGATCAGTCATCAAATTTACCATTGGTTTTTGGAATTAGGGCTAAACTTTTTCTAAGTATTTGCTTCAATTGTGTTTTCACAATTTGCCCCATTGTTCTGCAGCGCAGGTAAGATAATTCATGAAAATGGTCGGCCAGTTCAATCTTTAGTTGGTTGATCTTTTCAGATTGGGAAATATCATCGTCATGCATTATATCCAGGAGCTCTTTTACACGGTAGCGTGCCGAGACCAGCCTGAAAGTCATCATTGTTCTTTCTTCGGCCTGGTATTGCGCAATGCTGTCTTTGTCGAGGTATTTTACAACTGCGTCAACAAAGGCCCTGTTCTCTTTAAAGAACTGCGGGCGGTATAAATTTTTTTTTCCTTCAAAAGATTGCTGATCAAAATCTATGCAGCGTATCCGGTATTGAAAATCGTCGTCGATGTCGGGCGTAATATTAACTACAAAGTTATAACTGCGCATATCGCCGAGCAGGCGCACAAAACAACGCTCATTAAACTTTACAAACTCTTTGGCAAACCTAATTATGTTGGTGTTTGAATTTCGCAGGTAATCTTCAGAGAATACGTCGCCCGGGATTCCTGGAATATGCTCCTCGACCAGTGTTTCATAATTCGTTAAAAAAGTAATACGGTTCGGCGAAAGCAGGTGTTCAAGTTCCAACCCATATATACGGCTTGCGTCTGCCTGTTTTATATAGTAGTGATCGTGGTTATCGTTGATCTTATTTACAATGCGTATGCGAAAAGGGTGACTATTGCCAAAAGTGCAAAAATCGATGCGTGCCACATCGAGGTGGCTGGTAAAACTAAGGTCGCCTTCCGTTTTCAATATGGCATAAGTTTTTACCAGCGTATCGCGCAAAAATTCCCATTCGCGCATATCGTAGGTAACCGTTTCCCACAAAGTGTGTTTGCCAAATTTGTCTTTTAGCGGAATGGAAAAAGTAAAACGTAACAGATCTCGGTACGACACAGGTAGCTTTACTTCGCGGCCCTGGTTTACCAGGTACTGCCGCAATTTCGAGTCGACCCTGAAGATGGGTTTCTTCTTCGAAGGCCGCATACTCTCCATATGATCATTAATACTATGGTACATATTACCAGGCTACGTTTTAACTCGGCGAAAGGTAAAATATATTGGGTATATTTTTTATGACATTTTTCATATAGCCTTTGTGCGAAGCATTATTGTGTACCCAACTGCAGCACAAGATTCAGCTTTACTTGCGTCGCACTCTTGTACGAAAGAATAGCACTGAACAGTTTTGCTCAAAAGTCGAAAGTGCATCGCAAATGGTATTTTAATACGCACATGCAGTTATAGCTGTTACCTGAATCATGCTGCTCTTTGCTGCAATGTACAAGGGTGCGACGCAACGGAAGATTGATTGAAAAACAAAAGCCGGGCTTAAAAGAAAAAATTTACTTGACCATAACACAGGCGTTAATACCTTCGGTTTATGAAAAAATTGATCACGGTTTTTTTATTGCTGCTGGGTACATTAGCGAAAAGCCAAACGATAACGGCGAAGATTATTGACTCTGTTTCGCTCAGGCCATTATCTTACGCCATTGTTATTTACCACAACAATGAAAAAGTGATCTACAGCGATATTTCCGGACATTTTACCTTGGCGCTTGATTCGCTTACAACCAATGACAACCTCGAAATTCAATTTCTCGGCTTTAGAAAATATCACATTAGCAAAAGCAGCCTCTACGACGGTATCGTTATAAAAATGAGCCCCGAAATGCAGGAGCTAAACCCCGTTATCGTTACCAACTGCCGCCGCTTTGAAGAGTTTACCCTCAACAAAAAAACAGGCCACATACGCAATTATATTGGCCCCGGCCCCGAAACACGGCTGGTGATTATCTCCCGCTATTACAACAGCACCGGCCGCAACAGCTTCGTGAATAAGATGAGCATCTACATTGATGAAAAATCGCCCAACCTTCAAATACCTATCCGCCTGCGATGGTACGAGTGGGATAATGAAAAAAGAATGCCTGGTAAAGAATTAACCGATACAAATATTGTGGTGTTCCCATATAAAGAGGGCTGGAACGATTTTGATATTCCAGCCAACACGATCAACTGCCCTAAATCGTGGGTCGTGTTTGGCATTGAGTTTATTTATCCTTCCGACTACAAACTACAATACGATACATTGAAATCGGGCGATGACAAAATAAAATGGTTAAGCGACATGCAGAATCGCTGGTCGCTGGGTTTGCAGTATGTTACAGAAGAAGACGAAGGCGGCTTTTACATAGTTAACAATGGTAGCATTCAACGCTATAATAAAAAATATGACCGCTATTTTCTGCGGCCAGCCATAAAGTTCACCATATCTTTTTGTAAGGAATAGACACGATTACTTTTGCTTCCAGAATGCAATAATCTCTTCGGCGTGGGCCTTATTTTTTGGCCTTAATATGATCTTTTTGATAATGCCTTTTTCATTTATTAGAAATGAAGTGCGGTGTATGCCCATGTATTTTCTGCCGTACAATTGTTTCTCACCCCACACGCCATATTTATCGATGATCTTGTGTGCAGGATCAGCAATAAGTGCAAACGGCAAATCATATTTCGCTTCAAATTTTTTGTGTTTCTTTTCATCGTCGGGGCTCACGCCTAAAACTTCGATACCCTCCTTTTTAAGCAGGCCAAAATTATCTCGCAGGTTGCAGGCCTGCACCGTGCAGGTTGGCGTATCATCTTCAGGATAAAAATAAAGCAACAGCTTTTTTCCTTTAAAATCGGCAAGCTTTACCATATTACCATTTTGGTCGGAGCCTGTAAACAAAGGCGCTTTACTGCCTTCCTTTAATTCAATCATAATAGTGAGGTTTAAAATTCACCTTTAGGGATGTATATATTTTTATAATTTTCCGGCCTCAAATTACAGCTTACACTCAAAACACAAAGATGTTAAGAAAACTAAACAGCGTTGTAAAAGATTTAATTCTTGTTTCGCGTATCGCATATATCATTTACCCTTTTCGAAAACTCCTTTTGTTTTTATACAATCTTTCGGAACTAACTGTTTGGATAAACCGTAATAAGCGCAACACCGGCAGCAACGATTTCTTTCGCTTAACAAGAAACTATCATGAAAGGTTGAATGGCTTTGCTTTTATTGCAGACAAATACCAGTTGGAAAACAAACCCGTTTCTTATTTCGAATTTGGCGTGGCATCAGGTGTTTCATTTGAATGGTGGTTACAACATGCAAAACATGCAGATTCGAAGTTCTTTGGTTTCGACACTTTCGAAGGCCTGCCTGAAGACTGGGGTCTGTTCTTTAAGAAAGGCGCCATGGCCCACGACATGAAAGCCATTGCAGACGAACGGCATCATTTTGTAAAAGGTATTTTCCAGGACACTATGCGCAATTTTGTAAATGAAAATCGCGCCATACTTCACCTTGATCAACGCAAAGTTTTACTTTTCGATGCCGATCTTTTCTCGTCAACCATCTATGTGTTAACACAATTATATCCGTACCTGCGAACAGGCGACGTGCTCATCTTCGACGAATTTAATGTGCCCAGCCACGAGTTCTATGCCATGAAGATTTTCCAGGATTGCTTTTATGTAAAGCTGCGCCCTGTAAGCGCCATCAACAATTTTTATCAAACTGCTTTTGAAATAGAAAAGATCTGATTTTTATTCTTGTGGGCCCGGCATTTCTACAAGTGGCGTCACCTGTTGCGTCGCACCCTGTACGTTATCGCCTTGTGCGGCACTGCATGTAAAACACTTGCCCAGGCTGACAAGATCAATCATGCACTGTCTTTTTACTGATTCAGTTCATGCAAAAAAAGTCATTTCTTACTATTTTTAATTCCTCAATATTTACAATGAAAGAACGATTGTTGTTATTTACCATGCTGCTTTGCCTAACGCAAATCTGTTTTGCTCAAAGCAAGATCGATTATGGCAATAATGCCGCCGCTGGAAAATTCTATAATATTCGCGGCATAAAAATGTACTGCGAAATTTATGGAAGTGGCAAACCATTGCTCATGATACACGGCAACGGCGGATCGATTAAAGCATTTGAAAAGAATATTCCGTACTTCTCCAAAAAATACAAAGTAATTGTTCCGGATGGCCGTGCGCATGGCAAATCAACCGACGAAGGCGATTCACTAAGCTTTGAATTGATGGCAGACGATTTTGCCGCTTTACTCGATACACTGCACGTGGACTCTGCATATGTTCTGGGCTGGAGTGATGGCGGCATTAATGCAATTGTTCTTGCCATGCGTCATCCGGGTAAGGTGATAAAGCTCGTTTCTACCGGGGCAAATCTATGGCCCGATTCAACAGCTTTTGCCGATGGAGTATGGCAAGATGAAAAGAAGACTTACGATACCTACCACGATAAAGAATGGACCACAAAACAGGAAAAAAATAACTGGAAAGTTTTTATGCTTGACTGGAATCAGCCAAATATTGCGCTAAAGGATCTGCAGGCAGTTAAATGCCCGTCATTGATCGTGTGTGGAGATCATGATGTAATTGCTATTGAGCATACCGTTCTGATTTACAAAAATATTGCACAGGCATATTTATGGATTGTTCCTGATTCACCACATGCTACGCTTATAAATCATGCTGACGAATTCAACAAGAAATCAGATGAATTTTTTTCGACGGCCTTTCATGTAACTAAGTAGATCGGATGCGGTATGGCTGATTTTTTCGCTGAACAGCCTTACCTCCAGTACAAGTGTGCGACGCAACCGAAGCCTGGTACAAAAAATTTGCTGTTGCAATTTCACCACACTCTTTCAACCAGCTGTTTTTGCTGAATGACGGGATAATGCTAATTTCATGGTTTATCGATTCTAACGACTGCCTGAGCATTATGGAAAATCACTTTAGTGATATTTCATCAATGACAATTGATTTGGTTTATGACAGCAGAGCAACAACGACTTAAAGTCAACGCGACAAAAAAGATTCCGCTTGAACAATGGGGTCCATACCTTTCGGAAAGACAGTGGGGCACCGTGCGGGAAGATTACAGCGAAAACAGTGATGCCTGGAACTATTTTCCTTTCACCGACTCGCACAGCAGGGCATACCGCTGGGGCGAGGATGGTATTGCCGGTGTTTCTGATTTTTTTCAGAACCTGTGTTTTAGTGTTGCAATGTGGAACGGGAAAGATAAGGTTTTGAAAGAAAGATTATTTGGTCTTGGCAATTACCAGGGCAATCATGGCGAAGATGTAAAGGAGCTTTACTACTACCTCGACAATATTCCCACGCATTATTACATGCAGATGCTGTATAAATACCCCCAGCAGGAATTTCCATATGCCAAACTAATTGAAGAAAACAGCAAGCGCAGCAAGCTGGAGCCTGAATGTGAAATTCTCGATACTGGCATATTCGACGATAACAAATATTTTGATGTGCTCGTAACCTATGCCAAATACAACAAGAAAGATATTGGTATAAAAATCGACATCACCAATAGGGGAAAAGCCGCTGCGCCTATAACCATACTGCCAACATTATTGTTTTACAATCGCTGGCAATCGGCGCCTACCGACAAAAAACCCCTAATAAAAGAGGTGAACAGAACAACGGTTAAGGCAACCCATAAGAGGCTGAAGGATTATTACCTGTATTTTCAGAAACCCGATACGCGTTTTTTCACCGAAAATGAAACGAACTATGAAAAGCTTTTTAAAAAACCAAACGAAACCGAGTTTGTAAAAGATGCGATCAACGATGCTGTTGTCGATAAACAGAATGTAGAGGCGCTGAAGAAAAATACAAGCGGAACAAAATTTTCACCGGTATACAACCTGAATATAAAAGCAGGCGCAACCCGAACAATTTACCTGAGGCTTTCCGACGTGTTCCTTGATGAGCCTTTCGCTCATGGTTTTGAAAAAATTTTTATACAACGCAAGAAGGAAGCGGATGAATACTACGACGAAATATTGCCCGGTAACATTTCCCAGGACCTAAAAAATATACAACGCCAGGCATTGGCCGGCATTCTCTGGAGTAAACAGTTTTATTATTACGATATTGAAAAATGGCTGTCGAAAAGCGACGGCATTGCGCCACTTTCCGACCATCGCAAAAATGGGCGCAACCACGACTGGCAGCACCTGAAAAACCAGGATATTATTTTAATGCCCGACAAATGGGAATACCCCTGGTATGCGGCATGGGACCTCGGCTTTCATTGCATTGCAATGGCGATGGTAGACCCGGTTTTTGCCAAGCACCAGCTGATACTGATCATGCGGGAATGGTATATGAAACCCGATGGGCAGATACCGGCTTATGAGTGGAACTTTGGTGATGTTAACCCGCCTGTACATGCCTGGAGCTCCCTGCAAGTATATCATATTGAAAAAAGGAAAACGGGAAAGGGTGATATTACTTTTTTAAAACGTGTGTTTCAAAAACTCATTATCAATTTCACCTGGTGGATCAACAGGAAAGACCCGAACGGGAATAATATGTTCGAAGGTGGCTTTCTTGGTTTGGATAATATCGGTGTGTTTAACCGCAGCATACAACTTCACAGCGAAATGGAGCAGGAGCAGGCCGATGGCACCAGCTGGATGGGTATGTATGCACTCAATCTTATGGACATGGCCATCGAAATTGCCATGCATGATGTTTCCTTTGAAGACACTGCTACCAAATTCTTTGAGCATTTCGTATTAATCTCGGAAGCCCTGAATGAAATGGGCTTATGGAATGAAGAAGACAAATTCTTCTACGACATGCTTGGTTCGCCACATGCAGATCCCATACAACTGCGCATACAAAGTATCGTTGGTCTTACAACCTTATTCGCAGTGTCGGTAATTGAAAAGAACGTAATGCGCAAACTGGAAGACTTTGATAAACGTATTACCTGGTTCGAAACCTACCGCAGGAAAAACAAAAAATACTGGCCCAACGAAGAGAAGGCTGACAGTGAAAAGATTTTACTCTCACTTGTACCAAAAGATAGACTAACCGCCTTGCTGCAGCGCTTGCTCAACGAAACAGAATTCTTGTCCGAAGGCGGCATAAGGGCTTTATCAAAGTACCACGAAAAAAACCCTTATACGGTGAATATTAAAGGAGTTGATTATTCTATTCAATACGATCCGGGCGATTCCACTTCAGATTTTTTTGGCGGCAACAGTAACTGGCGTGGCCCTGTTTGGATCCCGATTAACTATCTAATTATTCAAAGTGTGAAAAAGTTCGGCGATTTTTACGAAGATCATCTCACAGTTGAATATCCCACAGGCACCGGCAATTATATGACGCTTCATGAAGTAGCCCATGAGCTCACCAAAAGAGTGATTAGTTTATTTGAACTTGATACACAAAATAACCGCAGACTACACGGCGATGAGAACTGGTTCTACAGTTTGCCGGAGAATAAAGACCTTGTGTTATTCTACGAATATTTTCACGGCGATGATGGCGGCGGGCTTGGAGCATCTCATCAATCGGGCTGGACAGCGCTGGTCGCGGAACTCATTAACGAAATGTCGGAAAAGATGCCTCCTGCAGAAAAAAGGAGCAAACAGTTTTTTGAAGATGATGATGACTAACCCGGCTTTTGCAGGGCTATTGTACCCGGTTGCGTCGCACTCTTGTACGGCAGAGCCCTGAGCAGCACTATTCACTGGTCAGCAACCGGGTAAACATATTTTTATTTACAACCCATATATGTTTTTCCTTACCTTAAACACTTCGTTTAAAAATTCACTGTATATGAAATATTGCTTCATCGTTCTTTTAGGTCTACTCAGCTTCAGTAAAAGCCATGCACAAAAAAACAAAAAAACATTAAATGATAGTCTCGCTGTCTTCGACGCCTATGTACAGAAGGCCATGAAAGATTGGAGTGTTCCAGGCATCGCAATCGCGATTGTAAAAAATGATGAGATCGTTTTTACCAAAGGTTATGGCGTTAGAGAATATGGCACCGATAAAAAGGTCGACAGCAAAACATATTTTAACTGCGCTTCCACCACCAAGGCAATGACGGCTACCTGCATGGCTATGCTTGTTGATGAAGGCAAAGTTGACTGGGACGATCCTGTAATAAAATACCTGCCTGATTTCCAGCTGTATGACCCATATGTCACGAGAGAACTCACCGTGAGAGATTTGTTTTTACATAACTCCGGTGTAGGCAATACCGACTATTTATGGGGCGATAATGTGCTTACTGCCGACCAGGTGCTTGCCAAAATGAAACTGGTAAAGCCAACTTATTCATTCCGGTCTTCTTTTATTTACCAAAATATTTTTTATCTCACTGCGGGCAAGATCATTGAAAAAGTTTCCGGCAAACCGTGGAACGTTTTCATTAAAGAAAGAATTTTCGATCCGCTTGGCATGACGAATACGAAAGCACTAAATAAAGAAGTAACAGATGAAAACCGCACTTCGCCACATTTTATTGTTAACAACCATGTAGTGCCGATCGAGCGAACCACCGCGGACGAAATAGCACCCGCAGGGTCGGTTAACTCTTGTGCCGACGATATGGCCAAATGGGTAAAGTGCATGATCGACAGCAGCAAGTATACTGGCGGAAGGCTGGTTAAGCCAGAAACCTGGATTTACCTGCTGAAGCCAAAAACATTGGTAACGGAGTCTCAATTCTATCCAACGCAATATTTAACTAAACCAAACTTCATGACTTATGCAATGGGTTGGTTTCAGCAAGACTATAAAGGCGATAAATTGAATTTTCATACCGGCAGCCTCGACGGCCTCACAGCCATTAACGCGCAACTGCCCGATAAAAAATTCGGCATCTATATTTTCGGCAATCTCGATCATGCGGAGGTAAGGCATGCCCTAATGTTTAAGGCCATCGACTATTTTGCTTTGGGTGGCGACAGGGACTGGAGCACGGATATGAAAGCACTCTATGACAGTATTCACACAGAAGCAAAAAAACAGGATTTACTTTCCGTACCGGTGCAGGTTATGGGCACCAAGCCTTCGCTTGCTTTAAGTGAGTATGCCGGCGATTATGATGATGAATTATACGGGTCAGTTAAAATTGTTGATGACAACGATCAACTGAAAGTAATTATCAATACGGTATTGCATGGCAGCCTAGCCCATTACCACTACAATACTTTTAAAGTAACCTACGAAAAGAAGCACTATCCCAACGACTATTACAGCTTTAATTTAAACAACAACGGGAAGGTTGAATCAATAACCATAAGTGGTATTACTTATATGAAGAAGTAAATAACGTAACAGTCCGAACTCCTGGCTACCCGGGCATGTTCCGAATGTTGAAGCGAGTGAAACCCCGAATCGCCATCGCCTCGGGACCACTATTGATGCCATGAAAGCAGAACTGTGAACCGAGGGTGGCAACCGGCGATGCCACGACGAGCGAAGCCGGTAGCAAAAATCATAAAAAAAGAGGCCATCACATTATGGCCTCTTTTCAATTTATAAACCTTACATCTTACCAATTGCCCATTTGTTCTTTTATAATACGCTCGGGTTGCCTTATTTTATTGGTTTCCCAGTCGGGATCGTATTTTACAAACCAGCTAAGCCATAAGGTTCGCGACAACCGCATAAAGATCGGTTGCAACAAAACCAGCATCGCTGCATTGAGTGCTAGCCAATAAAATATACGGTTATCGTCGATGGAAAAGCCGATTAGCACCCACCAAGCAACGAATGTTGTAACAGAAAAAGCAACCGTCAGTGCGTAGCTCACATAACTTGTTCCGTAATAAAAGCCTACTTCAATTTCTGTAGGCTGGCCACAAACAGGACAGTTCTTTTCCATTTTTATATAACGGCTCCCTTTGAATTCGTATGGATTCCTTGATTGGAAAATATATCCCTGCCTGCAACGCGGACATTTATTGCCAAAAACACTTAACACATAAGAAGGCTTTGCTTTCTGTTCGCTCATATCTGAAATTTTCGCGTGCAAGGTACGCATATAAATATTGTTGCTATGCCCCGCGGCAAGGCGGCATTAGCTTTTGCCGGCAAAATTTGTCCAGCTTCCGCCGTTATATGCTTTAATACCTGCCTGTTGCAAAATGCTAACGGCCATGGAGCTGCGTGCGCCGCTTTTACAAACGGTAACAACTGTTTTGCCTTTTAGTTTACCAGTAGATTGGGAGATAAGCTGCAGTGGAATATTGATCGCTTTTTGAGCATGCCCTGCTCTAAACTCTTCGCTGCTGCGTACATCTACAAGCACAGCGCCTTCTGACAGAAGGCTTTTTAGATTTTCATTGGCAGCGCCGCCGCCAAACAATTTGCTAAGGAAACTCATTTCTGGAATTTTGCACAAAGTTGCCTTAGCACTTTCTTCTTCGCAGTGACTTTTGTTACAGTGTAATATCTGCTGCCAGAAATTCTATAAAATTGCGGTTTAGTTTAACGAGGCTACGTTGTTCCATTTTTTTAAGAAGGCGGGAAATAACCTCCCGTGATGTATTGAGTTCATCTGCGATCTGCTGATGTGATAATGTAATAATGTTTGAGCCCGTTCTGCCGGCGAGCCTCTTCAGGTAAAACATTAAGCGGTCATCCATATTTCTGAAAGCGATATTATCAATCACTATAAGCAATTCTTCGAACCTGCTGCGGTAAGTTTCCAATACAAAATAATACCAGCTTTTGTAGGTGCTCATCCACAGATCCATAAAGTTGATGGGAATCATTATGGCCGTCGTTTCTTCCTGTGCTAATGCACTTATTTCACTGGTTTCTGCTTTGGAGGCACAAATAATAGAAATGGCACAGGCATTACCGGGTTGCAGGTAGTACATCAAAAATTCGGCGCCTTCAGTATCCTGCCTGAAAATTTTTACAAAGCCATCGAGTATAAGCACTGTGCTTTTAATGTATTGCCCTGCACGAATCATTACTTCGCCCGCCTTAAAGGTCTTGATCACGCCCACTTTTTCGATCTCATCGATTAATGCGGGTTCCAGCATTGGGAAACGTTCATGGATAGTCATAATAAATTTTTTTTGGTCAGCTGTTGTTCTCCGTGGCATCGTCGGTTGCCACGCTCGTTTCACAGTTCCGTTTTCATGTCATCAAAAGTAGTCCCGATAGTGATTCGGGAGGTCACTCACTTGTACAATTAAAGCCTTATTTAGCGAACCGGTATTAGACAGAATCAATAGCGGGTTGTGCAGGTAATGTTTGCAACACTTTTTCCATTTGCATACTTCTTGATCCCTTCACCAGCAAATAGGTATTTTCAAAGTGCTGTGCTGCCAGCCATTCCCCGGCTTCGGTTGAGTTGTTCATGAAAACGTATTCATGAGCTATTTTACCAAAATCACCACCAACTAACACCACAGCATCCCAGTTATATTGTTCGATCAATGCAATAATTGCCTTATGTTCATAAATGCTTTCCTGCCCAAGTTCCATCATCCCACCAAGCATCAGCACTTTGCCTGTTGCATGTAATTTGGCGAAATTTTCAATTGCTGCTTTCATACTTGTAGGGTTGGCATTGTAGGCATCAAGAATAATTTTATTGGTGCCACTTTCAATTAACTGAGAGCGGCTGTTATCAGGCGCATAGGCTTCGATTGATTCCTTTATTTTTTCTTCAGGCACATTAAAGTGTTTTCCCACTGCAACAGCGCAAAGAATATTCGGAAGATTGTACTCGCCAACCAATTGGGTTTGGAGGTTGGCAAATGAAACGCCACTTGTTAAGGCTACTTCGAGCAATGGTTCACTTTGAATAACATGGCCGGTAATCGCTCCATTCTCCGTCCCATACCAACTGATGTTGGTCACGCCTTCGCTCATGCTATGCAGGTAATCGTAATCATCAAACGCGAAAATGGCTCCGCCGGTTGCCTTTATAAAATCAAAGAGCTCGCCTTTTCCTTTACGCACGCCCTCCACCCCGCCAAAACCTTCCAGGTGCGCCTTACCACAATTAGTGATAATACCATGTGTGGGTAAAGCATATTTGCAATAACCTTCTATTTCTTTTTGGTGATTGGCACCCATTTCAATAACGGCCATTTCCGCATCTTTCTTTACGCTGAGCAGCGTAAGCGGAATACCAATATGATTGTTAAGGTTGCCTTGCGTTGTATATGTTTTATAGTGACTGCTCAATGCCGCGTGCACCAATTCTTTAGTGGTTGTTTTGCCGTTGCTTCCGGTTATAGCGATAAAAGGGATGCTGAACTGCTCGCGGTGGTATTTTGCAAGTTGCTGCAAAGCCGTGAGCGCATCTGTTGTTTGAATAATTCTCTCGTTTGCATCTTCTAAGTGTTCGTCGACAACAGCGTAAGCTGCGCCATTTTCCAAAGCTTTTTTAGCAAAAAGGTTACCATTAAAACTTGGCCCCTTCAGCGCAAAGAAAATATCGCCTTCTTTCAACTTTCGAGTATCTGTTTGAATGGATGGATGCTTTAGAAATAGCTGGTAGAGAGATTCAATGGTCACAACAAAAAAATTTTGCACAAGTTAAGAAAGCAAACAGAATTTGTTGGCTCAAAGCTGCGGGTAAGCTAATTGGGCTACTTTATTTTCTATGATTGCAGAATAACAACTGCCGGTCGCAATAAGTTATGAACCCTGAAGAGTGCGACGCAAGCAAAGCTTATTGCACAATCTGCAGCCGGGTCCAAAAAAATCATAAAAGAAAAATCGGAAAACTGTTTTCGCTACCTTAGCCCGATGGAGCAGAAAAAACTTTTTTTACTCGACGCTTTCGCACTTATTTTTCGTGCTTATTATGCATTGATCCGCAACCCGCGCATTACTTCCAAAGGCAAAAACACCAATGCGCAATTCGGTTTTACTACCACGTTGTTTGACCTGATAAACAGGGAAAAGCCAACGCACCTAGCGGTGTGCTTTGATATGGAGGGACCCACAGAAAGGCACACTGATTTTGCAGATTACAAAGCCAACCGGCAGGAAGCTCCCGAAGATTTGCTCGCCGCCATACCTGACATAAAAAAAATTATTGAAGGTTTTAATATTCCTGTTGTTGGTGTTTCGGGATACGAAGCCGACGATGTGATCGGGACACTTGCATGGCAGGCTCACGATGCCGGTTACGAAGTCTTTATGGTTACGCCGGATAAAGACTATGGTCAATTGGTACGCGAAGGCGTAAATATTTACAGGCCTTCTTACCAGGGAGGCGATATAGAGATAATGGGTCCAAAGGAAGTTTGTGCAAAATGGGATATAGAAAGAGTTGACCAGGTAGTTGATATTCTCGGGCTGATGGGTGACGCGGTCGATAATATTCCAGGCATTGTGGGTGTTGGTGAAAAAACCGCCGCAAAGCTGTTAAAAGAATATGGAACCGTGGAAAATATTCTTGCCAACGCAGATAGTATAAAAGGTGCTTTAGGCGAGAAAGTACGCAACGGTAAAGAGAATGCGATCATGAGTAAAAAGCTGGCTAAGATCATTACAAATGTGCCGGTGCAATTTCATGAAGAAGATTACAAACTAAAAGAATGGAATAAGCCGGAACTGATAGAAGTGTTTGCCGATCTTGAATTCAAGACGTTGGGTAAACGCATACTGGGTGACGAATTCAACGTATTTCAAACAGCACCCGTGGTTATTCAAACAGACTTGTTCGGCCAACCGGTTGCTGACAGATCGAAACCGAAAACAGAAAGAAAAGATGAAACAATTGACTCAGTTGTAACAGGCGCAGCCACCGGAGATACTGGTTTTGGCGCCGATAAAACCATAAAAAACACGGAGCATACTTACCATCTTGTACAAACAGCAGAAGAAATCGATGTCTTAATAAAAACATTGCTCGAACAAAATGAAATTTGTTTCGATACCGAAACAACCGGCATCGATGCCAATGATGCAGAACTCGTAGGTATGAGCTTTTCAGTTACCCCGCATGAAGCCTATTATATTCCCTGCCCCGCCGACCAGGAGGCAACAAAAAAGATACTGGAACAATTCAAACCACTTTTCAATAGTTCATCTGTTACCTGGATCGGTCAGAATTTAAAGTACGACATGCTTGTATTGAAATGGTACGGCATTGAACTGAAAGGAAATATTTACGATACCATGCTCGTGCATTACGTGGTTGAACCCGAAGGCAGGCGCAGCATGGATTTGCTGAGCGCCCAATATCTCGGTTATGAACCAGTGCATATTGAGGAACTCATCGGCAAGAAAGGCAAGAACCAGGGCAACATGCGTGACGTGGAGGTAGAAAAGATAAAAGACTATGCAGCAGAGGACGCTGATATCACGCTCCAGTTAAAACATGCGCTGCATCCAAAGTTGCAAGAAAAAGAAGTTGAAAAAGTCTTTTATGAAGTAGAGAACCCGTTAGTGAAAGTGCTCACCGATATGGAATTTGAAGGCGTTAGAATCGATGAGTCATTCTTGAAGGAATATTCAAAAGAACTTGAACGCGAAGCGAAGCTTAGTGAAGAGAGTGTTTACAAACAGGCTGGTGTAAAATTTAATCTCGCATCGCCAAAACAACTGGGTGAAGTATTGTTTGAGGTGCTGAAGATCGATCCAAAAGCGAAAAAGACAAAAACAGGCCAATATGCAACTGGTGAAGATGTGCTGATGAAAATGGCCCACAGCAATCCGATTGTTGCAGACATTCTTGCCTTTCGGGAACTCACAAAACTAAAATCAACTTATGTTGATGCGCTGCCTGTATTGATCAACCGCAAAACAAGTCGTGTACATACGTCTTATGCGCAGGCCGTGGCGGTAACAGGAAGGCTGAGCAGCAACAACCCTAACCTGCAAAACATCCCGATAAGGTCAGATCGCGGTAAAGAAATCCGTAAAGCATTTATTCCACGCGACGAAAAACATACGTTAATCAGTGCCGACTATTCGCAAATAGAGTTGCGCATTGTTGCGGGCATCAGCGGCGATCCTAATATGTGCGATGCGTTCAGGAATGGCAAAGACATTCACACTGCCACCGCAGCAAAGGTTTATAATATCGAAGAAAAAGATGTGACGAAAGAAATGCGTTACAAAGCAAAAAGCGTAAACTTTGGCATCATCTACGGACAAGGCGCATTCGGCCTTGCCGATAACCTGGGCATAAGCAGGGCAGAGGCAAAAGAAATTATCGACAACTATAAAAAAGAGTTCAATGGCATAACGAGGTACATGGATGAGACCATAAACTTTGCACGGGAACATGGTTATGTGCAAACCCTCATGGGCCGCAAACGCTGGTTACGCGATATCAACAGCAGCAACTTTACCGTGCGCAGTTTTGCTGAGCGTAACGCTATCAACAGCCCCATACAAGGCACCGCCGCAGACATGATCAAACTCGCCATGATAAAGATTCATGCAGCCATGCAGAAAGAAAGATTGCAGAGTAAAATGATTTTACAGGTACACGACGAATTGGTGTTCGATGCACTTATCGAAGAACTCGAAACATTGAAACCGCTTATACTCGAAAACATGAAAGCCGCGTTGCCGTTGCCGCATGGCGTTCCGGTTGAAGCAGAAGTAGGCTTTGGCGACAATTGGCTAGCGGCGCATTAACAACTAAATAAAATATGAGTTGAATTTTGTAAACAGGTGGTTGAACATGTATTATACTTTCCTTGTGTCAATCACTTGTACTGCAACAAATAACTCAATAGTAAAAACAACAACCAAAATAAAGCCATCATGAGAAAAATCCCCGGCATTGTGCTATTTCTGTTGTCAGCAATCATCACCAAAGCTGACATTCGTCTCCCCAACATTATCTGCAGCAATATGGTTTTGCAACAGCAATCATCCGTAAAGTTGTGGGGCTGGGCAGATCCATCTGAAAAAATTTATGTAACAACCTCATGGAATAATAAAACCGATTCTGTTGTAAGCACAAGAGATGCGAACTGGATGTTGCAGGTGCAAACACCCGCAGCCGGCGGTCCTTATACAATAGTGTTAAAAGGCAACAACAGCATTACCCTCGAAAATGTATTGATCGGCGAAGTATGGGTTTGTTCCGGTCAATCAAATATGGAAATGAATTATGGCTGGGGTCTGCCTGATATCGGTGCAGAACTTCCAACCTGTGAGAACAGTAGTATCCGTTTCTTCTATATTCCAAAAACAACATCTGCCACACCACAGGATAATTGCGGTGGCAAATGGGTTGAATGTGATTCAAATACGTTAAAAAGCTTCAGCGCAGTAGGTTACTTTTTTGGAAAGAAACTGAACAACAGCATGAATGTTCCCATCGGCTTAATCAATTCAAACTGGGGCGGTACTCCCGCAGAAGTCTGGACAGAACCCACCGCAGTTAATAATGATGCTGAACTAAAGGCAGCATCAGAAAAGCAACAGCCATTTGATTGGTGGCCTTATAAGCCCGGCAATACCTTTAATGCAATGATCGCACCGATCCGCAACTACAATATCGCAGGAGCAATCTGGTACCAGGGCGAAGGCAACACGGCAGCACCCGACACCTATGCAAAACTGCTTACAAGCATGGTTTCTTCCTGGCGCAAATCATGGAACAAAGACTTCCCTTTTTATTATGTGCAGATTGCTCCATTCACTTACGGCAATAAATATATTTCTGCTATCATAAGGGAGCAGCAGACTAAAGCCATGTCTTATCCAAATATGGGTATGGCCGTAGTTACAGACCTGGTAGATAACATTAAAGACATTCACCCAAAAGATAAACATGATGTTGGCTACAGGCTTGCCAACTGGGCGCTTGCTGAAACTTATCACAAAGAAGTTGGAGCTTATAAAAGCCCCATGTATAAAGGCATGGAAGTGCAGGGCAATAAGGCCATCATTAGTTTCGACAATGCACCTACTGGCTTAGTGGCAAAAGATAAAACTGTAACAGAAGTTTATGTCGCCGGTGCAGACAAAATATTTTACCCCGCCGATGCAAAGATCGACCTCAACAAACTCGTTGTCACAAGCAAGCAGGTTGCACAACCGATTGCTGTTCGTTTTGCATTCAGCAATACGGCAATGGCCAACCTGTTCAGCAAAGAAGGTTTGCCGGTTAATCCTTTCAGAACAGATAACTGGGATTTGGATAGAAGTAAAGAGGAATAAACTATCGGTTACCGGCGCAAGCAATTTGCTTGTGCTGGCTTACCACTGATGGTTGATCTGCTTGAGTATTTCCCTGTCAGAGCTTATTACAAATTCTTTGAAACGGTTATACCATTCCTTCCACTCGGGTTGGTTCCAAACTGAGGTTAGTGCAGCTTCATAAGAGGCCAATGATTCAAATCCACCTTCCATTATCATGCGGTAACTGCCCCCCGAAAAATCAGAAAGTACTCTTACATCAGATGCAGGCGGAAGCATGTTCCTTGTAAAAAGTTCGTTCATTAAATCTTTGGCTTCGCTGTAACTGCCAAACCGTAAATGGAAGATGTCGCGTACAATGTACATTGTTCAAATGTTTTAAAGGTTACTCCGGCGTCATGCCCGGGTACACAGGATTAGCTTTGTCATTTTTTTAACAGTGCGTTAAATCCGGTTCACCACTAAAAGAATTTAACTCCGGAAAATTCATTTTCTAAGATAAAATTAAGCAACCCTGCTGCCGGCAAGCATGATTTAAATCATAAACCGCAGGATTCTGTCGCCATAAAACAGCGGTACAACAAGCGGTTGATGCCAGTATAAATGATGTTATCAACGAAGTTTTTTAGAAAAAATATGGAGCCCGGCTACAGCCTATTGCAGCATCACCGCTTGCGTCGCACACTTGTACTGCAGTAACAGTTAAGAGCTAACAGCCATACCATTCAAGGCTTTGTTAGCAAAAGATAAAAAGAGGCGCGCTTTGTCGTTTTGAATTATTGACGATCTTGTAAACATAAATTCACGTCATGAAAATCGATTTTTTTTGTCCGCGTTGGGGCAGCGATGCATTAAGTTGGGAAGATTTTTGCCGCAAGGTTAAAGACGCCGGCTACAACGGCGTTGAACTTGGTTTTGCTTTCGAAGAAAAAGAGCGGCATGAACAAAAAAAAGCATTGGAGAAATACGAATTAAAAGTGGTAGGTCAATACTGGCAATCGCTTGAAGCTGATTTTACAGAACATAAAAATGCTTACGAAAAACATCTTTATCACCTCGCTTCGCTGGTTCCCGTTAAGATAGATTCACAAACCGGCAAAGACTATTTTTCCTTTGATCAAAACAAAGAACTGTTTGATATAGCTTCAGCATTTACAAAAGAGACCGGCATTGTAGTGGCACATGAAACGCACCGCAACAAAGCGTTGTTCGCCGCGCACATAACAAAGCAAATACTGGAGCGCATTCCATCACTCGCCATTACGGCAGATTTCTCCCATTGGTGCAACGTGGCAGAAAGCTTTCTTGAAGACCAGCAGGATGCACTTGATATTGCAATAAAACATACCGTGCATATTCATGCGAGGGTTGGGCATACTGAGGGACCGCAGGTTACCGACCCAAAATTGCCTGAATGGCAAACTGCCCTGGAACACCATTGCGACTGGTGGAAAAAAATTATTTCTTACCAGGAACAAAAGGGCACAGCGTATTTCACTATTACTCCAGAATTTGGCCCGGCGCCATATATGATGCACCATCCCGAAACAAAAAAGCCACTTGCCAATCAGTGGGAGATAAACGTTTGGATGATGAATTATTTAAAAGCACAGCTAAACGCATAGTTTAATAGCGTGCCATAATAAAAAAGTGGCTGCCCCGGGGGCAGCCGCTTTTTTATTTGTTCCGTAAAGATTAGAAGTAGAAGTGTGCGACGCAAGGAACGATGCCAAATGATACCTGAGCCGGGCACAAAATATTTTTCTCTTCTTTACCTTATTTACTTATTCCAGTTCAGTTTGCCAAGCTTCACGTTTTTAGAATCACCTCCAATCATAATTTCAAATTCGCCGGGTTCCCAATCATAACTCATGTCGGCGTGATAATATTTGAGATCGTTGGTATTTATGCTAAACATAACAGCTTTACTTTCGCCAGCCTTTAATTCAATTTTCTGAAAACCTTTCAATTCTTTCACGGGCCTTGTGTTTGCGCCAACCACATCGTGGAGATACAACTGCACGACTTCTTTGCCATCTACTTTGCCGGTATTCGTTACGGTTACAGTGGCAGTCACCGATTGATTGCCTTTTGGTGATGTGCTGCTAAGTTTAATATCGCTGTAGGAAAAGTTAGTATAACTTAATCCATAACCAAAAGGATAAACCGGGTCATTGCTTACATCCAAATAATTGCTGCGGAATTTTTGGAACCATTGGCCTTCGGGCAGCGGGCGGCCGGTAGATTTGTGGCTATAATAAATTGGCACTTGCCCGACATTCTGCGGCCATGTGGTGGTTAACTTACCTGAAGGATTTACATCGCCAAACAACACATCGGCAATGGCATAACCAGCTTCACTACCGCCAAACCATACATTGAGTATTGCAGGCACGTTGTCATTTTCCCACTTGATTGCCAGAGGGCGGCCGGTAAACAACACCAACACAACCGGCTTGCCTGTTTTTACCAGTGCTTTCAGCAGGTCTCTTTGTGATTCGGGAATTTGAATATCGCTCCGGCTGGACGCTTCGCCCGTCATCTCGGCTGCTTCGCCTAATGCAGCAACGATCACGTCGGCATCCTTCGCAACAGTCAACGCTTCATTAAGAATTTCACTTGCAGGACGGTTATCTCTTGCCAATGATTTGCCAAACATGGTGGCCCTTTCTTCAAAAGCAGCATCATAGTCGAGGTTTGAACCTTTGGCATAAACGAACTTCGCCTTGTCGCCGGCTACAGCCTTAAGGCCTGTAAGCAGCGAAGTTGCTTTATCAAAATTGGCAGCCACGCTCCATGTGCCCGGCATATTCTCTTTGTTATCTGCCAGTGGACCAACAACAGCAATCGTTCCGGCCTTTTTTAAGGGAAGAACACTGTTTTGGTTTTTCAGCAATACAAAACAATCGGCAGCGATCTTTCTCGCTTCAACACGATTTGCATCAGTGAAGATGTCGGTTTTGGCGCGATCAGCATTACAATATTTGTAAGGGTTATCAAACAAACCAAGTTTATATTTCGCTTCAAGAATGCTACGGCAGGCATTGTCTATTTCCTGTTGCGTTACTTTACCCTCTTTAAGAGATTTACCAAGTGTAGTAAGAAACCCCTCCCCAACCATGTCCATATCAATACCTGCTTTTAATGCGAGAGCCGAAACAGTTTGCAGATCGCCAAGACCGTGCGCCTGCAACTCATTGATGCCTGTATAGTCCGTAACCAATAAACCTTTGAAGCCCCACTGTTTCCGCAATACATCCGTCATCAGGTATTTGTTTGCAGTCGCAGGTACTCCGTTTACATCGTTGAAAGAAGCCATTACGCTTCCCACGCCGGCATCAACTGCAGCTTTGTATGGCGGAAGATATTCGTTGAACATTTTTGAATAACTCATATCGGTTGAGTTGTAATCAAGACCGGATTCTGCGGCGCCATACAATGCGTAGTGCTTTACACAAGAAAGGATGTTTGTATTCTTCGAAAGATCTCCCTGGTAACCTTTTACCATGGCTTTGGCGATTTCGCCACCAAGATATGGATCTTCGCCACTGCCTTCTGCAATACGGCCCCAGCGCGGATCACGGCCAATATCAACCATTGGTGAAAATGCCCAACATATACCGTCTGCACTCGCTTCGAGGGCCGCAATTTGTGCGCTTCGCTCAATCGCCTTCATGTCCCAACTGCAGCTTAAGCCGAGCGGAATCGGGAAAACAGTTTCGTAACCATGTATTACATCCATGCCGAAGATCAGCGGAATTTTTAAACGGCTTTCTTCTACAGCAACGCGCTGAACGTCTCTTATCTTTGCCACCGACTTTATGTTGAACAAGCCGCCAACCTTTCCATCGCGGATTTTCTGTCCAATATCAGAACTCTTCGCCTGGCCGGTTACGATATCACCAGACCCTGGTAAATTCAACTGCCCGATTTTCTCCTGCAGTGTCATTTTACTCATCAGGTTATTGATGAACGCGTTCATTTTCGCGTCCTGTGCATCCACATAAGTCGCCGCCACGATAAAAAGCAGCATCATCCATTTTTTCATACTGATCTGTTTATGTTGTTTGATATTTTGTTTGCAAGCATTTGGTTCTTTGGTCATCGCCTGTTGCCACGCTCGGTTCACAGT
>DLKC01000098.1 GCA_002478885.1 Chitinophagaceae bacterium UBA7600
CCAAGTATCTACCAAGTAAGGGTTAAGAAAGAAACTGTCATATATCGAAAAAAGCTAACAATTGGTCGTGTTTTGTGCTGAAAAAACTCTTCGAGGATTTGTAAGTTAAAAGGGATTTGGCTTGATTGTTTTGTATTGGCAAAACTGTGCAGGTTACAAAGAAGTTTTATGTCTTGTAGCTTGAGATGGAAGATTGGCAACAGGAAACCGCGTAACCGGCTACCTGTATTTGTTGCCCTGCTTGTTGCGGCTGAAGTGTGCGACGCAACGGCAGCTCCATGCTTGCATTAATGCCCGGTCCATAAACGTCAGTAATTGAAAAATGCGCCTTGTACGAAACGTGCCTTCCCTGGTTGGCTGCTTAAGGCAGCGCCGTTATTTCTTTCCCTGGAAAAAACCCTGCTGAGTGAGGATGCCTTTGAGAATGTTGGCCCGAACAGTTTGCATGTCCATATTATGGGGGCCTTCTATATTCAGCACGAATGGGTATACGTGCACATTTTCTTCAATCCAACCGGCAACCCAACCGATTGCGTTTCCGTTTTCGCGGAAGCCCCATCCTGTTTTATACGAAAGCCGGTAGTTGGCGTTGTTCTCCTGCTGCATGAGTTTTTTTACGATGTCCTGCGTGCGGCTTTGGAAAGGCAGCTGGTTAAAATAAAGCTTTTTTACGAGGCCCAACTCCTCATCGGGGGTAACTTTCAGGCTATTGTCGAGCCAGAAGGTATCGAGATTGTTGCCGATATTGAATTTGCTGTAACGCGATCCAAAGCCAAGGGTATCGAGCCATTTCTGCATGGTGTCTTTGCCAATACGCCTTGCTACTTCCCGGAAGTATGGAACGGCGGAGACTTTGAAAGCCTCTTCCATGGTAAGGTCTTTGTTCCATGCTTTAGCGGTGTCGCCGTTTGGAAAAGTACGCACTACGCCATCCCAGGGAATCAGCGATTTCTCGTTCTCAACACGACCGGTCTCAATGCCAATCAAAGCATTGATAATCTTAAAGGTGGATGCAGGCAAAAAGGTAGAATCTTTATACCTGTCAAGGTTATAAATGGTAAAAATGCCCTGGCCGTTGTCGAAAATGCCGAAGGTGCCCGTTACTTTGTTATCGTCGAAAAAATGTTTCAGGCTGTTATCTACCTGCACATTGTTGGGTGAGCAGGCAGTCAAAAACGACATTACGATGAGTATGCATACAGCTCCGGAGAACTTCATAACAAAAATTTCGGCAAAACTATGGAAGGAAAATTCAGAAAAATGAATTGTTTTTAAAACTTTACCTTAGGTAACTGTAATGCTTATGTAAACCAACCAACTGACTCATGCGTTACCTGTGTATACCAGTGCTCGTTCTGCAATGCGTTTTTATTGCCTCGTGCCAGAAAGAATTGCCGGACAATGCGGCAACGCCTGCGATTATTGTTCCTGATATTGATACGGCAGGTAATGGCAATAACAACGATGATACAACAACCCATGCCGACGGCCCGGCATACTTTGTAAGGTTCACGGTTAATGGTATTGAGAAAGAATACAGCGCATATACAAAAGCATCTTTTCCTGAATACGTAAGGTCCGGAGCAAAGCTATATGCCTGCCAGGTTGAGGCACAGCAGTTGCCCGGTGGCACCATTAATGCATTGCATCTTACGATCAACGATACGGTCCATATTGTCGCAGGCCGCGGGTACGAGGACCACCTCCTTTATAATGCGTACCAGGCAATCATCAATTATAATGATAGCGGTAATAATGTTTTCAGTTCGGTAAATGCCATTCCCAATTCAAAAACACAAGTCTATATTCTTACAATAGCCCCCGATTATGTTTCGGGCACCTTTTCCGGCAAACTGGGCAACGTTACGCAGGACAGCAATGGGCTTTTCCCTGATTCTGCCATTATTTCCAATGGCTATTTTAAGGTGGCCCGGTATTAACATTTTAGCTGCTACTTACTGCAATTTAG
Source organism: Chitinophagaceae bacterium UBA7600 (assembly GCA_002478885.1). Taxonomy (GTDB): domain Bacteria; phylum Bacteroidota; class Bacteroidia; order Chitinophagales; family Chitinophagaceae; genus DLKC01. The sequence continues at coordinate 1,970 of DLKC01000098.1, forward strand.
CAGGCGACATTTCGTTTAAGTACAACCACTCAGGCTTTTGCTTAATTGAAATATATACCAATGCACTTTAACAGCAACTCTTTTTCCCGGCATCGTTTCCATTTCTCTCACGGGATAATTCTTTCACTGGCCATATTGTTTTTGGCTTCCTGCAAAAAAGAAACCTCAACAACCGAAGCCAATCTTATTTTCCAATTTAAATTTGATTCAACGCAACAGCGGCTGAACAATATTGGTGAAGTTGCGGTAATGCCAGCCGGGCATGCCGGGCTTAACCCGGTATTTAATGGCATGAGTGCACATTATATTGAGCTTGCAGGCTCTGCGCTTACGTTGCTTGGACAGGGAGCTGTTTTGTACAAGGCTGCGGAAACCAGCACCGGCGGCGATAACGCCATTGATTTTTCGAAATCAACCATTGTAAAAGACGGCGAGACTTTTTTTAGCATGCCTCTAAAAAATATCAACCCGGGTACCTATGAATGGTTGCGTGTGTCGTTAGCCTACCAGAACTACGATGTGCGGTATTTTGTGGACACCAGTATCAGCGGGTTTCATTTTACGGGGGAGTTCCCGGGTACCGTGGCGTCGTTTATCGGGTTCGATTCCTATATACAGTCGTACAAAATCAAGACAAAAGAGGTGGTTTTAAATGCCAACAGGAAGCAAGGTTACTGGGGCTTTGAGACGACTGTGTCGGCAGGCGGATTTACCATGGAAGATACCCTTACGGGGCAGGCACCTCCCGGTGCCACAACTGTACCGAACCCGATCTTTTCCACATCTCCCATACCACAAGGTTCGTGTGTTGTTACAGGTGCTTTTGTGCCCGGGAAACTTACCATAACCGGCAATGAAACCAAAGATATTGTGGTGCAGGTTGCTCTTTCCACCAACAAAAGTTTTGAGTGGATAGACCGTATTGCCGATGGAAAATGGGAGCCAGGCAAAGGGGAACAGGTTGTGGATATGGGCATAAGAGGCATGATACCCATTTTAAAATAGCCCGCCGCTGATAATTATTATTACCGGTTTTAGCTAAAATAATTTTACTTCGCCGCAACTGATTCTGAAAAACAAAAATCTTATGAAGGCATTCTTGAAACTACCTGCTGCATTGCTACTACTGGCCGTTGTAATCGCATCATTCTCCTGTAATAAAACCGGTGGCGGAAGCACTACACAATATTTCGTTAGTGCAAAGATTGATGGAACCGAGCTGAAAAACGTTGGCTTTACTGTCGCAACGTTTGCCGATCTTACCGCTATAGGGCTTAAGACCTGCACGATACAAGGGAGTGAGTCCGCCGTATCAACAAGCAATTTGCTAAACCTGGTAGTTGTGGACAACGCGCCTATTACTACAAAACAATACACTGCTATAAACATAAGCGGGCTTAAACAGGCCAGCATCAATTACACCGATAAGAATGGTGCTGTGTTCTCTTCTGATTATTCGCCTTTGGCGGATGCGGTTATTACGGTTACCGGTATAACCGTTAATGATGTTGTAGGAACTTTTTCAGGAACGGTGAGTAATGTTTCCGGAACTTCCAGTATATCAATAACAGATGGCTCTTTTTTGGTGAAGCGGTTGTACTAGCAGCTGTTTTCAAAATAAAAAGGGTTGACATATTTTGCCAACCCTTTTTTATTTAGCGGAAAACCGTTTCACTTAAGCACTCCAAGTTCCTTACCCACTTTCGTAAATGCTTCAATTGCTTTGTCGAGATGTTCCTGTTCATGCGCCGCACTCAATTGCACGCGTATCCGCGCCAGTCCTTTTGGAACAACAGGAAAGAAAAACCCGATCACGTAGACGCCTTCCTTCAGCAGCGCTGCCGCAAAATCCTGCGCTACAACCGCGTCGTATAGCATAATTGGCACAATAGGATGATCGCCTGGTTTAATGTCGAAACCGGCAGTTGTCATTTTACTGCGGAAATATTTTGTATTGTATTCCAGTTTGTCTCTTAGTTCCGTTTTTTCGGTGAGCATATCCAGTACTGCAATCGAGGCTCCGACGATGCTTGGCGCCACTGTATTGGAAAACAGGTAAGGCCTTGATCGCTGCCGAAGCATCTCGATGATTTCTTTCCTGCCGGAGGTAAACCCGCCGCTTGCTCCGCCGAGTGCTTTACCCAAGGTACCGGTTATAATGTCTATCCTGCCCATTACGCCACGGTATTCATGTGTGCCACGCCCTGTTTTGCCGAGGAAACCAGAGGAATGGCATTCATCTATCATTACAATAGCGTCATATTTATCGGCGAGGTCGCAAATCTTATCCAATTGTGCAATGGTGCCATCCATGCTGAATGATCCGTCGGTCACGATGATACGGCTCCGGCAGTCGGCACTTTCTTTCAATTTTGTTTCCAGGTCGTCCATATTGTTGTGTTCGTAGCGAAAACGTTTTGCCTTACACAATCGAACTCCATCAATGATCGAAGCATGGTTTAGCGCATCGGAAATAATCGCATCTTCTTCATTAAACAATGGCTCAAATACGCCACCGTTGGCATCAAATGCAGCCGCATATAGAATAGTATCCTCTGTGCCGAGGAACTGCGCTATTTTTTGTTCCAGTTCTTTATGGATGTCCTGAGTGCCGCAGATAAAACGCACGCTGCTCATGCCATAACCGTGTGTATCAATCGCGTGGTGCGCAGCTTCAATCACTTTTGGATGCGAAGAAAGCCCGAGATAATTGTTGGCGCAGAAATTCAGTACGGTTTTACCGTTCACGGTTATTTCAGGCCCCTGTGCACTGGTGATGATCCTTTCTTTTTTCAGCAGGCCTGCAGTCTCGATCTCCTTTATTTCCTGCTTAATGCGTGCTACAAATTTTTCGTTCATGGCTGGCAATTTTTAGCTGGTAAAGATAAAGTTGCCAGGATCGCCGTGATAATTTTTTTGTGCCCGGTTAAATAAAAGGGATCCTTATTTACCGGGCTTTTTTTCTATGGGCATCATCGTTGCGTCGCACTCTTTTACTGTATCGCTTTGTGCAGCTACAACTGCTCTGTGATGGGCAATTTTCCTTTATTACTTTACGAACAAGTGTTTGCATATATTTTCTAAAAATCCTTTTTAATTTTTGGAGGGGCAATGTTTCTGCTATTTCTTTGCACCACCAATTTTGTAGACTAATGCATAACCACATTTCTATCCATCGTTTTTGTTGTATCAAACATGCCGTCAACTGTATGCGCGGTTGTTGTTGTTAATGCATTCAACCAGTTAGTCTGCCCATTTCCCTTTTTATTTCAACTTTACAAACTTATTTATGAAGCATTTTATAAAGCAACAGCATTTTAAATCCGGCGCCTGCGTGAGCAGCCTTTGATGCGGGCTTTTTATTTTATGATTTAATCTACCAAAATTGTAGACTAATGAACGACAGAAAATATGGGAAAGTTTATTTTATAGGTGCAGGCCCCGGTGATCCTGAGCTGCTTACGTTGAAAGCGGCCCGCATCCTGTCAGAAGCCGAGGTAGTGATCACAGACAGGTTGGTGAGCGAGGCAATTATCCGGCAGCATGTAAATGCAGCGGCAATCGTAATACCGGTAGGCAAGCAGGGAAGGAGCAATGCCTCCACGCCTCAACCCGAGATCAACGATATTATTGTGCAATTTGCTGCGGCTTACAAAAAAGTGGTTCGGTTAAAAGGAGGCGATGTGGCTTTGTATTCCAATGTACTCGACGAACTGATTACTGTTAATAATCATGGAATAGCATATGAGATAATACCCGGCATTACTGCTTTATCCGGCGCATCGGCATATACAGGCGTGCCGCTGACGGCAAGAGGGTTTTCGGTTGGTGTGCGGGTATTAACTTATTATGCCGACACAATTATCCCGGATGATTCCTGGAAACAGCTTGCCGCCTTTGAAGACACATTGGTGTTTTATATGACAGGGAATGCATTGCCGCAACTGGTAAGTAACCTTTTAAATGCCGGTGCAGATGAACGTATTCCATTTCTTGTAATTGAGCAGGCAACAACAGCAAACCAGCATGTGCAGGAGTTTACTTTGGGTGGCTTTAATAATTTTCCTGTTCACCAGGAATTTATTAGCCCGTCTTTACTGGTGATGGGCAAGGTCACCAGCCTTTATCAACAGTTTGCATGGTTGCCCAACGACAACGAGCGAGTGCCTTACTTTAAACCGTTGCAGAATTATCCCGAACTAATTTCATTAATCAATACTATACAACAAACATCGCATGTTAGCAGGGCCTAAATTACAGTCGCTGAATGAAATACTAAAAGGCGCTTCAAGGGATGAACTGATTTGGATCAGCGGGTATATTGCTGCATTTACCGCATCACAACAAAGCCTGCCCGGTGCCGAGCCTGCAGCAAAAGAGTTTGTGCAGGACGCCTCATTTGTAATGCCGGCGTGTACCGTTGTTTATGGAACTGAAACCGGTAACTCGAAAAAAGTTGCTACCGATTTCAGCAACCGCCTGAAAAAACAGGGTGTGCAGGCAAAGCTCAAAAGTCTCGACCAATACCGTGTTGCTGACCTTTCCAAAGAATCTTATATGATCATTGTGATCAGCACACAGGGTGATGGTGAGCCACCGGCGGCGGCAAAAAAGTTCTATGATCATATTCATGAAAACTCCCCGGCGCTCAACCAACTCAAATATGGTGTGCTGGCATTGGGAGATTCTGCTTACCCATTATTTTGCAAAACAGGGGAAGATGTTGACAAGCGTCTTCACCAACTCGGCGGCAGGCGAATTGTTCCGCTGAAAAGATGTGATACCGATTTTGAAGCCGATGCCAACGACTGGATAGGAGAACTGCTAACCGCCGCATTGGCATTTGACAGCGGCAAACCCGCTGCCATTACCGTAAAGGAAAAACCTGCAAAGGCTGGAAAGAAAACATACGAAGGAGCTGTAGCAAGTATCATTAACCTGAACGACCGCGGTTCCAATAAAGAGATTTATCACATAGAAATAACAACAGACGAAAAGATTGTTTACGAACCCGGCGACTCGCTGGGTATCGTAGCAAGAAACAGCAATGCCGCTGTGCACCGGGTGCTCGATCTTTTGAAATTGAAAGGGGATGAAAAATTTGTTTTCCGTGATCAGCAGCAACATAAGATATCTGACATCCTGCGGAGCAAAATGAATCTCCAGTATTTGCCGGCACGCACGGTACAGCTATATGCGAAATCGATGAACAAAGAGATTCCGCAGATAAGAATGGACCTCGCCGATTTGTTGCGCATTTATCCGCCTGATGGCGCAGTAGATATTCAAAAGCTGTTATCGTTTATGGAGCCGATAAGGCCACGATTGTATTCGATAGCCTCCTCACCTGCGGCTCATGGCGATAACGAAGTGCACATTACGGTGAGCCGTATTTCTTTTTTGGTAGACGAGCAAAAGCGTTTCGGGCTTTGCTCAGATTTTCTCGGGTCGCTTAAAGAAGGCGATATCCTTGATGTGTATGTGCAGAAGAATAATTCATTCAGACTTCCCGAGCCTTCGGCAGACATGATCATGATCGGGCCGGGCACCGGTATAGCTCCATTCCGTTCCTTTCTTTTTGAACGCGATGCGAAATCAGCTGGTGGCCGCAACTGGCTTTTCTTTGGCGAGCAACATTTTGTGTCTGACTTTTTATACCAGACCGATCTGCTTGCGCTTAAAGACACGGGCGTGCTTACAAAACTGAACACGGCATTCAGCCGCGATCAGCAGGAAAAAATATATGTGCAGCATAAGATGGAGCAACATGCAACCGAGTTGTATCAATGGATTGAAGCCGGTGCCAACGTTTATGTTTGCGGATCAAAAGACCCGATGAGTGTTGACGTAGAAAATACATTGATCAAAATTATTGCAGCGCACAAAAATATTCCGGCAGAAGCCGCAACAGCGTTTCTCGCAAATATGAAAGAAGAGGGTCGTTATCATAAAGACGTCTATTAGCAAAAATCGTATATGCAGCTAAAATTACGGACCAGAATTTTGAACAGGCATTAAGCAGTTGTTGCGTCGCACTCTTGTACTGTTGGTTCCCTGTTTGGCAATGTATCACCAAAGGCGAGGATCACCGGATAAAACCCGGAACAAAAAAACTACTACTGATCATTTAAAACTTATAACATACCATGGCACAAAATGAATCACCTGTTGAAAAAATAAAAAAGGCCAGCCAGGGTTTACGTGGTACTTTGAAAGAAAGCCTGCTCGATGAGCATACCGGCGCTATTCGTGAAGATGACCAGACACTGGTGAAATTTCATGGCATGTATATGCAGGACGATCGCGACAGGCGTGAAGAACGTGCTGCGAAAAAGCTGGAACGTTTGTATTCGTACATGATCCGGCTGCGCTTGCCGGGAGGTTTGCTTACCGCGCAAAACTGGGAAGCGCTGCATCATATCGCCGGCGAGCATTCAACCGGTGTTATAAAAATTACAACCCGCCAAACCGTGCAACTGCATGGCGTTTTAAAGAATCACGTGAAGCCTATGATCGCAGGCTTTAATAAAGAGCATCTTGATTCCATCGCTGCCTGCGGCGATGTAAACAGGAATGTTACCTGCAGTGCGCATCCTAAGTTTTCACCTATACATGAAGAGGTGTTTCGGTATGCTGATAAAATAAGTACGGCGCTGTTGCCTAAAACAAAAGCATGGTACGAAATATGGCTCGACGATGAAAAGCTTGTTGAAACAACAGAAGAGGATCCGCTGTACCAGGACCGTTACCTGCCCAGGAAATTTAAGATAGCTATCGCCATTCCTCCATACAATGATGTTGATCTTTATACCAATGATATTGGCCTTACAGCTATTATTGAAAATCATAAGCTAACAGGATTTAATGTGGCTGCAGGCGGCGGTATGGGTGCCACGCACGGCAATAAAGAAACCTACCCCCGCCTGGCGTCTGTTTTTGGTTATGTTGACAAAGACGACCTGCTTAAAGTAGTTTACGAGATAGCTACTACACAAAGAGACTTTGGCAACCGCAGTGACCGCAAATTATCGCGCCTAAAATATACCATCGACCGCATGGGTATTGATGTTTTCAAAGCTGAAGTAGAAAAACGCAGCACTATAAAATTTGCCCCGGCAAAAAAGGTGCTGTTTACGCATCGACACGATGAATACGGCTGGCACCAAAATCATGAAGGGCTTTGGTATTATACCGCTTTCGTGGAGAGCGGCCGCGTGCTTGATGAAGGTGACCTTAAGATGAAACAGGCATTCCTCGAAATTGCGGAAGCACGAAAGGCTCAGTTCAGATTTACAGCCAACCAGAATTTGATCGTAAGTGATATTAAGGCTGCAGACAAGGCATTTGTTGAAGAAATTCTTGAAAGGTATGGTGTGGTTGCCAGCACGAACGCAGCCTCGCCCATACGCAGAAATTCGCTGGCCTGCGTCGCGTTTAATACTTGTCCCCTCGCCCTGGCAGAGGCGCAGCGTTACCTGCCTTCACTCATCACAAAAATTGAAACGGCACTTGCAAAACACAAGTTGCAAAACGAAGGTATCGGCATCCGTATGACCGGCTGCCCCAATGGCTGCGCAAGGCCTTATATTTCTGAGATTGGTTTTGTTGGCACCGCCTACGGCCGTTACAATATGCATCTCGGCGCTGATGTAATCGGCGAGCGGCTGAACAAAATTTATAAAGAGAATCTTGATGAAACGGAGATACTCAACGAGCTCGATCAGCTTTTCGCAAAGTTTGCAGCCGGCAGGCAAAAGAATGAGTCCTTTGGCGATTTCGTGGTAAGGGAAGGGGTCGTGTAGCCTGCTACTGAAGATTTTTACAGCAAAATTTAAAGCCGGGAAATAGTTGAAAAATTATGATCCCGGCTTTGCAGCTTTATTTAGCTTCGTTGCGTCGCACACTTCGGCTGCAAAATAAACATCGGTACCATGCAAATACCAGAGACACAAAATACAGATAGTGGGCCCGCTTTAGAGGGTAACCACCTCTTTCCTGTTTTTTTAAAGCTGGAGCAAATGCACCTGTTGCTTATAGGCGGCGGCAATGTTGCCCTCGAAAAATTGCAGGCCGTTCAAAACAATGCTCCCGCAACAAAGGTGACGGTCATAGCGAAAGAGGTGTTTAGCAACTTTGCCGCATATGCAAAGCAATTTCCAAATGTTGAGATTCATGTAAGGGAATACCAGTCAACAGATCTCGACGATTGCGACCTGGTTATCGCCGCAGTTAACGATATACCTACAAGTGAGCTCATCCGCAACCATGCCAAACAAAAAGGAAAACTGATTAATGTAGCCGACAAGCCTTCACTCTGCGATTTTTATCTTGGTTCCATCGTTACCAAAGGCAACCTCAGGATCGCCATTTCTACCAATGGAAAATCACCCACCATTGCTAAGCGGTTAAAAGAAATGTTCAACGAGTTGCTGCCCGCTGAAATGGAAACGTTGTTACAAAACATGCAGCAAATACGCGATCGCTTAAAAGGTGATTTTACCGCAAAAATTGAAAGGCTGAACGAAATAACCCGGGGGCTTACCGATGGTTATGAAGACAAGTAAAACTGCGTCCCGGTAGTTAAAACAAGTGAATTTTCAATGGGATTATTTCGGGAGCATTAATTTTTACCTCGCTCTTAAAAATCAGTTTTTTTTGTAACATAACTTACATATGTTTGTTTTTTAAAGGTTCTATTGTTTAAGCGTTTATTTCCGGTATTATTTTGATCAGTCTTATGATTGGTACTCCTCCAAAGATCATTTGCTAACTGTAACACCTGTGGTTTAGGTTTTTTATTGCTCAATTAAAATATAAACAACATGAAAAAAAGGTTACTTACCCTTGGGTTGCTTGTCTTTGTGATGCAGGCGCATTCCCAAAACAGTTTGCTTAAATCCATGAAAGGTGATGCAGGGCTCGCAAAGCAATTCACCGAGTTTACTGTTCAGCAGCAGGTTGCATTCAAACCTGAAAAAGCCAGGGAAATATTAGGCCTTGATGCAAATTCGGGTCTTAAATTAATCAGTACAGAAAAAGATGCACTTGGCTATACCCACTACCGGTATGTTCAAACTTACCAGGGAGTTCCGGTAGAAAGTTCAATGCTGATTGCACATGTGAAAGACGGTAAAATTGTTTCCGTAAGCAGTTCGGCAATCACGGATTTTGATGCAACCGCTGCCCAGCAATTAAAGTCTACCGCCATCGATCCAAAAAATGCCATTGAAAGGGCTGCACAAAATACCGGCGCCAAGACTTTTATGTGGCAGATAAAGGAAATGGAAGCTGCCTATAAAGAACAACTGCGGGATGCGCAGGCAAGCTATTATCCAAAGCCGGAAAAGGTATGGTTTAACATTGGCAGCGATTTAAATCCCAAGGCCTTGCGCCTGGCTTATAAGATTGATATTTATGCGTCAGAGCCGGAAAGCCGTGCTTATTATTTTGTTGATGTTAAAACCGGCGAAATACTTGGCCGCAAAGAACGCATGCATACCACCGACGCTACGGGTACCGCTAATACTGTTTACAGTGGAACACAAACCATACACTCAGACCAAACCGGCACCAACGCATTCAGGTTAAGAGATTATACAAGAGGCAATGGAATTATTACTTTCCACGGCGATGCGGGGCTTAACGGAACTGACTATACCAATACATCTGCCAACTGGAACCTGGCCCTGCCAGACCAGAATGCTTTGGATGCACATTGGGGTGTTTCAAAAACATACGATTTCTACCTTACTAATTTTAACCGGAACAGTGTCGACAATGCGGGTTTTGCCCTGGTTAGTTACGTAAACAAAGGTGGTTTTCTTTATAAGGATAACGCAAGCTGGAGTGGAACTGCAATGAACTATGGAAAACGTTCCGGCGGTTCCGGCTATGGCGTTACGGGCATCGACGTCACCGGTCATGAATTAACTCACGGCGTTACGCAATATTCCAGCAACCTAAACTATAGCGGAGAATCCGGAGGCATGAATGAAAGTATGAGTGATATTATGGGGAAATCAGTGCAGTTTTGGGCAAAGCCAACTGATAAAGACTGGAGGTTGAGCAACGATATGAATTGGTTCATCCGTGATATGAGCAATCCGAACGCATTTCAGCAACCGGATACTTACGGTGGACTGTACTGGAAAGCCAATGCCGATGTGCATGTATTAAGCGGCGTTGGAAATTTCATGTTTTACCTGCTTGTTGATGGCGGCACCGGAACAAATGATAAGGGTAATGCTTACAACGTAACAGGTATTGGCCTTTCCAAGGCTGACCAGATACTTTACCGTTCAGAAACAGTTTATCTCACGCCAACTTCAAAATATTCTAACTGGAGAGCAGCCTGCATCCAGTCTGCCAAAGACCTTTACGGCGGCCAGTCAAATGAAGTAGCCCAGGTAAAGAATGCTTTTTATGCTGTTGGTATTGGCGCTGCTGCTTTTGCAGGTTTTGCGGAAAGTGCAGATCAGCTGATTACCGTTACGCCAAACCCGGTTAGTGGAAGCGTGGCAAACGTCAAATTCAATCTTGTAAACCAAGGTAATGTTGTTGTAAAAGTTTATGACCGCTCCGGCATCAGCAAACAAAGCTACCAGTTAGGTTCAAGGCAAACAGGCGCTCAGACAGTTTCGCTGAATCGCGTTGCCGAACTAAAAAGCGGCGACTACTATATTACTGTTGAGCAGGATGCCGTGGTGATTGGAAAGGTGAAATTACTCGTGGTTAAATAAGCGAAATATCTTACCAGTAGACGGAGCCGCTTTCTCAAAAAAGCGGCTCTTTTTTATTAGCATAAAATGCATTTTTGTCGGCGGGCTTTCACCGGGCTATCTTACATCGTTGCGACGCTCCGTTCAACCGCACCGCATTGGGCAGCAGGAAGAAAGAATATCGATGCAACGCTTGCTGCCAAAAGATGGGGAGATGAAAGGAGCGTCGCAAGTAAAGACGCTATGAAAAACTGCAGCACGCTTAATAATTACTTTATTTAATCATTGTTCTCAATTCTGTTTGGATCGAAAAGTATGCGGCCTTTGCGCGTGACCGTAAATAAAAAGCCCGGCTACAGGAACCGGGCTTAAGTTTATTATCGGATGTTTTATGTTTCTAATGCACCATGCCAACCGGCCTGAACATAAGGTCGTTGCGGAGCGCAAATGGCGTTGCGCAAGGTGGTGATACTACGAAATCCTTAAGATCTTTTGCCCTCCTGAGGATATCGTTAAACATCCTGATTTTAGGACTTGCAGTGGGCCTTAGCGCTGCATCTTTAACCATAAAGCTATCGTTGGTGGCATTAAAGTCAAAGTCTATAGCTCCGCCTCTGCCTGCCGTACCGGTAAGGAACCCTGACAGGGTAGCCTGTGTGCCGAAGAACACCGGATCAACGTGGGTGAAGAAGGTTTGCATTTCACCGGCATGGCAACCTGTGCAGGAGTTCAGTGAGAACACCTGCCTGGTAGTACTATTTTTAATATAAATAGCGGGGTTTGATTTTGAGTGGCCGCCATCCCAATGATAAACATTCATTACTGATGGGTCACCGACTGGTGTATCCAGGATATGTGCGGCACCTGCGGTAAAATTCTTGCCTGTGCCTGAAGCCCCCGTATCAACATCAGGGATGTCATATTGGTCTTTATTTATGCCGCTTCTATTGGCATTTACCCAAGCAACCATAGCTCTCACATCTTCATTATCCACCTGGGCATTGTATTTATCCTGGAATATTTTATGCAATGGAGATTCAAATAGCATATGTGTAGTATCTGAAAGAATAAACTGTCTGAATTCCCATCTAGCGGGAATTGCATTGGTTAAAGCACGCTCATTGGTCCTGATTGTATTTAGACAGTTTTTATTTGGTTTCCTGCTATTCTGCCCGCATTTCGTGTATTGCTCGGTAATATTTTGCAATGCCTGGTTGTATGCTTCGCTGCCAACAGTAAAATTTTTGAGATTGAACCATTGTGTGGCCCAGGCTTGCAGCGTATCGCAATTATTTTTCTTGTTGATGCCATATTCAAGTACCATGGTAAATTCTTCAGGTGCAGTGCAGGCACTGTTGATAAGGCAAAAGGTAAAGCGTCCCTCACCTGCGGGAATACCTGCATCCCTTTCACGAATATCAAAGCGGTTTACAATGGAAGTTAACTTAAATGGTGCAAAACGCATATCGAGCTGGCCTGCGGGAGCACCTGCAGCCAGGCTTTTTGACAACCATGGATTGAGAATTTTATCATTTACAAAAGTTCTCGGAACAACCGTATCATTGTTGATGATTCGTCTGACAGCATAATTGTTAAGCCAGTTTTTTACAAAAGCTGAAATGGTAGAATCATTCGCCAGGTTTTTGGGATCTGAGGAAGCCAGTTGTTTGAATAATGTTTTGAACGACCACGCACCATCAATATTACCTGTTTGGGTGCAGGGATTCCATGTGCGGGTAGGGTCTTCCACTACCTTCAGGTCAGTGATAAAGATGCAATTCTTTCTTACTGAATCGATCAATTTATTAAATCCGCCCCCTGTAGAGAGGTTTGATATGGAAACGGCCTGGTAGGCATCAAATTTTTCTGCAGTAAAAGGCTCGCTGTTACAGATATTGGTTCCATAGTAAAGCGCCCTGTTTTGAAATTGCAGTATTGGGCCTGCTTTTTTTGTGGCCTCATCCATTTCCATTGCGGTTTTGCGGAAATCCTTTACGTCGCCAAATATTTTAGCCGTGTAAATGCCGTCACCCGCAACCTTGTCAAATTCTTTACCGTCATCTCTGAAGCGGACATCGGTTCCGGCAAAATCCTTGATGAATGTTGGCTTTTTAAAATCAGCATAAATTGCCATCATCAGCATATGGTAGTCATCGCCGGGTATCCTCTGCACAAGTACATCTTCTGCCGGGGGGGCGTAGGATTCACTGTTTTGATTTTCCCAAATCCAATCGTTTTCGCTTTCATATGCAGGAGACGACATTTCTTCATTGAAAGCCGGATTTTCTTCATATGCATTTACAATATAAGGGCACGCTGTAAAAGGCGGGATAAATATAAACTGGTGTTTCGATTGATCCCATGAAAGCAATAACGTAGATACAACAGCCAAAAACACGAGCAGCAGATTTCTTTTTGAGGTCTTCATAGCTTAATTTTTATTTGTTTAAAGCCACATCGCAGCAGGGGCGTTAGGAAAATGGATTCGATTTTTTATACGTTCTTTATTTTTATCAGTAATCTACAAAATAAACTGAAAATGCTCAAAGGGAGTTGCCTTAACAGCATTATTTTCTCTTAAGCATTAATATAAAATTGATTTAAAGAGCCGTTTCGCTTTAAGGCTTGTTTAAGTTTGGGCGTTTTATTACGAGTCAGCAATCTAAATTTTTGTAAAGTAAAGAAAGATGACGCAGATCATGTAATTTTTGAGAGGATATTTCCGGATAAACTTCGCTGTTATTGCAGGCAGGGCATGTAAAATGCAATGCCAGGCTTACGTTTTTGTATCAAAAGAATCCCCAACCAGATAATAACAGCTGTTATTTTAAAATCGAATATTTTCGCGTTCTTTAATTTTTTACGGCAATGATTACAATTAATCTTTCACGGGTTCAAAATGAGTATGGCTTCGAAGCTACAGATGAATATGGGCATGTGGTGAGGATGGATACAAGTCCGGACCACGGCGGACAAAACTTTGGTGTAAGGCCGATGCAGCTGTTGCTCATGGGGCTTGCCGGCTGTAGCGCCATAGACGTAATAAGCATCCTGAACAAGCAAAGGCAGGAAGTAAAAGATTACAAAATGCAGGTACGTGGCGAACGGGAAAAAGGGAAGGAGCCTTCTCTTTGGGAGAACATTGTCATTGAATTTCATATCTACGGAAACGTAGACCAGGATAAGGCAAAAAGGGCTGTAAACCTTTCCATGGAAAGATACTGCTCAGTATCAGCAACTTTGAAAAAATCGGGAACAAACATCCAATGGGAAGTTTTTGTTTACCCTCAATAATTACATATCTAAGCAACGCGACCATGAGTAAAAATAAGGACGGGCTACATGCTTTGTCAAAGGCTGTGCGTATTCAAACGCCAAGAACCTGGCAAATGGAACATTCAACGCCATTGTATCTTACCAGCAGTTTTACATTCGAGCAGGCTGAAGAAATGAAGGGTGCCTTCGCAGACGAAAACGATGAAAATATTTACAGCCGTTTCAGTAATCCTAACACTGATGAGTTTGTAGAAAAAATGTGTGCCCTTGAAGGTGCTGAAGCAGGGTTTGCCACTGCCACAGGTATGGCTGCCGTGTTCTCTTCCATATTTGCACTGCTTAAGCAGGGCGATCACCTCTTATGCTGTAGTTCTGTGTTTGGGAGCACGTTCACTATTGTTACTAAATACCTGCCGAAATACGGCATTGAAGCAACCCTTGTTGCGGCTAATGACAAAGACGCGTGGGAACAGGCAATAAGGCCCAATACAAAAATGATCTATCTCGAGACCCCGACAAATCCTCAGCTGGAGCTGATCGATCTCGAGTGGGCCGGGCAACTGGCTAAAAAGCATCAGCTTATTTTAAACGTTGATAATTGTTTTGCCACCCCATTATTGCAGCAGCCAATCAACTATGGCGCGCATCTCGTGGTGCATTCTGCTACAAAATGGATCGATGGTCAGGGCAGGGTCCTGGGAGGCGTTATTGTTGGCGATGCGGCACTTGTAAAAGAAATATATCTTTTCTGTCGAAATACCGGCCCTTCTTTATCGGCCTTTAATGCGTGGGTATTGAGCAAGAGCCTTGAAACACTCGATGTGCGTATGCAGCGACATTGTGAAAATGCACTGAAAGTGGCGCAGGCACTTGAAAAGAATGAGCATGTTTCCTGGGTTAAATATCCTTTCTTACAGAGTCATCCTCAGTACGGCATTGCGATAAAGCAAATGAAATCGGGCGGCGGCATTTTGTGTTTCGAAATAAAAGGCGGTGTGGAGGCCGGCCGTAAATTCCTCAATAACCTTAACATGTTATCGATGACGGCCAACCTTGGAGACACGAGAAGCATTGCCTCGCATCCTGCAAGCACGACCCATTCTAAACTGAGCGAAGCAGAAAGATTAGCTGTGGGTATAACCCCGGGTTTGATCAGAATTTCGGCGGGCCTGGAGCATGTTGATGATATTATCCGCGATATTGAGCAGGCACTGGAGAAAAGTAAATAATGATTTTTTACGGGCATTCGATTCCTGGGTGCCGCCGGTTGGTTGTGTTACGGTGCCGGCTTACCTGGCATCACTCACTTGCAGCTTTGACCGTTAATCATTAATGGTGAACCGGGAATAACCGGTAATGCCGCTCAAGGCGATGCAGTAAAAGCGTGCGACGCAACAGGAGCCTGATGCTTATGCTGCAGCCAGGCTCAAAAAATTTGCTGTTTTAAGATACCGACAAATTCTTCCCTGGGGATCATCCGTGCGCCAAGGCTTTCGAGGTGCTCCGTGTAAATCTGGCAATCGATAAGCGGCACCTGTTCTGTTTTTAATTGCTGCACATAATTGATGAAGGCGAATTTGCTTGCATTACTGTGGTGGCTGAACATGCTTTCGCCAAAAAAAATATTGCCAAGCCTGATGCCATATAACCCACCTACGAGCTTATTATTCAGCCAGGTTTCAGCGCTGTGAGCATAGCCTTCGTGATGCAACTCTATGTAAGCACGTTCTACCGCGTTGGTGATCCATGTTCCGTCCTGGCCGGGTCGGAACGTTTTTTTGCAGTGACCAATTACCTTTTTAAACGCTGTATTTACTGAAAACCGGAACTCACCTTTTGCCATTACCGGCCGCATGCTTTTGCTTATTTTAAGTTCATCGGGGAAGAGCACAAATCTGGGGTCGGGGCACCACCAAAGCGGTACGTCACCATCGAACCAGGGGAATATGCCGTTTTTGTAAGCAAGCAGCAAGCGATTTTTGCTGAGGTCGCCGCCCATTGCCAAAAGGCCGTCCTCCAATGCGCCATCAACGGGTGGAAACCAGAGTTTTTCATCCAAAGCATAGAGCGGCATGGGCAATAAGCAGATTTAAGAAACCATAAAAGATAGGAGATAAGAGAAAACAATCGCTAGCTGACCATCATTTCGATCGTGGCACCGATACCTCTTTCAGTAATTGCGTCGCACAAGGGTTTTAGCGTGTCGTAGTCACCATTTTTAACGGCACATTTTCCTTTGTAATGGATAATGATTGTGCATTGTTCAGCCTGTTCAGGGCTGTGGCCGCAAACTTCAACCAGGGTGTCGATTACCCAGTCGAAAGTGTTTACCTCATCGTTCCAAACGATCAGGTGATAGGGAAGTTCTTCGTCTGCAAGTACTTCACTGTCGTATTCCTTAAGCGGGTCATATGCATTTCCCGGCACTGCGCTGTACATGTTGCAAAAATATCAAAAATAAACTGTAGTTAAGTATTAGCGGGTTGCCAGCAATGGTTAAGATTTTAATGAATCCGTTATAGCATAGAAATAAAAAAGCCTGGCAATATTGCCGGGCTTTTGTGGGAGTTGACGGGATCGAACCGCCGACCCTCTGCTTGTAAGGCA
>DLKC01000046.1 GCA_002478885.1 Chitinophagaceae bacterium UBA7600
TGGTTGGTAGGGAGTTGGTAGATGGTCCCAAAAAATTTAGCTTTTTTACCCCCGGGCAAATGGCTTTTGTGCTGTTCTGAAGCCTGTTTCAACCATTAGTGGGAGAAATCACGCGTCTCCATTGGTAATGCTACTAACAAATTTTAGTAACGCTTCCATCATAAATGCAATAACATCACAGTACGATTGCCGAACAACACGTCAGGCCTACAAGTGTGCGACGCAACCGCCGATGCCACATGCGCTGCAGCCCGGTTCATAAAAAATAAACTATTGAATTATTTCCCCATCTTTGTGCCCGGCATCTGGATATGGTTTATTCTAACGCAGAGTCATATTCAGTCTTCACTTAACTATAAAATCAGTTCAGATGTCAGCTGCAAAAAAAGAAGTAAAGAAAGTTACCACCAACACCTTACAGCGAATGAAAGCCAATGGAGAAAAGATTTCCATGCTCACGGCTTATGACTTTTCTTTTGCCCGCATCATTGATGGTGCCGGTGTTGATGTAATACTCGTCGGTGACAGTGCCAGCAATGTAATGGCTGGTCATGAAACAACGCTGCCTATCACACTCGATCAAATGATCTATCATGCGCAGAGCGTCATCCGCGGTATTGACCGTTGCCTTGTTGTGGTCGATCTGCCATTCGGTTCTTATCAATCCAATTCCGAGATAGCGTTGGCGAGCGCCATCCGCATCATGAAAGAAACCGGGGCACATGCCATAAAACTCGAAGGCGGCGAAGAAGTTATTGATAGCATCAAGCGCATCGTTTCTGCAGGTGTTCCGGTAATGGGGCACCTTGGCCTTACACCGCAAAGCATTTATAAATTCGGAACATACAACGTACGTGCAAAGGAAGAAGAAGAAGCAAATAAATTACGTAAAGATGCATTGATTCTCCAGGAAGCCGGCTGCTTTGGGCTTGTGCTTGAAAAGATTCCTGCACAACTTGCAAAAGAAGTAAGTGAAAGCCTCGAGATTCCAACAATTGGTATTGGGGCGGGAAAACATTGCGACGGGCAGGTGCTGGTGATGCACGACATGCTCGGCATTAACACAGAATTCAAACCGCGTTTCCTGCGGCAGTACCTCAATATTTTTGAGCAGGCTTCCGCCGCTGTAAAACATTATGTCGATGATGTGAAGGCGAAGGATTTTCCCAACGACAGCGAACAGTATTAAAGATAACAAGGCACTTTTTTGAGCCCGCAATTGTCTTACTATAGGGCTTATGTTGCGCAAAAGTGCCGGCTTGTCCGGCATAACGCACATGCACTGCAGCCAAGCTTGCGGAAACGATTTTTCTCCGGGAGCATCAATAATATTTCAAACCCTTTTTTCATTTTCGCGCAACGGCTTATCTTTCGTTTATAAACCTTTGGTCACATGAAGAAAATAATTTTCTTTTTACTTGTCGTTTGCATGCAAGTGTCATCTGCTGTTTCAGCGCAGGAACAGCAATACTTTCCCGACCCCGATCCACTTGTTCAAAAAAACCTGGAGGCATGGCAGGATATGAAGTTTGGCCTGCTGATGCATTGGGGTGCTTACAGCCAGTGGGGCATTGTCGAAAGCTGGAGTATTTGCCCTGAAGATCTTAGCTGGGCAAGTGGTGCAAGAAAACCTGGCGTGGCCGAAAGCTACAACGACTACGTAAAGAAATACGAAGCCCTGCAAACCACTTTCAACCCTACAAAATTCGATCCCTCCAAATGGGCAGACGCAGCAAAAGAAGCGGGTATGAAATACCTCGTTTTCACTACAAAACACCACGATGGTTTTTGCATGTTCGATACCAAATACACAAACTATAAAATCACCGGGCCGTCTTGTCCTTTTTCTTCCGACCCACGCAGCAACGTCACTAAAGAAATATTCAACGCGTTCAGGAAAAACAGCTTTTTCATCGGCGCATATTTTTCCAAGCCTGACTGGCATTCTGACTATTACTGGTGGAAACAATTTCCTGCAGTTGACCGCAACGCCAACTATTCCATTCAGAAACACCCGGAGCAGTGGAAAAAATTTATTGACTACACTCACGGGCAAATCAACGAACTCATGAGTGATTACGGCAGGCTAGATATTCTCTGGCTTGATGGTGGTTGGGTAAGGCCGACAAGCGACAGTGAGGTAAAAACAACGCTTGCAGAAATTTACGAAAACAGCCGCTGGGCGCGCAACACACAAAGCCAGGATATAAATATGGCCGGACTTGTAAAAGAAGCAAGGGCAAAGCAACCCGGGCTTATTGTGGTTGATCGTGCGGTGCCGGGGCCTTACCAGAATTATCTCACACCCGAACAACATATTCCCGAAACGGGGTTGCCTTACCCGTGGGAAACCTGTATGACCATGGGCAATAGCTGGAGCTTTGTTCCGAACGATGTTTATAAACCGGCAGATGAACTTATAAAAAAGCTGGTCGATATTGTTAGTAAAGGAGGAAACTATTTGCTGAATATTGGTCCAGGCCCCGATGGAGAACTGGACCCCGTTGCTTACGCAAGATTAAAAGAAATCGGCGCATGGATGAAAGTAAACAGCGAAGCCATTTACAGCACCCGCAAATACAGCTCTTTTGACGAAGGCGAAAACATCCGCTTTACGCAAAGCAAAGATGGAAAGACGCAATATGTTTTCCTCTTCAGTTTTCCACAGGATAAAATCGCAATTAACAAAATCCCTTTCAGCAAGAAAACAACCGTGCAAATGCTTGGCGCAACAAAGATGTTGAAGTGGTCGCCAACTGCAAACGGAACGGAAATAATTATTCCCGCCGCTCTGCAAAAGACGACCGAACATGTGTGGGTGTTAAAAGTGCAGCAGCCATAGTTCTTTTATGGGCCAGGCTGTAGTAGATGAATTAAGCATCGTTGCGTCGCACACTTCGGCTGCAGTATTCACATGAGCAGTGAACAGCAAAAGTGATTCCCTGCTTCCGTATTGCGATCATTGGTATATAGCTGTAATTTACTATGCGCAGCTGGTCACAAGCAAACAGGGTGCTGAAGTGAGTGACACAACGAAAGGCGATTAGTAGAACAAAAGCTGGTTCAACAAAAAATCACCTGGTATTCTTTTAAAAGATGACAACGATTTCTTCCATCATGAACAGATATTTTCTTCTTTCAGTCACGTTGCTTATTTGCGTGAATGTGTTCCCGCAGCAATTGCAATTGCCACAACAAACCGATCGTTGGCAAATTGAATCTTTGAACAGTATCCGGTGGAATATTGACAAACAACTGCCGCATAAAGATCACATCGAGATGAGCGGTGAAAAAGTATCGCTCTGGCTGCAATATGAAGTTGACAGCACCAAACAATTGCACCTGAAACGCACCGTTGTTTTTCCAACCTTCCGGGTAAAGCCAAACGATACGCACTCCAGCTTTATGCAGGAAATTACCGATGAAGAACTCCCCACATTTTTTATCAACCAAAAGCCACTGACTGCAGCCCTCATCAACGGCCAACGCAGAAAGCCTTTGCCACAAAGCGTAAATTATATCAGGCTCAATGGGGAATGGATTGCCAATATTTCTATCGGCGATAATAAAGGCATTGAATTAAAGCGCGTGCTTTTTCCATCTGCAGAACAACCGATGGCGATTGAGCAATGTACATTCATCAACCATACGATGGAAGCGGTGCAGTTTGATATGCCATACCTGCAAAAAGAAATAAGGCTCGATACATCAAGAGCTTTTAAAACACCGTTCAGTTTAGTCATCCGCAGCGTGAATGATGGCGCTAAAACCATTGCCCCCGGCGACTCTGTCACCTACGCGTTTACTTACCAGGCAAATGCCGACCTGCAACACGCAGTTAACGCCAGCATTGAACAGGAAGAGTCAGGTCGCATGCAACGTATAATGCAAATTCAAAATGCCCTTCAATTAATTACGCCAGACACTGTTTTGAACACCGCATTTGAGTTTGCTAAACGAAGAGCCGCAGAAAGTATTTATAAAACCAAAGCCGGTTATATGCATGGCCCTGGTGGGCTCAGTTATTATGCTGCAATCTGGGCCAACGACCAGGCCGAATATGTGAACCCGTTTTTTGCCTGGCTTGGCGACGGCATAGGCGTAAAGTCGGCCATGAATGCCTACCGGCTTTTCGCCGGTTATATGAACCCGGATTACCAACCTATTCCAAGCTCCATCATCGCAGAAGGCGATGGTTACTGGAATGGCGCAGGTGACCGCGGCGACCAGGCGATGATCGCTTACGGCGCTTCAAGATTTGCCCTTACCTATGGTAATAAAGATTCCGCCGCTGCACTCTGGCCACTGATCGAGTGGTGTCTCGAATATTGCAAACGAAAAATCAACAGTGAAGGAGTTGTTGCCTCACAAAGCGATGAATTGGAAGGCAGGTTTCCATCCGGTGATGCCAACCTGTGTACAAGCAGCCTTTATTATGACGCACTGAACTCGGCAGCGAAACTGGCTGCGTTGCTGGGCAAGCCAACCGCGCAGGTGAAAGCTTACCAGGCTGAAGCAAAAGCTTTGGAACTTGCGATAGAAAAATATTTTGGCGCCAATGTGCAGGGCTTCAACACATATCAATATTACAAAGGCAATGATAAGTTGCGTTCCTGGATCTGCATTCCGCTGACTGTTGGCATTTTCACCCGCAAGGAAGGCACCGTCAATGCCTTGCTGTCGCCACAACTATTTACTTCAGATGGCTTGCTTACACAATCAGGCGACAATACTTTTTGGGATCGCTCATCGCTGTATGCCTTGCGTGGTTTGTTTGCGGCCAATGAAACAGAAACCGCTTTGCCGTTCCTGCGTTTCTATTCGCAGCGCCGCTTGCTGGGCGAGCATGTGCCATATCCTGTTGAGGCCTACCCTGAAGGTGGGCAACGCCATCTGGCAGCGGAGAGTGGTTTGTATTGCCGGGTCTATATCGAGGGATTGTTTGGTATGCGGCCAACGGGTTTTCGCAGTTTTGATTGCAGCCCGCATCTTCCAAAAAACTGGGATAAAATGGAGTTGAAAAATATCAGGGCAATGGGCAATAGTTTTGATTTAAAAGTGGAGCGTATTAACAGTGGCCGGGTGAGTATCACTATCTCTGGCGCCTCGGTAAAAACACTTGTATTTACTGCGGCGGCAAATGAAACGGTGAAAGTGGATCTGTCAAAGCAATAAGACAGTATTTGTGGGCCGGGCAGCAGTTGAACAGGCAACATCGTTGCGTCGCACTCTCTGCTGCTGAAACCGATGGCAACTCGAAAGCTGGCTTACGCGAAAGCTTACTTGTACCGATGAATAAGCGATAATGGTAACCGCAGTAATTTCATTATTCACTTTTGATCAGTCAATAAGAGAACGCTGAAGTGAGTGACACAACAGGCGATGCTACAGGACACAAAAGCTTGTTACAAAAAAATATAAAATGATTTTTACAGAACAGGAAACCGAAGCGCTGGTAAAAAGATATTTCCTGCTTGATGCAAAGGCAAAGGCATTAACGGGAGAATATGAATTCAATTTTTTGATTACCGCAAGTGATGGAACAAAATATATTTTTAAAGCCGCAAGTGACGAGCACAGCTACGAATTTTTTGATGCGCAGGTAAAAATCGTGCAACATCTATCGAAGAGTGAGGTGGCAGAAAAATTCTTTCATTACATTCCGAATCATGCCGGGGAATTAATGACGATACTGGAAAAAAATGGGCGTAAATATTATCTCCGGCTGATCAGTTTTTTAGAAGGCGTATTCTGGGTGAATGCGCAGGAGCGCCCCGATGCATTGCATGTTGATCTTGGGAATGTATTAGGCAAAATGGACAAGGCCTTGCAAGACTTCTCACATAATGCCATGCACCGTTACTATGTATGGGATATCAGCAACGCGGCCGATGCCAACAGGAAATTGCAGCACATTAAAGATCATGAACGCAGGCGTATTGCCGGTTATTTTTTACTGCAGTTTGAAACCGAAGTGCTGCCAGTTATTTCTACGTTGCGGCATGCATACCTACACCACGATGCAAATGACACCAATATTTTAACGCAAGGCGATAAAGTAACCGGGCTGATTGATTTCAGCGACATGGTTTATACGGCACTCATCAACAATCTTGCAGTTGCCTGTACCTACGCGATGATGAATCATGCCGATCCTTTGAATGCAGCTACACTTGTGGTCAAAGGATACCACGAAGCGTACCCTTTAACGGAACAGGAGCTCGGGTTGCTCTATTACTTAATCGCAGCAAGGCTTTGCATAAGCGTTACACAGTCCGCGTGGAACGCGTCTATTGAAACAAACAATGAACATCATTTTATTTCAGAAAAGCCGGCATGGGAATTATTGTATAAGCTCATTCGCATTAACCCGCTAAAAGCGCAGGATAGTTTCAGGAGGGCTTGCGGATATAAAGAGGCCCTAAGTAGTGATGGTTACAACCAGTTGATTGCAGCAAGAAAGGAGCACGTTGGGGGTAACCTTAGCATCAGCTATAAGCAACACTTAAAGATTGTAAAAGCGGCGTTACAATATTTATACGATGATAAAGGCAATACTTATGTTGATTGTGTAAACAACCCCAGCCATGTTGGGCATTGCCATCCTGTAGTGGTAAAGCGAATGCAAAAACAAATCGCTACACTCAATACAAATACCAGGTATCTCAACGACAATATCGTTGAATATGCCAAACAATTAACGGCAACATTGCCCCCGCCGCTGTGCGTTTGTTATTTCACCAACAGCGGTAGTGAAGCGAATGATCTTGCGGTGCGCATGAGTCGTCACTACACAAAACAAAAAGATATTATCGTGCTCGATCATGCCTATCACGGCACATCAACAGTGGCGATGGAAATGAGCCCGTATAAATTCGATAGCAGCGGTGGTTCCGGTCAAATGCCGTGGATACATAAAGCAATGAACCCTGACATGTACCGTGGCCCCTATAAGTACGGCGACGAAAGTGCAGGAGAAAAATATGCGGGCGATGTGCAACGCATTATTGAATCATTAAAAAGTGAAGGCAAAGTGCCTGCTGTTTTTATTTGCGAAACGTTGTTGGGGGTGGGCGGGCAGATTCCGCTTCCGCCCAATTATCTCCGGGAAGTGTACAAGTATGTTCGCGCTGCAGGCGGTGTTTGCATTGCAGATGAAGTGCAGGTTGGCTTCGGCCGTGTCGGCGATAAATTCTGGGGCTTCGAATTACAGGATGTGGTACCCGATATTGTAGTAATGGGTAAGCCAATCGGTAATGGGCATCCGCTTGCTGCAGTTGTCGTTACAAAAGAAATAGCCGACGCTTTCAATAACGGGCTTGAATATTTCAATACTTACGGCGGCAACCCGGTTTCCATGGCGGCAGGTCTTGCTGTGCTTGAGGTGATCCGTGATGAGGAGATGCAGCAACATGCCAAAGAAACAGGTGAATATTTGATGGAAGGGCTTCGCAAACTCATGGATGAATATCCCATCATCAGTGATGTGCGCGGTCATGGCTTGTTCATCGGCGCCGAAATGGTGAAAGACAGGAATACGCTGGCGCCGGCATTGCCTGAAATTGATATTGTGGTTGAAAAAGTAAAAGCCAGCGGCTACCTGCTTAGTACGGATGGCCCGCTCCATAACGTATTGAAGATAAAACCGCCAATGCCTTTTAATAAACAGAATGCTGGCGAGTTACTGAGTTACCTGCGCAAAGCACTTGATGAATTATAGCAACACAAGAAAATGGCCGGATGCTGCCAAAGCATCCGATGCCGGCTACCGGCTCTACTTACCTGAGTCAGGGATTTTTGAAGCATAGTTCTTGTGCAACATTTATGGGCATTTTGAGAAAAATATTGAACGGGAGGTCATTATTATATCAGTACTAATACATCTTAAATTCAAAAACTGACTTAAATCATATACCTGCACTATTTGAAGTCATGTTTTGAACTCTGAATACTTACTTCTTTTGTAACTGCTAAGAGAATCGGGGACAAAAACTCAGTCTTAACAGCAACGTTATGAACCCCCTCGTCAACAACAAAATCACCACAGAGCTAAACGACAGCGCCGGACGGTTGCAGCCCGGGCAAATAACGGAAGAACTACTCAGTCAATTCAGCGAACCAATTATAAGCGTAAAAACCAGCGGGGAAATTCTTTTTTGGAATAGCGGCGCTGAGCGGCATTTTGGCTGCAGCAGCGACATGGCGTTGGGCAAAAGACTTTGGAATTTTGGAATTACGGCATTGGGTGAACATGAGTGGCAGCAGTTGTTCCAGCAAACTTTGTCAAATACCACCACCACCAAACACCTTAGGTTTAAGCACCAAAATGGGTCGTCTTTTACAGGAAATATTTGTCTTAAAACAATAAAGGATGAAAATGGCCACCCACACTTTATTTCAGCTATTATAAAGGATATTGCTTCGGCTAGCGCGATTGGGGATTTATTGCAAAACAATATCGCTGTAACAGCAAATGAGGTAAAAAGAGAACATGACATTTACAATTCTGATAACCCATACCTTAAACTGCTTGAGAACAGTTTTGACGTTATTACGCTGATAGATAAATCGTTCAACGTTATTTACCGTAGCCCTTCTTCCGAAAGAATTGTGGGCTGGACAGACCAGGATATCATTGGAATGAATGGCATGCAGAATGTTCATCCAGGCGATGTTGAAAGAGCAACGCAGATTGTAAAATTTGCTACCCAAAACCCTGGTGTACCTACAGATTGCTCCGTAAGGCTCAAACATAAAAATGGCAAGTATGTCAACCTGGAAGGTAAGTTGATCAACCTGCTGGATGTTCAGGAAATAGGGGCCTATGTTTTTAATTTTCACGATGTGACCGAACGGGTGAAAGCCGATGAATTTGTTCGTAAGAGCGAAGAAAAATACCGGCACCTTGTAGAGCGTATTACAGAGGGCTTTACGGCACTGGATAAAGAATGGCGGTTTACCTATGTAAATGCACAGGCTGCACGCGCAATAGGCCGCCGGCCCGAAGACCTCCAGGGAAAGGTAATCTGGGAAGAATACCCACGTCTTATTGGCACCAATACATATATCGCTTTAACCACCGCAATGGAAACCCAGCAATATTATTACAATATTGACTACGACAAAGAGCGGGACTGGTGGTTTGAAAATCACGTTTATCCTTCTCAAAATGGTGTTTCTGCGATCATTAAAAATATTACGGCAAAAACAAAGGCCGAGATCTCGGCCAGAAATTTCCAGGAAACAAAAGACCAGATACTGCGCTCTGCACTCGATGCAATCGTTGGGATCGATATGAACGGGAAAATAACAATTTGGAATCAGCAGGCAGAAAAGCTCTTTGGCTGGAACCTCAAGGATATTATTGGTAAAAGTATCGTGGATACCATTATTCCAAAACAATTGGAAAACAACCATTTAGACCAGTTTCAGCACCGGGATGGCGTCGTCAACAACACTATGCTCAATAAGTTGTTTGAAATAAGTGCCAGACGTGCGGATGGATCCGAATTTCCTATCGAGCTGTTCATGGTAACGCTGAAAGACAATACGGAGGATATTTATTGCGCATTTATCCGCGACATTACCGATAGAAAACTAGCCCAGCAGGAAATTGAACAAAGTCGTTTTCACCTTAACCAAGCCCAGTCGGTAGCCCCCGTCGGCAGCTGGCAAAAGGACTTTAGAACGGGCAAGGGTTATTGGTCAGATGAAACATATCGAATCTACGGCCTTGGTAAAGATGAATACCCGGAATCAAACGAGGAATGGTTGGCGAGCATTCACCCCGACGATAGAGAACGAGTGGCCGAACTGGTGCAAAAATCAGCGGAAACACTTTCCGTCTTCTCCGCTAATTTTCGCATCGTTCGCAAAGATGGCGAGGAGCGGTATGTTTACTCCGAAGGCCGGTACGAGTTTGATGCAGAAGGAAGGCCCGCCACGTTATTTGGCATCGTACATGACGTTACCGAAAACAAACAACTTGAAATCGCTCTTGCCGAAGCTCAACGGATGGAGCAGACTAAATTAACCGAAACCGCCTTGCAGGCCCAGGAAAATGAACGAAACAACATCGGCCAGGAACTGCACGATAACGTAAACCAGATTCTTGTCGGTACAAAGATGTACCTGGCAATGGTTAAGAAGGATCCATGGAAATATAGCAGCCTCGTTTCCGCAAGCATGGAAAACATACAAAACGCGATCAATGAAAACAGGCGCATTGCCCATGAACTGGTTGCCCCTGAACTGAACAGTGAAAATTTTATTTCACAAATAGAAGTGCTTACCGAAAACATGTTAAGGGTCAATGGCCTTCGGGTAGAATGCAATAAGCTTGGTTTTACCGCTCACCGGCTTCTCAGGCAGCAGTTACTAGCCGTTTACCGCATTATACAAGAACAATACACCAATATCATCAAGTATTCCAAAGCCACCCTCGTGAATGTGTTTATGTCTACGGCAAACAGCAATTTCCGGCTTATTATTGCCGATGATGGTACTGGCGCAGATTTGGATAAAAAAACAAAAGGTATCGGGCTTAAAAACGTCGAAAGCCGTATCAGTGTTTTTGGTGGCAAGGTCAAAGTAAAAACCTCGCCCCTTAAAGGTTTTACACTCGATGTGCAAATGCCGCTCGCCGGGCTTGACAATTCATAACTCAATATGTTTAATTATTTGGGTGTCGACTCATCTGCAAATGGCATCGCCTGTTGCCACGCTCGGTTTGCCGTTCCACTTTTATAGCAGCAATTCCTAATGCCGGCTGCGTCGATTTAGCTAATACCTGCAAGTCTTTTATTCATTTGCAGAAATTCAATAGCTTTGCCGCCTCAATGAATTTTCTCGTAAACATACAACGCTCTTACATGGCCTTTTTAAGGAGTACCTGCTCCCATGTGCCATGAATGCCTTATACTTTCCTGCCTTTATTTACCGTGCTAAAATTGTTGCCTTGTGCATTGCAGTACAAGTGTGCGACGCAACAGCAGCTTAATCCTTAGGAATAAGCCCGGCTCACAATTAATTACTTCATTGATAAATTCATCATCATGAATAAAACACTCGATATTGTTTTAAAAGGTTTAATGGCGCGGTACCAGGAGCGTGTGCCTGATGTAAGTGCCATCATAAATGTTATGCTGAAAGAAGGCGCAATCGAAAATGCTGCTGACATTGAAAACGATCATATTGCTTTTAGAACTTTGGGCGTACCTAACCTCGGAATTCAGTCGTTGGAAAAAATATTCCTGCATTATGGATACAGAAGAATGGATCATTATTTTTTCCCCTCCAAAAAATTAGATGCTTACTGGTATGCGCCGGCTTCACCGGCTTACCCCCGGATATTTATAAGTGAACTTCGTGTGAAAGACCTTTCAGACAAGGCACAGCAAATAATACATTCTTACACGGATTCTATTACAGTCGACCCGGTTGACTCGCTGAAACTGAACGATGGCCATGCGGTTGATCAGTTTTTGCACAGCGGTTTGTGGAAGTTGCCAACACTCAGCGACTATCTTGCCCTGGCAGAAGAGAGCGAATACGCGGCATGGGTTATTTACAACCGTTATTACTTAAATCATTTTACGGTGAGTGTGCACAACCTGGAAGATGGTTACAATACCATTGGCGAGTTTAATAACTTCCTGGAAAGAAATAATTTTAAATTAAACGACGCAGGCGGCAAAACAAAGATCAGCGCCGACGGAATGTTGCTTCAAAGCGCAACAATTGCCGAAATGGTGCCTGCTGAATTTGCGGATGGCATTAACCATCTTATCCCGGGTTCTTATGTGGAGTTTGCTGAAAGAAAGCCATTAAAAGAATTTACACACCTTCCTTCTGTTGCATTAACGCGCAGGCACAGGCGAGAAGGATTTGAAGCGAACAATGCTGATAAAATTTTTGAAAGCACTTATGCATCGCAAACGGGAAGAGAATAATATTTGTTAGCTGCTTTGCTGCGGCATAGCAATTATCTTTACAAACACAAAATTTAGCTATATGGAATTTTTAAAACAGTTGGGTATTGAAGCAATGAATGCAGGTGTATCCACGGGAAATACATGGTTACCAGGTAAAGGTGAAAAAATTGACTCGTTTTCTCCTGTCGATGCACAATTGATTGGAAGTGTTACTGCTACAGATAAAGAAAGCTTTGACATGGTGATTGAAAAAGCAGCCCAAGCTTTTAAAGAATGGCGTTTATGGCCGGCTCCGAAACGCGGCGAAATTGTGCGCCAGTTTGGTGAAGCTTTGAGGCATTATAAAGAACCACTTGGTAAACTCGTGAGTTATGAAATGGGCAAGAGCCTTCAGGAAGGGATGGGCGAAGTGCAGGAGATGATCGACAT
>DLKC01000032.1 GCA_002478885.1 Chitinophagaceae bacterium UBA7600
CAACGAAGCCTTAGTTATTGTGTGCAGCCCTTCTTAGAGTTTCTCAAAGTATTCTTCTTGCGTTTCAATTTTCATGCGCCTTTCTAAATACTTAGCTTGATTACAAACATAGCCGTCATAGCCAACACTCTTTAAAATTAGCTTACTTATTAGAGTAAACAATTTTGCTGAAACATACATCATGTAAAGATTGGTTTTTTCTTCGTCTTTCACCTCGTCTGTTGTAAGTAATATGTTGCCATGAAGCAAATCATTTCTATGCTCAATGATTGCAATATCATGCAGTGATAGCTTTATTCCAAGTTGCTCAAAAGGCCGGGTTAGCTTTTCATTGTTCGTTAGATGTTCTTTATTTGTCGGCTTGTTTATTTCGTTTAATCTTCTCTTGAGTTTAAGTATAATCTGGTCATTTAAGTTTTCGCAATTATCATCAATCACTTTATGAAGTTCTTTGACTATTTTATCTTTTAGTTTTTTATCAGATATTGGTGTTTCCAAACCTCTTTCTTGAATACTTAAATGCTTGGAGAGCTGTTCAATGATTACAGCGAATGAGCTTGGAATAATCAGCAATGACCGAATAGATGTTGCTTCCAAAATAACTAAAATTGCTGCTGAAAATTCTGATTCACTATGTATTTTGTAAACCAAACTTGAAAGGGTTCTTAATGAAATCCTTGTCAATTTTTCGTAGAAAAGATCTGCCATTTCTCTATCAACATCTAAAAATGAATATGGATTAGTAGTAATTGGTTTATACATACCTCTAATAGATGGTCTGATATTGTTTGTGTAATAAAGATTTTTCGCTTCATCAAATACAAATTTTTCACCGCCAACCATTAGTTTGTTTATAAAACCGATAGCTTGTTGAATTGAAAAGCAAATATCAGAAAATTCTTCATAGTCTTGTTGTCGCAGACATTCAAAAATATAAAAGCCTTGTGTTTCATTTTTAAGTTGAGTTACATCATATTGTTTTCCATTTAAGTCAATGCGTAAACAATCATAAAAATATTCACTTCCATTTCTTGTGTGAGTTACTGTTTCAAATTCTGTATGAAATGTTTTAATTTCTTTTAGATCGACAGGAAATATTGCTTTGAACAAGCTCTGTCTTTTAAATTCGGTAGAATGAAAGTTACTTAGTTCAATGGTTGTTTGAAAATTTACGGATGTATCTGCTATCGCCTTTATGCTGCTTGACTTATTTCCAAGTTTTTTTGTCTCATAAACGTGATTGTCTATGGCAAATGATAAATCAATTTTCTCATCATCATCTTCCAATAAGTTTGCAGAAATTTCAAAGTTAAAAGTTTCTTGTTCTTTTGATAAAGATGCCTTTATATCATCGTGTCCAAGTATTTTGATTTCAAAATTGCTAAATGAACAAAGTCTATTCAAGAAACTAAGTTCAAAGTCAAAATTTTTACTGTTCTCTATGCGTTGAGTTGAAGTATTCATTTAGTAATAGAGTCTTTCTGTAGGGTTGCACACAACGTGAAACGGCTTGCTGCTGTGCTGGTATTTTGTAGTTGTCCGCCTGGCAACTGAAACCGATTGAAAAACCAAAGTACAAAATATATTCTTCTGTTCATCTGCGTTCAGTCAGCCGGAACTGCTGCTGATAAGCGAATAGAAAGTTGATGCTGCGTTTCGTCTGCCGGCATAGCAGCAAACCGATGTTAACTGCATACTCTATTATTTGATAGTACACATTTCTTCTACTGCTAGTCCTTTCTTCATATTTGGTATCATAAAATTATAGTCATTTACCTTATCGTTACCAGCCTTTTCAATCTCATCGACTTTTAAAATTAGTTCTGCCTTGTCGTTAACGCCAAATAATACTTTAACCTTATTGAAATATCTTTCCGAAACTGTTTTTGGTAGTATTCGCATTCTCCAGTTGCGGTAACAACTTGTTTCAGGAAACCAATACCGCTGAGAATAGGATTTGTTGTTGGGAAACAAGAGAGACAAATAATACAAAAGAATATCTGTATTCTTTAGCAATTCAAATCCATATTTTTCTCCAGCTCGTTGCTTGATTAAATCTGCAGTAACACTAACCCGGTTTAATTGATATTTATTATTTCTGTGTTCGTTCAAGCTTGAAACGTAATGACGAAATTCTGAAAAAGTAGATTGAACCAGTTCGCCTGAATTCTTTTTTTCGGCGATAAATGGAGTTTGAAGAATAAATGCTAATTCTTCAAATCGCTCCCTTTGCGTCATTATAGTTGCAAAAGTGAGAAAGAGCTCATAGTAAAAAAATCTAAAGTTGTCTGACTTCAAGTAACCGAAAGAGTTTGATGGATAGTTATAGTCATCAAGGTTTTCTAAATAGCTCAGCAGTTTCTCAAAAAAAGTGTGAATTCTTTCATGGTCAAACTTCACAGAGTATGTAAGATACACATCGAGGAACTCGATAAAGTCATCTCTAAGTGATTTCAACTCCTCAATTTTTTTTAGTATTATTTCATCAAAGTTTGATTGATTTAACTCATCTTCTTTAATGGCAAACTGCGATAAGGATTTCAAGAATGTGTCCAAATAATCTTGTATGTAAAGAGGTGTATTTTGCTTTTCTTGCAACAAAGCATTTTTGATTGTTGCTACCTTATGCGCCGTTGGCAAGAAAATTGGCTCCTCAGTTTCCAAATATGCAGGGATAGTTCCTAGCGGCGGTCTTTTAGAACTAGGCTTACCAAAGATGTTTCTTAACAGCTTCTCATAGTTTTCTTCAAATACAGCATCAGAACTTAAGTCAATGTAAATACGACTATGTACGAACGTTGGAACGCAAGCTTTGCCATTTTCGTCATACTCAAAAATTATAGGGATGAACTTTGTTTGGTCAACTTTAGAATAAATCTCATCAGATACAATTAGACTTTCGATGCCGACGCCACCTTTCTTTGCATTTGCCTTGTCTGCATAATCTTTGTTGCAAATTAATAATACCTTACCAACTTCTGGATTGTTTACCATTTGTTCCATGAATTGATACTTATCTTGTCCTTCCTTCAAATCCCACTCATCAATGATTACATGAACATAGTCGGCAGATAATCTTTCTGCTAATTGCAGAACGTTAAGTTTGTTATGAGTAGGCTTCCAACTATAAGAAATAAATACTTTCGGTGGTGTCATATTGTTTTTGGTCTTGAAGAGCTGCGGCTAACTCGTGGATTTATGTATAAGACGTTTGATTGAAATTACAACAATCATTGATAACCAAGTTTTTTCTGTTAGTGGTTTTTGTATTGTTGTTAGTAAAACCGGTATTAAAAAAATCATGATATCAATTTGCGTTGCCGAAGCCAGGCAGTTTGGTTTTATCGCTAGCTGGCCTACCCCAATACTCAACCGCTAAAAAATATAATCCAATCGATTGGGAAAAACAACAGCCAGGGAAAGATTGGGGGGTATAACAGACCGGTATTGGGGTTTTGGCTTATTTCGGCAACAGCTTGGCTTAGGGGCGCTAATGTTAAGTGATTTACAGGGTAGCCATGAACATAAGTGACGCAAGGGCACAGGTTTAGCCAACATACGAAGCAACGCTACCAGACCTGCGCCAAATATTCGCATGTGCTTTTTCAATTGTAAATTTTATTTAGAATATGTGATTAAGCTTTTTAGTCGTTAGAATTTTTAATATCCTCTGCATCACTTAGCAATTGTAAGCAATATTCTTTATAAAAAGCTCTATTTTCGCCCATCTCCATCTTTAATGTTTTTCGTAACAATTCAATTGCAAAGTTTAATGACTTTCTATTTTTGTTCATTAATATTAATGTTTGTGCAAGTAAAGCTCTTGTCGGTATATAATCATCTTTTGCCTTAAATGATTTAGTCAAAATAGTTTCGCATAAATGCAGATCAATTTCATCATTTTCATCTTTTTTATACAAAAGACTGACATAATCTGTTGCGATTTTATAATCGTTTGGAAATAAATTATAGGCCTTGATTAAGGTTTCCTCTGCGTTATTAGGTTCTCCAATCTGTTGATAACAGATCTTTAGCGCAAACCACAAATCTGGCTGATCAGGCTTAAGATTAATTGATTCAAGTAAATATGAAATAGCTTCTTTATAATTTTTCCGTTTTGATTCTATTATGCCCAAGTTTCTACAGACATAGGATTCTTTTACTATTTCATTTGCCAATTTGTAGCACTTAATTGCTTTTTCTATATCGCCTTTACCCATATAATAGGCATCTCCTAACCCCTGATAAGACCTCCATGATATGTGTGGCCAAATATTAACGCCTTTAGAATGGCATTCGATACAATCGTCAAAATTGCCCATGTCGTAGTGACATTGGCCTAAATGAAAAAAGCCATGTACCTGATAGGTATCATCGGTAAATTTTGCTAAGAATTCATTGTAGTAAAATATTGCCTTTTTATATTTTTTATGAAAATGACTTATGATGCCTGCATTTAAGTTAACAATATAACTTCCTGGGTGTTTTCTCTGAATTTTGGCAAATTCTATTTCTCGGTCCTGCTCATCCGCAATTTCCCTAACCTTTAATATGGCATTCCAAATATCTTCGTCATAGATACCAATGTGAGAATACAGGTCTTTGTATTTCTCATCTTTTAGCTTTTGATAACTTAATAATTTCGTTTCAGTCAAGTATTTCCATAAAGAATCAAACTGAACTTCCTGCTCACTTTTTTTTGTAAAAAATTTAATGAGAAATCTGGCTATTAGATTGCGAGAGTATCGCTGACTTAACGGTGCGTGATATCTTTTTAGCAATTCGAATGTTTCGTTATTCAACTGAAAATTCGGTAGCATAATTGGCAAAACCTTTTCGTGAAAGTCATCTTTTTTCATAAACTCACTGAACTCATAAATACAATATTTAGATTTTAAATAATTTTCACTTAAAAGCATTATCGCAAAATCCTTGGACTTAATTTGATCCATAAATGAAATAATGTTTTCATATGGCTTTAAATCTCTGTCATCTCTAATAACATTTACGCCGTATGTCATACAGGATTCATCTAATTCACTTGCATATTGTGTATCTTTTGATGAATAAGAAAGGAACAATGTCATACTGAAGTTTTACTATTCTGGCTACTTGGAAATTAAAAAATATTGTCTTCTTATGTTTCAAAACCATAAGAACTTTTGTGAAACTATTGAACCGTTATTTCTTAAATATAATTTGGGCCTGCGAATTCCCTGCATTGGACACAAAGTTCACGCATTTATGTTGTGGCGGTAATCATTGAACGTCCAGCCCTGAACCATCGCTGTTTAGCGATGCAAAAGTTGAAGTTAAGAATTATATCCCGGTACGGAACTCGGGTATCTCCCAGGCTCCGAAGCTATTTGATGCTTTGCTGCACCTAATATAAATGCGTTAATTTATCTATTTCGGTAGTGTTTATTGCTACCTATTTGTTACTCATCATCTTTCTGCCAGTAAGGCGCTCAATATCAGCCACGTAACAGGGGTCACATGACCCCTGTTACCAAAACCGGCTGTTTGCCTGTTTAAGTTTGTTTTGCAATGGTAACACATGTGTACCCGGCTGCAGCGGGTAACCAGGGCACAAAAACAAATTTCAAAATCACTTTATTAAAAAAAAACATTTTATGGCCAGACAAGCAGGCATCCTTCCCATAGAAGGAACAATCGGTAATATCACCTTCTTTAAATCAGGTGATGGTTTTATGGTTCGCCAGAAAGGCGGCGTTTCGGGTGACAAGATCGCAACAGACCCGGCATTTGAAAGAACAAGGGAAAACATGGCCGAGTTCGGCAGTGCCGGTAAAGCTTCCAAACTGCTGAGGAGTTCGGTGCGCTCCCTGATACAAAAAGCGGCAGACCCCAAGATGATCGGTCGTTTGCAGCAAAGCATGATGATCGTAATTCATGAAGACACGGTGAACCCCCGCGGACAGCGCAACGTGATCGACGGTGAAGCGGCCCTTTTAAAAGGGTTTGACTTTAACAGCCAGGCGAAACTCGGCGCCACGCTGTACATGCCCATCACAACGAGCTATACCCGCGCCAGCGGTGTACTCACGGCTTCTTTCGAAGCATTTGTGGCATCGACCATGGTAGCGGCACCTTCGGGCACCACGCATTTTAAGTTGTCGCTGGCAGGCACGGCTGTCGATTTTGAAAACGACAGTTACGAAGTGCAGACTGCGGAATCGGCTTATTACCCGTGGGACAACAGCACGGTACCGGCTTTTGACCTTACCATCGGGTTAAGCCCGGCAACCACCCACCCGGTATTCTGCGTGTTACTGGTAGAGTTTGTTCAGCAGGTGAACGGCACCAAATACGCTTTGAAGAACGGATCGTTTAATGCCGCGTCGATCGTTGAGGTAGACGCTGACTAGTGCTTTTTTGTTTTACCGGCAGGCATCTTGACCAGGTGCCTGCCTTTTTAAATACCGGAGGCTATTATGCATCATACAACTGAAAATAACGGGTTTGTTTTTATGGGCACGATTGGCGGTACCCTGTCGGGCTTATGCAATGCCATCAGCGGGCACGGGGTGCTGCAAACGGCGGTTTATTCCGCGGTGGGGGCGTTTGTAAGCTTTATGGTTTCGTATGTGCTGAACAGGGTGATCAGGAAGCGGGATAATAAATAGCGCTGTACCGAAGTGTTGCGGCTGAGTGGCCGATAAGCGGACCGGAACCTGAAGTGTGCGACGCAACGATGTGCAATGGTTGCACCGGTGCCGGGCCCCTGATTTTATTGCTCGTCTTTTACGGCTTGCTGTAAAAACTGTTCAAAATAATTTTTGTCCATGCCTGCCGGCTGCAGGTATTGGTAGTCTTCGAGGCAGCCGTTAAAGAAATCGTTCTTGTTTTCGAAGAGCTCATGGCTTTTTTTATAGCAGCTTTTCGCGTTGGGTTCATCATGGCCGATCAGCGCGATATGGCCCAGGTTCTGGTAGGCATTTGGCGCGTATTCAGAAGCCGTGCATTGTTCGAAAAGTGTTTTTGCCCGGTCAAAAGCACCGGTTACAAAACAGGCCCAGCCGGTATGCATCAATGCTTCCTTGTTTCCAGGGTCTATGGCGATGGATTGTTCGAGGTGTTTTAAGGAGGTTTCATAGTCGGGTGCTGGACCTTTTTGCAAGCTGTTGCCGAGGCACATGAGCACATAGGCATTACCGGGTTCTATGCCGAGCGCCTGTTTATAGCAATCGATCGCGTTAGCGTATTCAGGCTGCCTTTTGTTCTCCAGCACAAAGCCTTTGAATACCAGCGGCCTTATGTTTTGCGGATCGAGCTCTATGTATTTTGAATAGATCTTCAGCTTTTTTTCCGGATCCGCGTCCGGGAGGTCTTCTTTCACCATCAGCTGGTCGAGCGCTTCTATCACAACCAGGTTACCCGGCGTTATTTCAAACGCTTTGTAATAGTAGCGGAACGCGTTGTTGTAATCCGGCGGGGTAATGTTGCAGTAACAGTCACCCAGCAGCAGCATGTTGAAATGATTGCCCGGCTCGAGCTCGGCCGCCTGCTGATAGCAGTCAATCGCCTTTGCCAGGTCGGGCTTTTCCATTGATGCATAACAGCGGCCTATGTTGATCAAGGCGACTGTGTTGGCCTGCATTTTCAGCAATTGGCGGTATGCTTCGATCGCTCTTTCGTAGCCGGCGGTGTTGAAATAAGCATCGCCGAGCGCAGCGAATAAAAAGGGTTCGTCAACAACGCCTTTTGCTTTTGCTTTTTCGTAAAAGTTTATGGCATTGTTGTAATCGCCGGAAAAATAATAACAGCCACCTGACATATACAGGGCTTTTTTATTGTTGGGTTCATCTTCCAGCAACGGTTTCAACGCTTCTGCCGCCGCGCTGTACTCTTTTTTCAGAAATAAGTCACTGGCATTGAGCAGGTGTTCCGTATGCTTACTCATTACCAGTTTATAAATAGTACCATTGCGCTGTTGTTTTTCATCTTCTACCAGGCTTACTATTTTCCTGTTGTTGCGGTAAATGCCATAGATGTAAAATTCCAGTAGGTATTTCGCCACTTCCAGTTGTTCGATAAAGTCTGACTTAAACTCATCGCTTTGCAGCACATTCAACAGTTTTTTCTCCGACTCAAACAGCGGGTCAAGGTTTTTTACGTCTTCTTCCGCAAGCTCCGGTATTAAGAAAGAAACTGCATATTTTGTGCTGTCGAGCCCCAGGTAAATCACACAGTCGAGTATTGATTTTGCCAGCTTTTTGTTGGCGACATTTTCTTTCAGCACGGGATTGTTTTCATAAAAGGGCAGGAACCAATGCTGTGTTTGTTTAAAGAAATCGAATTTTTGGAGGTCGATGCTTTTAAGGTTGGTGACGATGGTCGTCAGCTGTTCTTTATTGCCGATGTAACTGTAAATAATGCTGAGGCAGTTTTGTAACTGGTCGTCGTATTGCAACTTTTTCAACCGGCGTTGCATTTCGTCGCTGAGGTAGTCGGCCTTGTCGAGCAGGCCGAGTACGAGGCCTGATATGGCCCTTTGCGACAGGTGTTGTTCGCCATCGGTTACAAAATCGAGGAGCAGCCTGGCCCTTTGTTCATCGTACTTATTGATGAGACCGAGCGAAAGCGCGCTGATGATGAGGCTCCTGCGGTAAGGCTCGTATTTGTCGGTCTCTGTTCTTATTTTATGAATAAAATCCCTGGTAAGCGGCGTAAGCTCGCCCTCGCCGGAGATCTCATCGAACTTTACGTTGATGTATTCTTTTTTTGCTTTCTCGCTATCGAGTACCTGGTCGTCGAATTTATTGATCACGCTGCTAAAGAAATCATTGAGCCCTTTTGACATGGCCGCGATGTTATTGCCGATGTCTTCCGGGTTAAGCTGGGGTGCGAATGCGGCAACCTGCATGGATTGCTGTGCCAGTGTTAACTGTCCCTGCGTTGCAACCTGGGGTTTCCTGTTTATTTCCTTTAGTATGCTCTCCACAATAACGGTGTAGTCGTTTGCTTCAATGAGTTTACTGTCGAATTGTTTCATCTGGTTCAGTTCCTCGAACAGCGCATCGATGTTCTCTGATATTTCGCGGTAAACGATCGCTTTTTTTTGCAGGCTCATGGTCTTTTGCGGGTCGATTCCTGCCAGCTTTTTGTTGATCTCTTCGTGTTTCTTTATCCAGTACAGCACATAGTCAAGGTGATTGTCTGTTTCAAATATTGGCGCGTCGGCCAGTAAAACGGGGAATATTTTATTCTTCAGGTTTTGTTTGTTTCTTGCGAGCAGTTCAACCGCTTCGTACATGCAGTATTCACTTTTCAGGTATTTGTCGCTGATGAGCAAAACAATATAATCCGCACTGGCTATATCGTCCATGAACTGCTGTATGCTTTCTTTGTAAGCTATGTCGCGTTTGTATTCTCTTGCATGAAGCCCGTTTGCATCAAGCTGGGCACATATGTTTTTGACGATATAATCACGGCTGTTTTCATAAGCCTCACCTGCATTGTTGCCGGCGTATGATATATACACATTTATGTTGTTGTTGAGGTCTGGCATGGGTTTCAACGATTAGTGGATTAAATATAGCAATAATAAGCCAAGCGGTGTATGGGCAGCATACGAATGCGGAAAGTGGTTTTTATGGGCCAGGGGCCAGCACATCTACCGGGCCTTACTTGCGTCGCACTCTTGTGCAGTTAGCCCTGCATTCAGCAAAGCGTAAAGGGCCCGAAAGCAATTTGCATTGTATAAAAAACTTCCGTTTTTTCCGCACCTCTTCTTTCGTAGAAGTGTGTAATGCCAGATAAGTACGTATTGGCGGGGAACATGCGTAGCCATGAAATACGGCAACCGGGGAGACTATGAAACCCTTCCTGCACCGGCATTTACCGGGTATAAAATTCTGGATGCCTTTAAACAGAATTGCGGATATTCGTGTTTTTGTGATTGAATAAGTTTTATATGGATAATAAGAAATTGCAGGTGTGGTTACCCCTGATGTTTGCATTGGTTATGACGGTTGGCATGTGGGCAGGTTATAAGCTGAGGGAAGATACGGCGGGTTCATCGGGGTTCATCAGTAATTCAAAAAGCAATTCGATACAGGAGATCCTGAACCTGATACAGAACAAATATGTTGATACGGTTTCTGTTGACAGCCTAAAGCAAACAGCCATCGAGGAAATGCTTTCCCATCTTGATCCGCACTCTGTTTATATACCCGCCAGCGAGCTGCAGGAAGTGAATGAAGACATGCAAGGCAATTTCCAGGGAATAGGTGTAGAATTCCAGATTTTTGACGATACGGTGAATATTGTGAGTGTGGTGGAGAACGGCCCCTCTTATAAGGCTGGCGTGCAAACCGGCGATAAAATTCTTTTTGTGCGCGACACTACAAAAGTGGCCGGCGTTAAAATAAAGGGAGACCAGATAAAGCAACTGCTTCGCGGCCCGGGTGGTACAAAAGTGAATATTACCGTGTTGCGTAACAACAGTGAAAAGAAAGTGCTGACGATTGAACGTGGCCTTATTCCGTTGCCTTCTGTTGACGCAGCGTATATGATCGATTCTTCAGCCGGTTTTATACACATCAATAAATTCTCGGAAACGACCTACAAAGAGTTTATGGCTGCCATGGAGCAGTTACAAGGCAAAGGCATGAAAGAGCTGATACTTGATCTTCGCGGCAATGGCGGCGGTGTGCTGCAGCAGGCAGCCGATATTGCAGATGAGTTTCTTGATGAAGACAAAATGATCGTGTATACGATGGGCAGCAAGGCTCCCAGGATGGAATACCGTTGCAGCAAGGATGGCGTTTTTGAGAAAGGCAAGTTAACCGTGCTTGTTGACGAAACGAGCGCAAGTGCAAGCGAGATATTGAGCGGCGCGCTGCAGGACTGGGACCGGGCAACGATCATTGGCCGCCGCACGTTTGGGAAAGGGTTGGTGCAGCAGCAGTTTCCTTTGAGTGATGGCGCAGCATTGAGGCTTACTATTGCAAGGTATTACACGCCTGTGGGAAGAAATATTCAAAAGCCTTATGACAAAGGGCTGGAAAATTATGAAGATGAACTGATGAACCGTTTCAGTGATGGCGAAGTGCTGCATGGGGATACGTCTTTTAAAAAAGGCCCAGCCTTTAAAACACCCGGTGGCCATATTGTTTATGGCGGCGGCGGCATTACCCCGGATATTTTTATTCCTTACGATACTACCTCGCAGCCCGACGTGGTTCGTAAACTCTATTACAAAGGAACACTGGTGAATTTTGTGTACAGGTATTATACCGACAACAAACCTTATTTGCAATCTATAAAATCACCAGCCGAACTTTCCAGGCAATTTAAGCCGGGGGAGAAGGAGTTTCAGCAGTTGCAAAGCTTTGCTAAAAAGGATTCCATCAATATTGACAATATTCCTGCCAGCGCGAAGGCGTTTTTATTGGAGAACTTTCAATCGATGCTGGCCAGACAGATATGGCGCACTGAGGGGTATTATGAAGTAAGCAATACCAGCGATGCGATGATCAAAAAAGCGCTGGTTGTGATGAACGGGCAATAACTGAACGGATCAAAGTCAGCAAGTGCTTTCTACATCTAAAGTCTTCTCCATAAAAAAGCCCCGGATTTTACCCCGGGGCAGGTCTCAAATAGTCATGCGAAAAAAGAAATCGTTTAGTCTATGTTTGGCTGAGGCGTATAGCGCAGGTATGGCTTAACCACTTTAACACCTTTTGGAAATTTTTTAATTGCATCATCTGTGCTTACTGCGGGCACTACAATTACATCTTCACCGGCTTTCCAGTCTGCAGGCGTTGCCACGCTGTAATTGGCGGTCAGTTGTAAAGAATCAACTACGCGTAACACTTCCACGAAGTTCCTGCCTGTAGAGGCGGGGTAAGTGATGATAAGCTTAATTAATTTATCCGGGCCAATCACGAACAGGGAACGCACGGTAGCCGTAAGTGAAGCGTTGGGGTGAATCATATCGTATAAAGTAGCTACATTCCTGTCTTCATCAGCTATTATAGGAAAGTTAACCGTGCAATTCTGCGTTTCATTAATATCGTTAACCCAGCCCAGGTGTTTATCGAGCGGGTCAATACTTACGGCAAGCACCTTCACGTTGCGTTTTGCAAATTCATCATTCAGCAAAGCGGTCTTTCCCAATTCTGTGGTGCATACAGGAGTATAGTCAGCAGGATGCGAAAACAAAATGCCCCAGCCATTCCCGAGATATTCATGAAAGTCGATCTCACCTGCTGTTGTTTTTGCTTTGAAATTTGGCGCTGTATCGCCTAGTCTTAAACTCATAATATTGATTTTTGGAGTGCGAATATATTAATTCCCTACTAAACCCGTGGACTAATGGGTTATTTTTTCTGTGCGTATTGTTAAAGCTTATTTTTCTTTGTTTTTGCGCAATGTCCTTGCTTTCTGTAGCAGATCTTTTCCGAATTTGTTTTTCACGTCGTCGATAGCTTTGTAAAGGTTGTTCTTTTTTATGCCGTCGTCAAATAAACTTCCCTGGACTGCATGGTTGGTGAGTTCGCTCAATCTTACACCGAGCAGCCTGACAGCTTTTCCTTTACGGTATAATTTGTGAAAAAGGTCAATGGCAACGGGAATGAGTTCGTCGTCGCGGAAAGTATAGTTAATGGTGGTTTGCCGGGATGTGGTTTCAAAATCGGGATAGCGGATTTTTACAGCAATGCAACCGGCAAGTTTTTCATCCTGCCGCAGTTCAAACGCGATCTTTTCTGTCATTCGCACCAGTTCACTTAATAAAAAGCCAACATCGGTCTTACTTTCATCGAAAGTGTTTTCTGTAGAGATCGATTTAGCTTCATGCCATGGGTGTACTTCGCCAAAATGTATTCCCTGTGCTTTGTTCCACAGGTCGTGGCCCCATTTGCCAAGGCGTTCTTCCATTTCTTCCTGCGACTTCTTCAGAATATCGCCGATAAATTTAATATCCATTTCTTTCAAGGCTGTAAACGTGTGAGCGCCCACGCCAGGGATCTTGTTTACGGGCAAGGGAGCAAGAAAGGCCTGTTCCATACCGGGCTGTACAAAAATATACCCGTTGGGTTTGGCCTCATCGGTGGCGATCTTTGCAACGAGTTTATTGGTGGCGAGTCCGAAAGAGATCGGCAGGCTTGTTTTATCAATTATTTCCTTTCTTAAACCGATCGTCCATTGATAGGGATCGAAGTAAGTGTCCATACCGGTGAGGTCGATATAAAATTCATCCACACTCGCTTTCTCAAACAACGGTGCTTTTGCGGCAATAATTTCAGTGACCCATCTTGAAAAGCGGCTGTATTCTCCTCTTGTGCCGCGAACAAGCACGGCATCGGGACATAATTGCATTGCTTTTTTCATTGGCATGGCGGAGTGTATGCCAAACTTTCTTGCTTCGTAGCTACACGCAGCCACCACACCCCGTTCACGGCTTCCGCCAACGACGACGGGCTTACCTTTCAGCGCAGGATTGTTAAGCACCTCCACACTCACAAAAAAGGAATCAAGATCGAGATGGGCTATATATCGTTGCGGCTGAAGCATGTTGGTGCTAAAGGTAGAGAAGAAATTTATTATGACAGCAGCAGCATACGGGTGGCATCGCTCCTTGCGCCTGTCCCGGGAGGAACGATGCGGGATCGCACTCTCCAGGGGGAGGTCTTTACCCGGCAGCGTTATTCGGTATAGAAGCCTGTAATTATCTTAACAGGAGGGCAGAAGGGAATTAAACAATTAACCTGTACATCAACGAAGCAGGCCCTTAAACACGGTTGTGTTGGTAATCATTAACAGCTTATACAATCATTTGGCACGCAAATTGAAATTTGCTGTTTGTTTGATATATTATTTGCTTACCTAAAAAGTTAACTTATGAAACGAGCATCGCTCCTGTTGGCTGTACCATTAATTATTTTCAGCGTAACAAGTTGTAAAACCACTGTTGCAGTAAGGCCAGACACGCCCGTTGTGGTACAACCCGCAAGGCCCGGGCCTAATTACGTTTGGGTTGATGGGGACTGGTACCGGAGTGGTAACAGTTACGCATATAAGCAGGGATACTGGGTTGTGCCAAAACAACATCACCAGGTTTGGGTCAGCGGCCGTTGGGAGAAAAGAGGCGGTGGGTGGTACTGGCAAAAAGGACACTGGCGTTAGTTTCTTAAGTATATAAGTACTGTTATAATAAATAAGTCTTTGTTGTTGGTTTTAGGTTTAAAATGCGAAGCCGCGTTGTTGTATAACACGCGGCTTTTTTTAACGGCCATTGTGCCGAAGAAACCGGTAGTTCCCCGTCTGCAAAAGCCAGGCTCTCTACTTATAGTCTATTTGTTTCCTATATATGTTAGCAGCA
Organism: Chitinophagaceae bacterium UBA7600; assembly: GCA_002478885.1. Lineage (GTDB taxonomy): Bacteria > Bacteroidota > Bacteroidia > Chitinophagales > Chitinophagaceae > DLKC01. The sequence goes on from DLKC01000032.1 coordinate 14,351, forward strand.
TACAAAAAGCATATTGACCCTTTTCAAGATCGGACACGCGCATGAACTCGTTGTGCGAATGAAAGTTTTCATCTTCCTGCAAAAAGCCAAAGGAGTATGCCGGTATGCCGAGCTGCTTGTTGATAATGGCCATGGCAGCATTGCTTCCCCCGGAGCCCATGAGCATTGGCTCCCTGCCGTATAACTGCGTTAAGACAGCATATGCGTATTTAAAAGCATTGGTATTCGTTGAGTATTTTACTGCGTCGTTTGAAAAACCGCCGAGATCTTTATAAGTGATTGTGGCCCCTTTTGGCGTATTGGCTGCAATGTGTTTTTTGATAAGCGCAATAATTTCGTCAGATTGCTGGTTTTGTACCAGCCTGCACATGATGCGGCAATGAGCGGAGGCGGGCACGATATTCAGAAAACCTTCTTCTGCCGTATAGCCGCTCCACATGCCGGTGACGTCGAGCGTGGGCCGCCACCAAACCCGTTCCAGTGAAGTGTAGCCTTTTTCACCGGTGAACAGCATGGCGCCGTTTTCCTGTAATTCTTTTTGTTCGTCGTAAGGCGCTTTGGCCGCCATAGCCTTCTCTTCGGCCGTCATAGGTTTTACTTTATCATAGAATCCTTTTACTGCCACTTTGCCATCGGGCGTGTGTAACGATTCTACTATCTGCGACATCGCCTGCGCAGCGTTTAGCAATTTGCCTCCGTAGATGCCCGAGTGGAGGTCGCGGTTGGCGGTAGTTAAGGTGAATTCCATAGTGGCAGCCCCTCTTACACTCATGCCCATCTCGGGTTGAGTATCACTTTTTTGAAGGGCATCTGCGCTGTACGCGTAATCCGTTTTCAGGAGGTCTTTATTTGCTGCCATAAACTTTTCAAGGTGTGGGCTGCCAATCTCTTCTTCTCCTTCAAAAATTACCTTGACGTTGACTGGTAGTTTTCCCTCTTTTTGCAGCATTGCTTCTATCGCCCATATAGCGGCGATAACACTTCCTTTATCATCGGATGCACCACGTCCATATATCCTGCCATTATCCTGCCTGGGCTGAAACGGCGGACTTGTCCACATAGCTTCCTGCACTGGTTGCACATCATAGTGGCCATAGATGAGGACAGTAGGTTTGCCATCAGCGTTATTCCAGTCTGCATAAACAACGGGGTGGCCTTCTGTTGACATCACCCGGGCATTTGCCATTCCTATAGATTGCAATTTATTTTTCAACCATTCAGCGCAACGCTGCATGTCGGCCTTATGAGCTGGCAGGGAAGAAATATCGGGAATGGCAACAAAGTCCATGAACTCCTGCAAATGTTTTTGTTCGTTGTCACTTATATATTTTTTGTATGCGCTGATATCCGTTGTATCGCTGGCGGGCATGTAAGCCGCAAATGTTTTTTGGGTGAAGGCTGCATAACAAATTAAAATGACCAGAAGGGTTAACCGCAATTTCATAAGTGGAGTTTGTTTAGGCTGACAAGTTATTAAAATGTTGGCCATAATGCGGCCCGATGCCGAATTATTTGTATCAACCAATAAAGAGCGCAACGGAGTTGGCAAAAGCCAGGTGGATATCGAAGACTTTTTTTGATGGCGAGGTACAAAGCTTCAACAAATACAGGAAGAAGATTTCAGTTTATGTTTGTACATTTCCTTTATGGAAGATGCGTTGGCAGCACTGAAAGCATTTGTTTCTGCTATTGAAACTTTTGAGGTAACGGAGTGGGAGGAATTTGCGACTATCTGGAAGCCGTTTGAAGCAAGGCGTAAAACCCTGCTTACAAAGGCTGGCGAGACGGAACGTTACCTTTATTTTGTGCTCGAAGGTGTACAACGTGGATTTTATGCTGCCGATGATGGGCGAGAGGCGACCATTGTGTTTACTTATCCCGTTTCTTTTTCCGGTATCATCGACTCTTTTCTTTTGCAACAGCCGTCGAGATATATGCTGGAGACGCTTACCAGCAGTAGGTTTATAAGAACCGAATACCGGCAGATCGCGCCGCTTTGGGCGAAATATCATTCAATAGAAACGTTTAACAGGAAGGCGTTGAGCGTAACACTCTCCGGTACGCTGCAACGACAAATAGAATTACAGTGTTTCTCGGCAGAAGAAAAATTCAGGGCATTATTAAAGCGTAGTCCGCACGTTCTTCAATTGATTCCGCATAAATACCTCGCTTCCTACCTTGGCCTTGATGCGACAACATTTAGTAAGTTGCTTGGATCGGTGCGATTGTAAAATGCACAGGAGCGTATCAAAAGCACAAGGGTGCGATCCCGAATCGTTTTTCCCGGGACAGTCGCAAGAGGTGATGCCCTATTGCTGGTGCCTGGCCCACATAAGGTTTAAAAATCTTTGCCTGCACCAAGATTTATTTTTTTATATAGCCGCAGCTTTGTGTGGTAAATAAATAAATCATGAAAAAATACAACACAAAATTGCTGACCGAAAAATTACAACAGCAAACCGGTGTACTATTGGATAAAGCTGTGCAGGAATGGCAGATGATGAGCCCCGCAAAATTTGCTGAACAACCTGCCGCGGGTGAATGGAGTGCGATGCAGTGTCTTGACCATTTGAATATGTATGGCGATTATTACCTGCCTGCGATAGAAAAAGTGATCAATGATGCAAAGCAACAGCTGCAGCAACCGGCAATAGTATTTAAACCTGGTATACTGGGAAATTATTTTACGAATATGATGAGGCCGGGGGATGATGGCAGGCCCGCAAAAAAGATAAAGGCGTTTAAAAATTACAACCCGACGGCCAACAGCGACAGCGATGTGGTGATTGCAAAATTTATTGAACAGCAGGAAAAATTGCTGGCTTTACTGGATGAGTCGAAACTGATTGATCTTAATAAATGCAGGGTGCCGGTTTCAATTGCACCATACATAAAACTAAAACTCGGCGATGTGTTTATGTTTCTTATCGCCCATAATTACCGGCATGTATTGCAGGCAGAGCGTTCATTGCAGCATGCAGGGATTACTGCAACCAAAAAGAAAACTCTGCCGCTGCAATATTTTACAGCTATGTTTTTTTGATCAGCAACCTGTATTGTAAAAATAAAGCGCCGCTTAGTTAAATACTGGGCGGCGCTTTATTTAAAATAATTGTTGATTTGTTAGTCAGCAACAACCATTCTTTTTGTTTCTATTTTCTTCCCATCAACAACCAGGGAGTAGTTGTAAGTGCCGTTGCTTAACGCAGAAGCGTCTACATTCACGGAGCCCTGGCCTTTAGATAAAGGCATTTGTTTGATTACTTTTCCATTCATGTCCGTGATAATTAATTGCGCATTGTTTGCATTTGCCGGAATGTTATAACGGATCGTTGTATTTTTTGTAAGCGGGTTTGGAATATTCTGATCCAGGGTGATGGCGTTCCCTCCAATTACCACAGAACTTTCCTGCGTGGCACTTGTTCCCTTATTCATGTTCGCGATGGTTGCTTTTAATTCGTTGATCTCTGCCTGCTGTTCCTGTATGGCTTTGGTGAGAATCGGGATCAGTTCGACATAGTCAACGGTTTTTACATCTTCATATTGTTTAATTCCATTGCCGTCGACGCGAACAGGCTTTTTGCTGCTGCCAACCAGTTCAGGCATTACTTTTTCTACATCCTGCGCAAGAAAACCGTAACGCATATTTTTCCCGAGGCTTAACGCATTATACTTTTCGTTGTTAAAGTAATAAGTCTTCGGCTTAAGCTGGTTTACGATGCTTAACGCACTGCCGAGATCGTTGATATTGCGTTTCAGCTTTGCGTCGCTTAGCAGGTAATAATCTACAGCAACCATATTGCCCAATACCCAGTACTTGAAATCGCTTGTGTCGTACAAGGCCGCCAGTGTTTCCGGTGTAGCGAAATCGCTGGAGGAGTGTGAAATGTACAGTGTTCCATTATCACCCGCCGGAGCACTCCTGTAATGTTCAAACTGCCAGTCATTGGCGCCTGCGTTACTGTTGACCCACCTTACGGTAGAGTTTGAATCCAGGTTGCCGTTTGCAATTGGTAAGGTAATGTCGGGGCCATTTGCGTTAATGGTGAAAACAGATTGTGCGTTGCCATTCCTGAACTCAAAGCGCACATTGGTCTGGTTAAAATAAAGGCCATAGTTTGTGTTGCCTGAAAAAGCAAATGCATACCTGTTACCACCAACACGATACTGCGCGCTGGCACCATTAAAACTAAGGTTGCCGTTTGCATCAACCGTGGCGTAATTGTTGGCTGAACCCATCCTGGTGGTACCGATCACCTGGAGATTTGAGGCGGGGGATAGTGTTCCGATACCAACATTGCCTGTTGTGGGAAAAGTGTTTGTTTGTGCGGCAGCGAGGTTAATACCTACAAAAACCATCGCTGAAAAGACCAGTGTTTTTTTCATAATGCAGAAATTTTTGAGGTGAACAATGAATATAATCAATTAATTATAAATAAATTACGTGGTTTTGAAACTTTCGTAAATTTCTAATCTCTCTTACCGGGGCATTTGAAATCTATTCAAAAATTATTGCAAATAGTGTTTGAAACCTGCGTTGGAAAGTTGCTCAAAACGGTACTTGAAACTGCCGGATAAAATTCTCCTGCACATCCATGGTGTGCATGCGCCGGGTTTGAGTAATTGCGATCATTACCGGTTTAAAATGGTAATGACGGCCGGAAATATTACGAGGAGTCTTCTTTAGTTTACTAATTTGCCGTTGCAAAAATGAAAAACATGCGTTTGAAGATCACCGGTAAGCTGCCCTCTCCAGAGCATTTAAAATTGTTGAAGCAATCGCCACACTACCGAGACAAAAGTTTTCAGAATTTATCCGATACGCCGATGATATCGGAAGATGCGTCTTATTGGAAAATGACGAAAGACTATTTTAAGGGCAACAAAAATGGCGCACCGCCAAAGCCACTGCCGCATATCGCCACCGACCTTAATCGATTGCATGAAACTGCGCCAATAATTGTTTGGTTCGGCCACTCTTCTTATCTCATAAAGATTGATGGGAAAACGATATTGACCGATCCCGTTTTAAGCGGCAATGCTGCGCCGCTTTCTTTTATGGTGAGGGCTTTTCCGGGCGCTAACACCTATAAGGCGGAAGATATGCCGCCTATCGATTATCTCGTGCTCAGCCACGACCATTACGATCACCTGGATTACAAAACGGTTATTAAGCTGAAAGACCGCATCGGCAGAATATATTGTTCGCTGGGCGTTAGTTCCCATCTTGTTTACTGGGGTTTCAATAAAAATGATATCACCGAAATGGACTGGTGGCAAACAAAAAAAATGAACAACCATATGAGCATTACCGCGGCGCCTGCAAGGCATTTTTCCGGCCGTGGTTTAAAGCGCGGGCAAACATTCTGGTCGTCGTTTATTTTGCAAACACCGACATACAATTTGTATCTCGGCGGGGATTCCGGCTATGATACACATTTTGCCGAAATAGGCAACAAATACGGCCCGTTCGATCTTGCTATTCTTGAGTGCGGGCAATACAATACCATGTGGCGGCATATTCACATGATGCCCGAAGAAACTGCGCAGGCAGCGATCGACCTTAAAGCGAAAGTGTTGTTGCCTGTGCATTGGGGAAAGTTTACACTCGCGCTGCACGATTGGGACGAGCCTATTATAAGGCTACTGCAACAATCAAAAGAGTTTGGGCTGCAGGTAACAACGCCGATGATCGGCGAGCCTGTTTTGCTGAACCAGCATTATCCTTCTTCGCAGTGGTGGATGTTTCAATAATGTTTTTCGGAGCCTGGCTTCAAAACTTCGTGGCATCGGCTCTTATGCCTGTCCCGGGAGGAACCGATCCGGGATCACACTCTTGTGCTTTTGCACATGATCTGTTCAGTTTATGCAAACATATTGATCATCTCTTCATCAATTTTTTTTGGGCGTTGTGTTTTGCGGTCGAGCGGTATCCAAACGCTGGCCGCGCTGATGATCTTTTTGTTGTCTGCCGGGCGAATGATCCCGTAATGACGTTTCCATGTTACATTGGTATAATCGCCGGTCCATGTTTCCATTTGTAATTCATCGCCGAGGAAAGCCTGGTTAAAATAATCCACTTCATGCCGCTTGATCATCCACAGTACTTCGTTCTTTAATTTTTCGGAAACAAAAGTATTCCAGTGTTCAGCGGCAATGTCCTGCATCCACTGCACATAAATAACATTGTTTACATGCTGTACTTCGTCGAGATGCTGCGGCTGCACGATGATCGTTTTTTTATAATGGCTGTTCTTTAGTTCCATGCGTAGCAATTGATGATGCACAAAGCTATGCAGTACAAGTGAGTGACACAACAGGTGATGCCATAAAAGCCGTCAGTTGGCTACAAAAAAATAAACCGCATACTTTATGCGGTTTATGCACTGTATAATAAAGGGGTTTATTGTAGGATGATCTTTTCTGTAATGCGTTTGCCTGCCATTACGATTTCAACAAGGTACATGCCTTTGGGTTTGCCGGTAATGTTGATGGGTTGCAGCAGTTGCCCGTTATATGTTTTTGCAGGAATAGTATAAATGACCTGCCCCATTATATTCCTGATATTAATGCCGGCATTGAAACGCTCCTTTTGCTGGATGTTTATAGTGAATATACCTGTGGATGGATTTGGAAATACTTTAACCGTGGACGCTGTTTTGTCTTCCGTTTGCAACTGGTTACCTGCGTCATTACTGACGATGGCTTGCGGGGCGGATCCGGTTACGCTGTTGCTGCAGCCTCTTGTGTTGGCTACGAAACGGCAACCGGCAGTTGCGCGGAAACCTGCGGTCAGCGTTACCTTGCCATCGGCCATATACTTTATGTAATTGGCAGAGGAACCGCTGATGGTTTGTGAAGAGGAGATGGAATAGCTGACCATATAGCCTTTCTGCCCGCTTACCGCGCCACTTATTCCAATAGAAAACTGGCAATCCTTTGTGAAATAATGTGAGTAAGTCTTGCCTCCGAATGTTGTTGTGTAGCGGTAAGTGCCGGCCGGATCTGAGTCGGTAAATGCATAACCAGCATCATCGGGAATAAAGGACCGGGAGCCAGTTGTATTAATCCTGTCATATTTGCGCCATAAGTTTCCGTCGGGTTGATAAATATAGAAAGTGTCTCTTTTACCGTCCAGCCAGTCCCTGAATTTTGTACGCAGCCAGAATTTGTCACCGGCAACGAAGGAATTATCAGGGTAAAGCAACAAATCTTTATCACACCAGTTGCTGCCTTCTACAAAACCCTCCGGGTCGCTGCTATGGCTCTCCATGGTTAAAACAGCGGGATCATTGTATGGCGGTTCGGTGATCCACCAACTGCTGGATGAAACAGCGCAGGTGCCATTGGCAAAAGGGTCTACTACCGTGCCGGTGTTTTCATAACCGGAGCCTGCATTAACATAACCCGTGCGTACTTCAAAATGCAGGTGCGGACCCGTGGAGCAGCCGGAACTTCCGGCAATGCCGAGAAAGTCTCCTGCGTTAACGCGGTCACCTTCCTGTTTCGTGGTTAAACTGTTTTGCAGCATGTGCATATAAAAAGATGCAGTGCTGCCATCATCGTGGAGAATAACCACATAATTACCACGGTTATCCGGTTCGGAACCGCAAATAGAGGCCGGCGGATCGCATTGCTCGTCAAATGCGCCGTCGTGTTTGTCGACAATTACACATGGTGCGGCTGCGATAACCCAAATGTTTTTCTCTGTCTTCTCGTTCCAGTAATAGGGTTCAAGTAAAATGTCTGTGCCTGTATGATAGTCATAGCTTCGGTCGCCACAACTGTAATCTGCTATTTCAGCGGGGTTGTTGTTGTCGCCATCGTTAATGGAATTGGGATCAAGGTCAACAAAGTTCATGATTCGCCAGGAAGGGAAATCCCGTTGTTTTATATCTGCCAGTGGCCAGCGAAAGGAGACAGGTGTGGCTGGGGCGTTGGCCTGCTGCATATTTTGTTGCTGCACCTGCGGCAGTTTACCCGCGGCCTTCAATGTTGCAATCTTTTCAATAGTTCTTTTATTGATAAATGTGGAATACGCTGATGTAATGCCACAAACATTCTTTTCTTTTTGCGCGGGTTTGTTTCGTGTTTGGGCCGACGCCGTTTGCACCCATGCAAACAGGCAAAGCCATAAGACGCATTTTATTTTTTGAGTGAATGCGCGTGCATGCACCGTGATCAATTTCTTTTTCATAACAAATAATTTTAGTGTGAGCGGGTGTTTCTGCGTTTTGATAAAAGCTGTGAAATAATTTCAGCCTGCAGCATTCAAATTATTTGTTCTGTGTTTTTAATGCCTGCAGTTCTTCGTTCAGCTTTATTACGTACAGCGTAAGCTCTTCCACTTTTTGCATCAGCATTTTGTTCATCCTGCCAACTTCAATGCCATCTTTCATTGCTTCCGCAGCGGGAACATCGGGCAGGTGATTGTTTTCGGTAACATATTTTTTCAGCGTTTGCAGCGGCATCAATTTGTAGTCTTTCGCGAAAACGTAATCGGGCCATGTACCATTGAGCTCTACACGAACTTCTTCGGCCATTACTTTACCCACTACGCTTAATAAATAGCCGGTAGCGATTTTGCCGTTGCTGCCTATGGAAACATTGCCTGCAGCATCGACCCATACCCGGCCTGTTCCATTCGTACGCAGGATGACTTTGCCACTTGCATTGCCGGAGTTGGTAGCGAGCAACAAGTCGCTTCCGCTTGCACGCAGGTAAGCATTTTCGGTTGCGCCATCTTTAAACTGGATATAAGGATTGGTGCCTGATATGGTTAGTATTTCATTGTCTCCACCTACATAAGTGTGGCCGGAGAAGAAGCCCGCATAATTTGTACCTGTGCCTGATGCGGAGCCAAACACGGCATAACCAAATTGCCCGCTTGCAGTGGTTACTTTTCCATATACTCCATAGTTACCGGTTGCACCCTGTGCTTCACCATACAGCGCATGGTTTAAGGCCGTATTTGTAGCGATTGTTTTTCCATACACGCCATAATTATTTCCTGAGGAAGCGGTAGATGCACCAAGTACACCATAGTTGTTTACGGCGCCTCCCTGGCTCCAACCATAAACACCTGCACCATCGTTCGTGTTGTTTCTTTTAATACCAAGTGCACCAATATCATTAAAGGATAAATTCGGAAATACAATGGGGTACATGCCCGATGGGTTGTCTACACCGAGATAGCCAACGGAATTAATTGTTGTTGAGCCGGTGGAATTACTCTCACCACGAATGGCTGAATAGATGGCGCTGGAGAGGCCGCTGGTTGCCTGGCGCAACACAGAAAAACGGTGCTCGGTATCCGGCGCTTTATTAATGCCGATTTTGCTGCCGTTATCTTGTATAAGCCCTGTTACAAGCGCAGTGCCATTCCATCGCGGAATAAAGCCCGTGCTGTTTGACCCGACTTCCGGATCGGTTTCTGTAACAAGGCCACCGCCAAGTGTAACCCAGGCTGAGCCGTTATAGCCTTCAAAATTTGTTCCGTTCCATCTCAGGGTGCCGGCAACATTGCTGGCACTGTTGCCTATTTGCACGCCGGCCGCGAATACGCCGCTGCCATCATTTGCGCCAACATAAAATACCGGTATGGCGCTTCCGTTTCTAAACTCGTAGCGCACATTTGTTGAGTTAAAAAACAGGCCATAATTCGGATTGCCTGCATACTGGAAAGCATATTTATTGCCGGCAACCTTGTAAGCAGCAGTGCCGGTAAACGAAAGATTGCCCGAAGCATCAAAGCCGGTATAGTTGGCTGCGCTTCCAAAACGCGAAGTGCCAATAACCTGGATGTTTGATGCGGGCGAAAGTGTTCCTATGCCCACATTGCCTGTGGCTGGAAAAGTGTTGTTCTGTGCGTTGGTAATACTGGTGGTAGCAACGGCCATACAAATAAATAGCAGTGTTTTTTTCATAACGTGTTGTTTTGTTATGTCAAAATTGACGTGTAACGAATGCCTTTTCTATACCACAAATGAGGTAGGTGTTTTTTATGGGCCCGGCTTTGGAACAACAATGTTGCTTTGCTTGCGTCGCACTCTTGTACTTTCAGAACAAGGCGCAGCAAAGCCACACGAATGATTTCTTGTTTTGCTGACTTACGTTCCCGCAGCTGAAGAGTGCGACGCAACAGGCGCCGCCATAACATACCGTTGCCCGGCTCAAAAAAATATACGGGCATGTAAACGTCAATCTCTTGGATAAACAAAACCCTGCAGGTTGCTGCAGGGTTTTAACAGCGTTGCTGTTGTTATTTCGCCAGGGACATTTGTTTGGTGTCGATCAACCGGCCATCTACGTATAACGAATACCGGAAGTTATTGCTGGCCATAGTGCCGGCATTGAAGTCTACACTGCCTTTGCCACTACCTCTTAACTGTATAAACCGGATTATTATACCTGAATTGTTTACGATCGCTATTTGTGCCGATTTATATTCCTGCGGCAATGTGTAATTGATCGTGGTTGTACCGGTGAACGGGTTCGGAATATTCTGGTAAAGCACCGCATTTTTATTTCCGTCGGCCTCCGCATTGCTTATACCGGGGGCACTATTGTTTTTCGCAACGACTGTAGTTGGCAGCGTTGTGAAGTTGCGCGCTGTTGTGTAAGCCGAACTGCCACTTGTATAGTTAGCGCTTACTTTCCAGGTGTACTGCGTTGAAGGCAGCAGTCCTGTTGCTTTAAACGATGTGCCGGTAACCGTCTTGGTGGTTGCTCCACCTCCTGCCGTTGCCTTACCATTGACCGTATAACTTAACGGTATTTCAGCACATGCCGTTGGCGCCAGCCATTGCAGTTTTGCGCTTGTTGAAGTAATATTTACTTCCGAAGGATTTTCAGGCTCGTTGAATTGGTCTGTTGTTTTATTCTGCAATTGATTCCAGTTGCTCTTGCAGCCCGCTGTGTTGCTGGCCCTGATCCTGAAGTCATAGGCCGTGCCGGCAGCCAACCCTGCAAGGTTATAGCTAAGTGCAGTCCCGAGGTTGCCGAGCGAAATCCATGTACCTGAAGATGATTGTTTATATGCTGCTTCGTAATTATTGGCGCCGGCAACAGCCAGCCATGCATATTGCAGGCTGCAGGTGGTGGCATTCGACATTGCAAGACCGGTGACATTGCCCGCTTTTTCATTTACCAGTACTGTTTTGTTGCTGCATACCGCCAATGATACGCAGCCACCTTCTCCTCTTACAAAAATGGTTACCGTGGCTGATGGTGCAAACTTATAGCTATCGCCCGAGGCAACAGGGCCGGTTCCACAGCCTGAATGATACCATTGCCAATGGGTTGCTGAATGGAGATCGCCCGACACCGTTAGCGTAGTGCTATCGCCGCTGCAGACGGCTGTATTGCCGGTAATGGCAAACACCTCAGGATTTACGCAACCATTGATCTCGTATGCCCCTATATCAAAATAGGTTTCCTGTGGACGGGCAGTACCGGCAATGTCCAACTGCAACGGCACGAAGGCTCCCGTATTGCGGGCAGGGGAGGCTGGCTGTATGGAAAGGCCATCGTCGGGTGTTGCAAAAATATTATCAGCACCATATATGTCATTTGCATTATTAAACAGCGGGTCAGCGAATACATTAAGGCCCGAATCTGCATATCCTGACGGGATGCCGTCTTTGATAATGGAATTCTTCACGAAACCCGTGGCGCCACCGGAAACATAAGCCTGCTTTCTATTGACGGTTGCACCAGCATCTGTATTATTCCATAAAATCGTATTTATCAAATCGGCATGTACTATTGCCGTTGAGTTTGTTTTGGTTACATAAATACCGCCTGTTTCTACGGCGCCATTATTATTGGCGATTGTGCAATTGGTAAGGGGCACTGAAATATTTGCCTGGTAATTAGATGCGGTTAAATATAAACTACCACCTCTTGCCCCCTTATTATTATTGAAAACACAATTGTCAAATTTGCTCGCAATGATTCCCCTTACATCTGTTTGAATATAGGCTGCACCGCCATTATCACCTGCTGTGTTACTATCAAACAAGCAATTGTTGAAATCAAAATCATTCAGGTCAGCATCGTAGGCATATAAGCGAACAGCGCCGCCGGTAGTGGTGGCGGCATTGTTTTTAAAAATACAATTGCTGGCATAGCCTGTAAAACTCCCATCGGCATTTATTTGCAAGGCGCCGCTTGATAACGGGGTAGTATTGCCATCAAATATTGTATGGTTAATTTCGGCACTACCTGCATAACTGTTTTGATAAAAATACATGCCCCCAATACCTGATACAGCACTATTATTTTTTATCGTGCAGTTATCCATGTGAAAACGGGAATTCCCAAAACTGTTTAACACAAGCGCGCCGCCATAAGCGTCAGAACTGTTTGATTCAATATTGCAATCTGAAACAGTTAAATCAACTATGTTACCCACATTTGTTTTTTCAATATAGATGGCACCGCCCCTGGCTTTGGCATGGCTGTTTGTAATATCCGTATGTTTAATACCTGCTATCATATTATAAGCATAGAGATAAATGGCGCCACCATGAGACGTTGTGGTATTTAATGTGGTGCTGCTGTTGTTAAAGCTGCAACTGTCGATATTGATATTTGCCGTATCTGACGTGCTGCTTGTATAAAAATAGAGGCTGCCACCGTAGTTGGCTGCTGTGTTTCCTTCGAACACATTATTTACAAGATCCACGTTCATTCCGGCACTTCCGTTATTGGAAAAAATCATCGCGCCACCGCTACCTGTTGATATGTTATTTGTATAAGTGCAGTTATTGTAGCTGATGCTGTACAGCGCATTTTTATATTGCGTATAGTGATAGGTGGCCCCACCGCCCGCCGCAGTGTCATTCTTAAAATTACAGTTGCTGACAGACAGCTTATCGACATGATAATTATACAAGGCACCGCCATTTGTTGTTGCCTTATTGCCGGTAAAATCACTATGATCGATATTCAGTTCTACCGTGCCATTCTGATAGCCGTTTGAATAAATAGCGCCTCCATTTGTTCCCTTATTATTTGTAAAAATATTTTTACTAAGGGTGGCGGTTACCCATCCGTTGTCGCTGGCATTGTTATACACCGCGCCTGCCGTATGATTTGTAAAGGACGAGTTTTTTAGTGTGTAGGTAATATGAGGAGTACCGAATCCGTAGGAGTAGTTATTCAGGTAAAGGCCATAGCTGTTGGCATCGAAGCTGCAACTATCAATTTCATAACTCAGGATTTTATTGTAGGCGGTTGTGCCGGAATTAGCGCCATTCAGGTAGATGGCAGTAACGGTATTGGCAAACTTGCAGTTGGTAACCTTGCCTGTACTCATGCCTGGGGCACCAGATCCAATATGTTGAATGCCGCCGGAATTGGCCGTGAATGTGCAGTTGTCTGCATTAATATTGATTTTACCCGAGGTCGCATAAACAGCATAACCCGAACAGGAATCAAAGCTGCACTTGCTTAGATTGATGTTCATATTGTCGTCATTAAGGAAACTACCACTATTGTAAATGGCACCGCCTGCATTGGGCGCATCATCGTCTGTGAATGCGCAGCCATTAACTGTAAGGGTCAATATTCCTTTGCTGTCGGTATAGTTGGTAATAGCTCCGCCGTAACCGGAGGTTGTGTTGGTTTTGTTGTGGAGGAATTGTGTTTGATTGATGCTGTATTTGATGGTGCCTTTATACTGGGCATCATTAAAAATGGCTGCGCCGTTTGGCGAATTGTTGTATTGAAAAATACAACTGTCTATGGCCAGTGATATATTACCGAAAGGCCCGTTGGAGCCTGGAGAGGCATCTACGCAGATTGCACCGCCACGCTCCCCGTAAGCGTTGTTGTATGTATAATTCTGGCTGAATGTACATTTCAAAAAAACCGTTTGAGCACCCCGGTCAAAATATTGCGACAGATAGACAGCGCCACCCTGCGCAGCCAGGTTATTTGCGAAGAAACAGTTTTTGAAAAGAGGCCTCCCGGCATTTGCGCTGTCGTACGACAGCAATACAGCACCGCCGCGGTACAAAGAAGGATATGTCGTAGATCCGTTTGCATAGCCATCCCTGACCGTAAAGCCATCAATGGTTGAATTTTTGGTAGCGTTTAAAACAGTAAGTACATGATAAGCATTGTCGGTAGCCGTCACAGGCACGCCGATATCGCCGCTGAGTACGGTTTCATTTAGCGCGCTGTTGCGCTGTTCAATTTTTGTTTCCGTGCCGTTGAATCCGCCGTAAATATTTGTGTTGTTATCTACAATAAATGTATAGAGCCGGGCGGCACTGCCTCCGGTGATGTTATAAGTGGATGTGGGATAATAAACGCCTTTTGCAACCCATATTGTATCGCCCGGAACGGCCTTGTCAATGGCATCCTGTATCTTAACAAATGCATTGACCCAGCTTGTGCCATTGTTAAGGCCGGTTGCCGTTTTGTTTACATAATACCTCGTTACGCGTTTTGCAGGTGCCGGCTCAGATTTCCAGATGCCCCTGCCATAGGTGCCGCAATAAACACGCCGCCCGATCATGTCCTGCACAACTTCTATTTGTGTAATGGGTACGGTGGGTAGATTTTTGGAGAAATATGTCCAAACCGAATCTTTGTCTGCAAGAAAAAATACGCCGATGTCAGTTCCTGCATAAATGCCAAATTCATCATATGCTGTACACAATGCAGGCACATTGGGTAAGTTATAGGAAATGTTTTTCCACGTAGAATCGGGTTGCAGGCGAAACACTTTGTAACCGCTGTCATACCCAGGGATGGTAACGATGAGATTATTCGGGTACGCATCATCGGTAAACTGGATATCTGAGATGGGCAGGTCTTTCCCGGTTATTAAGTTGGAGGTGGTTTGCTGCCATTTGTAATCAGCGCCCAGTAAGCCCGGATACAGCAAATTAGTGCTCATAATCTTTTTCACGTTCCCATCCTTGTAGAACGCAATATTGTTGCTGTTGTTTTTATTCCACGCTATTTCCTTAATATCACCCGGGTTAAAATCATCCCATATTACCGACCAGTTACTTCCAAAGCTATTGCTGAAATAAAGTTCGTTATAACCTGCAAGGATGGATTGAAATTCATTTGGATTTACTTCGAGCGGCGTGTCCCAGGTGCCAATACCCTTACCATCAGCACCAATTTTTTCCGACGGTGTGATGTCGGTCTCTGTCCAGCCGAAAGCAAGATCATTTCTATGCAGGTAAATTTTTCCGTTCTGCACTTCCGTGTAACGGTAATCAAGGAGGTCTTTACGGCCGGAGAAGGCATTAAAGCCATCGCCACCTCCTGCAACATCGAAATGCAGCGGGTTAAATACATCTCCCGACGAAACTATCGCTGCAACGGTATTGGCTTTGCTACCATTATCCTGCGCTCCTCCAATTACTTCGGTAGCAAAATAAGGCGAGGCTGTATTTACATCAAAGTGATAGAACTGGGTGATGGACATGCCTACCCATCGCTTCTCCCAATGGGTATCATCAGTTCCGCCTGGGGATGCCCAGAAACCGCCATCAGTACCGCAAACGATCGTGCCGGAGAAAGGGCTGAACTCGATCATATGGATATCTGCATGCACATAGTCATCGGAAGAACTGCCTTCATAACAGGTGTGTACCCAACTTATGCCGGCATCATAGCTTACCCACATACCAATGCCACCCACCATGATCTTTGCTGCATTGCCGGGGTCGACTGCAAAAGCAAGATCGTATTCGCTCTGGCCATCTGCATATACATCTTCCAACCCGTCATGAGCGAGTATATTCAAGCTGTGCCCATCGAGTATGTTCAATATGTTTTTCCCCTGGTTTAAAGAAGTGTAGACCCCCTCCAGGCCCCGCCCGCTGTTGGCGGCTATGATATAAAGGTTATCCGGCGCTGCTGCTGATACCGCAATTTTTAGCCTGGTAACATCGGCATCGAGGTTAGGCATGTTGGCCGTAATATCAGTAAGCGTTCCGTTTGAAGACCGGTACAACTTGTTTGAAGTTGATACATAGAAAACATTGCTGTTCGTTGGATGAAATTCAATATCCCAAACATCTTCGCCACTTAACAGTTTTGTGTTGGTCGCCCAACCGTCATCGGTATAAAACAAACCCTTGGACGTGCATGCATACATCTTACCGGCATTGGAAGGATGCATGATTAATTTGTGTGCACTAACCAACTCATCTTTGCCGAAGACCAACGAAGTCGGCGTCCAGGTTGTACCGCCATCCGTTGTTCGCAAAATGCCTACGCTTGGTGTTATCGGAACAATACCTTCTGTTGTGCGGTCGTTACTGGCAGACCAGTCGCCATCACCTGTGAGAATAAAAATTTTGTTTGGTGTTGCTGCATTAACGGCAATGCCCGAAATGCTCAGTACTTCGTTATTGTCTGTAAGCGGTTTCCATGGTTTATCAAAACCCGGAAGGTTCGGGTTATAGACACCAGCTACATCTGTCTTCCATAAACCTCCTCCTGCAGAACCGACGAGCCATGTATCCGCGTCAATAAACGCTACGCAGTTGACCCTGCCAATTCCGTCTTCCGTATCAAAGGGGCCTACAAATTGCCAGTTGCCAGATGCTTCTGCTCCGCTGTTTTGTAGTTGTTGCAAGGCATCAATATCGCGATCTATATAATTATCAATTTCACCACGGTCATTCAAATGCGATGCATAAAAATATTCCATGCGCCTCCATCTTTTATGCGCGGCACGAACGGGTTTCCCTTTAAAGAGACTGTCCATTTGTCTTTGCAGTTCTTTAAAATTGACTGGTTTTTTTCGCCCGGTATTTAAAGGTTGCTGCGCATCGGCAACTGCTGCAAAGCAGATGATCAAAAGCAGTAAGAAGGTCGATTTCATAGCAAGGTTATTTATGGTTTTTAGTTCTGGTCGTGTTTATTTTATCTGGTTTGTTTTTCGTGGAAGGATATAGGTAACGCTGGTCCGGCCTGCCTGTTTTCATAGCATCATTCCTGCGCTAAAGTGCCGGCTGTCCGGCATCGCACTCTTGTGCTGTATATTGTTAAGCAGCTGGTGCTGTTCAGTTGAAAACACTGTTGCAATTGCATGCTCACGGTTGCACTGCCGTACAAGTGTGCGACGCAACGAAGCTCAATAGCAGTAATGCAGCCGGGCACATCCATCTTTCTCACGAAACATCTGTTAAACAACTAAAACAAATCTACCCAGTACGGCGGCCATCAAAAATACCACAAAAGGGGCAGGGGCGGCGCTGCCGGTTAGCGTTAACGGTGTCAGGCAACATACACGTTGTAAAAGAAAAAATTAGTGTTACAAAGGAAACGAAACAATGATCTCTGTTCCCTCACCAATTGCAGCATTAATTTGGAATGTTCCTTTGTGCGTTGCTGTGCGTTTCTGCATATTAGAAAGCCCGTTGCCATTCTTTACCGTGGCTGTGTTAAAACCATTGCCATCATCACTTATGCGCACCTGCAATTTTTGATTTTGCAGCGTAAGCGCCACCCGTATGTTGTGACAACCGGAATATTTTACCGCGTTATTTACCGCTTCTTTAAAAATGAGGTAGATATCCCTGCGCATTTCCATGGATATCTGCATTACATCTGTTGATGGTTCTTTATTGAATTCAAAATTTATATCCGCAGGGGTACAGCGTTCATTGGCAAAATTGAGCATGCGGTCTTCGATGCTTTTAAAATCGTCGTTGCCGGGTTTTATCATCCACACAATGTCACTCATGTTTTCGATCATCTCTTCGCTGTTGCTACTGATTTTGTTAAGCAACTCAGCACTTTGCGGGTGACTTTCTTTTACCTGGTTGTTGACAATACTGCTGTACATACGAATACTGCTGAGCGTGCTGCCAACATCGTCGTGCAGATCGCTGGCAATTTTATTGCGGACGGCCTGTATTTTTAAAACCTCGTTTAGCCTGTACCTGTAAAATGAATAGACAGCAGCAAGCAGCAACAAGATAACTGCAGAAATGAACCACCATGTTTGCCAGAACGGCGGGACAATAGTAACCGGGATTCTTACTGTAGCCACATTGCTATTAAAGCCATTTGTGCCTTCGACAACAAAGCTGTAAGTACCTGGGTCGAGATGCGAATACAACGCTTTAAAATTCTGTTTGCTGTCTGTTATCCAGTCATCATCCCATCCCTCCAGTTTGTATCGCACTTTGTTATTTGCGGGGTTCAGGTGATCGATTAATTCGTAGGAGATAATGACCGGGAATTCGTCATATGCTATGCGCAGCCCCTTTTGAGCAACCAGTCCGGCGTTGCTTATGATCTTGTCGCCGGTTTGTACCTGAACAATGCTTAATTGTGGTCTTAATGTGTATGGCGATAGGGCATCTTTGTTAACTTTCACGAAAGCATTTTCGACACCGATATAAAGGTTGCCTTCAGGATCGAAATACTGTGTGCCTGTTATTGCCTTTAATTCTGGTATGGGATAGGCGGTAAACGAATAGTCTGTTTCACTAAACAGCACGATGCTTTTTGGTTGCATAATAAAATGCCTGCCATTGTTGTCGGTAAAAAGCGAAAAGCAATTATTATCCGGCAAGCCGTTTTTTTCTGTGAACTGTTTTAATTCATTCCTGCGAAGGTCATAGATAAAAAAGCCTTCATCGGAAGCGATGTAAAGAACGCTTTTTGCAACAGCGATTACATCTTCCTGGAATGAAACCGGCGGAAGGTCAATGCCATTTTTGTCCCTCGTTACGTGCAGCAGTTTTTGTTCATCAACATTATAGTGATACAATTGAGAAGCGGCAATAATCCAAAGACTGTTGCTGTTATCGGGCTCGGGGATGGCAACAGGATAATCCAGTTTTATTTTTTCAGCGGTAAAGAGTGTGTCAATCGTTGACGCAGTGTAGTTGCAGCGGAAGAAATCGCCATGCGCATTGCTCATGTAATAGTTGCCTGATTTATCTGCGTAACTCAACCAGTCAAATACCATTTTTTTACCACCAATTTTTTTTCCGGGCGGTTGCAGGTATTCGTATTGAAAGGTCTTGCTGTTAAAAATACCCACGCCATCGTTGTACGCAGAAAAAACAAAGTAGTCGTTGTTGAGCACTTCCAGGTACTGCAGGTATTTTGAAGCGAACCCCTGCTTTTCGGGGTTGTGAACAATAAAGTTTTTGCCTTTGCTGTATTGTATCAGCCCTTCCGATGTTGCCAACCAGGTGTCACCACCCTTTAGTTGCACATCGGTAACCGATATCATATTTTTTTCATTACTCAGCGGGGGAATAATGCTGTATTCATACCTGTTGTACCAGGTGTTCAACTCCGCGATTGAGTTGTCTTCGGTCGCGAACCAGAAAACACCATTTGCAGCTTCTGCGATATCGTTAATACTGTTATCGGGCAGGCTATTATGCCACTGCGCATCATAGCGAAAATTGGTAAGTACACTTTTATCATGATCATAAAAAAACAAACCATCAGCCGGGGTCGCTATGTACATGTTGTTGTTTTTATCCCGTGATATTTTTTTTATTTCCGGCAAAAGCTTTTTTCCGGCATTATCCTGTAAAACAATTTCCCTCCAAAGACCGGTTGATGTATTAAGTGCAAACACTCCACTTTTGGTTCCTATCCACATCGTTTCTTCGTCTGCTTCGGTAATAGCGGTAATATTTTGAGTAGGCAGTGGATTGTAGCCGCGGAAATATTCCTTCACCGGTGAGAATTTCCCATTTTCCGTGTTGTAAATAAGCAGCCCATCCTGTGTTGTACCAACCCATATTTTGTTGTTCTTGTCCCTGCAAACTCCATACGTGTAAGTGCTTGCGATTTGCTCCGGCAACGGCACTCTCGTGATGTTTTCAGATCCCAGGTCGACTATTGATATGCTCCTGTAAGTGCAAAGAAACAGTTTATTGCCGATCTGTTTTATCCGTTGCACTACAGGTTTAATGCCAGCTGCAACTTCTTTTTCTTCCGGCTTAAAATAGGTAAATTTCCCCGAAGCAATATTCAGTTTAGCGAGTCCTTCCACACCACCGATCCAGATGTTTCCACCATCATAATGCAGGCAGCGTATATTGTGTATCGGGCACGAAACCGATTCGGGGCCGGTAACCGGGTATTTGTCAAATTCATACCCGTTGAAACGGTAGAAACCATCGTTTGTGCCAACATACACATAACCGCCTGAATCAGCTGCAACGGCTCTTGTTATCGGGGTAAGTAAGCCTGGTGCTTTAACAGCTGTAAAATGAAAATTCTTTTGCGCATACAGCGATTGTATGCACGAAGTGGCAAGCAACGTACAGAGAAATATTTTGTGCAGCAGGGTCAATGTATTTCAGAAGGTTTTAAATCATTCGTTATATAACGGCATTGCTACTATCAACACCTGTTGTGTCACTCACTTGTACATTAGCAACACGCATGAACATATGCCAAAGCCTACACTATCTTTTCATTGATCGCTTTCGATACAGCCTCGGTGTTGCTGTTTACATGCAGCTTGGCATAAATGTTTTTCATATGGGTACGTACCGTTTCATAAGTACTTCCAATGCTGTCGGCTATCATCTTAAAACTTTTCCCTTTTACCAGTTGCTGCAGAATCTCTTTTTCCTTTGGTGTTAACTGGTAGTCAGTACCCGATGCCGGTGTAATATTACTTTGAAATAGTTCGAGTACACGCCGTGCAATGGACCCTGTCATAGGGCTCCCGCCATTGTACACATCTTTTATTGCTTCGATATAACCTGCAGGCGATGTGGTTTTTAAAATATAACCTGAAGCGCCTGCGCATATCGCGTTAAAGATATTGTTATCATCATGAAAAACGGTTTGCATCAGCACCTGGACAGGTGGAAAATGCTGTTTGATAAGTCTTACTGCCTCAATGCCATTCCTGCCAGGCATCTCAATATCCATTAGCACCACATCCGGAAGTGATCTTTTGAGTTGGAATAAGAGATCGTTACTGTCAGGGAAAGCACCTGTACAGGTAAAACCTTCCGTGCCATTAATGAGGTAATACAGGCTTTCGCGCAGGTGTTTGCTGTCCTCAAATATGGTCACTATAATCTGGTTCATGCTGAAATTTAGGGTAAAATTCCAAATATTTAGCGAATGGGAACATACCACAATCAGGGGAAGGAATCTACTGAGTGTCCATTTTGTGATTTTGGAATTTGTGAGCCAGGAAAGAGGTGGCTTTACAGATTGATATCGAAAGCCCTAATCTAAATAAGCCAGAAATAACAGGGGTAACTATAACCTATATCAATGGCTTTCTTTCAAATAAGCATCAGCCGCTTTCTTTACAGTCCTGTATTTTTCAAGCAGCGTTTTTGCCTTTTCATAGTCGGGCATTTTGATTTTTTCCATCAGCATATGCACGCCGCGGTCCACCAATTTTTCATTGTTAAGCTGCATATTCACCATGCGGTTGTCTTCCACACGCCCGAGCTGAATCATTGCAGTTGTTGAAATCATATTCAGCACAAGTTTTTGGGCGGTGCCGCTTTTCATACGGGTACTGCCGGTTACAAATTCAGGGCCTACAACAACCTCCACGGGATAATCGCATGCCGCAGCAAGCGGGCTCCCGGCATTGCAGGTAATGCAGCCCGTTTCAATATGGTGCTTACGGCAATCTTCAAGTGCGCCGATCACATAGGGTGTGGTTCCGCTGGCTGCAATGCCGACCACAAAATCTTTTTTTGAAACATGGTGTTGCACAAGGTCGAGCCATCCTTGCCTGGTATCGTCTTCGGCGTCCTCAACGGCTTTCACAATCGCTATGTTCCCACCAGCGATAATACCTGTTACCATGGTAGGCGGTACGCCGTAGGTAGGGGGGCATTCACTCGCATCCAGAATACCGAGCCGCCCGCTGGTGCCTGCACCAACATAAAACAACCGGCCGCCCGCAAGCATTTTGTCGCTGATCGCTGCAACAAGCCTTTCGATCTGTGGCAGTGCTTTTTCAACAGCGTATGGAACCGCCTTGTCTTCATTGTTGATATGGGTAAGTATCTCCTGCACGCTCATTTTTTCGAGGTGCCTGTATTGCGGGGGTTGCTCAGTAACGCGTATAAATTCGCTCATTGATAGGTATTGAAAATTGATCCTGCGGCACTGCCGGTATTGTTCATCACAAAAATAACAGGATTCTTTTTAACCGCTTAACTGAGGTGGTAACCGACCAGTCCATCCATCGGTTGTTTTAAAATTTTGCCAAGGGTTAATTCATAATTGCTGCAAATCGATTTAAGTACATCCTTAAAGCCAAATGCGATACTTCCAACAAAGCTCACCGGGTATAACCAGCTCTCACCATATTTATGCAGATGCGTAAAAACAAAATCGTTCAGCCCGTCCTCGATAATGTTTTCGATCATATAGTGGCCACGGTTCTCGGCAAGGAAAATTGCGTATGAAGCGAGGTAGCGGTTTGGCTGCGGCATTTTATAAACATGCTCCAGTATTTCATTTGCATTGGTATTGAATTTTTGGTTAAATGCACCCATCAGCTCTTCATCGAAAGTGTTGTAAAGGAAATGCTGGATCACTTTTTTACCCAGGTAGGCGCCGCTGCCTTCATCCCCAAGTACGTAGCCAAGGCCGGGACTGTTTTTAATGATCTTCTTTCCATTGTAGTAACAGGAATTGGAGCCCGTTCCAAGGATGCAGGCGATACCTTTCTCATGTCCGCATACAGCCCTTGCTGCCGCAAGCAGGTCAATTTCTGCTTCTATTTTTGCCGAAGGGAATACGTGGCTAATGGCCTTTTTTATAAACTTCGCATTGTCGCGGTTGGCGAGGCCGGTACCATAATAATAAATCTCGTCGGGCTCAACATTTTTCATCCGCGGAACAAGTTCTTTGTTAAGTATGTCGATCACCTGTTGTCCGTTGAGAAAGTAGGGGCTGATACCCTGGGTAAATATGCGCTTTTTTTTATTGTTGGAGATAAGACACCATTCGCATTTTGTCGACCCGCTGTCTGCAATAAGTTTAATAGACATTTGTTTGTTCGGTTTTTCAGCTTTGAAGGTAGCGCATAACTGCTGACGGGTAAAGAAATTTTGCTGTTAAATTGGAAGGTCGTAACGTAAAAACCCTGCACATGACGTGCAGGGTTGTATAAGTGTTAATGAAATTACCCGTCGGTTAGCAACGACTTATTATTTTATAATCATCATTTTTTTGCTGTCAACAATTTTACCATCAATTACCAAAGAATACTGGTAAGTACCGGAAGACAAAAGCCCAGCATTGATTGTCACCTGGCCATTGCCCAATGCTGTAACCGGAATAGATTTTATCATTTTTCCGTCTGTGCCAGAAACCTGTATAGATGCAGTTCCGGAATGTTGCGGAACATAAAAACTGATAATGGTGTTCTGGTTGAAAGGGTTCGGCCTGTTTTGCGCCAGCCTGGCATCGCTGAGTATTACACCTGCAATGGCGTTGTCATTTGCTGACTGCATTGTTGCTCCGGCTGCAAGCATTTGTTCTATTTTATCAAGCCGGTCTTTTAGTTCTTTGTTCTGAGCGGACAATTCCTGTACGGCTTTTACCAATGGAATTACAAAATCGGAGTAACGCAAACCATACAAGTCTTTGTCATTCTTGGGTGCATCAACACCGCTAAAATCATAACCGAGTTCTTTTGCTGCCTTCTCAACATCCTGCGCGATAAAGCCGGTGTAATTTATTTTTTCTTTTGCTTGCCTTGCAGCCAGTATTTCTGCGGGCAGGATTATTTCCTCGCCATTCTTTCCGGTTGGCTTTGCGCGCTGAATAATTTTATCATATGCAGTTTCATCAAGATTGTAGGTAACAGGCTGCAATTTGTTGATGAATGCAAGGCCGGGAACATTTGATTTGATATTTTTCTTCACGCGGCCATCAGATAATGTAGTCCATCCCACCTGGCCCCCGATGCTTGTCACCGCTACATCTCCAACCCTAACCTGGTTGCTGGCGGTTGCAATGGCATTGGCGCCGATGACCGTGGTGTTTGAAACGTTGTTGCTGACAATATCAGCATAAGTACCGATTCCGCTGTTAAAGCCACCGAGCGTTGTGCCGGAAAGGCCAGCGAGCGATGCATGCCCTATCGCAGTATTCCCCTCACCGTTGTTTACTTGTAAAGCCAGGTCGCCAATACCTGTGTTCCTGGTGCCGGTTGTATTAAACACAAGCGCATTGCTGCCCACTGCGGTATTGTATTCACCAAGTGTATTTGCTTTAAGTGCGCTGCCTCCAATGGCGGTGTTAAAGTCTGTATTGATGCTGTTTACGGCCAATGCGTTCAAACCCACGGCAACATTGTAAGGAGATGCGCCCGAGCCACGGCCAATAGTCAGATCATTTATTTTTATGTCGGCGCCAAATACTTCCAGCTTGGCCGTTGGTAATTTTGTTCCGATACCAACGCCTGTTGCGGTAATTGAAAGTCCTAACACATTACCTGTTTCTGGTTGCGAAGAGCTCAAACCAAATGTGCTGTTGTTGATATAAAAGTCAATAGCATTGGTGTTAGAGTTGGCCAGTGCATTATGCCTTGATACAATAAAATGCCTGAAGCCGCCTTCCGGGCCTCCATAGTTTAATGCAATATCACCTTGAGTTAAACCCGGAGGCAAAGCACCGAGGCTGTTGCGACCCACGAACATTTCAACGCCACTTCTCAGGGTTCCCGTTAAAGTATTGCTGTTCACGCCGCGCAGAAATACGGTGCCGTTTACATCTAGTTTTGCAACAGGAGTTGTCGTGCCTGCTCCAAGGTTGCCTTTAAAATAGCCGCTGCCATCGTTGGCACCAATGTAAGACACAGGAGCCGCAGTGCCATCGCGAAACTCGTAACGCAGGTTGGTTTGGTTAAAATATAAACCGTAATTGGGGTTGCCTGAAAAAGCAAAAGCATACTTATTGCCTCCTACAAGATATTGGCTCGTGCCTGCAAACGATAGGTTACCGGTTGCACTGTCAATATTCGTGTAGTTGCTAAGGGTTCCCATTCGTGCGCCGCCTTTTACCTGCAGCGATGCGGCAGGTGTGGTGGTATAAATTCCGGCACGGCCTGCGGCAGGAAAACTGTTTTGTGCATGGCTTTGCGTTAACGCAAACAACCCGGCGACCGATAGGAGTAATGATGTCTTTTTCATGATTGCTTTTTTTGGTGATTGGTTTTTTTTATGACTCAAAATTGAACCATGAAAAGGCGCATGACAATTACTAATTGTAGTAGTCGGGCCTGTAACTACTAATATTAGTAGTGTTACTTTTTTTTAGCGTTGTTATTTGTAATGAGCCCGGCTGCTGTGCTTTTATTACACATCGTTGCGTCGCACACTTGTGCTGCATCACACGCGTTGACAAAGGCAATATTTACTTTACGGGCGCATTAAAATTTTTCGGCAATTGCATATTGAATATTCACCAGTTGAAGTGTGCGACGCAAGGGACGACGCCATATATGCTAAAGCCGGGTATAAAAAAGATACCGGGCGGCAGCGTTGTTGCTTTCTGGAAAAATTAAACAGGATGCACGGCATCTGCAAAGAATAAATATCTTAGAAGCCGCCAAACAATAAAGACCAACATTGAAATTCCTGCTATTATTTTTTTTCGCTTTAAACATTAGCGCTGCAAATCTTTCTGCACAGGATGCGGAAGGCTTGCAGAAACAGTACCTCAATTTTTCTTTTCTTACCATTCGTGATGGCTTATCGCAAGGCATGATCAACTATATGATGCAGGATCATTTTGGGTTTATGTGGTTTGGAACAAAAGATGGATTAAACCGCTATGATGGTTATCGCTTTGTGGTTTATCACAATGATGCTACCGATCCAAATTCGTTGTCGGATAATCATATAAAATCAATTTACGAAGACAACAAGGGGAGATTATGGATAGGCACTGCAACCGGTGGTCTTGAACTCTTTGACCGGGATACGGAAAAATTTATACACTTTAAACACAGCGATACCAGTAACAATACCATTAGTGATAATCTCGTAACGCATATAACGGAAGACAAGGAAGGGTATATCTGGATAATAACCGGGCGGGGGATTGACAGGATCGTGTGCAACCGTTTTGCCGCTAAGAACACGGGTTATAGATATCAGTCGGTTGTTGCTCATATTAATTTTCCGGCAAGGAGCGGCGTTAACATGAATGCAGCAGTGCCCTTAGCGCTGCAGACAGTTTCGCCACAATTGTTGTTTACTGACAGCAAAGGAATAGTGTGGATATTTTACGCAGACAGGGGATATTATATTAGGCCCGCAAAAGACACGTTTACCGTAGCGAATTACGACTTGCGGCAACAGGTAAAATCTGTTACTCCCAACATGGAGTTCAGCATCATCAGTTGGGCAGAAGACAGCTTGCGTGGTTATCTTTATTTCTTTAGTGAAAACGCTATTTTCAGGATAAAATCTACCTCAGGCACTATTGATGTTGTTGATCGAAGTAGATATACCAGGCTGGGCATAAGTGTACAAAGCGCCGTTGATGAAGAAGGTATATTATGGTTTAGCGATCTTGGCTTTTTACGTACGGTTGATTTTGATCATAATACCCAGCGGCAAATATATTTTGCCAATAATGGCCAGTTGGTAGATGCATCTTTTAACGTGTTTAGAGACCGCAACGACGCTATGTGGATCGGCACGGTTGGCTATGGGCTGATAAAACACTTACCCAAGACTGCTAAATTTCATTTTATTTCTCATCGCAGCGTTTCACATGTTACCGAATGTTTTCCTGACCAGGTAAGCATTGACGGAAGTGAATGGGATAACCAATTTTTCGATTTCAACCTTGGTAGTTTTGTAAGCCTGGAATCGTCCCGGGTAAAGGTGCCGGTAAAATTGGGCCCGTTTGCCGACAATTCCTATCTCAACTATGCAGGTGGGCACGCACTGGTTTTGCAGAAAAGCCTTTACGTGTATGACAAGAATTATTCGCAGGGAAAGCTAGTGCGAAATATCAGCAACCAGCGCTGTGTATTAAGTGATGAGAAAGGCATTTGGATTGGTTGCTCTGACTCGCTGATTCACTTTGATGAAGGTACACAACAGCTAACCGCCTGGGCTTACCCTGTCACTCCTTCAGACCTGCCCTATACCTTCTGTATGATGATGATAAAAGACAAGCAGGATAATTTATGGCTGGCAAGTATGCAGGGATTATTACACTTTAATGTAAAGACACATGAGTGGAAACAATGGAGGCATATAGAAAAGGATACTTCCTCGCTTAGTACAGATATCCTGTTTTCACTTTGTGCAGACCCGGTTAAACCGGAAAAATATTTATGGATAGGAACAGAAGGCGGCGGGCTAAACAGGTTCAATATTGAAACCGGCAAATCCAGGAACTACCGAGAGAAAGACGGGTTGCCAAACAGTGTAATTTATGGAATTGTGGCTGATGATAATGGCAACCTTTGGATGAGTACCAATAAGGGTTTAAGCCGCTTCAATTCTTTAACGGCAACTTTTCTGAATTACGATGAAGCAGATGGGTTACAAAGCAATGAATTTAACCGCTATGGCTTTGGTAAATCAAAATCGGGCTGGTTGTATTTCGGCGGCATTAACGGGTTTAATTATTTTAAAGGGAAAGACATTAATACAGATACGATTTTTTCGAAGGTGATCTTTACAGATTTTAAAATCAATAATAAAAGCGCGGCATTTGGCGGCGACGCCGACATTTTATCGAAGCCGGTGTTTCTTACAGATGCGGTTACGCTTCCTTATGAATACAATATGATCAGCATCGACTTTGCCGCTACGAACATGGCATTGCCGGCAAAGAATTTTTATCAATATAGAATGGATGGATTTGATGAAAACTGGATCGCTTCGGGAACCGCTCACACGGCCACGTACACAAACCTCGATCCCGGCACTTACACTTTCCATGTGAGGGCCAGTAATTACCAGGATGTTTGGGGCAGTAATGAAAGCATTCTTTCTATAACGGTTATTCCGCCCTGGTACATGACCTGGTGGTTTCGCGCTCTATTGATACTTACTATTGCAGGCGGCTTATACTTGTTGTATCGTTACCGGTTAAACCAGGCGCTGAAACTGCAATCTGTGAGAAACCGCATTGCCAGTGACCTCCACGACGAAATAGGCTCAACGCTTAGCAGTATATCCATCTACAGTGAAGTGATCGATGACCGAACAAAAGACAGCCTGCCTGAAGTAACACCCGTTATACAACGCATCAGCGAGAGCACAGAAAATATGATGGATGCCATGAGCGATATTGTATGGGCGATAAATCCTGGCAATGACCGCTTTGAAAATATTTTATCCCGTATGCAGGCATTTGCCGCGGAAATACTGGAAGCAAAGAATTGCATGCTACACCTGCAGGTTGACACAGAACTGCATTATATAAAACTGGGGATGGAAACGCGTAAAAATTTTTACCTGATCTTTAAAGAAGCAGTGAACAATACCGCCAAATACGCCAACGCAAGAAATGTCTGGATTGACATGTGGCTCCACAACAACCAGGTGCATTTTGTAATAAAAGATGACGGGCAGGGATTTGACATAAAACAACAAAAGCAGGGCAACGGCCTTAACAATATACGGAAGCGCACCAGGGAACTGCAGGGTCATGTTGAGATTATTTCAGAAAAGGGTGACGGCTCTTCGGTAAAGCTGAACTTTCCCGTTGCCTGATTAATCGTTGAAAAAATCCTGTTACTATTATTAGTAGTTGCCGGGCGACCGAACAACGCGAAATTTGTAAAATGGAAATTGCCATTGTAGTGTTTGATGATAACAAAGACAGGCGGGACAGCCTGCAAATGCTGATCAACAGTAAAGAAGGTTTGTTGTGTACCGGTGTATTTGAAGACTGCAACCATGTAGTGGAAGATGTGCAGGCCAGTAACCCGGATGTAATACTCATGGATATTGATATGCCGGGCATCAACGGGATAGAAGGCGTGCGGATCATACGAAGCCATTTTCCGAAAGTGCACATTATTATGCAAACGGTCTTTGAGGATGATGAAAAAATATTTGCGGCCATACTTGCTGGCGCTGATGGATACATCCTTAAAAAAACGCCTCCGGTAAAACTGATCGAAGGAATAAAAGAAGTAGTGGAAGGTGGCGCACCTATGACCGCAAGCGTGGCAAGACAGGTGCTGAAACTCTTTCAAAGCCAGCCGGCCAAACCTGACGAGTACAATTTAACCGAACGCGAAAAAGAGATCCTGGCCTTGCTTATAAAAGGCATGAGCTACAAAATGATCGCATCACAATGCGGCATTACCTATTTTACCGTGAACATGCACATCAAAAAAATCTATGAAAAGCTGCATGTGCATTCGGCTACGGAGGCTGTTTCCAAAGCCATTCAAAACAAGATTGTGTAAAGCGGGGAACACTCGGGGGCGAAAGATTAAAAACAAACATCCGATATGCCGGCAATTAAAATAGCAATACTGCTTGCCTGTTAATGAACAGAACCCTGAAGTGTGCGACGCAACAACTGATGCCACAACGCACGAAGACCGGCTCAAAATGATTTTCCTGCTAATTCCTACCAGAAATATAGAAATTGAGGGAAAATGTACTCCGGCTGCCTGCTTTTCTAAAAAACTTCAGCTATATTCGCCGCAAATTTTTAAAAACACAAAAAACTCAAGCATGGAAGTTGTAAAGAACATTGTGTGGCACAATGCTACCATCACCAAAGAAGACCGCCAGCGCAAAAATGGCCATAAGAGCGTTATTTTATGGTACACTGGTTTGTCAGGCGCAGGAAAATCTACCCTTGCAAATAAAGTAGAAGAGAAACTGTACGAGCGTGGTTATAACACCTACGTTCTTGATGGCGACAATATTCGTCA
The DNA here is from genome assembly GCA_002478885.1 of Chitinophagaceae bacterium UBA7600. Lineage (GTDB taxonomy): Bacteria > Bacteroidota > Bacteroidia > Chitinophagales > Chitinophagaceae > DLKC01. Next base: position 44,232 of record DLKC01000032.1, read on the forward strand.
CGGTTTGAATAAAGGTCTTGGTTTTACTGCAGAAGACCGCACAGAGAACATTCGCAGGATTGGCGAGGTAGCAAAATTGTTTGTTGATGCCGGCATTATAGTTTCTACAGCTTTCGTATCTCCATACCGCAGTGACCGCGATATTGTTCGCGCGTTGGTTCCTGCCGGTGAGTTTGTTGAAATATATGTTGCTGCTTCACTGGAAGTATGTGAAGAGCGCGACACAAAAGGCCTTTACAAAAAAGCACGTGCAGGTGAAATCAAGAATTTTACAGGTATCAGTGATCCTTACGAGGCTCCTGAAAATGCAGAGTTAACTGTAGATACCGGCGCACAGACACTTGACGAAAGCGCTGATGTTGTATTGGGCTGGCTCGAAGCAAACGGCTACATTGTAAAAGCATAATCCGATATTTTATTACTTACCAAAAACACTGATAATATGAACCAACCTCATGGTGGTGTACTTGTAAACAGAATAGCTACAGGTGCACGCAAAGAAGAACTGGAAGCAAAAGCAAAAACGATATTTAACCTTACGGTTGAAGACCGTTATGGTGCCGACATTGAAATGATAGCCGTAGGCGCATTCAGCCCCATTACTGGTTTTATGGGCAAAGCTGATTGTGAGTCTGCAATCGAGAACATGAAATTGACCAATGGCCTTGCATGGGGTATACCTATTCCATTGCCAGCCGGTGACCAATATGATAATATCACTGAAGGCCAGGAAATCGCTTTATTGAATAAAGAAGGTCATGTACTCGCTATTATGACTGTTGACGAAAAATTTGAGCTAGACCTCGAGAATTTCGCAGCAAAATGTTTCGGCACGACCGAAGACAAACACCCAGGTGTTGCAGCCATTAAACGCGGGGGAAACAAGTTTATCGCCGGCCCGCTTGAAATGGTTAATCGCCCGGTTCGCCACGATCAGATCGATGGCAAATATTTTCTTGACCCTTCTGAAACAAGAGAAGAATTCGCAAAACGCGGCTGGAACACAATTGTTGCTTTCCAGACACGTAACCCGATACACCGTGCACACGAATACCTGATCAAATGCGCGCAGGAAATCGTGGACGGCGCATTGATTCACCCAATTGTAGGCGAAACAAAAAGTGATGATATTCCTGCCGATACTCGTATGCGTTGCTACGAAGCGTTGATTGCAGGTTATTTTAACCCCGCTAACACCTTCCTCAGCGTATTGCCTACTGCAATGCGTTATGCAGGTCCGCGTGAAGCAATCAACCACACGCTCATCCGTAAGAACTATGGTTGCACACATATGATTATCGGACGCGACCATGCAGGTGTTGGCACTTATTATGGCACTTACGATGCACAGAAGATCATGGATAAGGTAGGCCCGGAAATGGGTATGCAGATATTGAAATTTGAAAACACTTTCTTCTGTAAAGAAACCAATGGCATGGCCAGCAGCAAAACAGCTCCTGCAAATGCAACACAGGTTTCCTTAAGCGGAACCAAAGTGCGTGAAATGCTTCAGAATGCAGAGCGCCCACCGGCTGAGTTTTCAAGAGCAGAAGTTGCAGACATTCTTATTGAGTGGGCAACCAAAACAAAGTAATCAGTTATCCACGCTTGATAAAAAGTTGCGGTTCCGGTTTCGGAGCCGCAACTTTTTTTAAAAGGTTTTATGGAGCAGGCTACAGTGCAAGATGCAGCTCCTGTTGCGTCGCACTCGTCGGCTGCATCGCCCTGAGCGAGCGCCCGAGTGATACCTGCAATTCATGTTCCCGTTTATCAGTATTTCGGCCACTAAAATGGCGCGCAACTTTGCGTGCAAATTTGGTGGGTGGTCTATATATGAACATGCAGCGAGTTGCCATTTACATCAACAGTGTATTCAGTCAGCGCACGCCCCGCCGGGCCGTTAATCACCTGGCCGCTGTCGGCAAAAACCGAACCATGGGCAGGGCAGAAAAACCTGTCGGAGGAGGCGTCATACTGAACAGTAGCCCCTTCATGCGTGCATGACTGTGATACGGCGATAAATTTTCCGGCGAGTGTTTGTGCAACTACAACACCATTCGTGTAAACAAATCCACCGGCAGTTTTCAGCGCGGCATTGCCTGAAGCGTTAAGATCAACGGTAAAATCTGTAGAAGCCGGCGTAGCTGCACTTTTGCTGCAGCCGCCTAAACAATTAATTAAAAAAAGGCTCGCTGCTCCGAATCCCACCTGGGATAAAAATTCTTTCCTGTCCATATTATTTGGTTTTGATGATGAATACTATTGGAACAGGTACTTGGTAGTGCAGGGTTACAACCCATCCAATGAATAATTACGATCAAATTAACGGCATCGTCTGCGGCCGATTTTAAGGAAGGACTGCATTAACATTTTATTTCTTCTGAACAGGGAAAAAATGACACTGACTGGGAAACGGAAAATTAATACTGCAATAAATAAATGCTTGCCGGGAAAATAATGGCGATAACAGCATGCAACAAAAAACTGTTTCACCTGTTTTATATATTATTCTAACTTGGAAATAGTAAACTGCTTTACTGGCAGGCAGGTAAACTATACGATATCAACCGGTAAATTAAATTATGGCAAATCCAAACTTCAAACTGATCAGTGCACTCAGGGCAACAGCGCAAAGGCTTAGCGAAGGTGCAGACTATGCATGGGGCAATCACGGCTCCTGTAATTGTGGTAACCTTTTGCAGGTGGTTACACGTTTTTCGAAAGAAGAAATATTGCAATATGCCCATACCGGCATCGGTGAGTGGACAGAAATAGCGGAAGACTATTGCGGCATTGCCAATGCACCGGTAGGTTTACTGTTGACCAGGCTGCAGCAGCTTGGCTTAACTGCCACCGATATACACCATCTCGAATATCTTAACAACCGGAGCGTGCTGAATCATTTGCCGGGTGGTTTTCGCTGGCTCAGGCGTAATTCAAGGGAAGATGTGATCATTTATTTTGAAACCTATGCCAGCATGCTGGAAGAAAAGCTTGTCAGCAGTATCGATATTTCAACTCTTATACATAACGTGCCACTGTTTGTGCATGAATAGCTTTGCCTGCATTTGCTAATGCAGTATAAAAGTTATAAACCTGCACGCTTACAGTTTAGCCGGTTTTTTTTTACCGGTGCAATCGAATGAGCTATTTTAGTGCAAAATTGAAAGGCTTTGAAATCCATTTTAACTGAACAACAGGTATCGCTTAGCATAAAAAGACTGGCGCACGAAATTCTCGAAAATCATTTACATCTCGATAATACCGTCCTTATTGGTGTGCAGCCTCGCGGTATTTATGTGAGTGATAAGATCGTTAATGAATTAAAACAGCTTACCAGTATCGACAAAATAAAATACGGCAAGTTGGATATTACTTTTTATCGCGACGACGTGCGCAAAGAGCTAAAGATTGCTAACGCAACAGATATTCCATTCAGCATTGAAAATAAGCATGTGGTAATAATTGACGATGTGCTCTGGACCGGCCGCACCACGAGGGCTGCGCTCGATGCTCTGCTTGATTTTGGCCGGCCGGCGACTGTTGAATTATGTGTGTTGATCGATCGCCGGTTTAACCGCGAACTGCCTATTCATGCAGATTATGTGGGCAGAACCATTGATACATTTCCTTCTCAAAAAGTGCTCGTACACTGGAAAGAAAAAGACGGCAGGGACGATGTCGTACTCGTTTAGCCGCGTAATAATTTTTCCGGGAAATATGGTAACAGGTTATTGCGTTTTGTGAATAGCGGCTGAATTAAAACCAAAAACTGGTGGCCATAAACTGGCAACTATCTTATATCTTCGCTTTTTAATGAAACTTTCCACTTCACATCTGCTGGGTATCAAAGACCTTACGAAAGAAGATATAGAGTTGATTCTTTCCACAGCACAGCAATTCAAAGACGTTTTACAAAGACCGGTTAAAAAAGTTCCTTCGCTCAGAGACATCACCATCGTTAACCTTTTTTACGAGAACTCCACCAGGACACGTATGTCTTTCGAACTTGCAGAACGCCGCCTTTCAGCCGATACACTCAATTTTGCCGCCAGCACTTCTTCTGCCGCAAAAGGAGAGACCCTTCTGGATACAGTCAACAATATACTCAGCATGAAAGTGGATATGGTGGTTATGCGCCACAGCGCCAGCGGTGCGCCGCATTTTCTTGCCAAACATATCCCTGCAGCCATTATCAATGCTGGCGATGGCATTAATGAACATCCCACACAAGGCTTGCTCGATGCTTTTTCGATGATCGAAAAGAAAGGTTCGCTCGAAGGCCTTAAAGTGGCAATTATCGGCGACATTATGCATAGCCGAGTAGCGCAAAGCAATATTTACCTGCTCAATAAAATGGGCGCGGAAATTATGGTTGCAGGGCCGCCAACACTTATTCCAAAGTATATTAAAGAAGCACATGGTGTTCGCGTAGAATACGATGTAATGAAAGCGCTTGAATGGTGCGATGTGGCCAATGTGTTGCGCATACAGCTCGAGCGGCAGAACCAGCCACTCTTCTCTTCGCTGCGCGAATACAACCTCGCTTATGGCATCAAACGCAGCATGCTCGACAAACTCAAAAAAGAAATTGTGATCATGCATCCCGGCCCCATCAACCGCGGTGTTGAACTCGATAGCGATGTAGCCGATGGCCCGCACTCCATCATTCTCAACCAGGTGGAGAATGGGGTGGCTGTTAGGATGGCCGCATTATACCTGTTGAGCCCAAAAAGTAATTGATCGTTCCCACCTTAAGGCAGGTAAGCAAATTGTGTTTCCGACTGTTGTGCAGGTGGCATCGCCTGTTGTGTCACTCAATTGAGCGCCCTATTCATTGCGGAACATTTGCGTAGACACTCTGCATAAACCATTTCGGCATAAGCTATATTTTCTGGAGTTAGTATTGTTAAATAGTAGTCCGAGAATAATCAAGGTCTCGGCAAGATCGATGAAAAGGAGCAAGATGTCTTGTAATTAAAAACCTTACGACATTTTGTTTTGCCGCGTAGCGTTACAGGCGTACAAGTGAGTGACACAACCAAAGCTGCCCAACGAGCGATAGCCCGTTACAAAAAACTTCTTGTCTAAATCTTTGCATTAAACTTTATTATTGTGTAACAATTAATCGAGAAAAGCTTATGAACCGCATTTGTCTTTTTCCCGGAACTTTCGATCCCGTAACGCTTGGGCATACAGATATCATTAACCGTGCGCTGCCGTTGTTTGATAAAATTCATGTTGGCGTAGGAATGAACTCATCCAAATCACCGATGTTCTCAACGGAGCAGCGCCTGGAGTGGTTTCGGGAAATTTATAAAGATGAGCCGAAAATTGAGGTCGCTGCTTATACAGGGCTAACGATTGACTATTGCAAAAAAATTGATGCAAGATTTATTTTGAGAGGCATACGTTTCGTAAGCGATTTTGAATATGAAAAAACCATTGCCGATGCAAACCGGATGCTGGATAAAAAAATTGAAACGGTCTTTCTTACCGGTGAGCCGCAATATTCGTCTGTGGCGTCAACCATCGTAAGAGACATACTGAAACATCATGGCGATGCATCTCCATTCCTGCCCGAAGCTGTGATCAGCACCCTGAAAAATTTATAAAGCCTGTTAACAACTATGAAGATCTGGTTCAACAAGGAACAAACACTTGCCGGTTTCGATCATTGGAATAAGCACACGATGGGAGAACATCTTGGCATGCGTTATATAGAGATTGGTGATGATTATCTCAAAGCCACCATGCCGGTCGATCACCGCACTCGTCAACCTTATGGCTTATTACATGGCGGCGCTTCTGCCGCACTTGCCGAAACACTTGGCAGCGTTGCGTCGGCCCTGGTCATTGATCCGCGAAAATTTATGTGCGTAGGAATTGAGATCAATGCCAATCATGTGCGTGGGGTAAAAGAAGGCATTGTTACCGGCACCTGCACGCCTATACACATTGGCGCAAGCACGCATGTCTGGGATATCCGCATTCACGATGAAAGAAATAAACTCGTTTGTATAAGCAGGCTTACGGTTGCCATTTTAAAAAAGAAGGATTGAATCAACCCTTCCGGTATTTACTTATAATCTCCACGATATTCGGATAAGAGTTCTTTAGGTAATTGTTCACCGCAGCTTCATCTGCCCAGGTAATATCGGTAATGTCTTCCTCCGTTTGTGGAACAAGAGTGTTTGGCCCGGTGACTTTCATTTTATACCAATGTGACTCTTTCACAACATCTTTCTTTAAATAAGGATCAAAATATTCGTGGTTGGTAATTCCGATCAACTCACCCAATTGAACATTGGTTAAACCTGTTTCTTCTTCTACTTCCCGCACGGCGCATGCTTCAATCGTTTCCCCTTTGTCAAGTTTCCCTTTTGGCAGATCCCATTTACCGCGCCGGAAGATCATTAGCAGCTCATTATTGTTGTTGGTAACCAATCCACCGGCGGCAATTATTTTTTTAGGCATAGTCCACTGTTTATAATTATTTGCAAACTACCGTCAAAAAATTTAACGCGGGGCTTAACTTCGCCGCATCCTGAAAAAAATTATTTTATGTTATCAAACGAGAAAGCAGTAGCTGAAAAATTATTGCAGACCGGTGCCGTTAGATTAAGTCCGGGAGCGCCTTTTACCTGGGCCAGCGGCTGGAAGAGCCCGATCTACTGCGACAACCGAAAGGTGCTTTCCTTTCCGTATATACGCGACTTTGTAAAGAGTGAACTTTGTAATGTGATTTTTGAGCAATTCCCTGACGCAGAAGCTTTGGCCGGGGTTGCCACCGCTGGCATTGCATGGGGAGCTATGGCTGCAGACCAGTTAAAACTGCCTTTTTTGTATGTGCGCCCAAAGCCAAAAGAACATGGGCTCGGCAACCAGATCGAAGGCGCTTATAACCCGCAACAGAAAACCATTGTTGTTGAAGACCTGATCTCAACCGGCAAGAGCAGCCTGCAGGTGGTAGACGTGTTGCGCGCTGCCGGCGTTAATGTGATCGGCATGGTTTCTATTTTTAATTATGGCTTTGATGTGGCCGACAAGGCATTTGCCGATAAAGGGTGCCGGTTTATTTCGCTGACCAATTATACAGCAATGATCAATCTTGCGGTAGAGAAAGGCATCGTTGCCAAAGAAACGGAAGACGTGTTGATGCAATGGAGAAAAAATCCCGCCGACTGGAATCCACAAACTGCCTGAAAATGAATTTTCGCCGTTAACCTGTTTAAAGAATTGTTGATTTTACAAACGAAACATGCTACATTAACTAACAAGTGTTGGACTGCTTTGTCATTTGCAATCATAAACGTAGTTTTGCGCAAAATTTTAAATAAATGAGTACTACAGTGCAAACTCGGATAGATATGAACCTGCCGTATAAAGTGAAAGATATTTCGCTGGCAGAATGGGGTCGCAAGGAAATCAGGCTTGCAGAAGCTGAAATGCCCGGTTTAATGGCTTTAAGAGCTGAGTATGGTCCTTCTCAGCCATTAAGAGGTGCACGTGTTGCCGGTTGTCTGCATATGACCATTCAAACTGCTGTATTAATTGAAACATTGGTTGCCTTGGGCGCTGAAGTTCGCTGGAGCAGTTGTAACATCTTTTCTACGCAAGACCATGCAGCCGCTGCGATTGCTGCCGCTGGTATTGGCGTATTTGCATGGAAAGGACAAACAATTGAAGAAGCTGACTGGTGCATTGAGCAGACACTGTTTTTCGGCAGCGCCGAAAAGCCGTTGAACATGATTCTTGATGATGGGGGCGATCTCACCAATATCGTTTTTGACAAATACCCCGAACTCATCCAGCATGTGAAAGGCTTGAGTGAAGAAACTACAACAGGTGTTCACCGTTTATATGAGCGTATGGAAAAAGGCACACTGCCCATTCCAGCGATCAATGTAAACGACTCTGTAACCAAATCAAAGTTTGATAATAAATACGGTTGTAAAGAATCAT
>DLKC01000033.1 GCA_002478885.1 Chitinophagaceae bacterium UBA7600
ACGCTCCGTTCAGGTTCCTGTCCGCTTATCGGCAGTAATACATGCCAAACTATAGCACTTAACTTTTATCATCCCGCTTCCTGATCATCCTGTTCAGCACATACGAGACCGTAAAGCTTACAAAAGCTCCCACGGCGGAATAAACCGCCGTTTGCAACACCCCATGCCCGCTGATGGCATTGCATAAGCCCGACAAAGTGCCGCCAATCGTGCCCATAAAAACAAACCCGTTATTTTCAGTTGTATGATGCATAATAACCTCCTGAGATTTAAAAAGGCAGGCACCTGGTTAAGGTGCCTGCCGGTGAAACAAAAAAGAACTAGTCAGCGTCTACCTCAACGATCGACGCGGCATTAAACGATCCGTTTTTCAAAGCGTATTTGGTGCCGTTCACCTGCTGAACAAACTCTACCAGTAACACGCAGAAAACCGGGTGGGTGGTCGCCGGGCTTAACCCGATGGTAAGGTCAAAAGCCGGTACCGTGCTGTTGTCCCACGGGTAATAAGCCGATTCCGCGGTTTGCACTTCGTAACTGTCGTTTTCAAAATCGACAGCCGTGCCTGCCAGCGACAACTTAAAATGCGTGGTGCCCGAAGGCGCCGCCACCATGGTCGATGCCACAAATGCCTCGAAAGAAGCCGTGAGCACACCGCTGGCGCGGGTATAGCTCGTTGTGATGGGCATGTACAGCGTGGCGCCGAGTTTCGCCTGGTTATTAAAGTCAAACCCTTTTAAAAGGGCCGCTTCACCGTCGATCACGTTGCGCTGCCCGCGGGGGTTCACCGTGTCTTCATGGATCACGATCATCATGCTTTGCTGCAAACGACCGATCATCTTGGGGTCTGCCGCTTTTTGTATCAGGGAGCGCACCGAACTCCTCAGCAGTTTGGAAGCTTTACCGGCACGGCCGAACTCGGCCATGTTTTCCCTTGTTCTTTCAAATGCCGGGGCTGTTGCGATCTTGTCACCCGAAACGCCGCCTTTCTGGCGAACCATAAAACCATCACCTGATTTAAAGAAGGTGATATTACCGATTGTTCCTTCAATGGGAAGGATGCCTGCTTGTCTGGCCATAAAATGTTTTTTTAATAAAGTGATTTTGAAATTTGTTTTTGTGCCCTGGTCACCCGCTGCAGCCGGGTACACATGTGTTACCATTGCAAAACAAACTTACATGGGCAAACAGCCGGTTTTGGTAACAGGGGTCATGTGACCCCTGTTACGCGCTTGATTCTAAAGCAGTTGCTTCCGTGAAAATGTAGACTAGTGTTACGTCAGGAAATTACTCTATTACTGCATGTAAGGCTTATACGGGTTAAACAGGCTTTTTAGAAAGCTGCCGGCGAAATAAATAAAGCCAGGCCCGGACAGACATTCCTGCTGCCAAACTTCCCTGGCTATTGTTTTTACCAATTGATTGGTTTATATTGTTTAGCGGTTGAGTATGGGGGGTAGGACAGCTAGCGATAAAACCAAACTGCCCGGCTTCGACAATACAAATTGATATCATAATTTTCTGTAATACCGATTGCACTAATGAAAATACAAAAACCACTAACAGAAAGCAGTTGATTATCAATGATTGTTGTAATTTCCATGTAACGTATTACATCATAAATCCACGCGTTAGCTGTCACCCTTGGACGTCCCTGCTAACCTTAACAGTTCGACCAATTTCAAGTAAATATTAAAACTAATCTAAGCATAATGAAAATTAAAAGCATCGAAATAACAAACGTGAAAGGAATTGGGAACCATTCGTTTGACTTAGACTTAGTACCCAACAAACCTAATATTTTAGTCGCACCAAATGGATTTGGGAAAAGTTCTTTCGCTATTGCTTTTGAGTCGCTCAAACGAGATAAAATTGAACTTGAAAATAACAATTACCATTTAAAAAAAGACACCAATCTTCCGATAGTAAAAATGATAATTGAGGAAGGTGGAACGACCAGCACACTGTTAGCTGATAGTAGCCAAAATACAATTTCAAATCAATTCGACATATTTGTAATTAATAGTCAAGTCACGGCCAAAGCAACACTATTGAAATTTGGTGGAAAATCTATTGCTAAGCCCTCGTTAGAAATTGAACCCACAGTTTTAATAAGCTCAATTCCTGAAAAAGTAGAATTTGGTTACAACTATACTAATGTAAAAAAGGCTTTTGGAACTGTTGGCAAAATATTACCTAATATAAGTGAGCTTCTTTCCAATCCCCCATTTTTATTTCATGCAAATGAAAATATTTCATTACAGAAATTCAGTCAAGTAAAAATCGCAAAAGCTCTTTTGGATTTATTAACTGAAATAAAAGCACAGAGTGGAACTGCTGAACAAATAAAAGCATGGATTCAAGCTAACAAGACTGTAGAACTTCAAGCTGTTGAAGAATTAAATAAATTAGCACTATTAGTCCAACAATTTGATAACAAAAACATTAAAGATGTTATTGATAGTTTTCTTGCCGCTTTTCAAATAATCGACATTTACAATAGTCTTGGACTTAATTTTAAAAAAGCAAGTAAGTACATTCATTACTTAGCTTCCAAATATGAATATACACAGGTTCTTCAGTCATTTAATACAACAAGAATAAACATAAAGCCCGTAGAAGATAAAAAAAAGGGATTGTTGGTTGAGTGGCCTAAAGCACATGAAATATCGAATGGTCAAAGAGATGTTTTATCTTTTATCACACTATTTCTAAAAGCCAGGCGAAATTTCAAAAAAAGAGACTGCATCTTAATAATAGATGAAATATTTGATTATCTGGATGATGCCAATTTAATTTCCTTCCAATATTTCATAACCAATTTAATTGAGGATATGAAGAGAGCAGGGAAAAATTTTTTTCCAATTTTAATGACACATTTAGACCCAATGTATTTTAATCATCTTTGTTTTAGCAAACATAAATTAAAGGTTGTCTATTTAAAAAATGTTGCTAGTCATCCTAATCCTCACATTTTAAAGCTTATAAAAAAGCGTGAAGACCCTACAATCCAAGCATTGGCGGACAAACATCATTTTCATTTTTACCCAACTGACATTGACATTTCAGCACAGTTTACAGCTTTAGGATTACCAACAAGCTGGGGAGAATCAAATAAATTTCACCTTATAATTGATGCAGAAGTTAAAAAATATCTTAACGACCAAACAGACTTCTGTCCCTTAGCAATTTGTTTTGGAGTTAGGGTAAGAATAGAATCACTTATACATTATCAAATTGCTGACCCCGTAAAAAAGCAAGTGTTTCTTGACACACATGGAACAAAGAAGAAATTGGAATATTGTGAAGACATAGGCATTGATATTCCTGAAACATTTTATTTACTAGGTATTATATATAACGACAGACTTCATTGGCGTGAAGGACTTGACATAATTCGTCCAATAGCCAACAAACTAGAAAACTTGACAATCAAAAAATTAATACGCGACATTTTTAGCTGAGAACTTTAAAGAATATTTTCGCAAACTTCAAGAGGGCGAACAGCTAACAAAAGCATTGCCAAAAGCGGGGGCAGACGGAAGATCAATCATCAGCAAAATCGCTGTTGTGCATCATCCGGGCTTGACAGAATTCTACTCATCAATTAGTTGTTAACTTCAACTTTTTTAATCATTAATCGGCTATAGTTCCGGGCAGGAAAAGCAACAAATATCCCGCCTTCGGCAATACTTGGTCGTTAGGCGCAACCAGAAGGGGCGTACTTTTACAAAGAGATATTTTATAGGCAAATAGAAAAGTCAAATGCATAAGTTTATCTTGATTATATTCTTGCTAAATTCTCTAACCTTGTTTGGGCAAAGCAATATCAATATAAAGGCAGGTCCAATAAACTTTACTGATTCGGAGTCTCATTGGAGTTTCAAACTCGACTCAACTCACACGAAGCTCACCGCCTATAACGAGTTTTCAGATAGAGTATGGATTTCAGTGGTTGAATGGCCGAAGTATGGTCCATACAATGAGGTCTCATCAATATCAAGTATAAGAATTATGCGTGACACAATTGGTGTTGCGCTTGGGAGGTTTTTAGGAAAAAAAATGATCTACATAGGTTACGAAAATTCTTGCTGTGCGGGTTGCGGCGCAGTTGTTTATCCTAGTTCTGGAGAAATTGAGTTCCTAGGATGTGATTAGATGATTAAACTCCAATCCCCTATTTGGCGCAGGTCTGGTAGTGCCGGTTAGTGTGTTGGCCAGACCTGTGCCTTTGCGTCACTTATACCAAATGGCTACCCTGTAAATCACTTAACATTTGCCGTCCTTAACCGAACTATAGCCGAAATAAGCCAAAACTCCAACTACCGGTTCGTTATGGCCTTCCAATCTTTCCCAGGCTATTGTTTTTCCCAATTGATTGAATTATATTGTTTAGCGGTTGAGAATTTGGTAGGCCAGCCAGCGATAAGACCAAACTGCCTGGCATCGACAATACAAATGGATATCATAATTTTTTTAATACCGATTCTACTAATGACAATACAAAAACCACTAGCAGAAAGCAGTTGATTATCAATGATTTTTGTAATTTCCATGTAACGTATTATAGCATAAATAAACGCGTTAGGCACAATTATACAGACCATTATGAATAGTAAAAGTAAATTCATTCCAACACCTCAAAACAAAATGACACAACCTCAAAACAAACCTGCATCTCAAAAGCCTGTCACATCGACTTTATTGGATAAAATGGAAGATGGGCGAGAATTTGAAAGTTTATTGAAATATCAGTATCAAAATTTGAACTTTCTAAGTGAATTACGAAAAAGTATTGCCGAAATTAAAGCAATTCGTGGCAGAGAAATAGTCTGCTACGTTGCAAACGTTGTCAAGCCCAGTGCGGCAATTTCTATTGATGACTCAGACGATTTGCCTTTCAATGAGATGATTTCATCGCTGCCTGCCGATTGCAAAGAGTTAGATATTGTGTTAGTAACTCCTGGCGGTTATGCTCATCAAGTTGCCAAATTTGTAAATAAATTGCGACCACGATTTGAGAAAATAAGTTTTATTCTCTTGAATAAAACTATGAGTGCTGGTACTATTTTTATTATGGCAGGAGATGAAATAATCATGTCAAATCAGTCTCAAATTGGTCCGGTTGATCCACAAGTGAGAACTAAATCAGGCGAATTTGTACCAGCTCAGTCTATTCTTACCTTAATTGAAGACATCCGAGTGAGGGGCGATGAAGCAATAAAAAAAGGAGGAAAACCTTCTTGGACAGACCTACAGATATTAAATGGAATAGACCCTAAAGAAATCGGAAATGCTTTAAATGCAAGTAATTATTCAATTCAATTAGTTGAAGAATACTTGCATAATTACAAATTTAAAGACTGGACTATACATTCGGACGGAACAAAGCCAGTAACTCCAGAAGAAAAAAAATCTAGGGCAAATGAAATTGCTACATTACTTTGTGATCACAGTAAGTGGAAAAATCACGGACATGCAATTACAAGGGAAGCAGCTTGGGAAGTTTGCAAATTAAAAATAACCCATTCCGAAAGTATTGTAGGATTGAATAAAGCAATGAGAAGAATGTGGGCTTTGTTTTATTGGGTTTTTGAAAACACGCCGATAACTAAAGCATTTATTTCAGAAAATTATTGTATCATGCGAGCTGCCAATCAAAATAATGACAAAAAGTAACACAATGGAAACCAAAAACGAATTACTTAAAAAACTTGGGTTTTCAGATGATTACCTAAAGTATATTTCAGAAGACCTTTCACAAACTCAAAATCTTGAAAAAGCGAATCCCAACTTTACGTTCGAAGAGTTAAGTGTTTTTCCAACAGAAATTGTCTATCCTGTAATTGACAGGAGTAATGCACCTGTTAATAATTACGTAAACAAAAGTTAGACATAGCATAACTGTGCCTAACAAAAGTATTGCCAAAAGCAGGGCGGACGGAAGGTCAATCGTCTGTAAATGGCTACTGTACTACATCCGGGCTTGACGGAATTCTACTCATCATTAGTTGTTAATTTGTATTTTTATTTGTTTACTCAGCTTCAGTTCCGGGCTGGACAAGCATCGAATATCCCGCCTTCGGCAATACTCAGTCGTTGTATGCCACCCTAAATTAACATTCTTTACATATTTAAACACCCAAGACTTTGGCATGCTACCCCACGCTATTTTTAGCACATTGCAAGGCGCACAAAACCTGGACACAAAGCCAACCATGCAAAGAGCTAAAAAAGCTAACCAACAACCTGCCCACACCGGCTTAGAAACATTTGTCACCGTTCGTTCATTAACCTAACATTATGTTCTTATTTAATCCGACATAGACAAGCTATTTGTTATTAAATGAACTTATATCGAAGCAATGAACCAGAGATTTAAAAGCATAATTTAGCGACCTAAAAAGTTTTCAAGACAATTCAAGGAAGAAATGAAGCTATACTATACATTGGAAGAACAGCTCAAAAAAGAACCAAACTTCGTGACAGACAACGGAGAACTGAAAAAATGGGTGGTGCTTAACAAGGCACAGAACTTTGACGAAGAACTGATTGGGCTGTTGCTAGACAATGCCAGTTTGAAGGAAAAGTTTTTTGTAAATGTGAAAGGCATGTTGGTTTTTAACCAAAACTTGTTTGTACAGTTTTTGGAGCAGAAAAATTACCTAAATGACAGCTACACCCAATACAAAAACAAAATTGGACTAACTATTGATGGCAAATTTTTGAAACAACGGAATGAAGTTGCCTTGGTGTGGCCATTTAAAGACAGCATTTTGGAAGGTGGGCAAAGCCGTGAAGAAGATAAACGGGAAGAAATTTTCTTCAATGAGATTTTAGCACAAGACGAAATTACCCAACTTTTAGAGCCAAAAGTTTTGACTAATGCCAAACGGATTGACAAAGACAGTGAAAAATCACTTGACCAATTTAACCGAAACGAACAAGGTATAATAACCGACAACCTCATTATTAAAGGAAACAACCTGTTAGCATTGCATATACTAAAAGAAGAATTTGCAGAAGAAGTAAAACTGATTTACATGGATCCGCCATACAATACAGGCGGAGAAGCGGAGTCTTTTACTTATAATAATTCTTTTAAGCATTCAACCTGGTACACATTCATCAAGAATAGACTGGAAATTTCCCGAGATCTCCTGCGTGAAGATGGCTTTATAGCAATCGCTATTGATCATGTAGAATTATTTTACTTGGGTGTAATTGCGGATGATATTTTCGGCAGGGATAACCGAATTGGCATAGTGTCAGTAGTTCATAAAGCAGAGGGAAGAAACCAAGAAAAGTTTTTTGGAACCTCAAATGAATTCATGCTTGTTTACGCTAAAAACAAAAGCATTGCTGAATTCGAAAGTGTCATATTAGACAAAAATTTAGAAGAGTTATATGATACTGATAGTGAAAAAGGTGATAAGTTTAGATTAAAGAATTTTATCAGGTTTAGGGATGGCAAATACAGTCTTAGAGAAAATAAGCCACACTTTTACTACCCAATATATGTTAGTAATGACTTGAAGCAAATTTCGTTAGAACAACAAGACGGCTTTGAGGCAGTGTATCCAATAACTGATAAAAACATTGAACGCACTTGGAAAACAACCAAGAAAACTGCGGGGAAATTAATAAAGGAAAATAAATTGCTAGCACAATTTGAAAATGGAAGAATCGATATTTATGAAAAACTTCAACAAAACCAAGTAATAAAAACACATTGGGTCAAAAAAGAATATCATGCGTACCATTATGGTACCAAATTATTAGAAAAACTCCTAGGACGTAAGGCATTTAGTTTTCCAAAGTCGCTTTATACAGTAGCAGATACAATTAAGCTGATGTCTTCAGAAAATGATATTGTTCTAGATTTTCACGCTGGGAGTGGAACAACTGCACACGCAATTTTAGAATTAAGTAGGGAAAATGAAATTAGACGACAAGTCATTTTAATTGAGCAGCTTCAAGAACATATTGATATTATCTTGGAAAGGGTACCAATAGTTCTAAAGCAGTTAAACTCTAACGAATCCTTCTTCTATTTTGAACTAAAGCGCTACAATCAACTTTTTATTGAACAGATTGAAGAAGCTAAAGACACAAAAGCACTTTTGCAGATTTGGGACCAAATGAAAGCCAAAAGTTTTTTGAATTACAATGTGGACATTAAGAAGCAGGACGAGCATTTGGAAGAGTTTAGGGCCCTTAGTCTTGCCGAGCAGAAACAGCACCTTTGCGAATTATTGGATAAAAACCAATTGTATGTAAATCTTTCTTCAATCAATGATGCTGACTTTGCTTGCACGGAAGAAGAAAAGAAGATAACCCAAGGCTTTTACCAATTAAAGAAGTAAGCAAATGGCGTTCCTGCACGAAATATTCAATAATCCATTTGCTAAACGAGCATTAGCACATGTTGACTTGCCTAATTGGGTTACCGACAATTTAAAGCCTGAATTTGGTCAACGACCTTATCAGATTGAAGCATTTAAACGATACATTTATTTAGATCAAGAGGATTTAGAAGAAAAGCCAAGAAAGCCCTACCACTTGCTTTACAATATGGCAACAGGAAGCGGAAAAACTTTGATAATGGCAGGTTTGATGTTGCACCTGTATCAAAAAGGCTATCGCAACTTTTTGTTTTTTGTAAACAGCAACAATATCATTCAGAAAACCAAAGATAATTTTCTGAATCCGCAGGCTTTAAAATACTTGTTCAACAACAAAATTGTGATTGATGGAAGGGAAGTGCTCATCAAAGAGATTGACAACTTTGAAGAAGCTGACAATCAGAATATAAATTTGAAATTTACCACTATTCAACAACTTCATATTGACCTGAACAACACCAAAGAGAACAGCATAACTTACGAAGATTTTAAGGACCGAAAATTGGTTTTAATTGCTGATGAAGCTCACCACTTAGTGGCAGGAACAAAATCAGGAAATTTGTTTGGTAGTTGGGAGGATACTGTAAAGAAAATTCATGATTCCAATTTTGAAAATATCTTATTGGAATTTACAGCAACGATTGACACCGACACAGCCGCATTGCTTAACCATTATCAAGACAAAGTAATTTTCAAATACGATCTTGCTGAGTTTCGCAAAGACAAATATTCCAAAGAAATAAATCTTATACGCTCATTGTATGACGAGCAAGACCGAATCATTCAAGCTTTGATTTTAAACTTGTATCGTCAGGAATTAGCAGCTTCAAACAATATCAATTTGAAGCCTGTAATTCTATTCAAGGCAAAAAAGACAATCAAAGAATCGGAGCACAACAAAGAGACCTTTCATAAACTGATTGATGATTTTTCGGTGGCAATGGTGGAGAAAATTAAAAAAACCTCCACCGTTCCAATTGTTCAAAAAGCTTTCCGATTTTTTGAAACTAAGGGAATTTCGGCCAATGAAATTGTAAAGCGAATTCAATTCAATTTCAGGTTTGAAAATTGTCTGAGTGCAAACAATGATGCAGAAGCTGAGCAAAACCAAATTTTGCTCAACACTTTGGAAGATGAAAACAATCCAATACGTGCTGTTTTTGCAGTTCAGAAACTGAATGAAGGTTGGGACGTTTTAAACTTGTTCGACATTGTTCGCCTCTACGAAGACCGAGACGGCAAAGACGGAAAGCCGGGGAAAACTACACTTTCAGAAGCGCAGTTAATTGGTCGTGGTGCAAGGTATTGCCCTTTTGCCCTAGAAGAAGGACAAGACAAGTTTACCCGAAAATTTGATGATGATATTTCCAATGACTTGAAAACATTGGAAGAATTGTATTACCACACCAAAGAAGATAACCGTTACATATCCGAATTGAAAAAAGCCCTTATGGATTCGGGCATTTATGAAGATGATGAAAACCTTGTAACAAAGCAGCTGACTTTAAAAATGGATTTTAAGGGGACGGACTTTTATCGTGATGGACACGTCTTCTTCAATAAGAGAATTCCAAGGAGTTTTGAAAACATAAAATCATTTGCTGATTTAGGAGTTAAAAAAACAAACTATCGTCACACTTTATCTTCAGGTGTAGGAAAAATGTCAGGTGCTTTTACTGTTGCGGAGACATTCGAAACAGATACAATCAAAACCAAAGATGTAAAGCTGATCGAAATTCCGAAAAACACAATCCGTTTTGCATTAAGTCAAAACCCGTTTTTCTACTTTGACAGTTTATCGCATTTTTTTCCTAGCGTTGGTTCGCTTTCCAATTTCATTGGCAGCACCGACTTTTTAGCTGGTTTGGAAATCACATTTAGCGGAACAGACAACCGACTGAAAGAAATTAGCTACTTCGACTATTTGCAAGCACTTAACGGACTTCTGCAAAGCATAGAAGCAGACATAAAGAGCAATTTAACAGAATACGAAGGTTCAGACTATATTAAAGAGCGCATCCATAAAGTTTTCAAAGACAAGGAGATCAAAGTTTACAAAGACAGCGAACGTGCAGACGGACAAGAAACTTTGGTAGCCAGCGAGCCTTGGTATGTTTACAACGCCAACTACGGAACAAGTGAGGAAAAGAAATTTGTAGAACTGTTTTCTAGACGATTTGAAGGACTACAACAAAAGTTTGAAAACATTTACCTAATCCGAAACGAAAGAGAAATAAAAATCTTCGATAAGTTCGGTAGGGCCTTTGAACCTGACTTTTTATTATTCTGCAAACAGCGAGAAGGAGAACAAATGACTTTTCAGGTATTCATAGAGCCAAAAGGTGAGCATTTAAAAGCTCACGACAAATGGAAAGAAGACTTTTTAAAGGAAATCAGAACAAAACAAAAGACTATCAAAATTCATACAGACACATATTTGATCACAGCCGTTCCGTTCTACAATTACAACAACGAAAACGAATTTAAAAAGACCTTGGAAGAGACATTAATGATTGAAGGTTAGCCAACGCACCAAGTCAGGCACATTTGCAAGGCACACAAAGCCGACACACAAAAGCCAACCTTGCAAAAGAGCCTGCCTTGTGCCAACACTCAGGCAACACTCTGTGGACACAACAATCTTCACCTTAGTTTCCGTTTAATTGCCCATTATAAAACGCGCAAACTTTATTCATCGGGCAGACCGGGCAGTCAGGTGTTGGCCTGCAAATGTCGCGCCCAAGAAATGACAGCGACATGCCAACCTCCCAATCTTCCCGTGGGACTAAGTCCATGATCTGCTGTTCGATTTTGCCAGGATCGTCTGCTGTGGCGATGCCAAGGCGTTGCGCTACCCGCACTACATGTAAATCAACCACTATTCCTTCGAATGGAGCGCCGGCAAAAAATTTGATGACGTTGGCCGATTTTCTGCCGATGCCCGGTAGTGCCACCAATTCATCCATGTTTAATGGTATTGCACTGTCCTTTTTCATCAAGGCAGCGATTTGCGTTAACCATTTAGCTTTATTCCTGAAATTCCTGACTTTGGTTATGTAGGGAATTAATGCTTCGGGCGTGGCACCTGACAAGGCTTTCATATTCGGAAAAGCCTTAAAGAGTTCATCTTTAATTTGATTGATCAGTGCATCGGTTGTCTGTGCTGACAATACCACCATCACCAACATCTGGTAGAGATTTTTTGCTTCCAAAGGGTGTTTGCTATCCTTATACTTTTTTATCAATGGCTTCACTGCCTTTGCCCAATCTACCTGTGGCTTTTTCATAATTGTGTTTTCTTAAATAAAGCTAATAAAAACGGTAATAGATATCATTGTATCAGCATAATT
This sequence comes from Chitinophagaceae bacterium UBA7600, assembly GCA_002478885.1. Classification (GTDB taxonomy): domain Bacteria; phylum Bacteroidota; class Bacteroidia; order Chitinophagales; family Chitinophagaceae; genus DLKC01. Next base: position 11,753 of record DLKC01000033.1, read on the forward strand.
ACGGCGGACTATCCCGTTTTTTCAATAGAAGCCCTGAATTATTTTTTAAGTTGCTATTGCATTTTTGGATTATGGTTGGTATTTTGTTTTAAACAGCAGCAAATGGAGCTGCACTGTAAAAAGCATTCGCATATACCCAATGATGAAAGGCCAGCCACAGGTTGGTTTTTTTATTCTATCGACAGTGCAGCAATACAGCGGATGCGTTATTTTTCGATTTAAATTTACCACCGGTAACCGATGTAATAAATCAATACCTTACCTTTTCAAAAAAAACGATGACTGACGACATCCAATCTTTCACGGTTGAAGTGGAAGGAAAAGCATACCAGGTCACAGCACAGGATGAGAAAGACCAGGTCTTGTATGCTATTACCGGTGCAGCTGAAGTGCCTTTTGTGATTGGTTTAAATGAGCATGCGCAATGGGAAGCAACCACTGATGTGCCCGGTGAGCTCGTTCAAAAAATTGCTGCCAGGATAGAAGAAAAGCAATTGTAACGGGCTTCATTGTGTCGGTCAGCAATATCTGTTCATTAATTTCCTCTTCGGCTTAACTTAGCAAACAATTGCCGGCAAATCCGGGTATTCATGTTGCATCCTCGGATCAAGGGCATCCTGGAATCCTTTCTCAACTGTATAGGCCTCCATTTTTTCTGCAGGGTATTGATACGCGGCAATTTCCAATATCCGCTCCTGCGATAAATCCGGTTGGAGCCATTCTTCCGCTAACTCCTTTGTTAATATCGTTGGCATCCGCATCTTGGAGTTGTGTACCTGTGCCATCAACGCATTGGCTTTGGTTGTAACTATCGCATAAGTAGGTGTAACCATTTCCAGTACTTCCCCGGTTGTTTTGTCAATCTCCGTGTGTTTCCACGGCGTCCATATTCCGGCCATCATGATCAGGCGCTCTGCTTTCAGTTTGATGTGATATGGATACTTCAATGCGGTTTTTAACGGCTGCCCGGTTTTCTTATTGAGCGGATAAACATGTCTCCATTCATAAAATCCATCCGTAAAAATTACACAGCGTTTGGTCAGGGCAGCATCTTTAAATAATCGTTTGTCAAACATTTCTTCCCCTATGGCATTGAGGGTCGAATAACCGGTAATCCATTTGCCGTTTTCGTCTTTGTATCCATTCCAAAATTTTATCGCCGCTTCCATGTTCGTAATATAGGGCGGCAAAAAACCCCACATCATTTTAGCAAGATGCTTCTTGCCGTCCTTTCTGCCCAGCACCATCACTGGGGTCATATCATGATTGAATCCATTCAGGTATTGCGCCGAAGGGAATTCTATGTCCAACTGATCATCCACAACAACATCAGGGAAATAATCCAGGATGCTTTCCAGCTTTACCGTAAACGCAACATGATAACACATAATCAGATTTTTTCGAGGTCTGCCAGTTTCAGCCGCACTTTCTGGCTGCCAAAACCCATATGCACAAATAACTCCCCAAATATAAGTTCCAGTTTTGGATGGATGGTATAGTTAGCCGGTATCCGCCAGTTCGATTTGGTTCGGATCCAGGTCTTGATATTGACCTCGTATAACTGGTTCATGGTTCGTTCCACTTTATCGGCATCGCTTATCAGGGAAGAGAACACGATATATTTCGAATCCGGCTGCAGCATTTCATTGAGCTTTTTAACATGCGCCTCGTTTTGCAGGTCGAGGATCGCCGCGAATTTATCGTGGGGCAGGGCATTCTTATGGATAAGGGCATGCCCTTTATCGTCGTAGTGTGACAATAACAGGTATTCTTTTGATTCGTCTTTGATAACATCGCGACCTCTCTGGAAGGTTTGGGAGACCAGGTAGTATTTTTTTGCCTGTTGAAACGCCTTGACCAGCCGTGGCTGGAACCGTTCGTGCGGATTGAACATACTCAGATTTTTATAGTCAGTAACTCGTTCATATTGGTCGTGTAGCGTTTGGACAGGTAGCCTGCCCTTAACCGGTATTTCTTTTCAAAACCCTGCGCGGCAAAGCGTACAAGGTCTTTGCCAAGCGCTTTGTTTACTTTGTCAAGGGCATGCATCACCGTCTTGTTTTTGCTTCTGTCAACACTGTCAAACAGCGCATGCTGGATGGCATCTTCGGGTTTAATATCCTGTACCATAACGCCACATTTCATAAAGTTAAATCCCGGCTGGTAAATGATGTCCAAAGCTTTTAAAGCATAGCGGATCAGTTCATTGGTCATACTGGAAGCGGTTTCCAGTTGCAATGTAATGGAGCGCATGTATTGCTGGTCCTGTACCCGGTGCGGATTGGTCTGCAGGAAAACATGGAGTTCTTTTGCACAGGACTGCTGTTGCCGCAGTTTTAGCGCACATGCCGCCGTGTAATTTGAGACAGCTTCCGACAATGTTTTATAATCCGAGATCAGCTTACCGAAAGACCGTGAAGTGCAGATGTTCTTTTTTGCGGGTGCGGTGAACGCGCAGGCAATGGATGGCCTGCCCCTTAACTCATGCAATAACCTCAAACCAACCACGCTCATTTTTTGCCTGATCCATTCGTCGGGTGCATCCCTTAAGTCTTTTGCTGTTTTAAAACCGTTTATGCGAAGCAGTTTGGCATACTGTGCGCCAATACCCCATATATCCACGACCTCTGTAGCGGCAAGCACCTGGTCGATCAATTCATCGCTGGCCGCCCAAAAGACCCCTGTATCGCGGTGTTTTTTCTTGGCATAACGGTTAGCCATTTTAGCCAATGTTTTTGTAGGTGCTATACCCACTGTTACCGGTATGCCGAGGTGCCGCCGGACCGTTCTCCTGATTTCAACGCCCAATGCCAGCAGGTCCTGGTTGTAAAGGTCATGCATGTCCAGGAATGCTTCATCGATCGAATAGATTTCCATACGGGGCACAAAGGAAACCAGCGTCTTCATAACCCTGTCGCTCAGGTCGCCATAAAGCGGATAGTTGGAAGAAAAGATGGCAATGCCATGCTCCAACACCTGCTCCCTGATCATAAACTCAGGCGTACCCATCACAATGCCGAGAGCTTTTGCTTCTTCGCTCCTGGCGATAGCGCAGCCGTCATTATTACTCAACACAACAACAGGCCGGTTTTCCAGCTTCGGATTAAAGACCCGTTCGCAGGAACAGTAAAAATTGTTGCAGTCAACCAAAGCATACATGTTTCAGGTCTTTTGGGTTACTGATTACTGATATGACCACACCCCACAGCATAAAATCCATTCCTTCTGTTATCTCAAGTTCTTTCAGTTTGTTATTGGCAGGTACGAGGCTGCAGCGGCGGTCATTTTTCCGTAGGTACCGCACCGTAAATTCCCCATTCAGCACCGCAACCACGATATCGCCGTTCTGTGCTGTTAGCGACCGGTCAACTACAAGGATTGCCTTCGGCGGGATAAAGGCATTGACCATACTATCCCCTTCGCATTTAAAGAAAAAGGTGGACAACGGATGCTGTATCAGCCATTGATCTAAACTAATCCGTTCTTCCATATAGTCAGCAGCGGGCGAAGGAAATGCCATAAATCATTCTTTTTCGGCTCAAAAATAAATCGTTTGATAAATATATTAGCTTAAAAAGTACTAACATTTTTAGTTTTTAGTGCCTTAATTACAAAACGCATCACTGCTATGCTCCTTCCCGGCTACCAGCAGCAATCAATTTTTTTCAGTAAAAAATATCTCACGTGTCAGGTTTCAAGTCTGAGCTCTCCCACCCTTTCTTAGGCCTTACTTGGTAGATACTTGGTAGAT